>NZ_JAZIBG010000047.1:0-750 GCF_036621135.1 Aquincola agrisoli
CCGCGCGTTCACGGACCTCGGGGGAATACTTCGAACTTCTCATCTTGGCTCCATCATCTCAAACGAGGGAGCCTCCTGGAAATCCGGGGCGCTTCAGTTCACCGAGGCTCGTAGAGGCACGACGCCGCCTGCGAGGGCGAGCGAGTTCATCGCACTACCGTTAGCGGCCGCGGCAGCAACGACGTCTGCGGCTGCAGGCATCCACTTCAAGGTGCGGCAAGGTCGCGTACGCTGCGCCTCGCCAGCCCGACAAGTGCTCGCGCGCGGTCCGCACTGTCCAACGTGCGCCGCCGTTCAGAGCTGACGATCGCCCCAAGCCACCGGCATCGACACCCCAAGTCCTGGCCGAGCCCGCGGGTCGAAGAGTAATCAGTTTGGGCTAGCCAGTCAGGCACCACCAGCACCCGACGCCGTCTTGTATTGACGGAGGTATCTGACACGTCCCTTCGCAGCCGCACGTTCGTTGTCCTTACGGAAGGAGCAAAGCGGACAAGGAGGTCGAATGCACAGTGCCCACCAGATCGTGGTAGGTCACAGCAAGACTGAGGTAGTCGTCCTTCGGTACCTCAGTGACCTCAAAACTGCGCGGTTCAATGGGGAAGATCCTTGGCCTGATGACTTCGGTATTGACCACCCAAGTCTCCCCTCGGTGCTGAAGCGCCCCGGAGTTCGCGGAGGCCAGTTGCTTTGAGTCAGACGTTGATCGCGGCCTGACCAGCGCGGTTGGAATGGTATCGGTCCTCGAACTCG
>NZ_JAZIBG010000048.1:0-227841 GCF_036621135.1 Aquincola agrisoli
GCGGCTTGCCGCGCCATAAAGCCCCAGCGATGCGGTTTCGTAGCCGTTGAAGCCCTGCTTGAACGTCGTCGCGGCAGCGGCGCTGGCCATGGAGGGTACGCCGGTCGGGTCGATGTCGACCGGCACCGTCCACGCCGCGGATCTGGCGGGTGTAGGTCCCGGAGCGCGTGGGCAGGTATTCGCCCACGAAGTTGTTGCCCATGATGAGCTGCATCCGGTTGTTGAGCTCGAGCATGTGGCCGCCGGTGACGGTCAACAACGGGTCGGTGGTCTGCCGCACAAACGGCGCCGCGGTGCCGGCCCCGCCCATCGCCCAGGCGAGCATGCCCGGCAGGCTGGTTCGCGCGCGGCATGTGTTCAGGGACGCCGAGCGCACTAAGATTCGGCCCCCGTCATCGACTGCGGCGATCGATCCTTGTGAAGGGCGAGCCGGAACCCTTCATGAACTTGCAAATTGTTCGGGGCGGCATGGCTTCGATGCTGTGCGCCGTGCTGCTGTGCGGCCTACCGGGGTGCGCGACGAGAGAGGCCACGAGGCCCGCCTGCCCCGACCCTGCAGAGATCGCGGCCGGCTTCACGGAGCCGCTGGCGACGGTCCGCTACCTGGCGGACGATGCGCTGGAAGGACGGATGTCCGGGTCCGACGGAGAGCACTGCGCGGGCGAGTTCATCGCGGCACGCATGGCATCGATCGGGCTGCGCGGTGCGGGCGAGGGCGGCTCGTATTTCCAGCAGGTCCCGCTGGCATCGGCGCTGCAGCCGCACGCGCCACCGGGAACCGGGCGCAACGTGGTCGGGCTGCTGGAGGGGAGCGATCCATCGCTGAAGCACGAGATCATCGTGGTCGGCGCGCACCACGACCACCTCGGGTGGGGCGCGTTCAGTTCGCTCGACAACACACGTGCCGTCCACAACGGCGCGGACGACAACGCCTCGGGCATCTCCGCCATGCTGCGCGTGGCGGCCCTGCTCGCGCAGGGGCAGCGGCCGGCGCGTTCGGTGCTCTTCACGGCGTTCACCGGCGAGGAACTCGGGCTGCTGGGCTCGGCGTACTTCGTGCACGCGCTCACGATCCCGCTGCGCGATGCGCGCGCGATGATCAACATGGACATGGTCGGGCGCCTGGGCGATGGCGAACTGATCGTGTACGGCGTCGGGACGGCGCGGGAGTGGCAGGCCCTGTTGAAGCACCAGGCCGGCGCCGCCGGCATCCGGTTGGCGGAACATCCCGAGGGCTACGGCTTCAGCGATCACACATCGTTCTACACGCAGGGCATGCCCGTGCTCCACCTGTTCACGAACGTGCATGCCGACTACCACAAGCCCACCGACGACTGGCAGAAGATCGACGCGGCAAGCATCGACAAGGTGGCCACGATGGTGGCCGGCCTCGCCCGCACGCTCGGCGAGCCGGCAGCGCGGCTCACGTTCGTGCCGGGCGAGGAGAAGCCGGCGCGCATGTTGGACGACGGCACGCGGGCGTACCTGGGGACGGTGCCCGACTTCTCCCCGGTGCCGCGCGGCGTGCTGCTCAGCGGCGTCACGCCGGGCTCGCCGGGTGACCGCGCGGGCATGCGGCGCGGCGACATCCTCGTCCGCCTGGGCGGGCAGGATGTCCGGGATCTGCAGGGCTTCACCAACGCTTTGCAGGCGCACCGCCCAGGCGACGAGGTCGATCTGGGCGTGCTGAGGCAGGGTCAAGAAATCACCCTGCGCGCCGTGCTGGGTCGGCGGGGCGGTTGAGCCACCGACGCGCCCTTGCTGCGCTACGGCTGGCTGGCGCTGGCCACCGGGGCACGCTGCCGGCACCACGCCGGGTGCGGTGGTCATCCTCCAAGGAAGCGCGCCGGCACGATGACCAGGGCGGGAAACAGCACCATCAGGAACATCATCAGGAACTCGGCGGCCGCGAACGGCAGCACGCCGACCATGATGCGGTCCATCTTCATGCGCGCGACGCCTGCGACGACGTTCAGCACGACGCCGACCGGGGGGGTGATCAGCCCGATCGAGTTGTTGATGATGAAAAGAACCCCGAAGTAGATCGGATCGATGCCCGCGGCCTTGACGATCGGCATCAGCACGGGCGTCAGGATCAGGATCGTGGGGGTCATGTCCATGGCCGTGCCCACGATCATCACCAAGAACATGATGAGCACCATGAGCAGCATGGGGTTGGAGATCAGCGGCTCCAGCAGATCGACCAGCATCGTCGGCAGGTCCGCGATCGTGATCAGCCAGGCGGACACCATCGCGGCGGCCACCAGGAACATCACCACGGCGCTGGTCTTCGCTGCCGTGACGAAGAGCCCGTAGAACTGCCGCGGCTTCAATTCGCGGTACACGACCGTGGCGACGAAGAGCGCGTAGACCGCCGCCACCACGGCGGCTTCCGTCGGCGTGAAGACGCCGAACCGCAGCCCCACCAGGATGATGAGCGGCAGCATCAGGGCCCACGTCGCCTCCCGCAGGGCGGCGGCAACCTCGCGCGCCGATTTCCGCGGGGGCGGAACGATCTTCTCCTTCCGGGCCAGCCACCACCAGGTGAACCAGAGCGAGGCACCGATGAGGAGGCCGGGAAAGATGCCCGCGAGAAAGAGCTTGGAGATCGAGACGTTGGCGGTAACGCCGAAGATCACGAAGCCGATGGACGGGGGGATGATGGGCCCGATCACGCCGGAAGCCGCGATCAGGCCGCCCGATCTCGCCTTGTCATGGCCCGCCGCGACCATCATCGGGATGAGCAATGCGGACAGTGCCGCGGCGTCCGCCACCGCCGAGCCGGACAGCGCCGACAGCAGGCATGCGGACACGATGGCCACGTAGCCCAGCCCGCCCCTGACGTGCCCGACCAGCGTCAAGGCCAGGTTGACGATGCGCCGCGACAGGCCGCCCTGGTTCATCGCCTCGCCCGCCAGCATGAAGAAGGGCACGGCGAGCAGCGGGAAACTGTCGGCGCCGTTGATCACGTTCTGCGCCAGGATTTGGGCATCGAACAAGTCGAGGTGCCACATCAATGCGACGCCGCACAGCAGCAGCGAGTACGCGATGGGCACGCCGATGGCCATGCAGCCGAGCAGCGCGCCGAGGAAGATGGCGATGGTCATGTCAGCGCTCGCGCGGGTTCAGGTTCGTGTCGGGTGTGCCCGGTGCGCGGGCCGCGTCACCATGGGCCAGCTCGGCGTTGATGCGGTCGATCTCGGCCTGTTCCTCGGATTCATGGACCATCACCAGCTCTTCGTCACGAAGCCGGCCGCTCGCGACGCGCCACAGGTCGTGGAAGAGGAACACCGCCGTCGACACCGCGAAGACCACGCCGACGGCGTAGAAGATGGCGACCGAAGCGCCTGTGGTGGGCGCTCCCACTTCGAGGTTGATCACCGTCTGCTGCCAGCTTCCCGTCAGCAGGAGCCATGTCGCATACAGCATCAGCAGGTGCGAGACAACCAGACAGAGCTTCTTGCCCGCGCGAGGCAGCTTGCCGACGAGCATGTCAGTGCCGAGATGACCATGCTCGCGAACGGCGACGATCGCGCCGAGGAACGTCATCCACACGAAGAGCCAGCGCGAGACCTCTTCGGACACCGTGATGCCCGAGTTGAAGCCGTACCGGAGCACGACGTTCCCGAACACCATGAGGACCATGATGGCCAACATCACCGCCATGAGGCCTTCCAGGCCTCTGCAATACCAACCGAAGATTCTCGACACCGCTGCCTCCACTATCCAGGCCGTCGAGGCCCGTAGAGCCTCGCGATCGACACCGTTTCCTGTTCCCCCGCGCCGCCGTCGACGTACTGGCGATAGCGTTCCCGGGCCAGCGCCAGCATGGGCAGGGCGAGGCCCGCGGCGCAGCTCGCGCGATCCACGGCGTCGAGGTCTTTCAACATCTGCGCCGCCCTGCCGGTGGGCGGATCGAATTCCTCCGCCACCATCCGGGGCCACGCGCGCTGCAGCGCAGCGGAATCCGCCATGCCGCCTGCGAGACAACCAGGCACCGCCTCGACCGGGAGGCCGAGTTCACGTGCCAGCGCCAGGGCCTCGGCCACCAGGACGAATGTGCCGCCCACCAGGGCCTGGTTGACGACCTTCATCGCTTGTCCGGTGCCCACGGGGCCCAGCCGGGTCACGCGCGACGCGACGGCGTCCAGCACGTGCTGGACGCGGTCGATGGCCGCGTCCTCGCCACCGACCATCACCGTGAGGCCCCCGACGGCGGCGGCGGCCGGCCCGCCCGACACGGGTGCGTCGATCCAGGTGAACCCGAGCGCCGCGGCGCGCCGGGCGATGGCGACGGTCTCTTCGGGGTCGACCGTCGAGAAGTCCAGGATGGGCTTGCCGTTGGCCGGCGCGGCGGACAAGCCGTCAGGGCCGAAGACCACGTCGCGGACGGCGTTGCCGTCGAGGACGCACAGGCACAGGATGTCGGCGCGCTCGGCCACCTCGCGGGGCGTGGCTGCGATCGAGCCGCCCGCGTGCGCCAGCGCGTCCAGGCGATGCGGCTCCCTGTTCCAGCCCACCAGCTCGAAGCCCTTCGCGCGCAGCCGCAGCGCCAGCGCCAGGCCCAGCAGGCCCAGTCCGACGAAGCCGATGACCCGAGGCCGGGGCGTGAGGGGCGGCGCGTCGGTCATGGCCGAGGGGACGAAGTCGCGGCGCGTGCCTTGGCGATCTGGTCGCGCAGATCCGCGACGAGGGCGGCGTTGACATCGGCCGCGAACTTGTCCGAGACGGGCCGCACCTTCTGATGCATGCGCTCGATCTCGGCGGGCGCCAGCTCGTTGACCTTGACGCCGGCAGCCTCGATCACCGCCTGGGCCTTGGCCTCCGCATCACGCGAGAACTGCCGCTGATACGGCTTGGCCTCGTTGGCCGCCTCCAGGAGGATCTTGCGATCGGCCTCGCTGAGCTTGTCCCACGAGCGCTTGCTGCCGACCACCAGCAACGGGTTGTAGGTGTGGCGCGTGATCGAGAGGAACTTCTGGGCCTCGTGCAGGCGCGAGCCGACGATCGAGGTCAGCGGATTCTCCTGGCCGTCCACCGCGCGGCTTTCCAGCGCGCCGTACAGCTCGGGGAACGACAGGGGCACGGGGTTCGCGCCGAGCGCACGCATCATGTCGATGTAGATCGGGATCTGCTGCACCCGGACCTTCAGGCCCTGGAAGTCCTCGACCGTCGCGATCGGCTTCTTGCTGTTGGTGAAGTTGCGGAAGCCGTGGTCCCAGAAACTCAGCCCCACCAGGCCCTTGCCGGGCAGGATGTCCATCAGCTTCGTGCCGAAGGGACCGTCGAGCACCGCATCGGCCTCCGTCGCGCTGCGGAACATGAATGGCAGGTCGAACAGCCCGAATTCCTTGCTGACACCGGCCAACGAGCCCGGCACCATGACGGAGAGGTCGATCGTTCCTCCCTGCAGGGACGAAATCACCTGCATGTCGCTGCCCAGCGTGCCACCCGGGTACAGGCGAACCTGCAGCTTGCCGCCGCTCTTCTTGCTGACCAGTTCGGCGAAGCGCTCGGCACCGACGCCGTGCGGGTGCTCCTTGACGTTGACGAACGACAGGCGGAGGACTTTGGCGTCCTGCGCGTTCGCCGTCGAACCCAGCAGCATCGCCATGCCGATCAGGCCTGCGCCGAGGACACTGCCGAGCGGTCGGCAGAAGCTCTGAACCGTGAAGCTCATACGTTTGTCTCCAAGAATGATGGCGCTGTGCGCCGACTGCGAAATCAGCTACCGCTGGTATCGAACTTGATGCCCTGGCTTTGGACGACCGCCTTGAGCCGCTCCAGGGCCTTCTTGATCTCGGCCCCGAACTCCTGCGGCGTGGTGCTCACCGGCTCAGAGCCCGTCTGCGCCACGCGCGCTTGCACGTCCGGCTGTGCCATGACCTTCCTGGTCACCTGGTTGAGCTTGGCCTGGATATCGGCCGGGAGGTTGGCCGGTGCGACGAGGCCGTACCAGACGCTGTCGTTGATCGCGCCGAGGCCGAGTTCGGCATAGGTCGGCACGTCGGGCAGCGAGTCCAGGCGCTTGTTCCAGGCCACCGCGACCGGACGGGCACGTTTGCTCTGGATCGCCTGGATCGAGCCCGGCATGCTGTCGAAGAACAGCTCCAACTGGCCACCGATCAGGTCGGTCAGCGCCGGGCCGGAGCCCCGGTACGGCACATGCGTCAACTGGGCGCCGATCAGCGAAGAGAACATCGCGCCGGTCAGGTGGTGGACGCCGCAGGTCCCGCCGGTGGCGTAGCGGACGCCGCCTGGCGGCTGCTTGGCGATGTAGGCCTTCAGTTCAGCGAAGTTGCTTGCCGGCACATCGACGTTCATCACCAGCACGTTGGGGGTCCGGGCCAGGTTGCTGATCGGCGTGAAGTCCTGGACGGGGTCGTAGCCGCCCTTCGGGTTGCACGCCACGTTGGCCGCGTGGGTCCCGACCGTCGCGAGCCCCAGGGTGTAGCCGTCGGCCGGCGCCTTGGCCACGGCCAGGGCACCGACGGCGCCGCCCGCGCCGGCCCGGTTCTCGACGACGACGGTTTGCCCGAGCTCCCTGCTGGCCGCGTCGGCCCACACCCGCGCCAGGATGTCCGTGGCACCGCCGGGCGCGAAGCCGACCACGAGGCGGATGGGCTTGCTGGGGTAGGGCTGGGCCACCGAGCCGACGGCCACGCCCGCCAGAAGGCATGCGGCGGCGAATCTTTTGATGAGCGACATGTCGGGCGTCTCCTGTAGTGCGTGCTTTGACGAAGCAAGTGTCATCCATCGATTCGCAAGTGTCAACAAATAGAATTCAAGTGCCGACTCTTTGAAGAACGTTGTAGGACTAAAAAATAGCGGACACGAACGACCGGAGCGCCGCTGGCGCTCTTTTGCATCGACAGGAGCGGATGAGGGGGTCTACGCCAGGTCGATCAGGCCTGCTGCCACTGCGGCGGGCGCTTCTCAAAAAACGCCTGGTAGCCCTCCCGGGCTGCCGGCGTTTGGTAGGCCTGAACGAAACATTCAGCCTCGTACTGGAGATGGCTGCGGAAGCGGGCGCGGAAGTCCCGGTCCACGAGCGTCGTGAGCGTCCGGATGGACGAGCCGGGCTGGCTCGCCCACTGCAGCGCCAGCGCCTGCGTCCGCGCCTCGAGCGCGTCGTCCTCCACCACCTCGTCGATCACGCCCAGCGCGCAGGCGGTCGAGGCATCCAGCGTCTCGCCGGTGTACAGCAGCCGCTTCGACAGGGCAGGCCGCACCTGGCGAGACAGCAGCAGGCATCCGCCCGTGCCGGGCCAGGCGCCGCGGTTCACCTCCGGCAGCGCCAGCTTGGCGCTGCGAGCAGCGATGCGGTAGGTGCACCCGAGCGCCAGCTCCAGCCCCCCACCCATGCAGGCGCCGTGGATCGACGCGATCGTGGGCACGTCCAGTTCGACCAGCGCCAGGATCATGCGGTGCGCGTTCTCGACGTGCGCGCGTGCCACCAGCGGATCGAAGCGCAGGGCGAACTCCCGCAGGTCGGCCCCCGCGCAGAAGCTGCGCGGGCCGCTGCCGAACACCAGGCAACGGATGGCCCGGTCGGACTGGGTCGCGAGGAAGACGTCGCCCAGCTCGCGCCGGACGTCCTGGTTCAGCACGCCGAGGGGCGGGTTGTCGATCACCACGCGCCGGATCGCCGTTGCGGGATCGTCCCGCACCACCAGTGCAGACCAGGAAGGCGGGGCCATCAAGACACCGACAGCGTGCGGGTGACGGTATCGAGCATCCGCTGCTTGCCCGTCAGGATGTGCGATTCGAAACACTCGGCGGCTTCGACGACCTTGCCGGAGCAGACGGCCTCGACGAGCCGGGTGTGCTCGGCATGCGACAACTGCATCTGGGCCATCGTGTAGACCCCCTTGCGGATGTAGAGGCTCAGCTCGGTCTCGATCGTCTCGTTGAACTCGATCAGGCGCGGGTTCTTGGTGATGGCCATCAGAAGGTCGTGGAAGGCCTTGTTCAAGCGGTGGTACGCGGCGCCGTCGCGCGCGTTGAGCGCATCGCCCATCTGGCGCATCAGGTCCAGCAGGCCGGTTTCCTCGTCCGGTTCCAGGCGGGTCGCCACGAGCCTTCCGGCGGTCCGGGCGATGCCCGCCCGGACGTCATAGAGATCCAGCGCCGCCTCGAGCGACACCTTGCGCACCTCCGCACCGCGATTCGGGACGATCCGCACGAGGCCGGTGCGCTCGAGCCCGCGCAGGGCTTCCCGCGCGGAGTTCCGGCCCACGCCGAGTTCCGTGGCGAGCGCGTTCTCGTTGACACGTTCGCCCGGCTTGAGAACGCCGTCCTTGATCATCTGGCGCACGCGATCCTGGATCTCGTCGAGCCGGGTGGTGATCACTTCTGCATCTCGAGTGGCGACTTTGCTCATGGCACGAGGTGAAACCTTGGGAGGTGGCCAGTCTACACGACGTGTGCGCGACATGTCTTCAAGTGCAAACAAATAATAGATGTTTGTTGACACTTCAGCGCTTCCGACCTGACAATGTGTTCGTCGAAGCACAGAGCCACCCACATGGAACTTCAAGACCACTATTCGTCGCACGGCCAGTTCATCGGTGGCACCTGGCTGCCCGGAGAACAGGGCAGCGTGGAGATGCTGAATCCGGCCACCGAGGGCGTGCTGGGGGCGGTGAAGCCGGCCAGCGCGGCGCAGGTGCGGGCAGCCATCGATGCCGCCTACTGCGGGCGCGGCGCCGTCCGGGCCCTCACGGCGTGGGAGCGGTCTGCGCTGCTGAGGCGGGCCGCGGCGCTGATCCTCGAGCGCTCCGAGTCGCTCGGGCGGCTGGTCGCGCTCGAGACGGGCAAGCCGATCCGCCAGGCCGTGGGCGAGGCGAAGGCCTCCGCCGAGTCGATCGACTGGTTCGCGGACGAGGCGCGGCGCATCTTCGGGCAGAGCTACGAGAGCCGCGTCAAGGGCGACCGCTACCTGGTGCACATGGAGCCGCTGGGTGTGGTGGCCGCCTTCGTGCCCTGGAACTTCCCGCTGCTGCTGCTCGCCCGCAAGATGGCGCCGGCGCTGGCCGCCGGCAACACGCTCGTCATCCGCCCGTCCAGTGAAGCGGCGGGGGCGACGATGGCCCTGGTCAAGTGCTTCCAGGACGCGGGCTTTCCGCCGGGCTCGATCAACCTCGTCATCGGGCGGCCGGCCGACGTCACTCCCGCCATCATGGACGACGCCCGTGTGGCCAAGGTCAGCTTCACCGGGTCGGTGCCCGTGGGACGGCAGATCGTCGCGCAGTCCGCGGCCACGCTGAAGCGTGTGAGCATGGAACTCGGCGGACACGCGCCGGTGATCGTGCACGCCGACGCGGACATCGACGCCTTCGCGAAGCTGGCTGCACAGGGCAAGTTCCGCAATGCCGGGCAGGTCTGCGCCTCCCCGACCCGGTTCTACGTCCACGAATCCATCGCGGCGAAGGTCGAGGAGAAGCTCGCCGAGGCGACGCGCGCCCTGACGGTCGGGTCGCCTCTGGACGACGTCACCGACCTGGGCCCCCTGACCACCGCCCGGCGGCGCGAGGCGATCGAGAAGATGGTCGACGAGGCCGTCAGCACGGGCGCCCGCGTGATCACCGGCGGAACGCGGCCGCAGGGCCTCGACCGAGGCTACTTCTACGCCCCGACGTGGCTGACGCAGCTCCAGCCGAGTGCCAGTGTCTTGAACGAAGAGCCGTTCGGGCCGATCGGGACGATCGCGCCGTTCGCCACGCTCGACGAAGTGATCGCCGAAGCGAACCGGCTGCCCTTCGCGCTGGCGGCTTACGTCTTCACCCGGTCGCTGGCCAAGACCCACGCCACCGTGGACCGGCTCGAGGCCGGGGTGATCGGCGTCAACACTTTTGTCGCTTCCACGGCCGAGACGCCATTCGGCGGGTCGAAGGACAGCGGCTACGGTCGCGAGGGCGGTCCCCACGCCATCCGCGACTACCTCGACTCCAAGTTCATCAACGTCGCGATGCCGGCTGAAGCCGAGTAAGACGCGCTGCTTCGCTCAAAGGGCCACCTTCCATGAAAGTCATCGCCAACCACGCCAAGGCTCGCCTGCAGCAGGGAGAACTCGCACTCGGCATGGGGCTGCGCCAAGCGCGGACCGTCGACATTGCGCAGATCGCCCAGAGCTGCGATTTCGACTGGCTCTTCATCGACATGGAGCACAACTCCATGAGCGTCGACACCGCCGCGCAGATCTGCCAGGCCGCGCTCGCCGTGGGCGTCACGCCGATGATCCGCGTGCCCGCCCACGAAGCGTTCCACAGCACCCGCTTGCTGGACACCGGCGCCCAGGGCATCGTGATTCCCCACGTGAGCACGGTGGAGCAGGCCCGCGCGGTCGTGGCGTTCTGCCGCTTCACGCCGCTCGGCCATCGTTCGATCCCGGGGATGCTGCCGCAGACCCGCTTCATGCCGCTGCCGGTGCCCGAGACCGTGGCGCTGATCAATGCGGAAACCCTGGTGGTGGCCATGATCGAGACCATCGAGGGGCGGGACAACGTCGACGAGATCGCGGCCGTGCCGGGCATCGACGCGCTGCTGGTAGGTTGCACCGACATGGCGGCCGAGCTCGGCGTGCCGGGCCAGTTGGGGCACCCTTCCGTCAAGGCCACGCTCGACGCGGTGTTCGCCGCCTGCCGGCGTCACGGCAAGTTCTGCGGCGTCGGCGGCGTCTACGACGAAGCGCTGATGGCAGAGTACGTCGGCAAGGGCGCACGTTTGATCCTCAGCGGATCGGACCTGGCGTTCCTCGTGGCCGGCGCCCGCAGCCGGTCCTCGATGCTTCGCAGCATCGCCCTGACGGACCGGTTGGCCACTGTCGGCTGATCCGCGCTGAACCGCACTGGACCCCAGAACCATGAATCCTGCCTACACCCTGGCGCTGCTCGAACGAAACGACCTGCGGCCCTATCTCTCCGACGAGCAGTTCGAGTTTCGTCGCAGCATCCATCGTGTCCTCTCCAAGCACGCCAGCCCCGAGTACATCGGCAAGTGCGACGAGGAGAAGCGTTTCCCCCAGGCGCTGATCGACGTCGGCGTGGAGCAGGGGTGGTTCGCGCTGACCCTGCCGGAAGCCTACGGCGGCATCGGCGACTACATGGACATGACCGCGTTCCTCGAGATCGCCGCGTACTACAGCGTGGCGCTGAGCCGGTTCTGGAACGCGAACATCAACATGGTCGGCGGCGCCGTCGCCCGATTCGCCAGCGAGGAGATCAAGTCCGACGTCCTGCCGGCGCTGAGCCAGGGGCAGGGCTGGCTGGCTTTTGCGCTCAGCGAGAACGGCTCCGGATCGGACGCCGCCTCCCTGACCACCCGCGGCGTGGCCGACGGCGACGACTTCGTCATCGACGGCACCAAGATGTGGATCACCGGTGCCCTGCAGGCCAAGTACATCCTGACCGCAGTCCGGACCGACAAGGAGGCGAAGAAGCACAACGGCATCAGCCTGTTCCTGGTGCCGACCGATGCGCCCGGCCTGGAGATCCGTCCCATCGACCTGCTGGGCGGCAGCGCGATCCGCACCTGTGAAGTCAACTACGTCGGCGTGCGTGTTCCCAGGCGCCTGATGGTCGGCGAGCTGCACATGGGCTGGAAGCGCCTGACCGCCGTGCTGGCCAAGGAGCGGGTGGCGCTGGCGGCCATGTGCGCCGGTGCCGCCCAGGCGGCCGTCGACCTGGCGCGCTGGTATGCCCTGGACCGCAAGCAGTTCGGCCAGCCGATCTTCGACTTCCAGGCGGTCTCGCACATGCTGGTCGACATGCAGACGCAGGTCGATGCGGCGCGCATGATGGCCTACCGCGCGGCGAAGCTGCTCGTCGACGGCCACCCGTGCGACGCCGAGTCGTCGCAGGCCAAGTACTTCGCCTCCGACGTGTACGTCAAGGTGGCCACCGACGGCCTACAGATCATGGGCGCCAACGGGTACGCCATGGAGTACGCGATGCAGCGCCACTACCGCGAATCGAAGCTCTTCCAGATCTTCGGCGGCACCAACCAGATCCAGCGCAACATCGTCGCGCGCGCCCTCAAGTCATGAGCAGTCACATGATCAACAAGTTCGTCGAACAACTCCAGGCGCTCGGTCTCGATGTCGAGCAGCTCGAAACGGACGTCGCCATCGTCGGCGGCGGCGGCGCCGCATCACGTGCTGCGCTGTCGGCCAGGCTCACCGGTGCCGAGGTTCTGGTGCTGTCCAAGGCCCCGCTGGGCACCGGGGGCAGCACGGTCCACGGTGCGAGCGAGATCATGAGCATGGGCGCCTCCGGCTACGGCGACGTGGCCGATGGCCCCGAGGTCCACTACCGCGACACGATGGCTGCCGCCAGCGGGTTCATCGACCGGGACCTGGTGCGTGTGCTGGCGGAAGACGCGCCGAAGCGCATTGCGGATCTGATCGAGTACGGCGTGGCCTTCGACCGCCTTTCGGCGGACAAGCAGGTGGCCGGCCGATCGACCGACTACAAGCTGATCCAGAGCGACTTCGGCAGCTACGCGCGGGCGCTCGGCGTTTCCGGGAAGACGGGCAAGGCCTTCGTGGCGGCGCTGAACGCGCAGGCCCTCGAACGCGGCGTGAAGGTCAGGGCGCCCGCCGGCCTGGTCGATGTGCTGCTCGATCAACAAGGCCGCGCAGCCGGCGTGCTGGCGTTCGACTCGGCCGCGCGCCGCTGGCTGGTGGTCCGTGCCAAGGCGATCGTGCTCGGCACGGGCGGTGCGCACGGTCTCTTCTCGCAGCAGGTCTCGACCAGCGAGATGACCGGCGACGCGCAGGCCGTGATGTACCGGGCAGGTGCCGAGCTCGTCAACATGGAGTTCCACCAGTTCGGCCCCGCGCTGGTCCATCCCTACGTGCAGCTGTTCTCCAAGTCGTGTTTTGTGCTGCATCCGAAGCTGACCAACGGGCAAGGGCACGAATTCCTCGCCGACTACCTCCCCGAGGGCGTGACCGAAGCGGAAGTGATGGACGAGAAGGTCTTCCCGTTCACGGTCAGCAACGTCTCGCGGTACCTCGACATCGCCATCGCTGCCGAGATCGCGGCCGGGCGTGGCACCCCGCGGGGGACGATCCACCTGTCGCTGGCCCACGTGCCGCTCGACCGGATGGAAGCAACGATCCCGAACACGATGCGCTGGATGAAGGCCAACGGCGTGGATCCGACCACCGACCTGATGGACGTGGGCATCGCGTTCCAGTGCCTCAACGGCGGCGTCCGGATGGTCGACGCGGATGCACGGTCGACCCTCCCCGGCGTGCACGTGATCGGCGAGCTGTCCGGCGGTGTCCGCGGGCCGGATCGTCCGGGCGGCAACTCCCTCGCCGAAGGCCAGGTGTTCGGGCATCGTGCCGGCGACGCCGCCGGCCGCGCGGCGCTGGCCGGCGACCAGGCCTCGTCGGCGCTTGCCGTCGATGGGGTGGTCGACCGGCTGCGCCGGGCGCTGGCGCCGAATCCCGGCCTGCGGGCCGAGGAGAGCGCCCGGGCACTGCAAGCCGCGATGCAGCGCCACGCCCTCGTCGAGAAGAACGAGGCGGGCTTGACCGAGGCGCTGGCGCTGGCCAAGCGCATCGAGACCGACGTGACCGAGGCCGGCGGCGCCACGCCGGACACCTTGTCGTCGATCCTGACGCTGCAGAACATGGCGACCACGGCGTCGCTCATCCTGGAGGCCTGCCTCGCGCGCAAGGAGACACGCAGCGGCCACTTGCGGACCGACTACCCGGACAAGGACGACGCCCACTACGGACACGCCTTCGTCCAGACACGCGGCGAAGACGGGCGCAGCCGCTTCAGTCCGCTGGCCTATCCGGCCGCCGACTGAACCCACGCCGATACACCGGAGACAGATCATCATGCCTGAACAGACCTCGTCCCTGCCGCTGAGCGGCTACACCATTCTCGATCTGAGCGTCATGACGGCCGGGCCGGTCGGCACCATGCTGCTGGGCGACATGGGGGCCGACGTGATCAAGATCGAAGAACCCGGGAAGGGCGACCTGGCACGCGACCTGGGCAACCAGTTCGTGAACGGCGAGAGCGTCCAGTTCATGTCGCAGAACCGGAACAAGCGCAGCCTCCGGCTCGATCTGAAATCGCCGGAAGGCAAGGCCGTTTTCCTGCGCCTGGCCAAGACGGCGGACGTCATCGTCGAGAACTTCCGGCCCGGCACGGTGAACCGGCTCGGCATCGGCTACGAGGCGGTTCGCGCGGTGAACCCGGGGATCATCTATGCCAGCGCTTCGGCGTTCGGGCAGAGCGGCCCCTACGCGGGATGGCCTGCCAACGATCCGATCGTGCAGGCGGTCGCCGGCTTGATGGACATGACGGGCGAGGCCGAAGGCCTGCCGGTACGCCTCGGGGCCCCGCTGCCCGACTTCGGCGCGGCCGCGATGCTCGCGCTCGGCATCAGCACGGCCTTGCTGCACCGCGAGCGGACCGGCGTCGGCCAGGCCATCGACACCTCCTTGCTGGGGGCCGCCCTGTTCAGCACGATTCCGCGTGACGGCGAGACGATCCGCAGCGGGAAGTCGCCGTCCCGGCTCGGGAGCGGCCACCCGACGATGGTGCCCTACCGCAACTACGAAGGCTCCGACGGCAAGTTCTTCTTTGCCGCCTGCTTCACCGAGAAGTTCTGGACCAACCTCTGCCGCGTGCTGGGCCGCCCGGACCTGCTGGACGACGAGCGCTTCACCGACAACACGCAGCGCACCGCGAACCGGCACCTGCTGGACGCCATCCTCGAGGACGAGTTCGTCAAGCACCCCGCCGCCCATTGGGTGCACACGCTGTCGGAGGCCGACGTTCCTTGCGCCGCGGTGCAGGACTACCACACCGCGCTCACCACCGACCCGCAGATCAAGCACACGGGTGCGTTGCTCCACCTCGACCACCCGGTCGCCGGTGCCCTGACCAACCTGGCCAACCCGATCAACTTCCAGGCGACGCCGGTGTCGGTGCAGCGGCCGCCGCCGGTGCTGGGCCAGCACAGCGAGGAGGTCCTGCGCGAGTTCGGTTTCACGCCGGCCGAGATCGAAGGGCTGCTCGCACAGGGCACGGTCAAAGGCGCACGCGTGGCGGTGAAAGACGCTGCGTCCGCTGCAGCCGTGGCGGGGTGACCGGCATGGCGTCGTCCGAACCGGTCGAGCTGACCGACTACGTCATCGTGGGTGCAGGGACCGCAGGTTGCGTGCTCGCGAACCGCTTGTCCGCCGATGGCACGAGCCAGGTGCAACTGGTGGAAGCGGGCGGCCGGGACCGGCATCCCATGATCCACATCCCCGCCGGCTTCATGCGGCTCCTCGACCACCCGGAGATCACCTGGAGCTACAAGACGGCCCCCGGCGCGGAGACGGGCGGGCGCCAGATCCTGTTTCCGCGAGGGCGGGGGCTGGGCGGCTCGAGTTCGATCAACGGCCTGTTGTACGTCCGGCCGTTGCCGTCGGACATCGACGGCTGGGAGGCGCAGGGCGCGCAGGGCTGGTCCTACGAGAACTGCCTGCCCTACTACATCAAGTGCGAGACATGGCAGGACGGCGCCGACCCGCGCCGAGGGCATGACGGCCCCATCAAGGTGACGCGCGTGCTGGCCCCGCCGCCGGTGTGCGCGCAAGTGGTCAAGGCGGGGCAGGAGCTCGGGCTCGAGTTCCTCGATGACCCCAACGCCACCACGCGGGGCCCCTCGATCTGGTACTACCAGCAGACGCGGCAGGGTCGTGTGCGCTCCAGCGCCGCACGGGGCTACCTCTGGCCCGTGGCCGGCCGGCCGAACCTGGCGGTGCGGACCGGGCTGCAGGTCCTGCGCGTGCTGATCGAGGGCGAGGGCCCCGCGCGCAGGGCCGTGGGCATCGAGTGCCGTCATGCCGACGGCCGCGTGACCGTGATCAAGGCACGCAAGGAAGTGATCCTGAGCGCGGGTGTCATCGGGACGCCCCGGCTGCTCGAACTCAGCGGCGTCGGAGACCCCGACGTGCTCGACAACGCGGGGATTGCGACCCAGGTGGCGCTGCGTGGCGTCGGCAAGAACCTGCAGGATCACTACGTCACCCGGCTGTGCTTCCGCATCAAGGGCATAGCGACCGCCAACGAGCGTGCGCACGGGGCGGCGCTTGCCGGTGAAGTCGCGAAGTACGTGCTCTCCGGAAGCGGCATCCTGACCTACAGCGCGGCGGTGGTCGGCGTCTTTGCTTCCACCGGGCTGGCCGATCGTCCCGACATCCAGTGCGTGATCGCGCCGGGGAGCTTCAAGGAAGGCCGGATCGGCGAGCTCGAGGACCTGCCGGGCTTGTCGCTGGGCGTCTGGCAGATGCGGCCTGAAAGCCGCGGGTCGGTGCACATGACCTCCAAGGATCCGGGCAGCGCGCCGGTCATCGACCCGGCCTACCTCAGCCATGCCGTCGACCGGGCCACGGTGGTGGAAGGGCTGCGCATCGGACGGCGGCTGGCCGAGCAGCCTTCGCTGGCGCCCTACGTGGTCAACGAGACGCTGCCCGGCGCGCAGGCGGTGGCCGACGAGGCGCTGCTGAAATACGCACGCGACAACGGATCGACCGTCTACCACGGCGTCGGGACCTGCCGGATGGGGCCCGATGCCTCCGAGGGCTGCGTCGTCGACAGCGAGCTCCGCGTCCACGGCATCCAGGGCCTGCGCATCGTCGATGGCTCCATCATGCCGACGGTCACGTCGACCAACACCAATGCCACGGTCCTGATGATCGCGGAGCGCGCTGCCGACATGCTGCTGAACAAGGCGCCGCAGCGGACGGCCCAGGCGCATGCCGCATGACTGTCCAGGGCTTGGTTGCCGCTTACGCCCAGTTCGCCGCGCTGCTCCTGCCCGTCGTCTGTTGTGCCGGCATCGGTGCGTTCTGGGCCCGGCGAGGGACGGCCTACCCGGCTGACTTCGTCGCCCGCCTGGCGACGGTGGTCAGCACGCCGGCCCTGGTCTTCCACACGCTGGTGACGACGCACCTGGACAACGCGCAGCTCGGCGAGGTCGCGATCGCCACCGGGGTCGGGCTGGCCGTGTCGGCCGCCGTCAGTGCGGCGGCGCTGGCGGCCTTCAAGTGGCCGGTGCGCGCGTTCACGGCCGCGGCGACGTTTCCGAATGCGGGCAACCTCGGCTTGCCGATCGCCCACCTCGCCTTCGGCGACGTCGGCTTGACGATCGCGGTCGCGTTCTTCGCGATCAACTCGATGGTGCAGCACACCCTCGGCGTGTGGTTCACCAGCGGGGGAGGAAGGGAAGGGCACCGCTGGCCCAAGGGCGTGGCGATCGCTTGTCTCCTCGCCATCCTGGTCCGCTTGTCGGGCGTGCAGCTCCCCGCGCCGCTGCTGGAGTCGGCCCGGCTGGTCGGATCCCTGGCCGTGCCGCTGATGCTCGTGAGCCTCGGCCATGCGCTCCTGACGGCCTCGAGGGCGGGCCTCTGGCGGGGGGCCGTGCTCGGTGCCGTGCGCCTGATCGCCGGGCTCTCGGCGGGTGCGGTCGTCGTGTACTTCCTGCAAGTGCCGCCGCTGACGGCCAGCGTGGTGGCGCTGCAGCTGGCGATGCCGGTCGCCGTGGTCAGCGCGATCTACGTGCAGCGCTTCAGCGGCCAGGGCGACGTGGCCGCAGGCGCCGTGCTGGTCTCCACCCTCGTTTTTGTGGTTCTTTCACCCATCGTCATGCGCCTTGCCGCATGAAGGCTTCATCCCCCATGAGTACCCATTCCCTCCACGCGAGACCACGACTCCTGGCCACAGGTGTCCCCACCCCCGACGTGCTCGAGCGCGCGCAGCGGGAGTTCGATCTGAAGGTGTGGCGCGAGGGCGATGCCATCGGCGAGCGGCTGATCGACGAGGCCGCGGGCTTCGATGCCCTGCTGGTGATGCCCGGTGACAAGCTCGACGCGTCCATGATCCAGCGTCTTCCGGCGAGCGTGAAGGCCATCGCCACGCACTCCGTCGGGTTCGACCATGTCGATGTGTCGGCGGCGACACGGCGGGGGATCCCGGTCTTCAACACCCCCGACGTGCTGACCGAGGCCGTCGCGGACCTGGCCATGTTCCTCGTGCTCGCCGCGGCCCGGAACACGACGGGCGCGGAGGCCTCCCTGCGCGAGGGGCGGTGGGGGCGATGGGCCCCGAGCCACTACCTGGGCCGGTCGCTGAACGTCATGCGGCTGGGGATCTTCGGCATGGGCCGCATCGGGCAGGCAGTGGCCAGGCGGGCCGCGGCGTTCGGCATGGCGATCCATTACCACAACCGGTCGCGCCTGCCGGCCGAGCTGGAGAGGGGCGGGGCGTTCCACGAAACGCTGGAGGATCTCCTGCCGAGCAGCGACGTGCTGTGCGTGTGCGCGCCGTCGACCCCCGCGCTGCGGCACTCGCTGGACGCCCGGCGGCTCGCCTTGCTGCCCCGTGGGGCGATGGTCGTCAACATCGCGCGGGGCGAGCTGATCGACGAGTCGGCGTTGTTCGAAGCGGTCCATGCGGGCCAGGTCGGTGCCGTGGGCATCGACGTGTTCCAGCGGGAGCCGGCGATCGACCGGCGGTGGCTGGCGCTTCCCCACAGCACGCTGCTGCCCCACATCGGCAGCGCCACCCGGGAGGTGAGAAGCGCCATGGGCATGCTGGCACTCGACGGGCTTCGCTCGCACTTCACCGGCACGCGAGCGAGCAACCTCCTGAACCCCGCGGCGTACGACGTCGCATCGAGCCACGCAGTGTCGTGAAGGTGCTTTCCATGAAGATCCTGGTCGCAGTCAAGCGCGTCGTCGATTACAACGTGAAGGTCCGTGTGAAGGGCGACGGCACGGGGGTGGACACCGCCAACGTGAAGATGTCGATGAACCCGTTCGACGAGATCGCGGTGGAAGAGGCGGTGAGGCTGAAAGAGAAGGGCGGTGTGACGGAGATCGTCGCGGTGTCCTGCGGGGTCACGCAGTGCCAGGAGACGCTGCGCACCGCGATGGCGATCGGCGCGGACCGGGCGATCCTGGTCGAGACGCCCGAGGCGCTGGAGCCGCTGGGCGTGGCCAAGCTGCTGAAGGCGCTGGCCGACAAGGAGCAGCCCGCGCTCGTCATCCTCGGCAAGCAGGCGATCGACGACGACTGCAACCAGACCGGGCAGATGCTGGCCGCCCTGGCGGACTGGCCGCAGGCGACCTTCGCGAGCAAGGTCGAGCTGGCCGATGGCAAGGCGGTCGTCAGCCGCGAGGTCGACGGCGGCCTGGAGACGGTGGCGCTGCACCTGCCGGCCGTCGTGACGACGGACCTGCGGCTCAACGAGCCGCGCTACGTGACGCTGCCCAACATCATGAAGGCGAAGAAGAAGCCGCTGGAGGTGGTGACGCCGGCGGACCTCGGCGTGGACGTCGCGCCGCGGCTGAAGACCCTGAAGGTGGCGGAGCCGGCGAAGCGCCACGCAGGGGTGAAGGTGCCGGACGTGGCGACGCTCGTCACGAGGCTGAAGACCGAGGCCAAAGTCATCTGAGGAAGAACGGAACACCATGACCGCACTCGTTATCGCGGAGCACGACCACGCCCAGCTGAAGGGCGCCACGCTCCACACCGTCACCGCCGCGCTCGCCTGTGCGCCGGACGTGCACGTGCTCGTCGCCGGGCAGAACGCCGGCGAGGTCGCGCGCCAGGCCGCGGCCGTGCAAGGCGTCGCCAAGGTGCTGCACGCCGACAGCGCCGGCCTCGCCGAGGGGCTGGCCGAGAACGTCGCCGCCGTCGTGCTGCAGCTCGCCGGCGACTACAGCCACATCCTCTTCCCGGCGACGGCGGCCGGCAAGAACGCCGCGCCGCGCGTGGCCGCCAAGCTCGATGTCGCACAGATCAGCGACATCACGCAGGTCGATGCGCCCGATACCTTCGAGCGGCCGATCTACGCCGGCAACGCGATCGCGACGGTGCGAAGCGCCGACCGGGTCAAGGTCATCACCGTGCGCACCACCGGCTTCGATCCGGCAGCCGCCGAAGGCGGCAGGGCGCCGGTCGAGACGGTGGAGGTGCCGCCGGCGAGCGACCAGATCGCCTTCGTCGGCCGCGAGGTGACCCGCAGCGACCGGCCTGAGCTGACGGCGGCCAAGGTCATCGTCTCGGGCGGGCGGGCGCTCGGCAGCAGCGACCGGTTCAACGAGGTGCTGACCCCGCTGGCGGACAAGCTCGGCGCGGCGCTCGGCGCGAGCCGGGCGGCGGTGGACGCGGGCTACGCGCCCAACGACTGGCAGGTCGGGCAGACGGGCAAGATCGTCGCACCGCAGCTCTACATCGCGGCCGGCATCTCGGGTGCGATCCAGCACCTGGCGGGCATGAAGGATTCAAAGGTGATCGTCGCGATCAACAAGGATCCCGAGGCGCCGATCTTCGCGGTGGCGGACTATGGCCTCGAGGCGGACCTGTTCACGGCCGTGCCGGAGATGACGGCGGCGCTAGGCGGGTGAAGCCATCGAGACCGGTGGCCATGTTGGGCAGGTCAGTGCCGACCGCACGGTGTCGTGGTGCTGATCAGGATGGGCTTGAGGCTCATCAAAGCCACTGCGGCGCGTTGCGCCTAGGCTGCTTCTGATCGACCGGAGGTAGCGACGATGAACACGCTGACCAAGCTGGCCCTGGGCTTGATGGGCCACAACCCGCCGCGTCCGTCGGTGGGTGATGCGAAACAGACGCTCGCCTTGCCGCCGCCGCACCGCGAGGGCGGGTTGCCGTTGATGGAAGCGCTGGCGCGACGCCAGTCTTTGCGCGAGTTCGCGCCCACGGCGCTGGACGAGCAGACCTTGTCCGACCTGCTGTGGGCCGCCGCGGGCGTCAACCGCCCGGCGCTGGGTGGGCGCACCACACCGAGCGCGATGAACGCGCAGGAGGTGCTGCTCTACGCCGCCATGCCGCAAGGCCTGTACCTTTACGAGCCGGTGGCACACGAGCTGCAACTCCCCGAGACCAGCGACGTACGCCGTGTCACCGGCTACCAGGACTTCGTCGACGACGCGGCACTGGACCTCGTCTATGTCGGCGACCATGGGCGCATGGACATGGTGCCGGCGGCGCACCGCGTACGCTTGCGCAGCCGCGGGCGCAATGGCGCAGAACGTCTACCTGTTCTGCGCCTCGGTCGGGTTGGCGACGGTGGTGCGCGCGTGGTTCGACCGTGATGCGCTGACCAAGGCGATGGGCCTGGGCAACGACCAACAACTTTTGCTGGCGCAGACCGTGGGCCGTAGGAAGGTCTGAGCGTCATGCCTTGGGACGAGGCGAACTTCCCGGCTTCGATGCGGCACCTCGGCGCTGCGGCGCGCGCCAAGGCCAAGGAGTGGGCGCAGGGCCACGGCCTGCCTGTGCGCGACGACGACCGCCCCTTCTAGTTCCGACCTGCGTGGTTGAACGCTTGCTCATCCGTTCGGCAGGCCAGCGCCGCGCACGCAGCGGCGCAGCGTCTCGGCCGTGCAGGCGATCTTGGCCGCAATAGACTTGATGGCAGCGCACTGCGAGTCGTGCCGGCCTTGCGCCTCGGCGATCATCCGCACCGCCCGCTCCTGGACCTCGGGCGAAAACTTCACTGACTTCTTCATGGCTCCATCCTCTCAAAGGGTGGAGCCTCCTCAAAAAACCCGGGGCGGTTCAACTACGAATGGACCTCCTAGCGGAAGGTCAGGCTGCGGCGGCTGGTGCAGATCGTTTCGGCAATGGTGGATGAGACCGCGGGCCGGGCCGCTGCGATGAAGGACAGTTACTTTCCTTCCTTGTTCAGGGCACCTTTTAGCGCTAACGTGCATGCCCCCCAGAAAACTGCCTCTGTATGAAGAACACCCAGACCTCGATTCTCCTGCTGCTTGGTGCCGTCGCCGCGAGTGCAGCCACCAGCGCGCAGGCCGCCGACCTGCTCGACTCCGTCAAGTCCCGAGGCACGCTGCGCGTGGCGGTCGAAGGCACCTACCCGCCATTCAACTACAAGGACAAGGGCGAACTGGCCGGCTTTGACGTCGACGTGGCGAAGCTCGTCGCGCAGAAGCTCGGCGTGAAGGCCGAGTTCGTGACGGTCGAATGGAGCGGCATCCTGGCCGGGCTGGCCGCGGGCAAGTACGACGTGATCGTCAACCAGGTCGGCGTGACCGCCAAGCGCCAGGAAACCTTCGACTTCACGGTGCCCTACGTCTATTCGGCGCCGCAGCTCATCGTGCGCAAGGACGAGAAGCGCGAATGGAAGAGCCTGGAAGCACTGAGGGGCCACAAGCTCGGCGTGGGGCAGGGCAGCAACTTCGAGCAGAAGGCCAAGGCCACCGCCGGGGTCGAGGTGCGCAGCTACCCCGGCGCACCGGAATACCTGGCCGACCTCGCGGCCGGGCGCGTGGATGCCGCGCTGAACGACAGCCTGATGGCGGCCTACCTGGTGAAGAATTCACCGTTGCCGATCCGCGTGGGCGCGGTGGTCGGCGAGGCCGACAAGAACGCCATCCCGCTGGTCAAGGGCAATCCGCAACTGAAGGCCGCGCTCGACAAGGCCTTGGAAGACGCCTTCAGGGACGGGACCTTCAAGGCGGTGTCGGTCAAGTGGTTCGGCACCGACGTGAGCAAGCCGCCCGCGCAGCGCTGAAGCGCCGCCGCCCGGCCCTTGGGGCGCCTGCAACGAGAATCCCCGCCGAGCGGGGATTCTGCTTTTCTGCTTCGCCTCGGGTGACGAGCCATGAACCTTCTTGATCTGTTGAACGACGCGCTGCCGGTGCTGCTGCGCGGCACGGGCTACACGCTGCTGTTCGCCGTCGCCGCCATGCTGGGCGGCACGCTGCTGGGCTTTCCGCTCGCCATCGCGCGCATCGTGCCCTGGCCGTGGCTGCAACGCCTGGCCGCAGCCTACGTCAGCATGATGCGCGGCACCCCGCTGCTGGTGCAGGTGTTCCTCATCTACTACGGGCTTCCGAGCGTCGGCATCGAGTTCTCACCCGTGGCGGCCGGCACGCTCGCGCTGAGCCTGAACGCCGCGGCCTACCTGTCCGAAGCGCTGCGGGGCGCGCTGTTGGGCGTGACGGCGGGGCAGTGGTCGGCCGGATACAGCCTGGGCCTCACCTACCCGCAGACGTTGCGCTTCGTCGTGCTGCCGCAGGCCCTGCGCACCGCGGTGCCCGGCATGAGCAACACGCTGATCAGCCTGATCAAGGACACCTCTCTCGTGTCGGTGATCACCGTCACCGAGCTGATGCTGGCAGCCAAGGAGGTGATCGCGATCACCTTCCGGCCGCTGCCCATCTACCTGATGGCCGCGGCGATCTATTGGCTGCTGAGCTTTGCGTTCGAGCGGCTGCAGGCACGCGTGGAGCGGCGCCTGAACCAGGCGCACCGGGCGTAGGCTGCGCAGCCATGTCAGCGCCGGCGGGGCGCCCAACCGGCCTTCAGGCCGGCCCACACCGCCACCAGGGTCGACAGCCCGAAGACCCAGCCGGACACTGCGCCGGCCATGGTGCCCGACAGCAGGTTGCCCACGGTGCAGCCCAGTCCCGTCATCGCCCCCCAGCCGAGCAGCACGCCGCCGGCCAGGCCGCGCACGGCCTGTGCGGGGCGCGGCAAGCAGGGCTGGAACTGGCCTGACAGCAATACGACAGGAGCACGATATGGCTGCATGCGTGGACGCCAGCGAAGGGATGGGCCTGACGTCACTCGCCGCGCTGACAAGGCGATGTCGCAGAACACCGGCAACGGCACCGAGCCCACCCGCGTGGATGCGGAGCGCTGCTTTTGCGGATGTATGCGCCGGATGGCCGTGGGTTGCTGCCTTATGCAGCACTGCAACGGCGGTGCTACGAAAGACGCCAATCCGTCTGAAGCATCAACCGGTTTCACACAAGGTTATCCACACCCACTGTGGACAACCGAATTGTTACGGCGCGGCAGGGATGGCATGGTGTGGCTGTCCGAGGCCGCCGTTGGACTTCCAAGCCGAACCGGCGCCGGTAGCCCGCGAGGCTGGTGTGCGTCGACTGGGGTCGTTGCTCGATCATCCGGTGCGGCGTTGACGGCGCGTCGCGATCCCGACTGCAGCGAGGCCCAACGCCATCAGCGCATAGGTCGATGGCTCGGGTATTGCGGGCGCAATGCCGTAGGTGCCGACCGTGAATCCGTTCCAGTACTCGTTGGTGAGGCTGGTCCAGGTGATCGACGACACGGCGCCCGTGAAGCGGATGACGCCGTGCGGCTCACCCCCCGTGCTGTTGGCCTGGAACTGGCCGTTGCCGACGTCGACCTTCGTCAGGCCGCCGCAGCCCCAGTACCCGCAGCCCGTGCTGACGATCTCGAAGTCCTGGTCGAACTGGTAACCATTGCCGTTGAGGCTGACGACCGCGAAGAACAGGTTGTTCACCGGCTGCGAGAACGTGAGCGTCTTCGACGAGGCAGTAGACAGGGCGATCATCTCGGCCGCCGGCGGCCGGTTGTCGACGAGCGTGCTGGTGAAAGGTGCCGGCGTGCGCTGGACGAAGTAGTCGGTGAGGTTGCTGCCGCTGGGACCGGTCTGGATGAAGGCGACTTCGCCCGTGTAGCTGATGCTGACAGGGCCGTCAGCCGTCACGAACGTGCCGCCGGCCGAGCCGTTGGCGCCGGCCGTGCCGCTGAGCCAGTCGGCCCAATTGACCGTGTCGGCGAACGCCGAACCGGTGATCATCAGGAGGGCGGCGGAGAGAGCTTGACGGCGCATGATCGAACTCGGGTTACAGCAGATCGACCAGCGTAGGCGCGGCCTCTGCCGGTGTTGAGTCTGGTTCTAGGGGCGCGCGGCCCCCCGGTCCCGGGGGGCCGGCAAGGGTTTCGGAGCGTGACGCGATGGGGCAGTTCGATCTTCTTATTTACATAAGATTGATTGTCGATTCTGCATGCCCCCCATCCATGGTCAGCCTCGCAGCAGTTCCGTCGCCAACTGGCGCAGCCGCCCCGCGACCAGCCGTGCCGCCTTCGACAGTGGCCGGCGTCGGCCCAGGCTCAGCGAGATCGTCCGGACGATGCCGGGCCGCACGATGCGGGCGGCCGCCAACAGGCCGGCGTCGCGTTCGGCCTTGACGGCCATCAGCGGCAGCAGCGTGAAGGCATGGCCGCTCAGCGCCACATCCTTCATCGCGGTGCCGGTGTCCACCTCCATCACCACGTCGAGGGCGATCCGGTGCTTGCGCGACAACTGGTCGAGCGTGGCGCGCAGCCCGTTGGGCGTGGAAGGCAGCACCAGCGGCAGGCCCGCCAGCGCCCTGAACGGCACCGTGGGCGCCGCGCCCGCCAGGCCGTCGGGGCGGCCGATCAGGCAGGTCTCGACCGTGCCGAGCGCGTCCTCGCCGCGCAGTGAGGCGCCGTACCGGTTCACCACCGTCATGTCGAGCCGGCCGGAGGCCAGCGCCTCGTCCAGGTCGCCGCTGAACCCTTCCACCGCATGCAGCCGGACGTCGGGCGCCCGTGCCCGGATGTCGGCAAACAGCGCAGGCAGCAGCTCGCGTGACATCGACGGCAGCACCCCCACGTGCACCGTGCCGGTGAGCGTGCCGGCGGCCTCGCGCGCCGCGGCGTCCAGCCGCCCGAGCTGCTCGATCACCTGCTGCACCTCGGGCAGCATGCGCCGGCCGAAGTCGCTCAACACCATGCCCCGGCCGGTGCGGTCGAACAGCTTGCCGCCCCACTCGCTCTCCAGCATCGCGATCTGCCGGCTCACCAGCGAGGCGGCCGTGTCGCTGGCCACGGCCGCGCGCGCCAGGGATTGCAGCTCCGCCACTTGCACGAAGGTGCTCAGGTGCTTGAGGTTCATGCCTTCACTTTATTGGAAACCTGAAATCGTGTCTTGCGTCTTTCCGCAATCCTCGACCTTGCCTAACCTTCGTTCCAGCCCTTCCCGACACGACATCAACATCCCAACGGAGACAACCCCATGAAGACCCTCGGCACCTTCGCGGGCCTGCTGGCCGCCACGCTGTGTGCACTGGCGCCCGCCGCCCATGCGCAGCCGCCCGCCTGGCCGCAGAAGCCCGTCTCGCTCGTCGTGCCCTTCCCTGCCGGCGGCCCCACCGACGCCATGGCCCGGCTGCTGGCGCTCAAGCTGGGCGAACGCCTCGGCCAGCAGGTGGTGGTCGACAACCGCGGCGGCGCCGGTGGCGGCATCGCCGCCGAGGCGGTGGCGCGCTCGCCCGCCGACGGCCACACGCTGTTCTTCGGCACCACCGGCACGATGGCGATCAACCCCAGCCTCTACAGCAGGCTGCGCTACGACCCGGTGAAGGACTTCGCGCCGGTCAGCCTGATGGCCACCACGATGAACGTGCTGGTAGTCGACCCTGCCGTGCCGGCCCACAGCACCGCGGAGCTCGTCAAGCTGGCCAAGGCCAAGCCCGGCACGCTGAACTACGGCTCGGCCGGCAACGGCAGTTCCAACCACCTCTCTGGGGAGCTGTTCCGCAGCATGGCCGGCATCGAGCTGAGCCACGTGCCCTACAAGGGCTCGGCCCCGGCAATGATCGACCTGCTGGGCGGGCGCCTGTCGATGATGTTCGACACGATCGCGCAGCAGACGCAGAACATCGCCACCGGCAAGGTGCGCGCGATCGCCGTCACCGGGCCCAAGCGCTCGCCGCTGCTGCCCGACGTGCCGACCGTGCAGGAAGCCGGCCTCCAGGGCTTCGACGTGACCATTTGGTATGGCGTACTGGCCCCCGCCGCCACGCCCGCACCGGTGATCGAGCGGCTGCACAAGGAGATCGCGGCGGTGATGGCCACCGACGAGATGAAGCAGCGCATGCAGGCCGACGGCGCGCAGGCCGCCAGCACCACGCCGGCCGAGTTCGCCGCGCTGATCAAGCGCGACACCGCCAAGTGGGCGCCGGTGGTCAAGGCCTCGGGCGCCTCGCTGGATTGAACGCCATGGACAACGCTTGCGACCCGCGCCTGCAGCGCGCCTTCGATCCCCGGTGCGTGGCCATCGTCGGTGCCACCGAGGACCGCAACAAGGTGGGCGGCCGGCCCCTGCACTACCTGCAGCGCTTCGGCTTCGCCGGCCGCATCTACCCCCTCAACCCGAAACGCGACGCGGTGCAGGGCCTGAAGGCCTGGGCCTCTCTGGCTGCCCTGCCTGAAACGCCCGACGTGGCCATCGTGGCCGTCGGCCAGGACCAGGTGCCCGAGGTGATCCGCCAGTGCGCGGCACGCGGCATCGGCGCCGCGGTGGTGATGAGCTCGGGCTTCGGCGAGACCGGCGCCGAGGGCCGCGCACGGCAGCAGGCGCTGGTCGACGACGCCCGGCGGCTGGGCGTGCGGATGATCGGCCCCAACGCCCAGGGCATCGCCAACTTCGCGACCGGCGCGGTGCTGAACTTCAGCACGATGTTCATGGAGGTGCCGCCGCAGGACGGGCCCGTGGCCATCGTCAGCCAGAGCGGCGCGGCCAGCGTGATGCCCTACGCGATGCTGCGCGAGCGCGGCGTCGGCGTGCGCTACCTGGTGGCGTCCGGCAACGACGCCGACGCCTCGGTGTGCGAACTGGCCCTCGCCGCCGCGGCCGACCCGGCGATCCGCGTGGTGCTGCTCTACATCGAATCGCTGGCGGATCCCGCGATGCTGGCCGAAGTGGCGCGCGTGGTCCGTGCCCGCGGCGCGGCGGTGGTGGCGCTGAAGTCCGGGCGCAGCGCCCGCGGCGCGCAGGCTGCCGCCTCGCACACCGGCGCGATGGTCAACGACGACGTGGTGGTCGATGCCTTCTTCGAGCGCCACGGCATCCGGCGTGCCGCCGACGTGCACGGCCTGGTGAATACCACCGAGCTGCTGCTGGCCACCGGCCTGCAGCCGGCGCGGCGTCTGGTGGTGATGAGCCACAGCGGCGCCGTGGGGGTGCTGTGCGCCGATGCCGCCGAGCCGCTGGGGCTGCCGCTGGCCGAGCTCGCGCCGGCGACGGTGCAGTCGCTGTCCACCATCATGCCCAGCTTCGCCACTGCACAGAACCCGGTCGACCTGACCGCTGGCTTGCTGACCAACGGCGGGATGTACGCACACACGCTGGAGGTGCTGGCTGCCGATCCGCAGGCCGACATGTTCCTGATCGGCGTGCCGGTGGCCGGCGAAGGCTACGACGTCGCCGGCATGGCGCGCGACACGGCGCACCTGCTGCGCAGCACCGGCAGGCCGGTGGCGGTTTCGGCCCCCCAGGCTGC
Source organism: Aquincola agrisoli (assembly GCF_036621135.1). Lineage (NCBI taxonomy): Bacteria > Pseudomonadati > Pseudomonadota > Betaproteobacteria > Burkholderiales > Sphaerotilaceae > Aquincola > Aquincola agrisoli. The sequence goes on from NZ_JAZIBG010000048.1 coordinate 28,145, forward strand.
CGTGCGCGAGGCGTTCCGCGCCGAGGGCGTGCCCACCTTTCCGCACGAGAGCGACGCCATCGAGGCGCTGGACCAGCTCAGCCGCCACGCCCTGCTGCAACAGCAGGCCGTGCGCCGCGCGGCCCGGCCGCCGAGCGCCGCGCTCGCCGCGCTGCGCCTGCCCGCGCCGGCCGCTGGCCGCTTCCTGAGCGAGGCCGCGAGCCTCGCCGCGCTGGCTGCCGCGGGCGTGCCGCTGGCGCCGCACCGGCTGTGCCACAGCCCCGAGGAAGCGGTCGCCGCGTGGCAGGCGCTGGGCGGCGATGCGGTGGTCAAGGCCTGCTCATCGGCGCTGCCGCACAAGTCGGAGCACGGGCTGGTGTTCGTCGGCGTGGCGAGCGAGGCGGCCCTGCACGAGGCCTACCGCCTTTGCGTGGAGCGCACGGCCGCGCTGGGCGCGCCGCTCGAGGGCGTGATCGTCGCGCAGCGGGTGCACGGCCGGCGGGAGTTCGCGCTGGGGGCCCGCCACGACGCGAGGTTCGGTACCGTGGTGATGGTGAGCGATGGCGGCAAATACGTCGAAGCGCTGGCCGACTTCGCGGTGCTGCTGCATCCGTTCAGCGAGCAGGACGTGATCGACAAGCTGCAGCGGCTGCGCATTGCGCCCGTGCTCGCAGGGGTGCGCGGCGAAGCACCGGTCGACCTGGACGTGGTGGCCCGCTGCGCGGTGGCGCTGGCCGAACTGGTGGACGCGCAGCAAGGCGCCATCGCCTCGGTGGACCTGAACCCGTTGATCGCCGGCAGCCGCGGCGAAGGCGGCTGGGCGGTGGATGCCGTGATCGAGATGGGAGCCCTGTCATGAACATCGAGCAGCCGTCCGTGACGGTGGAGATGCAGCAACACACGGCGATCGTGCGACTGAACCGCCCCGCCGCGATGAACGCGGTGGACGCCGTGTTGCGTGCCGACCTGACCCGCACGCTGCAGGCGCTGGACGCCGACGACGAGGTGCAGGCCATCGTGCTCACCGGCGCCGGCGAGCGGGCGTTCTGCGCCGGCCAGGACCTGGACGAGAGCGCCACCATCGACACCGCCACGCTGGCCGGCTGGCTCAACCGCCAGCATGCGATGTACCAGGCCGTGCGCGACGTGATGAAGCCCTTGGTCGCCGCGATCAACGGCACGGCGGTGGGTGCCGGCTTCCAGATGGCGCTGATGTGCGACCTGCGGGTGGCCCATGCGCGGTTGAAGATGGGCCAGCCCGAAGTGAAGGCCGGCCTGGCCAGTGTCGTGGGTTCGTACCTCATGTCGCTGCAGATCGGGCATTCGCTGAACCAGCAGCTCTCGCTCACGGGCGAGCTGATCGACGGCGAGCGTGCGTGGCAGCTCGGGCTCGTCAACGACCTGGTCGCGCCGGCCGACGTGCTGCCCCGAGCGATCGAACGCGCACGGGCCCTGGCCGCGCTGCCCGGTGCGGCGCTGCGCACCACCAAGCAGCGCTTTCGCGAGCGCACGCAGGCGGGCTTCGAGGAGGCCTGCAGCGCCGGCATCCGCTACCAGCTCGAGTGCTACGCGACCGGCGAACCGCAGCGCGTGATGCAGGCCTTCATCGCCCGGCGCCAAGCCACCTGACCTTCCGAAGGAATTGACCTTGAACTTCCATCAGCTCTACATCGACGGCGCCTGGGTGCCGGCCGGCGGCACGGCCGACCTGCCGGTGACCGACAGTTTCAGCGAAGCGGTCTTCGCCCACTACCGAGCGGCCTCCCCCGCCGACGTGGATGCAGCGGTGCGCGCCGCGCAGCGCGCCTTCGACGGCTGGTCCGCCACGCCGTTGGCGCAGCGCATCGACGCCGTGCGCCGCGTGGCCGGCGCGCTGCAGGAGCGCAGCGGCGCCATCGGCGCGGTGATCTCGCGCGAGGTCGGCATGCCGGCCAAGCTGGCTGCCCGCATCCAGGTCGCCGCGCCCATCGCCGCATGGACGATGTACGCCGACCTCGCGGCCGACGTCGAGTGGCTGCGCCGCGTTGGCCATTCGCTGGTGCAGCAGCTGCCCGTTGGCGTGGTGGGCTGCATCACGCCGTGGAACTATCCGCTGCACCAGATCACCGGCAAGGTGGCACCCGCCCTGCTCGCCGGCTGCACCGTGGTGCTGAAGCCTTCCGAGCTGGCACCGTCGAGCGCTTTCCTGCTGGCCGAGGCCATCGACCAGGCGGGCCTGCCGCCCGGCGTCTTCAACCTGGTGCACGGCACCGGTCCGGAGGTGGGGGAGGCGCTGGTGCGGCATCCGGGCATCGACATGGTGTCGTTCACCGGCTCCACCGCCGCGGGCCGGCGCATCGCGGCGCAGGCAGGCTCCGACGTCAAGCGCGTGTCGCTGGAACTCGGGGGCAAGTCGGCCGCGCTGCTGCTGCCGGGTGCCGACCTGGCCGCGGCCGTCAAGGCCACGCTGGCCGGCTGTTTCCTCAATGCGGGGCAGACCTGCTCGGCCACGACCCGGCTGCTCGTGCCGAGGGCCGACATGCCCGCGGTGACCGAACTGTTGCGCACCGGCCTGGCGGCCTGGCGCATGGGCGATCCGGCCGACGCCGCGACCCGCCTGGGGCCGTTGATCTCGAAGGCGCAGCAGCGCAAGGTGCTGTCATTGATCGAGGCCGCGGTGGCCGAAGGTGCCGAAGCGCTGACGCCGCAGGCCGCGCCGCCGCCCACCGGCTTTTTCGTGCCGCCCACGGTGCTGCTGGGCGTGACGCCCGGCATGGCGATCGCCCGCGAGGAAGTGTTCGGCCCGGTGCTGGCGGTGATCGGCTACGACGGCGTGGACGAGGCCGTCGCCATCGCCAACGGCACCGACTACGGCCTGGCCGGCAGCGTGTGGGCCGCGACGGCGCGGCAGGCGCTGGCCGTTGCGCGCCGTCTGCGCACCGGGCAGCTCGACATCAACGGCGCGCCCTTCAATCCCGCGGCACCGTTCGGCGGCTTCAAGCGCTCCGGCCTCGGCCGCGAGAACGGCCGCTACGGCATCGAGGAATTCATCGAACCCATGGCCATCCAGCTGCCGGCCGACTATTTCGACGCACCCGAGGAATACCACGCATGACCTACGAGCAGATCACCGTCCACCACGAAGGCCCGGTCGCCATCGTGACGCTGGCCCGGCCCGACCGCATGAATGCGCTGACGAAGGTGCTGGAGGCGGAGCTGCGCAGCGCGATCGAGGCCGCGGGCCGCGACGCGGCCGTGCGCGCCATCGTGCTCACCGGCGCGGGCCGTGCCTTCTGCGCCGGCATGGACATGGAGGAACTGGAAGTGCTGCCGCCGGAGGACATCCGTGCCGAATCGTGGATGCGGCCCTACGACATGAACCGCCGCGCCGACTGGCAGACCCGCTACAGCTACTTTCCCGCGGCGCCCAAGCCGATCATCAGCGCGATCAACGGCGCCGCCGCCGGCCTGGGCCTGGTGATGGCGCTGTACAGCGACTTCCGCATCGCCTCCGACAAGGCGGTGTTCGCGACCGCCTTCGCCAAGCGCGGGCTGATCGCCGAGCACGGCATCGCCTGGATGCTGCCGCGCGTGGTGGGCCATGCGCACGCCACCGACCTGCTGATGACCTCGCGCAAGGTGGACGCCGCCGAAGCGCTGGCGATGGGGCTCGTGCACCGCGTGGTGCCTGCCGGGCGCTTGATGGCCGACGCGCTGGCGCTGGCCGACAGCCTGTCGACCGAGGTGTCGCCGCGGTCGGTGGCCGTGATGAAGCGCCAGCTCTGGGAAGCCCCGTTCCAGGGCCTGGGCGAGGCCGTGGCGATGGCCAATGCCGAGATGGTGGACAGCCTGCGCAGCGAGGATTTCAAGGAAGGCGTGGCGCACTTCGTGGAGAAGCGTGCGCCACGGTTCACCGGCCGCTGAGCGAAAGCGCTCGGCGAGATCGAAGGGCCGCCGCGATGCTCAGCGGTGCGCCGCGCGCAGCAGCTCGGCCGCACGCTCGGCGATCACGACGGTCGGTGCCATCGTGTTGCCGGTCGCGATGCTCGGCATGATCGACGCATCGGCCACGCGCAGGCCCTCGGTCCCGTAGACGCGCAGCGCACCGTCGACCACCGCGTCGTCGCCGCGGCCCATGCGCGCCGTACCACTCTGGTGGAAGTAGGTGCCGGCCGCGTTGCGGATGAAGTCCTCCAGCGCCCGGCCCTTCAGGTCGCCGGGGAACACCTCGCGCCGGCGGAAGGGTTCGCACACGGCCGAATTGCCGATCTCGCGGCACAGCTCTACGCAGCGCACCATCGCCTTCATGTCGCTGGGCTCGGCCAGGAAGTTGGCGTGGATCAGCGGCGCGGCGAACGGGTCGGCGCTGGCCAGCAGCACCTCGCCGCGGCTGTCGGGCCGCGCCAGGCCGGGCGCCAGCGTCCAGGCCGAGGCCGCGCCCTTCGGCACGTCATAGCGCTGCGCGATCACCTCGCTGGCGAACGGCGTTTCCTCCAGCACCGGCATCAGGTCGGGCGTGCGCAGCGCGGCGTCGCTCTTGGCGTAGAACACGAACTCGGCCGCGTTGTTGCGCGGCGGCTCGGGCGTCACGTATTCCCAGCAGCAGCCGGCCAGCAGGATGTGGTCCTGGAAGTTGCGGCCCACGCCCGGCAGGTGTTGCCGCGTCGCGATGCCGTGGCGGCGCAGCTGCGCGTCGTCGCCGATGCCCGACAGCATCAGCAGCTTGGGCGTGTTGATGGCGCCGAGCGAGACGACCACCTCGCGCCCGGCGCGCACGCGATGGCGCTGGCCGCGGCGCACGAACTCGATGCCGCTGGCGCGCCGGCCGTCGAAGGTGATGCGCGTGACCTCGGCACACAGCAGCACGTCGAGGTTCGGCCGGCCGAGGAAGGGATGGATGTACGTCGCCGCCATCGACACGCGCTGGTTGCCGTCCTGCACCAGCACGTTGGCCAGGCCGCAGCCGCCCTCGCCTTCCATCGCGGCGCCGTTGATGTCGTCCACCGCGGGGATGCCGATCGCCGAGGCGGCCTGCATCAGCGCCGGCACCAGCGGGATCGGGTCCTGCGGCTGCTGCACCGTCAGCAGGCCGCCGGTGCCGCGCCGGTGCGCATCGGGCGGGCCCTGCCAGTCCTCGATGCGGCGGTAGATGCCCAGCACGGCCTCGTAGCCCCAGCCCGGGTCGCCGGCCGCCTCGGCCCAGTCGTCGTAGTCGTGCCGGTGGCCGCGGGCCCAGATCGAGCCATTGATGCTCGACCCGCCGCCCAGCACCTTGCCCATCGGCAGCACCGGCGTGCGGCCGTTGAGCGACGGGCCGGGCTGGGCCTTGTAGCCCCAGTCGCGCTCGCCGCCGATGTTGGACATCCACAGCGTGGAGTCGATCACCGCCGGCACGCGGTCGCTGCCACCGGCCTCGATCAGCAGCACGCTGGCCTCAGGATCTTCGGCCAGCCGGCGCGCGATCACGCAGCCGGCGGTGCCGCCGCCGCAGACGATGAAGTCGTAGTGCGGGCGCACGGTCTCGGCCAGCAGCTCGGGGTGCACGGCGCGACCTCAGAACGGATAGGCCCGCTGGCCCATCTGCACGGTGATCCACTTCAGCTCGGTCATCTCCTCGATCGACGTGTGCCCGCCCTCGCGGCCGAAGCCCGAGTTCTTCACGCCGCCGAACGCGATGTGCGGTTCGTCGGAGATGGTGGTGTCGTTGATGTGGACCATGCCGGCCTCGGCGCGCATCGCAAAGTCGAAGGCCTTCTGCAGGTCGTTGGTGATGACGGCGGACGACAGGCCGTAGGCCGTGTCGTTGGCGATGGCCAGCGCATGCTCGAAATCGCTCGCGCGCAGCAGCGAGGTGACGGGCCCGAACGATTCCTCATGGTAGATCGCCATCTCCGGCGTCACGCCGGCCAGCACCGTGGGCTGGAAGAAGGGGCCCTCGTGCGTGCCGCCGGCCAGCAGCCGCGCGCCCTTGGCCAGCGCGTCGTCGATCTGGCCGCGGATGAACGTGCACTGCTGCGGGCGGATCAGCGGGCCCACCACCGTGGCGGGGTCGCGCGGGTCGCCCACCTGGATGCCCCGCGCCTTTTCGGCAAAGGCTTCGGCGAAGCGGTCGAACAGCGCGTCCTCGACGATCACCTTCGAGTTGGCCATGCACACCTGCCCCTGGTGGAAGAAGATGCCGAAGGCGGCCGAGTCGACCGCGTACTTCAGGTCGGCATCGGCCAGCACCACCAGCGGGTTCTTGCCGCCCATCTCCAGCGTGAAGCGCTTCATCTGCGCGCCCGCCTGCGCGGCCAGCAGCCGGCCCACGCGGCCCGAGCCGGTGAAGGTGATCATGCGCACGCGCGGGTCGGCCACCAGCGCGCTGCCCACCACCTCGGCCGGGCCGGGGACCACGTTGAACACGCCGGGCGGCAGGCCCGCCTGCTCGAAGCATTCGGCCATCACCAGGCCCGACAGCGGCGTCATCTCCGACGGCTTCAGCACGAAGGTGTTGCCCGCGGCCAGCGCGAACGCCACCTTCTTCATCGTGAGCAGGAAGGGCGAGTTGAACGGCGCGATGCCGCCGATCACGCCCAGCGGCTGGCGGATCGTCATGCCGATCTGCCCCGGCGTGCTGGCCGGGAAGGTGTCGCCGCCGACGAAGTAGCACAAGCCCGCGGCCACGCGCAGGCATTCCACCGCGTAGCTCACCTCCCACGGCGCCTTGATGAAGGCCGAGCCGTTCTCCTCGATGATGAGGTCGCGGATCTCGTCGGCACGCGACGCGATGACGTCGGCCGCCTTCAGCAGCAGCGTGGAGCGTTCGCCGGCCAGCATGCGGCCCCACGGCACGCGCGCGGCGTGCGCGGTGGCGATGGCCTCCTCCACGTCGGCCGGGCTCGCCTGCGCGATGCGCGCGAACACCCTGCCGGTGGCGGGGTTCACGTCCTCGGCCCAGGCGCCTTCGCTGCCTGGGCGCCATTGGCCGTTGATGTAGAGCGGGCGGATCGGAAGTTCGGGGGATGCCATGGGCTCAGGCTCCTGGGTCTTCAAGAAATGGGAAGGTGCTCAGCGCGCCGGCACGTGCAGCGCACTCTTGGGCAGCATGCAGTGCACGCCCTTGTTGACGTCGACCATCTGCGTCACGCGCAGGTCGGCGGCGATGCTGCACAGCGTGTAGGCGTCCACCGCGGCCAGGCCGGAGAGCTCGGTGATCCACCGGATCATTTCGCGCAGCGCCTGGCGCGCGGCGTCGTCCAGGTCTTCGTTCAGGCCCATCGCGATGTAGTGCTCGGCCGTCTCGGCACGCGGGAAGGCCAGCTTCAAGTCCTTGCGCACGGTGAGGCGGAAGGTGCCGCGCAGACTGGTCTCGATCGCGGTGAGGCACACCTCGCCGTCGCCCTGCGCGGCGTGGCCGTCGCCGGCCGAGAACAGCGCGCCGCGGTTGAACACCGGGAAGTAGACGGTGCAGCCTTCGACGAGCGCGCGGTTGTCGAGGTTGCCGCCGAACTCTCGCGGGATGATCGACGTGATGCGGCCGTAGGCCGGCGGCGGTGCCACGCCGAAGTTGCCGAAGAACGGCGCCAGCGGCAACTCCAGCCCCCAGGGCAGCCGCGCGGTGCGCCGATCGCGGTCGAGCGGAATGTGCAGCCGGCGGCTGATCGGGAAGTCTTCCGGCAGCGTGCCCAGCAGCGGCTTCACGATGTTCCAGCCCCAGTCCTGCCGCAGGCTGACTTCCTCGACCTTCACCTCCAGCACGTCGCCGGGCTCGGCACCTTCGACCCACACCGGGCCGGTCAGCAGGTGCGGCCCCGGCCCGCGTTGGCCCGCCAGCACGGCGCGGTGCTCGGGCAGCACCAGCGCCTCGTCGTCGGGCAGATCTTCGGGTTCGCCGGAGAGCGTGTCGATGGTGACGGTGTCGCCGGAGGCCACGCGCAGCATGGGCGGACGTTCGGCGTCCCAGTAGCCCCAGGCCACCGTCTCGGGCGTGGCGGGCAGGTGGTGGTGGCTCATCCCTTCACCGCCCCCATGGTCAGGCCGCGCACGATCTGCTTCTGCAGGAAGAACACCGCCAGCAGCACCGGCAGCAGCGCCACCATGCCCACCACCGCCATCTCGCCCCAGCGCACGCCCTGCGCGGTGATGAGCAGCGGGATCGCCACCGGCAGCGTCTTTACGTTCTGCCCGCCCAGCATGAAGGCGAACAGGAACTCGTTCCACGCGAAGATGAAGCACAGCATGGCCGTGGAGACGATGCCCGACTTCAGCAGCGGCAGCGCCACGCGCAGGAACACCGCGAAGCGCGAGTAGCCCTCCACCATCGCGGCCTCCTCGAGCTGCACCGGCAGGTCGCGGCAGAAGCTGCGCAGCACCCAGATGTAGAACGAGAGGTTGAAGGTGAGGTAGGCGAGCGACAGGCCGAGGAAGGTGTCGAGCAGGCCCACCTGCGTGAAGATCAGGTAGAACGGGATCACCAGGCAGATGGGCGGCGCCATGCGCGTGGCGAGGATGAAGAGGAACAGGTCGTCGCGGCCGCGCAGCTCGAAGCGCGCGAACGCATAGGCCGCGGGCGTGCCCACCAGCACCACCATCGCCGTGCTGGCCAGCGCCAGCAGCACCGACGAGCCGAGGTAGCCCAGGAAACCGCTGTCGATCACGTAGCGGAAGTGCTCCATCGTCGGCGCGAAGGTCCAGGCCGTGGGGCGCGTGAACATCACCTCGTCGGGCTTGAACGCCATGGTCGCCAGCCAGCCGACCGGGAACAGCAGGAACAGCGCGAGCGCGATGGTCAGCAGCGTCCAGCCGACGGAGAAGCGGCGCGGGCTGCGCAGCGTGCGCGCCGCCGCGGCACCGGCAGGCGGGCCGGCAGCCAGCGGGGGCGCCGGCAGGGCCGAGCTGAGGGCGGAAGTGAGGGCCATGGAAGAGTGCTCCGGTTCGCAGGAGGTCAGAACGCGTTCAGCCGCTTCTTGGCCACCTGGTAGAACAGGTTGCACAGCACGAAGAAGCTGATCCACACCAGCACCGCCAGCGCGGCCGATTCGCCGATGCGCCACTGCTCGAACGTCATCTTGTAGGCCAGCACGCTGGGCGATTCGGTGGACACGCCGGGCCCGCCCGAGGTGAGGATGAAGATCGAGTCGAAGATCTTGAACGCGTCGATGAAGCGCAGCATGCCGATCACCACCAGCAGCGGCGTCATCAGCGGCAGCGTGAGGCGGAAGAAGGTCTGGAACGCGTTGGCGCCGTCGACCGCGGCGGCGCGGTACGGGCTCTCGGGCAGCGCCTGGCGCCCGGCGAAGAAGGCCAGCATCATGAACGGCGTCCACTGCCACACGTCCACCAGCGCCAGCGCGATCAGCGCATGGTCGGACGACGCGAACACCGAGGCGCCTTCCAGCCAGCCGAAGCGCTCGATGACGTTGTGCGACAGCAGCCCCCACGAGCCGGCCAGCATGATCTTCCACAGCAGGCCGACGACGATGGGCGCCATCATGCTGGGGATGAACAGCAGCGGCAGCCAGAGGCTGCGGCCCCACACCTTCTGGTTCAGCACCAGCGCGCCGCCGAGCCCGAGCACGAACTCCAGCGGCACCGCGATGGCCATGAAGATGCCCGCCACCTTCAGGCTGTTCCAGAACCGGTCGTTGGCCAGCAGCAGGCGGAAGTTGTCGAAGCCGCTCCACTCGCCCACCTGACCGTACTCCACGCTGTGGAAGCTCAGGTACACCGCATAGCAGAAGGGCACCAGGCTCACGATGACCAGCACCAGCAGCGCCGGCGCGATCAGCGCGTAGGGATAGGCTGCAGAGTCGCTGAACCGCCGCCTGTAAGCGCGAGCCCCGGCCCGCTCAAGCGCACACCGTGGATCCGGCTCCGCCGGTCCACTGGTGTGGCCCCCTTGAGGGGGAGCGCCGAAGGCGCTACGGGGGTGGTTCACAACACGCACTTCTTGCAGATGGCCAGCATCTTCTCCTGGCCGAGCTTGGCGCCCTGCTCCGGCGTCAGCTTGCCTTGGCCCACCTGCTGCACGATGGGGCCCAGCGCGTCGTAGATCTCGAAGATCTTGGGCGCCTTGGGCTTGGCCTGCACCACCTCGAGGTTGGCCTTCATCGCGCTGTAAAAGGCCGAGTTGCCGAGCTGCGGCAGCGCGAAGCTGCTGGTGCGGATCGGCACCCCGCCCTTGCCCGCCTCGATCAGCTTCTTCTGCGTTTCCTTCTCGACCAGCCACTGCATGAAGAGGTAGGTCGCCTGCTTGTTCTTCGAGGCCTTGTTGATCACGATGGCCGAAGGCTCGCCGCCGGCGCTCTGCCGCCCCTTCATCTCCGGGTTCGACGGGATCGGCGCGTACGTGAACTTGCCGGCCAGCGCCGAGGCGCCCGGCCTGTCGACGCCCAGCACGAAGTCGCTGAAGGCGATGGTCTGCGCGGCGATGCCGTTGCCCATCACGGTCGGCACGTCGACCAGCGAGTACTCGGCCTGCCCCGGGGGCGCGTACTTCCACATGCGGGCCCACACGGTCAGCGCCTGCACGGTCTGCGGGCTGTTGAAGGCGGGTGCGCCACTGGCGTCGAACAGGTCGGCGCCGTAGTTCTTCATCAGGTTGTCCCACACCGAGACCAGCGTCGCGCCGCCGGTGATGCCTTCGTGCAGGATGCCGTAGAAGTCGGTCTTCAGCGGCTGGCCGGCCAGTGTCTGCCCGGCCTTGCGGGTGAAGAACTCGCCGATGTCCAGGAACTCCTTGAACGTCTTGGCGGGCGCCAGCTCGTAGCCGTACTTGGCCTTGAACGCGGCCTTCTCGCCCGCGTCGGCCATCAGGTCGGCGCGCGTCCAGTAGATGAAGTTGTAGTTCCAGTTCAGAAAGCTGTAGGTCTGGCCCTTGAACTTCGACAGCGAGTCGAACGCCGGCTCGATCATGTCCTTCAGGTCGAGCGCGGGGTTGAACAGCGCCTTGTCCTTCATGTAGCCGTCGATCGGCTCGACGACGTTGGCCGCCAGCATCTGGCCCATCTGCACGCCGTGCAGCATCACGCCGTCGTAGTAGCCGCGGCGCGACAGCATGTCGGCCTGGCCCTTGTTGATGACCTCGAAGTGGTTCAGCAGCTCGTACTCGACCTTGATGCCGGTCTCGGCCGTGAACTGCGGCACCAGCGTCTTCAGCGTTTCCTGCAGCGGGGTGATCTCGTCCAGCACGCGGATGGTGGTGCCGGCATAGGGCTTGGCGGCTTCCTTGTACGACCACGTCTGCGCCCAGGCGCCGCCGGCCACGCCGACACCGGCCAGCAGGGGCAGCAAGGCCTTGGCGGTGGCGCGCAGCGCCGGGCGGAAGGAGAAAGTGTTCATCTCGGGCATGTCCTCATCGAAAGGAGAAGGGCGAAAGGTCGAACGGGAGGGGTGGGAAACGGGTGGCGCTCAGCCCTGCAGCACGCCGCTGTCGGCATCGAAGGACAACAGCCGCTCGCCGCGCACCACCACCTGCACCGGCTGCTGCGCCTGCCAGCCGGCATCGGCGGCCACCTTGGCGCGCAGGCGTTGGCTGCCCACGCTGAGCGTGACGATGCGGTGCTTGCCCAGCGGCTCCACCGCGTACACCTGGGCCGCGAAGCTGTCCTCGCCCTCCAGCAGCGCCGTGCCGGGCGGCCGCAAGGCCAGGTCGCCGGGCCGCAGGCCCAGCACCAGCCGGCCCCCGCGGGCCATAGGCGCCAGGCGCTGCGCGAGGGCGCCGGAAACGGCCTGCGGCGCCCCGCCGTCCGGCGCCAGGCTGGGCGATGTGCCCTGCGCCAGGGCCACCGACAACACGTTCATCGCCGGGTCGCCGATCAGGCGCGCCACCTGCACGTTGGCCGGCCGCGCGAACACCTCGTCCGGCGTGCCGATCTGCTGGATGCGCCCGCCGATCAGCACCGCCATGCGATGCGAGACCGCCATCGCCTCGATGCCGTCGGGCGTCAGCCACAGCGTGCCGGGGCGCAGCTGGCTCTGGCGGCGGCGGATCTCGCCGCGCAGCAGGTGGCGCAGCTTGGCGTCGAGGTGGCCGATAGGTTCGTCGAGCACGAAGACCGACGGGTCCTGCGCCAGCGCGCGGCACAGCGCCACGCGCTGCTTCTGCCCGCCCGAGAGCTGCGACGGCAGCCGGTCGCGCAGGTGGGCGATCTCGGTCAGCGCCAGCACCTCGTCGACGCGCTGGCGCTGCTGCGCCGCGGTCCAGCGGCCGGCACTGGCCGGCGCCGCCAGCGGCGAGGCCACGTTCTGCGCCACCGTCAATGTGGGGTACAGCGCATAGGACTCGAACATGTGCGCCACGCGGCGGGCCTGGGCCGGCAGCGTGCCGAAGGGCCGCCCGCCCAGCGTGAGGCCACCGGCATCGGGCCGTTCCAGCCCGCTGATGAGCCGCGCCAGCGTGGTCTTGCCCGCGCCCGAGGGACCGGTGATGGCGAAGACCTCGCCCTCGCGCACGGACAGCGACACGTCCTGCAGCGCCTGCAGCTTGCCGAAGCGCTTGCCCAGGCCGTCGATGGCCAACATGCCGGTGTCGGCCATCTGCAGCGCCGGCTCACGCCGGAAAAGCGTCAGCATGCCGCCCTCCGCAGGTCCAGCGACTGGCCGGTGGCCGCGTCGAAGCCGTGCAGGCGCGCGAGCGGCAGGTGGCAGGCGATCTCGTCGCCGGCCCGCGCACCGGCCGGCGCCGGCAGCTCCAGGTGCAGGCGGGCGTTCCCGCTGGCCACCCACAGCACGTCGCGGTCGCCGCAGCATTCGCGGTCCAGCACCTGCCCGTACAGGGTGAGCGCGTGGCCTTCGGCCGGCGGCTGCAGCAGCACATGCTCGGGCCGGATCCCGAGCGTCACACTGTCAGGCGCCGCGGTGCCGGGCGGCAGGCCCAGCTTCTCGACCGGCAGCGACACGCCCGGCAGATCCTTCAGCAGCCACCGGCCGCCCTCGCGTTGCGCGGCGAAGAAGTTCATCGGTGATTCGCCGATGAAGCCGGCGACGAACAGGTTGGCGGGCGTGTCGTACAGCGCCGCGGGCGAGCCCACCTGCTGCAGCACGCCGTGGTTCATCACCGCGATGCGGTCGGCCATCGCCATCGCCTCCGTCTGGTCGTGCGTGACGAGCACCGAGGTGAGCCCGGCGGTAGTCTGCAGGCGGCGGATCTCGGTGCGCAGCACCACCTTCTGGTCGGCGTCGAGGTGGCTCAGCGGTTCGTCGAACATCACCAGCGCCGGTTCGCGCACCAGCGCGCGGCCGATCGACACGCGCTGCTGCGCGCCGCCGCTGAGTGAGCGCACCGGTTCGCCGAGCAGCGCGCCCAGGCCGAGCAGCTCCACCACCTCGCCGACGCGGCGCTTCACCTCGTCAGGCGGTATGCCACGTACACGCAACGGAAAAGCGATGTTCTCGAACGTCGACATGTGCGGGTAGAGCGAGTAGTCCTCGAACACCATCGCCACGTTGCGGCCCGCGCTGTCGCGCTCGGTCACGTCGAGCCCGTCGAACAGGATGGCGCCCGAGCTCACCGTCTCGATACCGGCCACCATCTTCAACGTCGACGACTTGCCGCAGCCCGACGGCCCGAGCAGCGCCAGCATCTCGCCCTGCGGGCACGACAGGTCGAGGTCCTTCACGGCCAGGGCCTGGCCGTCGTACGACTTGCACACCCGCTGCAGCACTACCTCGGCCATGGTTGCGGCGTCCTGATCTGGATCAATGAAGTTGAGTCCCATGGAGCAACATGCATGCCGGGCGGCACGGCCCGGATGCGTCGCATGCTGGGGCGAGGCAGCACCATCGTTGGTACACCACATATCTGGTTGGCACCAACTCGGGATCCCGAACCAGATTCCGATCGCGCGTGGGGCGTATCAGGCTTCGCGCGCAACCGAGGGTGCCGCCTCCACCTGCTGCGCCGCGAGCGCGAGCCGGTGCAGCGTGATGTGGCGGATCTCCGCGCGCGAGGCGCCGATGTGCGCGCGGATCAGCATCTGCGCGTCGCCGGCCTTGCGGGCGCGCAACGCGGCGAGGATCTTCTCGTGTTCGTCGAACGCGGCATGGATGCGCGCGGGCTCGATGAAGTCGAGCCGGCGGATGATGCGGATGCGCTCGGTCAGGTCGGTGTGCGTGCGCAGCATCTCGCGGCTGCCGGCCAGCGCCACCAGCGTGCTGTGCAGCTTCTCGTCCTCGCGCGCGACGGTCTTGCCGTCCATCACTCGCGCCCGGCGCGGCACGCACCAGAAGGCGCGCAGCTCGCCCAGGTCGGGTGCCGGGTCCATCGTGCACAGCCGACGCACGGCGATCAGCTCGATCTGCGTGCGGAACTCGTACAGGTCCTCGTAGTAGGCCAGGTCGAGCGGCTTGACGAGCCAGCCGGCGTGGCCGCCGACGCGGTCGAGGTAGCCCTCGCGCGCCAGCAGGTGCAGCGCGAAGCGCAGCGGCGTGCGCGACACGCCCAGTGCGTCGGCCAGCTCCTGCTCCGCGTAGCGCTCGCCGGGCGCCATGCGGAACTCGAAGATGTCGTCTTTCAGCCGCTCGTACACGGCCTGGGCCAGCGTGGATTTCTCGCCGTCGCGCGAAGACTCGTGCACCACCACCACGCGCGCTTCGGCGCGGCCCCCGTTCGGTCGTTTCATGAGCCGTGCGCCCTCACTTGGGCAGCATCAGCTTCGCGCGCGGCGGCAGGTACCGGTCGGTGTAGACATCGGACGCCGCGGGCACCGGAATGGCCAGCGCGGCCGCCACGTCCTGCAGCGATTTCTCCATCCGCACCGGGTCGATCTGGCTGAAGCCCTTCTCGCGCACCCAGGGCGTGACGATCGACCAGTCGAGCGAGAGCTGCATGCGCTCCATCTCGACCTGGCGGTTGATCAGGCGGTCGCGCTTGTAGAGCGCGTCGATGGCGGTCTCGGGCTGGCGGATGCTCTGCACGATGCCGTCGGCCACGCACTGCGTGAGCGCGGTGATGGCCGCCGCATGGGCCGAGGCGAAGGCCGGCTTGACGACGAGCGCGCTGCCGTACAGCGAGGCGCCGAACTGCGGAAAGCGCATCACCACCAGGTCTTCCTTCGGGATGCCGACGGCGCGCGCGCCCATGTAGCCGGTGAACGCGGCGCCGCTGATCGCATCGGCCGTCTTGCGCGCGAGCATCGTCTCGCGCAGCTCGGGCGACACGTTGATCCACTTGACCGCGTTGGCATCGAAGCCGTTGGCCTTGGCCAGCACCGGGAACAGCCGGCGCGAGGCGTCGCCCGGCGGCGCGGCGATCGACTTGCCGACCAGGTCGGCCGGCTTGGCGACGCCGACGTCCTTGCGGGTGATGATCGACAACGCGGCACCGTCGTAGATCATGAAGAACGAGATCAGCCGCTCCTCGGGCTTGGACTGCTTCGCGTTGTATTCGATCATCGCGTTGATGTCGGCGAAGCCGACGTCGTAGGTGCCGGCCGCAACCTTGATCACCGTGTCGCCCGAGCCGAAGCCGCGGTCGGTGACGACGTCGAGCCCGGCCTTTTCGTAGCAGCCGTTCTCGTGCGGCACCAGGAACGGCGCCTGCGGCCCCTGCATCACCCAGTCGAGCGCGAAGCGCAGCTTGGTGGGGCTCTGGGCCTGCGCGGCGCAGGCCGAGGCAGCCAGGATGGCCAGGGCGGTGAGGCGCAGCGTGCGCGCGGTGCGGGGCTTGGATTGCAGCGGGGTCATCGAAGGGCCTTGGAGAAGCAGGGATCGGGAATCAGGGGGCGGCTGCCGTGTCGAACAACGCCAGGTCGGGCGCGAAGCAGCCGCGGCCGATGAGGCCGGCCTCGCCGGCGGCATCGAGGATGGCAAGGTTGACCAGGGGCGCGAGACGGTGGTGCGCGGCACGCGCCGGGTCGACCACGCCGCTGGCTTCGTCGACCACGGCCGCACGGCGCTGCGGCAGGTCGGCCGGCAGCACGGCGCGCCATTCGTCGCACAAGGCCGGCGCCGCGGCGAGCGCCTGGCCGCCGAGGCCGCAGAAGTCGAGCACCGCGCTGTCGCCGATGGCACCGAGCGCCGTCGTCGCCGCATGGCCGGGCAGCCGCAGGCCTTGCGGGGGCGTCGCCGGCACGCTGTGCCAGGCGGGCTCGCCGTGCAGCCGCAGGCCGAAGCGCAACCCGTTGCCGCCCACCGCCGCGATGCCCTGCGTGCGGCCGCGCAGCTGGCACGCGGCGGCGGCCATCAGGATCGTCAGCACGAAGCCCGGGCTGCCGGCCAGCAGCACCCGGTCGCTGTCGGCCAGGCTGGCCAGTTGGGCCAGCAGCGCCTGGTTGGCCACGCCCGTGCGGCCATGGCATTCGTCGCCCTCGCCGAGCGCGTGTTCGATCACCGGGCCCAGCGCCACCGGCTGCTGCCGCAGCAGCGGCGCCAGCCGCTCCAGCCCGAGCGTGGTGATGGCGCGCAAGCGATCAAGCGCCCCCGCATCCAGCGTGCCGAAGCGCAGCGCCGGCGGCGGCCCTTCGACCAGCGGCGCCCAGGCCGTCTGCCGCCCATCGCCCACCACCGCCATCGGCATCGACGCCGACACCACCTGCGCCAGCGGCGTGACGACGCCATGGTCCTGCGCCGGCGCCAGCCGCGCTTCGCCGATCGCCAGCAGCGCGTGCGCGGTCGGCACGTCGGCCGCCAGGCCCTCGAAGATCAGCGCCTGCACCGCCGCCTGCCGCACCGGGGCCGGTGGCGTGCCTTCGAACGGCGGGCCGGCGTGCAGCAGCACCCCGCGGCCGAGCGACGGCAGCACGTCGCTGCGACGCGCGACGTCCAGCCATCGTGCACCAGCGAACGGGGAGGCCCAGCGGGCAGGATCGGGAAGGAAGGATTCGTTCATGTCATTGGTCATGGTGCCGCGCACTGCCGACTGATCCAGGCATCCGCGATGCTTGGGGACCCCATCAGAAGGACGCGACGCCGCCGTCGGAGCGCGGATCGAACCCGCCCTCGAGGCTGCCGTCGGGACGGCGGAAGATGCAGCCGGCATGGCCGAAGGTCTCGTCGAACTCGCCGAGCACTTCCACCTCGTGGCCGCGTTCGATCAGCGCCTGCACCGTCTCGGGCGGGAAGCGGCTTTCGAGCTTGAGCGAATCGCTGGTCTGGCCCCAGGTGCGGCCCAGCAGCCAGCGCGGCGCCTCGATGGCGGCCTGCGGATCGAGCCCGTGCATCACGCTGCGGGTGAACACCGCCGACTGGCTCTGCGGCTGGCCGTCGCCGCCCATGTTCCCGTAGACCATCGTGCGGCCGTCGTCCAGCAGCGCCATCGCCGGGTTCAGCGTGTGGAACGGCTTCTTGCGCGGCGCCAGCGTGTTGATGTGCGACGGGTCGAGCGAGAACGACGCGCCGCGGTTCTGCCAGTTCACGCCGCTCTCGGCCAGCACCACGCCGGAACCGAACTCGTGGTAGATGCTCTGGATCATCGAGACGGCATTGCCCTCGCCGTCGATCACGCCCATCCACACCGTGTCGGCCGGGCCCTTGCCGGCGCCCCACGCGGCGGCGCGGTGCATGTCGATGCGCGCGGCCATGGCGTCCAGCGCGGCGGGCTCCAGGAAGCTCGCCGGATCGACCGTCATGCTGGCCGGGTCGGTGATGTGGCGGTCGCGCACCGCGAAGGCCTGCTTCACCGATTCGGCCGCGGCGTGCACGTAGTCGGCGCCCAGGTGGTCGAAGCGTTCCACGCCGAGCCGGTCCATCAGCCCGAGGATGATGAGCGACACCAGGCCCTGCGTGGGCGGTGGCATGTTGTAGACCGTGCCGGCGCGGTGGCGCAGCGCCAGCGGCGTCCGCAGCAGCGCCTGGTGCTGCGCCAGGTCGTCCAGCGACAGCGGGCTGCCGGCGGCCTGCAGGTCGCGCGCGAGGCTGCGTGCCAGGTCGCCGCGGTAGAAGTCGTCGAGGCCGGCGCGGGCCAGGTGCCCGAAGGTGGCGGCCAGCCGCGGCTGGGTGAACAGCGAGCCGATCGGCGGCGCCTGGCCGCCCGGCAGGAAGGTATCCGCGAAGCCGCTGATCGGGATCAGCTCCTTGCGCTTGTGGGCGCTGTTGAGGTGCTGGCTGTTCGTGACAGGCACGCCGTGGCGCGCGCCGTCGATCGCATCGGCCAGCAGACGTTCGAGCGGCAGCCGGCCGCCCAGCCGCGTGCGGCTGAGTTCCAGCGCCTGTGCCCAGCCCGACAGCGTACCGGCGACCGTGAGGGCGGCCGAGCCGCCGCGGAACGGGATGGCGCTGCGGCCGGCGTAGTCTTCGCGGCGCACGCCGGCGGCCGAGGCGCCGCAGGCGTCGATGCCGATGACTTCGGTGCTGCCCCCCGACGGCAGGCCGACCAGCCAGAAGCTGTCGCCGCCGATGCCGTTCATGTGGGGATAGGCCACCGCGATGGTCGCGGCCGCGGCCACCATCGCCTCGATCGCGTTGCCGCCTTCGCGCAACACGGCCAGCGCCGCCTGCGACGCCAGCGCGTGGGGAGCGACCGCCATGCCGCGGCGGCCTCGTGTGGGTTGGGTCATGTTCAGGAACCTCCGGTAGGTGACAGCCATCCGTGCAGCCGATGCGCTGCGGACAGGACACCTTCATCATCGCCGCGGGCGCCGATCACCGACAGGCCGACCGGTGCGCCGTCGATGCGCAGCCAGGGCAGGCTCACCTGCGGCAGGCCGGCCAGCCCGGCAAGGCACAGCAGCTGCTGTGAACGCTGGCGCACGTCGTCGACCCGCGCGGCATCGTCGTCGAGCGACGGCGCGATGGTCGGCACCGTCGGCATCACCAGCACGCTGCCGGGCTCGGCCAGCACACGCGCCATCACGGCCGACGCGTCGACGCGCCTCCTTTGCGCCTCGGCCACTTCGGCCGGCGTGACGCGCGCGGCCTTCTCGAAACGCCCGCGCACGTCGTCGCCCAGCGTGGCGCCGTGGCGCTCGAACCAGGCGCCGTGCTGCAGCCACACCTCGGCCGCCTGCAGGGTCCGGAACGCCGCGGCCCAGTCGGCCAGGGCGAGGTCCCGCGCAACCGGGGGCGCCAGGCGCGCACCGCCGCCGTGGCGTGCGAGCGCGGGCAGCCAGGTCTCCCAGGCGTCGCGCACCGACGCGTCCAGCAGCGGACCGATGCAGCCGGCGTGCAGCCAGCGGACCGTGCTCGCGGCCTCGCCCTCGCCCGCCGGCAGCAGCCCGCCCGATGGCGCCGCGCCGGACAGCACCGCGAACACCGCGGCCAGCGCCCCGGCATTGCGCGCGAACCAGCCGACCGTGTCGAAGCTGTGCGCCAGCGTGAAGCAGCCGGCCGTGGCGATGCGGCCGTGGGTGGGCCGCATGCCCCACAGGCCGCAGTAGCTGGCCGGCAGGCGCACCGAGCCGCCGCAATCGGTGCCGAGCGCGATGTCGGCATCGCCCGCCGCCACCGCCACGGCGGAGCCCGACGACGAGCCGCCGGGCAGGCGCCCCGGGCTGGCCGGGTTCACCGGCGTCCCGTAGTGCATGTTGATGCCGGCGAGGCTGTAGGTCAGCTCGTCGGTGACGGTGCGGCCCACCCATGCGGCGCTCGCGGCCAGCAGCCGCTCGACGGCCAGTGCGCTGCGCGCCGCAGGCGCCTGCGCGGCCCGCCACGCGGGGTTGCCGGCACCGGTGCGCAGGCCTTCAACGTCGTAGACGTCCTTGGCCGCCAGCCGCAGGCCGGCCAGCGCGGCAGACCGCCTCACTGCCGCGGGCGCACGGTCGTGGCCATCGCGCACGAATGCGCCGTGTCGGCCGGGCAGCACACCCGTCATGCTCACGCCTCCTGCGTCACCGGCAGGATCGGCGCGTCGGCCTCGAAACGCCGGCCGGCGCGCAGGCAGAAGCCGGGCGTCAGCAGCCGGTCGGTGAAGACCTGCGTGCCCTCGTTGTCGCTCAGCCGCCAGCGGCCGCGGTCGTCGTTCAACACGCTCACGTCGGCCACGCCGCCCACCTTCAGCGTGCCGATCTCGCCTTCCAGGCCCGCCATGCGCGCGGCGTTGCGCGTCACCATGGCCACCACGTGGTCCAGCGGCAGGCCCAGCGCCAGCATGCTGGTCATCGCCGAGACGAGGCTGAAGCGCGTCTTGCCCTTGAACATGTGGTCTTCCTCGTCCGGGTGGCTGTCCGGCGTGCCGGAGGGCGCGGGCACCGAGGTGTTGTAGCCGTGCATGTCGGCGCCCAGCGTGTCGGGCACCACGCCGGCATCGAGCACGATGCGCGCCGTCTTGTAGCTGAAATGCGAGCCGTGGCCCACGTCGATCTTCAAGCCGCGGGCGATCGCCTCGGGCACCATCGGGTGGATGCGGCCGTTCTCCTCGACGAAGCCGCCCGGGTGGCGGCTGAAAGGATGCGCCAGGATGTCGCCGGGCTTCAGCATCTCGACGACCTGGTTGAAGATCGAATCCGGACTGACGGGCAGGCCGCCCTCGTCGGGCTTGGGCCAGAGCTGGCCGAAGTGGATGTAGACCGGCAGCTCGGCCTCGCGGCCGATGCGCGAGGCGGTGCGCATCACCTGCACGCCCCAGCGCGCGAAGCCGCCGATCTCGGCGTGCGCCTTCAGCCCGCGCACGAGGTCGCGGTTCTGGCGTGCCGACTTGACCGTGGCGGCCACGTCCAGGCATTCGGGCCGGTACAGGTCGGGGTAGTAGTGGCCTTCCAGGCCGCCGACGAGGTAGGCGGACAGGTAGGCCAGCACCCGCGTGTGCGAAGGCTCCACCACGTACTGGCGGAAACCGGGCAGCGTAATGCAGCTCGGCCCGCCCTGGTCGATCACCGTGGTGACGCCGGAATGCACGCCGCACATGTCGGCATTGAGGCCGAAGCGGCCGGTGACGCCCTGGTAAATGTGGCCGTGGGTGTCGATCAGGCCCGGCAGCACGAGCTTGCCGCGGCAGTCGACCACCTGGGCGCCGGCAGGCACCGTGTCGCCGAGGTCCGCGGCGATGCCGGCGATCCTGTCGTCGACGACGAGAACATCTAAGGGGCCGTCGCGGCCGGCGGTCGGGTCGATGACGCGACCCCCTTTCAGAACCATGCTGGTCATCTTGTCACCTGGCGTGGAAGTTTGGAACCTAATAGGTGGTGTACCGCACAATCTGTGCCACGCAGCATGCGCCCAGGTGGTGCATGCCGCGCCCGCGCAGGCCGCCTTGCGGCTAGACTTTTTGCATGAGCGAACAAAAAGATCCAGCCGTGCAGGCCGAACTTGCGCAGTACCACGACCGTTCGGCGCTGTTCAGCCGCCCCGGCTTCCTGATCCGCCGGCTGCACCAGATCCACACCTGGCTCTTCGCCGAGGAAACGCAGGCCTACAACATCACGCCGGTGCAGTACAGCCTGCTTACCGCGCTGGCCGAGCACGGCGAGATGGACCAGAACACGCTCGCCTACGAGATCGGCCTGGAACGTACCAGCGTGGCCGAGGTGCTGCCGCGGCTGGAAGCGCGCGGCGTCGTGGAGCGCCGGCAGTCGCCACTGGACAGGCGCGTGAAGCTGGTGAAGATCAGCCGCAAGGGCCGCGCGCTGGCCAAGCGCATGGCCGCGGCGGCGCAGCGCGCGCACGACCGCACGATCGAGCTGCTGCCGCCCGAGGAGCGCGAGCAGTTCATGTTGCAGCTCATCAAGCTCGTCGAGGCCAACAACGACGGCAGCGTGGTGCCGCTGCGCCTGCGCTGAGGGCCCGATGCCCACCCCTGTGCGCAGCAAATAGTTGGTATGCCCCATTTCTGCGCAAGGCGACGCAGACGGCTCACCATCCGGGTGCAGAGGGAGGCTGCGGCGTGCGAAACGCCGGCTCCTCGATAGGTCATATACGTGGTGCACCACACAGTTTCGTTCGTCGAATTTTTCCGTCGTGTCAATGACTTGGATCAAGCGCCATCCCGTCCATCCTGCTCAATGGCATAGCGGTTGCTAGCCACCGGCAGCGCGATCCACCCGTACGGCAGCCCGCCGGCGCGGAGCCGCGACCGGGAGCAAACGAATGAGTCTGGACAATGCGGTGGCCATCGTCACCGGGGGTGCGCAGGGCATCGGTTTCGCCGCCGCGCAGCGGCTGGGCGAACGCGGCGCCAGGCTGGTGGTCGCCGACCGCAGCGGCGCCGAGGCCGCGGCCCGTGCGCTGCGCGAAAGCGGCTTCGACGCGATCGCGGTCGACGTCGACGTCTCGCAGCCCGAGCAGGTCGCCGCCATGGCGCAGCGCGCCGAGGCGCACTTCGGCCGCATCGACGTGCTGGTGAACAACGCCGGCATCTACTCGTCGCTGAAACCCACGCCCTTCGAGCAGCTCACGATGCAGGACTGGCGCCAGGTGCTCGACGTCAACGTGATCGGCGTCTTCCTCGCGTGCCAGGCCGTGCTGCCGGCTTTCAAGCGCGCGGGCGGCGGGCGCATCGTCAACATCTCCTCCGGGGTCGCGTTCAAGGGCAACCCCTGGATGGCGCACTACGTGGCCAGCAAGGGCGCCGTGATCTCGCTGACGCGGGCGCTCGCCACCGAACTGGGCGCGCACCAGGTGCTGGTGAACAGCGTCGCACCCGGCTTCACGCTCAGCGACGGCGTGCACGCCAACCCGACCCTGGTGGAGGGCGTGAAGGGCCCCTCGTTGCGCGGCCGCGTGCTGGCGCGCGACATGGTGCCGGCCGACCTGGTGGGCGCGATCGAATTCTTCGCCGGTGCGCAAGCTGCCTTCATCACCGGCCAGACGCTGGTGGTGGACGGCGGCGCGTACTTCCATTGAACCGCCACCAGTCCACGATGGAGACACCGGCATGACCACCATCCCCGTGATCGACCTCGCCCCCGCGCTGGGCGGCACCGCCGAGGCGCGCATGGCCGTGGCCCGCCAGATGGAGGCGGCCTGCACCGACATCGGCTTCTTCACGATCCGCGGCCACGGCGTGCCGCTGGCACTGATCGACGGCCTGCGCAGCCATGCGAAGCACTTCTTCAACCTGCCGCTGGAGCGCAAGCTCGAAGCGCAGCCGGAAGACCCGGCCGTGCCGCGCGGCTACCGCGCACTGGGCTTCGACGCCCTCTCCCGCGGCAACGCGGGGCAGGCACCCGGCGACCTGAAGGAGTACTACCACTTCGGCCGCGAGCGGTGGCCCGACGCGCCCTACTACACCGGCGAGGAAGGCCGCCGCTACTTCGTGCCGAACCGCTGGCCGAAGGAGCCCCAAGGCTGGGCCGACACCGCCGCAGCCTACTACGGCCACATGGAGCGGCTGACGAACGAGATGATGGCGCTCGTCGCGCTGGCGCTGGGCCTGGACGAGCGCTTCTTCGCCGACAAGATCGACCGCCACATCACGGCGATGCGCATCAACTTCTACCCGGCGCAGACCGCCGCGCCCGAACCCGGCCAGCTGCGCGCCGGTGCGCACACCGACTACGGCCTGCTCACCATCCTCAACGGCGAGAACACGGCCGGCGGCCTGCAGGTGCAGACGCGCCAGGGCGACTGGCTGCCGGTGGAGACGGCGCCCGACACCTTCGTCGTCAACATCGGCGATCTGCTGATGCGCTGGACGAACGACCGCTGGGTGTCGAACGTGCACCGGGTGGTGAACCCGCCCGTCGAGGCCGGCGCCGAGGCGCAACGCATCTCGATCGCGTTCTTCCACCATCCGAACTACGACGCGCTCGTCGAATGCGTCGCACCGCCGGGGCAGGCCAAGTACCCACCGGTGCGCTCCGGCGACTACCGCACGCAGAAGTACCGCCAGACACGCGTCTGAACCCGGCCGGGTGCACGGCAGCGTGCACCGTGCACCCGGATCGGGCATGCACGCACGGCTTGCCGCCACAAATACGTGGCACACCACATAAACAGGTAGCTCTCCCCCGCATGAACACTGGCACGCTCGTTGCGATAGCTGTGTGTCCTGAACGGGATCCCAATTTGTCCAGCCCATGAACGCCCTGACACCCCCCGCCCTGCTGCGCCCCGAAACCCCGGCCTCCGCCCAGGGCATCGGCGAGCGCGTGCAACGCAAGGAAGACCGGCGCCTGCTGCTGGGCCGCGGCCAGTTCGTCGGCGACATCCGCATGCCGGACATGCTGGACGTGGCCTTCGTGCGCGCCCCGCTGGCCCACGCCCGGCTGAACGGCATCACCAAACCCGAGGGGCTGGAGAACATGGTCTACACGATGGCCGACCTGGCCGGCGTGAAGCCCATCCTCGCGGCCTCGTCGCTGCCGGGCTTCAAGCGCTCGGTGCAGCACCCGCTGGCGCACGGCAAGGTGCGGCACGTGGGCGAGCTGGTGGCCGCCTGCGTGGCCCCCAACCGCGCGCGCGCCGAGGACATCGCCGCGAGGGTGGAGGTGGACTACGCCGAGCTGCCCGTGTTGGCCGACATGCACGCCGCGATGGAAGCGCCCACCCGGCTGCACGACGACTGGAGCGACAACGTCTTCGCCGAGACGCGTGTCGACCGCCGCGTGGCCGAAGGCAGCGCGCCCACCCGCACGCTGCGCCGCCAGCTGCGAACCTCACGCCAATGCATGATGCCGCTCGAAGGCCGCGCGGTGCTGTGCTGGTGGGACCACCGGCTCGACCAACTGGTGATGTACTCGGCCGCGCAGCTGCCGCACATCAACCGCACCGGCTTGGCCGGATGCCTGGGGCTCGACCAGGGGCAGATCCGCGTGATCTCGCCCGACGTGGGCGGCGGCTTTGGCTACAAGGGCATCCTGCTGCCGGAAGAGATCTGCTGCGCCTGGCTGGCCCGCCACCTGGGCCGCCCGGTGCGCTGGCTGGAAGACCGGCGCGAGCAGCTCAGCGCCAACGCCAACTGCCGCGAACACGCCTACGACATCGCAGTGGAAGTGGAGGCCGACGGCCGCCTGGTCGGCATCGAGTGCGACGCGGTGGTGGACTCGGGCGCCTATTCGTCGTACCCCTTCAGCGCCTGCCTGGAGGCCGCGCAGATCGGCTCGATCCTGCCCGGCCCCTACGTGATGGACTACTTCCGCTGCCGCACCCGCTCGGCCGCGACGAACAAGCCGCCCATCCTGCCGTACCGCGGCGTGGCCCGCACCGGCGTGTGCTTCGCGCTGGAGCTGATGCTCGACGCCGCCGCGCGCGAGCTGGGCATCGAGCCCTTCGAGCTGCGCTCGAAGAGCCTGGTGCCGGCCAGCGCCATGCCCTACACGAACATCACGCACAAGCTGTTCGACTCCGGCAACTACCAGGCCGCGATGGACCAGGCGGTGGCGGCACTGGACTGGACCGGCTGGCGCCAGCGCCAGCAGGCCGCGCACACGCCGCGCGCCGACGGCAACCCGGCGACGAAGCGCATCGGCCTGGGCCTGGCGGTGTTCTGCGAGCAGGGCGCGCACGGCACCTCCGTCTACCACGGCTGGGGCATCCCGATGGTGCCGGGCTACGAGCAGTGCGCCGCCCGCTTCACGCCCGACGGCGTGCTGGAGCTGCGCATCGGCGCGCATTCGCACGGCCAGGGCATGGAGACCTCGATGGCGCAAGTGGCGCATTCGGTGCTGGGCATCGGCATCGAGCAGGTGCGGCTGGTGCATGGCGACACCGCGCAATCGCCCTACTCCACCGGCACCTGGGGTTCGCGCTGCGCAGTGATGTCGGGCGGCGCGGTGGGCACGGCCTGCCAGGCGCTGGCCGACCGCATGCGCGCGATGGCCGCGGTGCTGCTGGGCGCACCTGCCGAATCGCTGCGGCTGGAAGGCGGCCGCTTCGCCACGGCCGACGGCACCGCCGCGCTCACGCTCACCGAGATCGCCTACATCTGGTACCGCGCGCCGCAGAAGATCCCGCCCGGCATCGAGCCCGGTGGCCTGGAGGTGGTGGCCGGCTACAAGACCCAGCCCGACACCGGCACCTTCAGCTACGCCTGCCACGCCTGCGCGGTGGAGGTGGACACCGCCACCGGCCAGGTGCGCCTGCTCGACTACGCCATCTGCGAGGACGGCGGCGTGCTGTTGAACCCGCTGATCGTCGAAGGCCAGCTCATCGGCGGCCTGGCGCAGGGCATCGGCACTGCGCTGTACGAGGAGATGCCCTTCGACGCCGAAGGCCAGCCGCTGGCCTCGACGATGGCCGACTACCTCCTGCCCGGCGCCGGCGAAATGCCGCCGCTGAAGGTGCTGCACATGGAAACCCCTAGCCCGCACAGCCTCTTCGGCCAGAAGGGCATCGGCGAAGGCGGTGCCATCGCCCCGCCCGCGGCCATCATCAACGCGGTGAACGACGCGCTGTTCGCGCTGGGCGCCGAGCTCACCGAATGCCCGGCCAGCCCGGAGCGCGTGCTGGCTGCGCTGGCGTCGGCAAGCGCCGCAGGAGCCCGCGCATGAAGGCCACCGCCTACACCTTCCAGCGCCCCGCCGCGCTGGCCGCAGCGGCCGCACAGCTGCGCGACGGCGGCTGGGGCTGCAAGCCCGTCGCCGGCGGCCAGTCGCTCGGTGCCATGCTGAACCTGCGGCTCGCCCAGCCCGACACGCTGGTCGACCTCGACACGCTGCCCGAGCTGCGCGCCGTGCAAGAGACGGCCGACGCCGTGACCTTCGGCGCCATGGTCACCCATGCGCAGATCGAAGACGGCCGCGTGCCCGACCCCACCCGCGGCCTGATGCCGCACGTGGCCCGCGGCATCGCCTACCGCGCCGTACGCAACCGCGGCACGCTGGGCGGCAGCCTGTGCCATGCCGACCCGGCCGCGGACTGGGTCAGCACAATGCCGCTGGCGGGTGCCACGCTGGTGCTGGCCGGCCCCGAGGGCCGCCGCGAGGTGCCGGCCGCGGGCTTCATGCTCACCGCCTTCGAGACGCAGCTGGCCGATGGCGAGCTGCTGGCCGCCATCCGCGTGCCGCGCCGTTCGGCCGCCACACGCTGGGCCTATCGCAAGTTCTGCCGCAAGACCGGCGAGTTCGCCAACGCACTGGCCGCCTGCCTCGTCGACCCGGCCGACGGCACCGAGCGCATCGTGCTCGGCGCACTCGACGGCGCACCGCACATGGCCGACGGCCCCGGCCTGATCGCCAGCCTGAAGGCGGAGCGCCACCGCGCCGACTGGCTGCACAGCCTGGGCCTCGGCCTCGACACCCCCCGCTTCACGATGCTCGGCGAGATGCTGCGCCTGGCCCTGCTCGACCTGGAGACCGCCCGATGACCACGCCCTTGCTGGCATTCCCGCCGGTGGCGACCGAGACCATCCGGCTCGACGTCAACGGCCGCGTGCACGAGCTGCACGTGGAGCCGCGCACCCACCTGGCCGACGCGCTGCGCGAGCACTGCGGCCTCACCGCCACGCACCTGGGCTGCGAGCACGGTGTGTGCGGCGCCTGCACCGTCGAGGTGGACGGCGCGCCGCAGCGCAGCTGCCTGCAGTCGGCGGTGCGCTTCGTCGGCAAGCCGGTGCGCACGCTGGAAGCCTTCGACGACGACCCCGTGATGGCCGAGCTGCGCGCCGCCTTCTCGGCCGAGCACGCGCTGCAGTGCGGCTACTGCACCCCCGGCATGCTGATGACGGCCCGCGACATCGTGCTGCGCCTGCCGCACGCCGACGACGACCGCGTGCGGGAGGAGCTCGCCGGCAACCTCTGCCGCTGCACCGGCTACCAGGGCATCGTGCAGGCCATCCGGCGCGTGCTCGATGCACGCGTCGCCGGCGCCACTTCGGCCTCCCAGGAGATCGCCCATGCAGCTTGAACAAGCCTTCACGCTCGCCGCCGCGCCCGATGCGGTGTGGCAGGCCTTCCACGATGTCGCCCTGCTGGTCGACTGCCTGCCGGGTGCATCGCTCAAGCCCGGCACGCCAGTGCCTGCCGCCGGCGAGGCGATAGGCACTGACATCCCGCTGATGTTCAAGGTGAAGTTGGGGCCCATCGCCGCGGGGTTTGCCGGTCAGGGCCAGCTCACGCTCGACGAGGCGGCCCGCAGCGGCAGCTTCGCCGGCAGCGCGATCGACACGAAGACCAACACCCGCGTGAAGGGCGAGGCGCGCTTTGCGCTGCAGCCCGAAGCGGCCGGCGTGCGCGTGGCGATGGTGGTGGACTACACCATCACCGGCACGCTCGCGCAGTTCAGCCGCGAGGGCATCGTGCGCGCGCTGGCCGAGCAGCTGACCAAGCAGTTCGCCGACAACCTGCAGGCCCGCCTGCCGCAGGCGCCCGCGCCGTCGGCCGCGCCCGTGGCCGACGGCGCGGCAACGCTGGCCGCGGCCGGCATCACCGCATCCGCGCCCGACCTGTCCGCGACGGCGGCAGCGGTGGGCCCCGCGGTCGCCGCACCGGCGCCGCGACGTCCTGCCGCTGCGGCTGCCGACACCTCGTCGATCGACCTCTGGAGCCTGCTCAAAGCATGGTTGCGCGGCCTGTTCGCGCGGCCCCGCGCCTGATCGCAGAACCCGCCCCGTTTCCTCACCGCCACCGTCGCCCAGCAGCCGCCCCGCAGGCGGCCCGGGCATCCCTTTGTCCCGCTTTTTGTTGTCGACCCGCCCGAAGGACCCCGCCATGAACACGCTTCCGACCCTGCGCGCCGCCCTGGCCGCATCGGCCCTCGTTGCCGCAGCCACGCCGTCCTACGCCCAGGACACCATCAAGGTCGGCGTCTCGCAGCCGCTGACCGGCGCCGTCGCCGCCTCCGGCACCTACGTGACCAACGGCGCCCGCATCGCCGCGGACATCATCAACAAGAAGGGCGGCGTGCTCGGCAAGAAGCTCGAGCTGGTGATCGAGGACAACAAGTCCAACCCGCGGGAGGCCGTCAACTCGGCCGAAAAGCTCATCCTGAAGGACAAGGTGCCCGTGATGATGGGCGCCTGGAGCTCCACCTTCACGCTGGCCATCATGCCCAAGCTGATGGAGTACGGCGTGCCGATGGTGGTGGAGACCGCCTCCTCCGGCAAGATCACCACCGCCGGCAACCCCTGGATCTTCCGCACCAGCCCCACGTCGGCGATGGAGGCCACGGCCTTCGGCAAGCAGCTCGACAGCTTCACGCCCACCATCAAGAAGGTCGACTTCCTGTCGGTCAACAACGACTGGGGCCTGGGCGCCGCGGCCGAGTTCAAGAAGATGTTCGAGGCCAAGGGCGTGGCCATCGGCCGCACCGAGACCATGGCCCCCGATGCCACCGACCTGTCGGCCCAGCTCGCCGCGCTCAAGGGCACGGGCGCCGACACGCTGATCGTCACCTCGGGCATCGAGCAGCTCACGCTGGCCATCCGCCAGGCCGGCGAGCAGCGCCTGCCGCAGCGCATCATCACCACCGGCGGCTCGTTCCCCGAGCCCTTGCTGAAGACGCCCGGCCCCAAGGGCTACGCCAGCCAGCACCTGCTGTTCTTCGCCCCGTGGGAAGTGCAGCGCGCCAAGTACCCCGACGTGGCCAAGGAGTACGTCGAGGAATGGAACGCCCGCAAGCTCGACTTCGCCGGCCAGACCGAAGGCTTCCGCGGCTATGACGCGATCCTGACCATCGCCGAGGCTATCAAGATCGCCGGCAAGGCCGAACCCGCCGCCATCCGCGACGCGCTGTGGAAGGTGAAGGTCAAGGGCGTCAACGGCGACGTCGGCTTCGTCAAGGAAGGCCCGGCCGGCAAGGAGAGCGGCCAGAACGAGCCCAACATCTACGTCGTCGAGCTCAAGGACGGCGCGGTCACCGTCAAGTAAGCGCCTGCGGCCGTGGACCAGTTCCTCCAACACCTCCTGAACGGCCTCGTGCTGGGGGCCACCTACGCGCTGCTGGGCATCGGCCTCACGCTGATCTTCGGCATCATGAAGGTGGTCAACATGGCGCACGGCGAGCTCTACACGCTGGGCGCCTACGTGGCCTACGGCTTCGTGTCGCTGCTGGGGCTCAACTACTTCGGCTCGGTGCTGATGGCGGCCGTCGTCGGCATCGCGGCCGGCGCGCTGATCGAATGGCTGCTGCTGCGCAGGCGCAACCTCGCGGCGATCGACGAGGTGATGCTCATCATGATCGGCGTGATGATCGTGCTGCAGAACGCCGAGCTGCTGGCCTGGGGCGGCGTGGCCAAGGCCGTGCCTTCGCCCTTCTCGCAGGAGCCGGTGGTGTTCGGCGCGGTGTCGGTCTCGCCGATCCGGCTCTTCGTGCTGTGCACGGCGCTGGTGCTGCTGGTCGCGTTCTACCTGCTGATCGAGCGCTCGCGGCTGGGCCTGTCGATGCGTGCCACCTTCCAGGACAAGGACGCCGCCAAGATCGTCGGCGTCAACGTCTCGCGCATCTACACGCTCACCTTCGCGCTGGGCTCGGGCCTGGCCGCGGTGGCGGGCGCGCTGCTGGCGCCGGTGTTCGTCGTCAACCCGACGATGGGCGACCTGGCCAGCCTGAAGGCCTTCGCGATCGTGATCCTCGGCGGCCTGGGCAACCTGGCCGGCGCGGCGCTGGGCGGCTTCGCGCTGGCGCTGATCGAGGAGTTCGGCGCCGGCTACATCTCCACGGCCTACCGCGACGCCATCGGCTTCCTCGTCATCCTCCTGGTGATGATGCTGCGGCCGCAGGGCCTGTTCACGATGAAAGAACGCGTGGGGTGACGCGATGAAATCCTCTTCGATCCTGTTCGTGGCCAGCGTGCTGCTGCTCGCCGCCCTGCCCGTGCTGTGGCCCGACCCGTACGTGCTGTCGGTCGTGGCCTCGGCCGGCATCTTCATCATCGCCGCGATCAGCCTGAACCTGCTGCTGGGCTACACCGGCCAGCTGAGCCTGGGGCACGTGGCGTTCTTCGGCATCGGCGCCTACACCAGCGCGCTGATGTCGCTGGGCTTCGACGTCACGCTGCCGGGCTCCGACGAACCCTTCGTCGTCGCACCCAAGCCGGTGTGGCTGGCCTTCGCCAGCGGCATCGTCGTCGCCGGCCTCTTCGGCTGGCTGGTGGGCAAGCTGGCGTTCCGCGTGCGCGGCGCGTACTTCGTCATCGTCACCATCAGCTTCGCGCAGGTGATGCGCATGGTGGCCACCAACTGGGTCGACCTGACCGAAGGCCCGATGGCGCTGAACAGCATCCCGCCGCTCACGCTGTGGGTGCCGGGCGAAGGCGTGGTCGACCTCGTCACCAAGGCCAGCACCTACTGGCTGGTGCTGGCGGTGGCGGTGATCGCCTGGCTGCTGGTGGCCGCGCTGGTGCACAGCCGCACCGGCCGCGCCATGATCGCGCTGCGCGAGAACGAGACGCTGGCCCGCTCGATCGGCGTGCCCGTCACGCACTACCTGCGCATCGCCGCGGTGGGCGCCGCTGCCATCGCGGGTGCCGCGGGCGGGCTCTACGCGCACACCGTGCGCATCATCGACCCCGACGTCTTCATGTTCATGTTCACGATCACGATGGTCATCATGGTGATCGTCGGCGGCAAGGGCACACTGGCCGGCCCGGTGGTGGGCGGGCTGCTGTTCGGCCTGCTGCCCGAGCTGCTGCGCGGCCGGCTCGCGCCCGAGGTGCAGTGGATCCTCTACGGCACGCTGATGATCGTGATCCTGATCTTCATGCCGCGCGGCATCGTGCCCGCGCTGTCGGGCCTGCGCCGCCGCAAGCGCGCACCTCAGGCCCGCCCGCAGTCCGCAGCCGCGCCGGCTGCGGCGCCCGCCGTCCAACCGCCCGCGCGCGCCGCCGGAGAAGCCGCATGAGCGCACCCCCATCCACGGCCATGCCTGCCGCGGCCGCCGGCACCGCACAGGAGGTGCTGCGCCTCGAAGACGTGACGATGCAGATCGCCGGCCTCACCGCCGTCGACCACCTGAGCTTCTCGGTGCAGGCCGGCCAGATCGTGAGCCTGATCGGCCCCAACGGCGCCGGCAAGACCACCACGTTCAACGTGATCTCGGGCTACATGCGGCCCACCGCCGGCCGCGTGCTGCTGTTCGGCGAGGACGCCACCGCGCAGCCGCCGGAGCGCATCGCGCAGCGCGGCCTGGTGCGCAGCTTCCAGCGCACCAGCGTGTTCGCCGGCTGCACGGTGTTCGACAACATCCTCACCGGCCTGCACCTGCGCGGCGGCAGCGGCGTGCTGCAGGCGCTGATGCGCGGCGCCGGCTTCCGCCGCGAGGAGGAACGGCTGCGCGCCGAGGCGCGAGAGATGCTGGCCTTCCTCGGCCTCGAAGCGCGGGCCGGCGAACTGGCCAGCGGCCTCTCCTACGGCGAACAGCGGCTGCTGGGCGTGGGCCTGGCACTGGCCGCACGCCCGCGCATGCTGCTGCTCGACGAACCCGCCGCCGGCCTGAACCCGTCGGAGACGGAAGCGTTCAAGGAGATGGTGCGCCGCATCCGCGACAGCGGCATCACCGTGCTGCTGGTGGAACACGACATGCACATGGTGATGTCGATCTCCGACCACATCGTCGTGCTGAACCACGGCAAGCTGATCGCCACCGGCGGCCCGCAAGCCATCCAGCAGCACCCGGAAGTCATTCGCGCCTACCTCGGATCGGGGCTGCAACGTGCTCAAGCTTGACCAAGTCACCGTGCGCTACGGCGCCACCGTCGGCATCGACCGCCTCTCGATCGAGGTGCGGGAAGGAGAGCTCGTCACGCTGATCGGCGCCAACGGCGCCGGCAAGTCGACGACGCTGCGCGCCATCAGCGGGCTGGAGCCGCTCGCCCACGGGCAGATCCACTTCGACGGCCACCGCATCTCGGGCGCGCCGCCGGCGCAGATCATCGACCGCGGCATCGCGCACTGCCCGGAAGGCCGCCGCGTGTTCCCTCAGCTCACGGTGCGCGAGAACCTGGAGATGGGCGCCTACCGGCGCAGCGACCGCCAGCGCGCGCGCCAGGACATGGAGCGCATGTTCGACAAGTTCCCCCGCCTGCGCGAGCGCAGCGGCCAGGCGGCCGGGACCCTGTCGGGCGGCGAGCAGCAGATGCTGGCCATCGCCCGCGCGCTGATGTCGCGGCCGCGGCTGGTGATGTTCGACGAGCCCTCGCTCGGCCTCGCGCCCAACTTCGTCGAGATGATCTTCGAGCTGATCCTCGAGGTGCGGCGCAGCGGCACCACGGTGCTGATGGTGGAACAGAACGCCTACGCCGCGCTGGAGATGTGCGACCGCGCCTACCTGCTCGAAGGCGGGCACGTGGTGACCACCGGCACCTCGCGGGAGATGCTCGCCAATCCCGACATCCGCAAGGCCTACCTGGGCGGCTGAGCGGCCCGGCGGGGCCTCAGCTGAGCCGGATCTTCGGCCGCACCCAACCGTTCAGCCGCTCCGCCGCCCACATGGCCGCGGCGCGCAGCACGCCGTGCAGGCCGATCTGGTGCTGGCGGTACAGCAGCACGTGGCTCATCTGGGCGAAGCGCCCCTGGATGAAGCCGCCCTCGAAGAAGCCGAACTTGCCGAGCGTGCCGAAGGCGTTGTACTGGCTCAGCGAGACCAGCGCGCCGCGGTCGCGGAACCGGAAGGCGGGCACCGCCCGGCCCTCCGCCAGCCAGGGGCCGAGGTGGCGTGCCAGGTGGTGGGCCTGCTGGTTGGCGACCTGCGCGGTGGGAGGCAGGGGCTGTGCGCCCTCGGTCGGCACGAGGCTCGCGCAATCGCCGAGCGCGAAGATGCGCGGGTCGTCCACGCTGTGCAGGCTCGGACCGATCACCACCTGGTTCGTCCGGTTGACGCTCAAGCCGCCGGCCGTGGCCAGGAAGTCGTCCGCCTTGACGCCGGCCGCCCAGACCAACATGTCGGCCTCGATCAGCCTGCCGTCGCCCAGGCGGAAACCGCCCGCCTCCGCGCCCGTCACGCGGGTGTCGACGTGCAGCTCGATGCCAAGCCGGCGCAACTGCCCGGCGCTCGACGCGGAGACCGCCTCCGGGAAGGCGGGCAGGATGCGCGGCCCGCTTTCCAGCAGCGTCACGTGCACGCGCTCGCGCACGGTGGGATCGCCGTAGCCCGCGGCGATGTCCAGCAGGTTGCGCAGCTCCGCGCACAACTCGACCCCCGTGGCACCGCCGCCGACGATCGCGATGCGCAGCGGCTCGCGGTGCACCACGCTGCGCAGCACCCTGCCGCGCAACTGGGCATTGAAGGCCTCGGCCTGGGCCTGGCTGTCGATGAAGTGGCAGTGCTCGGCCACCCCCGGCGTGCCGAAATCGTTGGCCCGGCTGCCGATGGCGAGCACCAGCGCGTCGTAGCGCAGGCTGCGCTGCTCGAGCAGCACCTCGCCTTCGGGCATCAGCAGCGGCGCCAGCGTGAGCTCGCGCGCCTGGCGGTCCAGGCCGCAGGGCACGCCGGGCTGGTAGCTGAAGCCGTGCCGGCGTGCGTGCTCGATGTAGCTGACCTGCTGCTGGTGCACGTCCCAGGTGCCGGCCGCGATCGTGTGCAGCATCGGCTTCCACACGTAGGTCGCGCTGCGGTCGATCAGCGCCACCTCGGCCTGGCCGGAGCGCCCGAGCTGTTCACCCAGGCGGGTCGCAAGCAACAGGCCGGCGATCCCGCCGCCGACGACGAGAACTCTCTGCGGGGTTGTCATCGGCCCAGTTTATAGAGCGACGCCGCCCCGCGCCTCGCGCTGCGGGCTGTCGTCAGATGTCGACAGGCACCTGCAGCCGGCTCATCGGCAACACGCCTTGGTCGCCGTCCTCGTAGATCAGGTAGACGGCGGTGGGCAGGGCGCCCCAGCAGGCCTGGTAGGTCTGCCCCTGCACGACCGCCGACGCGGTGCGGAAGTGCCGCCGCGCATCGGGCTCGATGCGGTTGAGCACCGCCTCGTTGGTGCAGGCGGCCTCCGACAGTCGGATCAGGTCGCCCCCTTCGTAGGCCACGAGGTCGCCCGACCTCGCCGGCAGGGCCGTGAGTGCCGTGCAGAGCGCGGTGAGCAGCAGAGCGGTTCGGTTCATCGGGACACCTCCTGTGCGCGGCACCTGTCGCGCGATGCGGTCAGTCCATTCTGCGGAGCGGCCGCGCCAGCGGTGTAGGACGGTGGAGGTCTCCAGGTGCGACATCGACGCGTCCGGCTGTCCGACGCACCGCGGGCACGGCGGCGGCCCGCACCGGATGGAATCACCAATCTGTTGCGTTCAACACACAAATGCTTCAGGAAACGTCACGTCTTAAGCGAGAATCATTCTCATTCTTTATTCACCTACCGACTTTTCCACGTCGCAATCCCGGACGCCATGTTTCAGAAGTACCGCCGCCAAGATCCCCTGCTGATGAGCGCCTGCGCCATCGCCGCCTGCATCGCCCTCGGCGATGCCCACGCCCAGACGGCCCAGAGCGACAGCATCGTCGTCACCGGCAAGCGCATCAACCGCATCTCCAGCGGCGCGACCGGCCTGGCGATGGAGATCAAGGACACGCCGCAATCCATCAGCACCGTCGATCAGCAGGAGCTGGCCGACTTCGGCATCACCGGCAGCATCGATGCGCTGCGCCTGGGCACCGGCATCAACGTCGAGCAGTACGAGACCAACCGGGCGGTCTTCAACTCGCGCGGCTTCGAGGTGCAGTTCACCCAGGTCGACGGCCTGGGCCTCAGCAACAGCTGGGGCACGGTGGTCGGCCAGATGGACACCTTCCTCTTCGAGCGGGTCGAGTTCATCCGCGGCGCCAACGGCCTGCTGACCGGCATGGGCAACGCCTCGGGCACGATCAACTACGTGCGCAAGCGCCCGACCAACAAGGACGAAGGCCAGGTCCAGGTGACCGCCGGCTCGTACGGCCAGCGCCGCATCGCCGCCGACTACAACAAGCGGCTCACCGAAGACGGCTCGTGGGCCGGCCGGCTGGTCGTCGCGCACGAGGACAAGGACTCCCACCTGCGCGACCTGCACGACCGGCGCAGCACCGTGTACGGCGTGGTCGACGGCCAGATCGGCGACCGCGGCGTGCTGACGGCAGGCTTCACCTTCCAGCGCGACAAGCAGCAGTCGCCGATGTGGGGCTCGCTGACGCTGCGGCGCGCCGACGGCAGCCAGGCGGAGTTCGACGATTCCGCCTCGACCTCGCAGAAGTGGACCTACTGGAACACGCTGACGCAGAGCGCCTTCGTCGAATACGCCCATGACCTGGGCAACGGCTGGGAAGCCAAGCTGACCTACAACTACCGGCATGGCGAGGAAGACACCAAGCTGCTGTATGCGTACTCGGACTCGGGCACGCTGAACGACGACAACACCGGCCTCAAGGGCTGGCCGTACCGCGGCTACACCACCACCATCGCCTCGGCGCTGGACGCCAAGGTCAACGGCCCGTTCAAGGCCTTCGGCCGCACGCACGACCTGCTGCTGGGCCTGACCCATTCGCGCAGCCGCAGCGCCACCGCCCTCTACGCCGCGCCGGCCGACCAGATGTACCTGCCGCTGCCGGCGTTCCCGTACGGTGGCGACGTCTACCCCGAGCCCACCTGGGGCGCGCGCACGCCCGATTCCAACGGCGAGCAGGAGCTGACCCGCTTTTATGTCGCTTCGCGCTGGTCCCTCACCGACCGGCTGACCGGCATCCTCGGCGCCAACGCCGTGCACTTCGAGCGCAAGGGCAGCACGCTGTACGGCGACACCGCGCCGGCGCCCTCGCCCGACCTCGACGAGGTGAGCCCGTACGTGGGCATCACCTACGACGTCACCCCCGACGTGATGGCCTATGCGTCGTACTCCGACATCTTCCAGGTCCAGGAACAGAAGGACCGCGGCGGCAACTTCCTCGACCCGGTGAAGGGCGTCAATGCCGAGGTCGGCCTCAAGGCCGAATGGCTGGACAAGAAG
Organism: Aquincola agrisoli; assembly: GCF_036621135.1. Lineage (NCBI taxonomy): Bacteria > Pseudomonadati > Pseudomonadota > Betaproteobacteria > Burkholderiales > Sphaerotilaceae > Aquincola > Aquincola agrisoli. The sequence continues at coordinate 64,732 of NZ_JAZIBG010000048.1, forward strand.
CTGCTGACGACCGCGGCGCTCTTCACCGCCGAGCAGAAGGGCCTGGCGACCTACGCCGGCACCCTGCCGGGACAGATCTCCTACTACGAGGCCAAGGACGTGAAGTCCAAGGGCCTCGAGCTCGAGGCCACGGGCCGCATCAGCCTGAACACCCGCATGACGGTGGGCTACACGCACCTGAAGCTCACGGGCCCGGACGGCAACGACATCTACGAGTGGGTGCCGCGCAATACCTTCAACCTCCGCTTCGACACCCGCCTGCCCATCGTGCCCGGGCTGCGGCTGGGCGCCAACGCGCGCTGGCAGTCCGACGCCTACAAGGCCGGCGGCGCCACCCAGGGCGGCTACCTGCTGGCCAACGCGTTCGCGGCCTACGAGCTCAACGACACCACCACCGTGCGCCTCAACGTCAACAACCTGTTCGACAAGAAGTACATCGGCGGGCTGGCGTACGGGGCCATCTACGGCGCGCCCCGCAACGCGGCGCTGACGGTCGAGTTCAAGCTCTGACGGGCCCGGCCGTGAACGCCCCCTCCCCCGGTGCCCTGCACGTCGTGCTGCGCATCGCCGCCGGCCTGCTCGGCGGCTATGCCTTCACCTGGGGCTTCATCGCGCTCGCGGTCGCCACGCTCTTCGCGGCGCGGATGGAGTTCCACGATGCCGAAGCCTTCGGCACCATCGCTGGCTTCCTCGTGTTCCTCGCCGCCTTCCTGTGGGCCTTCGCGGCGCGCAGCCTCGCGCACGTGTGGCTCGTGCTGGCCGGCGGCGGCGTCTCGATGACCGGCGCCGCCTGGCTCGTGCAGGGCCTGCTCGTCTAGACAGCAAAAAGGAGTTCGCGATGTTCCAGAACTTCCGGCAATCCATGACGTGGCTGCACACCTGGTTCGGCCTGGTGCTCGGCTTCGTGCTGATGGTCGTGTTCTTCTTCGGCTCGCTGTCGGTGTTCGACCGCGAGATCGACCGCTGGGCGATCCCGTCGTCGCGCTTCGAGCCGCAGCCCATGCCGTCGTTCGACCAGCTGCTGCGCCCGGCCTTCGAGCGCATGCAGCCCGACGCCGCCAACATCGAGGCGGCGCGCTCGCGCATCGACGGGCCGATGCCCGAGCGCTTCGCGGTCGTGCGCACCTGGGCGGCCTACACCACGCACCGCGACCCGGTGCTGGGCCTCTTCGCAGGCTTCGAGCTGCCGGGCGCGAAGGACCCGGAAGACGCGGTCTGGGGCACGCGCACCATCGATCCGCGCAACGGCCAGCCGCTGCCCGACGACCGGCTGAAGATCGGCAGCCAGTTCTTCTATCCGCTGCACTACAGCCTGAACCTGAACTGGATGGCGCTCGGCACCTGGATCGTGGGCCTCGCGGCGCTGGTGATGCTCGTGGCCCTGGTCAGCGGCGTGGTCATGCACCGCAAGCTGTTCCGCGAGCTGTTCACCTTCCGCCCGGCCAAGAGCACGCCGCGCAGCACGCTGGACCTGCACAACCTGACCGGCGTCGTCGCGCTGCCGTTCCACTTCATGTTCGCGTTCACCGGGCTGGTGATCTTCGGCGGCATCTACTTCCCCGTCACCCACACGCAGCTCGCCCCGCTGCACGAATTGCATGAACGCCAGGAGGCCGAGGCCACCGGGTTGCCGCATGAACGTGCCGGCGTCGCCGCGCCGCTCGCGTCGGTGGATGCGATGGTGGCCGAGGCGCAGCGCCGCTGGGCCGCGCGCGGCATGGCCGGCGACGTGGGCTACCTGCAGGTGCAGCACGTGGGCGATGCCAACGCCTACGTCAGCGTCTACCGCGCCGGCACCGACCGCGTGGCGCTGACCGGCGAAGGCATCCACTTCAAGGCATCGACCGGCGAGCTGCTGCGCGAGGACCCGCCGCGCACCGCGGTGGCCAGCGTCAACGAGTTCCTCACCGGCCTGCACCTGCAGCACTTCCGCCACTGGCTGCTGCGCTGGCTCTACGTGCTGGGCGGGCTCTCGGGCTGCGCCTGCATCGCGACGGGGTTCATCTTCTTCGTGGAGAAGCGCAAGCGGCAGCACGCCCGGCTGGGACAGGGCGGCGCCCGCTGGGTCGATGCGCTCGCGGTCACCACCGTCACCGGCACGGTGATCGCCGCGCTCGGCATCCTCGTCGCCAACCGGCTGCTGCCCGACCAGCTGCCCGCCGGCTGGCCCGGCCGCGGCGACCTGGAGCAGTACGCGTTCTGGGGCACCTGGGCACTCGCCGCCGCCCACGCGCTCTGGCGTACCGCGCCGGTCGCCCAGGCGCGCCTGGCGCCCGCATGGCGGGAACAGTGCGGCGCGATCGTGGTGATGGCCGTGGCCGCCGTGCTGCTGAACGGCATCACGACCGGCGACCACCTGCTGCGCACGCTCGCCGCGGGCTACTGGCCGGTGGCCGGCGTCGACCTGGCGCTGCTGGCGTCGGCGCTGCTGGCGCTGGTGGCGGCGCACCGCCTGAAGCGCCGCGCCGCCGGCGCCCCTGGCCGGCAGCCCGCCCTGCCACCGGAGGGTGCCCGTGCGTGACGGCCTGCTCCTGCTGGCCGCGGTGGCGATGAACGTGGCCGGCCTGGGCTGGTTCGCGCTCGCGATGGAAGCGCACTGGCGGCAGGTGTGCGGCACGTCGCCGATGCCGCCGCGCGCCGCGGCGGTGCTGCGCGGCGTGGCCGCCGTGGCGCTGGCAGGCTCGCTGGGGCTGTGCCTGCAGGTCGACCATGCATCGATGGCGGCGATCGTGTGGGTGATGACGCTGGCCGGCGGCGCCCTCGTCGTCGCCTTCACGCTGGCCTGGCGCGCCGCCTGGCTGCGCTGGCTGCTCGCCTGGATGCCGGCCGCGCGCTGACGGCCGCGGCTGCGCGCCGGCTCACCCGCCGGCCGCCGCCCCCATCGAGCGCAGCAGGTAGCGCGCGAAGGCATGCGCCATCACCGGCAGCTGCCGTGAGCGCAGGCAGGCCAGCACCAGCCGCCCGCGCGGGAACCCGCGGTCCTCGATCTCCTTGGCGACGATCTCCTCGCGGTCGGTGATCGCCCCGATCGCGATCTGGAACGACAGCGCGTTGTCGTTGTAGAGGCAGCCGCGCAGGAACTCGAAGCTGTTGCTCTCGACCGTGGGGCGCAGCTTGACCGAGCTGCGCAGCAGGAAGCGATCGAGCAGCTGCCGCCCGCCGATGTCCGGGTTGGGCAGCACCACCGGGTACTCGGCACATTCGCGCAGCCGCAGGCCGCCTTCGCGGGCGGCCAGCGGGTGGCGCTTGTGCATCAGGCACATCAGCCGCTGCTCGACCTCGGCCATCACCTCCACGTCGCCCTCGGGCGCGAGGTTGAAGACCAGCGCCAGGTCGGCCTCGAAGCTGCGCAGCCGCTCCAGCGCGTTCAGGTGGTCGCCGATGTGCACCTGGAAGGCCACCAGCGGGTGCGAGGGCCGGAAGGCCGCCAGCGCATCGGGCAGGAAGGCCGGCGCCAGCGCCTGGCTGGCGACGATGCGCACCGTGCCGCGGCGCAGGCCCTGCAGCTCCTCGATCTGCGAGCGCACCTGCTCCATGTGCGAGGCACGGTCGCGGATGTAGCGCACGAACAGCTCGCCCGCGGCGGTGAGCCGCATGCCGCGCGGCAGGCGCTCGAAGAGCGGCGTGCCCAGCTCCTCCTCGATGTCCTGCACCCGGCGGTTGACCGCCGAGGCGGCCACGTGCAGCCGCTCCGCGGCCTGGCGGATCGAGCCGCAGCGGGCCACTTCGTCGACGTAGCGGAGAAAGCGCAGGTGGTTCATTCGGATGGTGGTGAGTGCTGCCGCAACGGCAACGCACCTTACGCAAAACAGCAGGTCTGAGCAACGCTTTCCGGCACGCCGGCTGCGTAGTGAAGGGACATGACGCGCCCCTCGCCACCCCTTCGCACCAAAACCGGACGCCGCGGCACCGCCGACGCGGCGTTCGGACCGGCAACGCACAACAGTTGGGCATTGAGCGAGCAAGGCATCAGCCTGGTGCGCAAGCCCCGGCCTGCCCGGCCGCTGATGCTTGGCGCACGCCCGCAGCCGGTGCAGATCGACCTGCACCGCAGTGCCTTGGTGGTGGTCGACATGCAGAACGACTTCTGCCACCCCGAGGGCTGGTTCGGCCAGAAGGGCGCGAACCTGCGCGCCACCCGCAAGCCCATCCCCATGCTCGCCCGGCTGCTGCCCGCCTGGCGCGCCGCCGGCGGCACGGTGGTGTGGCTCAACTGGGGCGTTCGGCCCGACCGGCTCAACCTGCCGCCCGCCGTGCACTTCAAAGGCAAGCGCAGTGCCAGCGGCGTGGGCTATGCCGAACGCTCCCCGCTCGACCGCGGCCGCTCGCTGGTGCCCGGCGAATGGGGCGCGCAGGTCGTCGAGGAGCTGCCGGTCCTGGCCGGCGACATCACCGTCTTCAAGCACCGGCTGAGCGGCTTCTTCGACAACGAGCTCGACAGCGTGCTGCGCCAGCAGGGCCTGACCACGCTGCTGTTCGCCGGCGTCAACACCGACCGCTGCGTCTTCTCGACGCTGCAGGACGCCGGCTTCCTCGGCTACGACTGCGTGCTGCTGGAAGACGCCAGCAGCACCGTCTCGCCCGCGTACGTGACGCGGGCCATCCATTTCATCGTCGAGCAGATCCATGGCTTCGTGGCCACGGCCGAAGGGCTGCTCGCCGCGCTGCCCTCCCGACCCACCCGCACTACCCCCAAGGAGTAAATCCCATGACGTTCCCCTCCCAGGTTCTCAAGGCGCTTGCGCTGGGTGTCGCGCTCGCCGCCGCACCCGCGGCCTCGTTCGCGCAGACCAAGATCAAGATGGTGCTGAACTGGAAGTACGAAGGCCCGCAGGCCTGGTTCTTCATGGCGCAGGACAAGGGCTACTTCAAGGAAGAAGGGCTCGAGGTGCAGTTCGACCAGGGCGAAGGCTCGTCGGCCTCGATCCCCAAGGTGGCCTCGGGTGCCTACCAAGCCGGCTTCGGCGACCTGAACACGCTGATCGACCTCGCGGCCAAGCGCCCGGCCGATGCGCCGGTGGCCGTCTACATGCTCTACAACACGCCGCCCTTCACCATCGTGGTGAAGCAGGACAGCCCGATCAAGACGCCGAAGGACCTGGAAGGCAAGACGGTCGGCGGCCCGGCCAACGACGGCGCGCTGAAGCTGTTCCCGGCCTTCGCCAAATACGCCAAGATCGACGCGTCCAAGGTCAGCGTGACCAACATGGCGCCCAACCTGCGCGAGCAGATGCTGTCGCGCGGCCAGATCGACGCGGCCTTCGGCTACGTCACCACGGTGTCGTTCAGCGCGCGCGGCATGGGCCTCGACCCGGCGAAGGACCTGCGCTTCATCCGCTACGGCGACAACGGCATGGACCTCTACTCCAACGCCGTGTTCTTCTCGCGCAGCTTCGTGAAGGAGAACCCGCAGGCCGTGCAGGGCTTCGTGAAGGCGCTGAACCGCGCGATCAAGGACGTGATCGCCGACCCGGCCGCCGCCACCGACCACTCGCTCAAGCGCGAGCCGCTGCTCAAGCGCGAGCTGGAACGCGACAAGCTGATCGCGACGATGCGCAACGACATGAGCCACCCCGAGGTGGCGCGCATCGGCCTGGGCGACGTGGACGACGCGCGCCTGAAGAACGCCATCGACATCGTCGTCGAGGCCAACCAGCTGCCGCGCACGCCGCAGCCCGCCGAGGTCTTCGACCGCAGCTTCCTGCCGGCGCGCGCCGACCGCCCCTCCAAGTTGTTCTGAAAGCTCCCATGGACCTGAAACTCAAAGACAAGGTGACCGTGATCACCGGCCCCGCCAAGGGCATGGGCCGCGCGGTGACGCTGGCCTTCGCGCAGGAAGGCGCCCGGCTGGTGCTGGCCGGCCGCGACACCGCGGCCATCGAGCCGGTGGCCGCCGAGGCACGCGCGCTGGGCGTGCCGGCCATCGTGGTGCCCTGCGACCTGACGGACGCGAAGCAGACCGCTGCGCTCGCCACCGCGGCGCTGGCCGCCTTCGGCCGCATCGACGTGCTGGTGAACGTGGCCGGCGGCTCCGGCCCCATCGGCAAGACGGGCTGGGAGACCACGCCCGAGGAGTTCGACGAGATCGTCGAGCTCAACATGAAGGGCTGCTTCAACACGATGCGCGCAGTGCTGCCGGCCATGATCGAGCAGAAGGCCGGCAAGGTGGTCAACGTCGGCGGCACCTTCGGCATGCGCGGTCGCGCGGGGCGCATGGCCTATTCGGCCTCGAAGTGGGGGCTGCGCGGCATCACCAAGAGCTTTGCGCTCGAAGCCGGGCCCTACAACGTCAACGTCAACTGCGTGGCGCCGGGCATGGTCGACGGCCCGCGTTTCCGCGAGAAGGTCTGCGCCAACATGGCCGCCAAGCTGGGCATCACGCTCGAGGCCGCGATGGAACGCCACGCGGCCGACTACGCGCTGCGCCGCGTGACGCTCGACGACGACGTGGCCGATGCCTGCCTGTTCCTGGCCAGCGACCGCGCACGCCAGATCACCGGCGCCGACCTCGCGGTCGACGGCGGCTGGGCCTCGCTGTAAGGAGCCGCACGCATGAAATCAGCCGACCTCGTGATCCGCGGCGCCAAGGTGGTGTCCGCCGACCAGATCATCGACGCCGCCGTGGCCATCGCCGGCGAACGCATCGTCGCCGTGGGCCACGACGACCTGATGCCGCCCGCCGCGCAGGAGATGCGCGCCGACGGGCTCTACCTGCTGCCCGGCGCGATCGACAGCCACGTGCATTTCCGCGACCCGGGCTATCCGCACAAGGAGACGTGGAAGACCGGCTCCGCCGCCGCGGCCTGCGGCGGCGTGACGACCGTCTTCGAGATGCCCAACACCAACCCGGCCACCGGCACCATCGAGGCGCTACGCATCAAGCAGAAGGCGGCGGAATCGTCGTACGTCGACTTCGGCATCCACGGCCTGCTGGGCGACGACACGATCGAGCGGCTCGAGGAACTGCTGGAAGGCGGCGTCACCAGCTTCAAGGCCTTCGTCGGCAACACCTTCGGCAACCTGCCTGCGCCCACCGACGGCGCGCTGCTCGAAGGCTTCGAGAAGCTGGCGCCGCTGGGCATCCGCACCGTGGTGCACGCCGAGAACTCGTCGATCCTGCTGCGCCGCCAGCAGCGCATGCAGGCCGCCGGCCGCACCGATGCGCTGGCCCACCTGGCGGCCCGCCCGGCGGTGGCCGAGATCGAGGCCATCGGCCGCGTGCTGACGCTGGCCGAATGGACCGGCGCGCGTGTGCACATCGCGCACCACAGCGCGGCCGATTCGCTCTTCCTGCTGCGCGACGCCAAGCGCCGCGGCGTGGACGTGACGGCCGAGACCTGCCCGCAGTACCTGCTGCTCAACACCGACCACATGCTCAAGCTGGGCGGCGTGATGCGGCTGAACCCGCCCATCCGCGAGGCGCGCCACAACCAGCCGCTGTGGGACGCGTTGATGGACGGCACGCTGGACATGATCGCCACCGACCACGCGCCGCACACGCCCGAGGAAAAGACACGCGCCAACATCTGGGAATGCGACTGCGGCTTCCCCGGCGTCGAGACGCAGATGCCGCTGATGCTGACCGAGGTGAACCGCGACCGGGCTAGCCTGATGGACTACGTGCGCTGGAGCGCGGTGAACCCGGCACGCGCCTGGGGCCTGTACGGCACCAAGGGCGTGATCGCGCCGGGCGCGCACGCCGACATCGCCATCGTCGACATGGCGCGTGCCGGCGTGCTGTCGCAGAACCGGCTGCAGTCGATCAGCAAGATCTCGCCGTGGAACGGCCGCAAGGTGCAGGGCTACCCGCTGCACACGCTGGTGCGCGGCCGCTTCGTGATGCGCGACGGCGCGCTGGTGGCCGACGCCGCGGGCTGGGGCCGTTCGGTGAAGAGCGTGCAGCGCATGCCCGCGCCGCGCGCCCGCAACACCGAGCACTACATCGGCGCCGTGCTGGAAACGCCGGCCGGCGTGCCGCGCAGCGCCACGCCCACCTCGGAGGTGGCGGAATGAAGGCGCAGGACGTCGGCGTGTGGTGCGTGCCGTGCCGCGGGCCGGCCGACCTGAGCGGCGTGCAGGCCCTGGCCGAGGCCGGTGAGCTCGACCCGCGCGACATCGTCGCGGTGATGGGCAAGACCGAAGGCAACGGCTGCGTCAACGATCACACGCGCGACTTCGCGACCATGGCCTGGCAGCACTACCTGTCCAGCCATCTCCAGTGCACGCCGGCCGAGGTCGAGGCCCGTGTGTCGCTGGTGATGTCGGGCGGCACCGAGGGCGTGCTCTCGCCGCACTTCACGGTGATCACGCGGCGCTTCATCGTCGGCGCGCCGGCGGCGGACGACAAGCGGCTCGTCGTCGGCGTGGCGCAGACACGCACGTTTTTGCCGGAGGAGATCGGCAGGCGCGCGCAGATCGAGGCGACGGCCGAGGCGGTGCGCGGGGCGATGCGCGACGCCGGCATCGAGGACCCGGCCGACGTGCACTTCGTGCAGATCAAATGCCCGCTGCTCACCTCCGACCGGATGGCCGATGCCGCCGGGCGCGGGGCGGCGCCGGTCACGCAAGACACCTATGCGTCGATGGGCTTCTCGCGCGGCGCCTCGGCGCTGGGCGTGGCCGTGGCGCTGGGCGAACTGCCCGCGGACACGGTGCACGACGGCCTGGTGCTGGCCGACGGTGCGCCCTGGTCGGGCCGTGCCTCGGTCTCGGCCGGCATCGAGCTCGAGAACAACGTCGTCATCGTGCTGGGCGAGGCCGCGGGCGCCGTGTCGGCCTTCCGCATCGGCCATGCGGTGATGAAGGACGCGGTGGATGCGCAGAGCGTGCGCACGATGTTCCGCGAGTCCTTCGGGCTCGACCCGGAGCGGGACGCGGACGAGGTGGCGCGCCGGCTGGTCAACCTGCTGGCCAAGGCCGAAGCGAGCCCCGACGGGCGCGTGCGCGGCGCGCGCCACACGATGCTGAACGACTCCGACATCAACGCGACGCGGCATGCCCGCGCGGCCGTGGGCGGCGTGCTCGGCGCACTGGTGGGGCGCACGCGGCTCTACGTCTCCGGCGGTGCCGAGCACCAGGGCCCGCCCGGTGGCGGCCCGGTCGCCGCGATCCTCCACATCTGAACAGCGAGGCACGAGGCCCATGGACAACCCCTTGATCGACCTCTCCGACGTGTCGGTGCGCTACGGCGGCGGCACGATCGCGCTGGACCGCACCGACCTGCGCATCGCGCAGGGCGACTTCGTCGCGCTCGTCGGCCCCAGCGGCTGCGGCAAGTCGACCATCCTGAAGCTGGTGGCCGGGCTGCTGCAGCCCACCGCGGGCGGCGTGATCGTCGGCGGCCGCGAGGTGGGCGCGGCCGGCGCCGGGCGCACCCGCATCGGCCTCGCGTTCCAGAACCCGACGATGCTGCCGTGGCTCACCATCCGCGAGAACGTGATGGTGCCGCTGAAGATCGTGCAGCCCTTCCGCGCCGACTACGCGCGGCTGAAGAAGACCGAGTTCGCCGAGCGCGCCGAGGCGCTGCTGGCGCAGGTGGGACTCAAGGGCTTCGGCGACAAGCGGCCGTGGCAGCTCTCGGGCGGCATGTTGCAGCGCGCATCGCTCTGCCGCGCGCTGATCCACGACCCGCAGCTGCTGCTGCTCGACGAGCCCTTCGGTGCGCTCGACCAGTTCACCCGCGAGGAGCTGTGGGCCATCATGCAGGACCTGTGGACCACCAAGCGCCCGACGGTGCTGCTGGTGACGCACGACCTGCGCGAATCGGCCTACCTGGCCAACCGCATCTGCGTGATGAGCTCGCGGCCCGGCCGCATCCTCGAAGACCGCGCCGTGCCCTTCGGCCGGCCGCGCACGCTCGAATCGAGCTACGCCCCCGAGTTCGCGACGCTGGTGCAGCAGCTTCGCATGCGCATCGCCGAGGCCCGCTCGGCCGAGCCTGCAGCCACCGAGTTGGAGACCGCATGAAACCCCTCGAACACCATTCGCCGGCCCCCGCCACGCCCGCCGCCACCCGGGCGCCCGCCCCTTCCGCGGCGAGGCGGCCCCTCGCGCCGGCGATCACCGCGTCGCCGGGCCTGTCGCCGCTGGCGAAGCAGCGGCTGCTCTCCGCCACCGCGCTGGTCGCGTTCTTCCTGCTGTGGGAGCTGGGCTGCCTGGCCAGCGGCATCTCCGACCTGGTGCTGCCGCGGCCGAGCCAGATCGCCGCGGTGCTGGTCGACAAGGCCCCGCTGCTGTGGCCTCACACGGTGCAGACGCTCTACACGACCACCGCCGGCTTCGTGCTGGGCGTGCTGGCGGGCGTGCTGATCGGCGTGGTCATCGGCTCCTCAAAGCTGGCCTACAACGTGGCCTATCCGCTGCTGGTTGGTTTTTCCAGCATCCCGAAGGTGGCCGTGGTGCCGATCTTCGTCGTGTGGTTCGGCGCGGGCACGGTGCCGGCCATCCTCACGTCGATGGTGATCAGCATCTTCCCGGTCGTCGTCAACGTGGCCACCGGCCTGGCCACCACCGAGCCGGAGCTGGAGGATGTGTTCAAGGTGCTCGGCGCCAGCAAGCGCGACATCCTCTGGAACGTGGGCCTGCCGCGTGCGCTGCCGTACCTCTTCGCGTCGCTGAAGATCGCGATCACGCTCGCCTTCGTCGGCACCGTGCTGAGCGAGACGGTGGCCGCCAACAAGGGCATCGGCAACGTGATGATGATCGCCAGCGGCAACTTCGACGTGCCGCTGGTCTTCGCGGGGCTCATCATCCTGGCGGCGCTGGGCGTGGCGCTGTACGGCGTGTTCGCTCTGTTCGAGAGCCGCCTGACCGGCTGGACGCAGCGCAAGGCCGACCTGCCGGCGTGATGGCCCACCCCGGCAGCACCTTCGGCGCAACTGAGATGATGGCTGCATGAGCATGACCGACCGACCCGTTGTTCCCTCCCCCGCCGCGGCGCTGCGCAGCGTCGCGGTGTTCTGCGGCTCCAACTTCGGCGCCTCGGCCGAGTACGCCGAGGCGGCCCGCGCGCTGGGCGCGGCGCTGGCCACACGCGGCATCCGGCTCGTCTACGGCGGCACGAACAAGGGCCTGATGGGCGTGCTGGCCGACGCGGTGCTCGGCGCCGGCGGCGAAGCCGTCGGCGTCATCAACCGCCGGCTGCACGAGCGCGGCCACCTGCACCCCGCCCTCACCGCCCACGAGGTGGTCGACCACATGCGCATCCGCAAGGCGCGCATGGCCGAACTGGCCGATGCCTTCGTCGCGATGCCCGGCGGCCTGGGCACGCTGGAAGAGCTGTTCGAGGCCGCGACGCTCACCCAGCTGGGCGACCACAGCAAGGCCTGCGGCGCGCTCAACGTGCGCGGCTTCTACGACCCGATGCGCACGATGCTCGACCGCGCGGTGGACGAAGGCTTCCTGAAGGCCGAGCACCGCGACATGGTGGTGATCGACGCCGACCCGCAGCGCCTGCTCGACGCGCTGCAGGCCTGGCAGGCCCCCACCGTCACCAAGTGGATCGGCCAGCCGGGCTCCTGACCCCTGCAACCTGACTGGACAAGATGACCCGCATCCGCATGACCGCCGGCGGCCATACCTTCATGGCCGAGACCCACCCCGATGCCCCGCAGACCGTGGCCGCCTTCCTGAAGCTGCTGCCCTACCGGCAAAAGCTCATCCACGTGCGCTGGAGCGGCGAAGGCTGCTGGGTGCCGCTGGGCGAGTTCAAGCTGGAGAACGGCGGCACGCCGGTCGGCTTCGAGAACCACACCAGCCACCCGTCGGTCGGCGATGTCCTCTTCTACCCGGGCGGCTACAGCGAGACCGAGATCATCCTCGCGTATGGCGCCTGCAGCTTCTCGAGCAAGATGGGGCAGCTGGCCGGCAACCACTTCCTGACGATCGTCGAAGGGAAGGAGCACCTGCGCGCGCTCGGCACGAAGGTGCTGTGGGAGGGCGCGCAGGAGGTGCTGTTCGAGCGGGCTTAGCGCCGCTCAGCGCGGGGGCGGTGCCGCTCCCGTGGTGCGGCGCACCAGCAGGACCGGCACCTGCGCCAGCCGCGCGACCTGCTCGGCATCGCTGCCGATCAGCAGGCGGTCCACGCCGCGGCGGCCGTGGGTGCCGAGCACGATGAGGTCGGCGCCCGACTGCTGCGCCTGCGCGACGATCAGCTCCGACACACGCGCCCCGGCGCTTTCCACCAGCACGGTCTCGGCGGCCACGCCCTGCGCCACGGCCTCGTCGCGCAGGGCATCGAGCATCGCCCGGGCGGCAGCCAGGAACCGCGGGCGCACCTCCCCCAGGTAGATCGCCGGGCATTCGAAGCCGTTGATGTGTTCCATCGCGTCGACGACGTTCAGCAGCACCAGCGGCGCGCCGGCCAGGCGGGCCAGCGCGATCGCATCGCCCAGCGCCGCATGTGCGGTCGGGCTGCCATCGACGGGGACGAGGATCTTGCGGTACATCGCGGTTCCTTTGCAGAAGGGAGACGGGCCTCAGCCGACGGGCAGGCGCAGGATCGCCGCCGCATGGCGCGCCGCGATCCACTCCTCGTTCGTAGGCTCCACGCCCACGCGCACGGCGCTGGCGGCGGTGGAGATCACGGGCGCATGGGAGGCATTGGCGGCGTCGTCGAGTGCCACGCCCAGGTAGCCGAGCGCCGCGCACACGCGCCCGCGCAGGGCCGTGCTGTGCTCGCCGATGCCGGCGGTGAACACCAGCAGGTCGAGCCCGCCGAGCACCGCGACCAGCGCGCCGATCTCGCGCACGATGCGGCGCACGTAGAGCGCGAGCGCCATGCGCGCGCGCTCGCCCTCGGCGCTGCCGTCGCCTTCGCGGGCCAGCAGCGCCCGCGGGTCCGACGACAGGCCCGAGACCCCGAGCAGCCCCGACTCGTGGTACAGCACGTGGCCCACCTGCGCCAGCGTCAGCTTCTCGATCTCCATCAGGTAGATCACCGCACCGGGGTCGAGGGCGCCGGTGCGCGTGCCCATCATCAGGCCGTCGAGCGCCGAGAAGCCCATCGTCGTCGCCACGCTGCGCAGCCCCTGCATGGCGCACAGGCTGGCGCCGCTGCCGAGGTGGGCCACGAGCGTGCGGCCGCGCGCCGCATCGCCGTGGCGCTCCGCCAGCGCCACGGCCATGTATTCGTACGACAGGCCGTGGAAGCCATAGCGGCGCAGGCCGCGCTCCCAGGCCGTGTAGGGCAGCGGCAGCATCTGCTCCACCCGCGGCACGGTGTGGTGGAAGGCCGTGTCGAAGCACGCGACCTGCGGCAGCCCGGGCTGCTCCGCCAGCAGGATGCGCATCGCCTCCAGCGCGAAGGGCTGGTGCAGCGGCGCCAGCGGGACCAGGGCTTGCAGGTCGTCCAGCACCCGCGCATCGATCCGCACCGGCGCGAAGTAGCGGCTGCCGCCGTGCACCACGCGGTGCGCCACCGCGGCGATCCGCCGCCCGGCCAGCCACTGCAGCACGTGCCCGCGGATGACCTCCAGCGCCGCCGGGTACGGCCGCCGTGCATCGAGCACCACCGGCGCCACCGGCACGCTGCTGGCGCCGAAGTCGGGCGCCGGCCCGCCGATGCCCTGCACCTTGCCGTTCCAGGCGGGCTGCCGCGGCGGCCCGCCGGCCCCCGTGGCGAACAGGCCGAACTTGATGCTCGACGAGCCGCAGTTCAGCACGAGGATGTAGGCGTCGTCGTTCATGGCGGCGTGGCCCGGTAGTGGTGCGCCAGCAGCACGGCGACGGCGCAGGAGGCGATGCGCGTCTCGCGCGAATCGGCGCGGCTGGTCAGCACGATGGGCACCTTCGCGCCCAGCACGATGCCGGCGGTGGCCGCATCGCCCATGTACTCCAGCTGCTTGGCCAGCATGTTGCCGCTTTCCAGGTCGGGCACCACCAGCACGTCCGCCTGGCCGGCCACCGGGGAATCGATGCCCTTGACCCGCGCGGCGGCGGCCGATACGGCGTTGTCGAAGGCCAGCGGCCCGTCGAGGACCGCTCCGGCGATCTGGCCGCGGTCGGCCATCTTGCACAGCGCGGCGGCATCCAGCGTGGCGGGCATGTTCGGGTTGACGGTCTCCACCGCCGCCAGGATGGCCACGCGGGGGCGCTGCACGCCGATCGCATGCGCCAGCTCGATCGCGTTGCGCACGATGTCGGCCTTCTCGGCGAGCGTGGGGGCGATGTTGACCGCGGCGTCGGTGATGATGAAGGGACGCGGATAGGCCGGCGTCTGCATCAGGAAGCAGTGGCTCAGCCGCCGCTTGGTGCGCAGGCCGGCGGCGGCGTCGAGCACGGCGCCCATCAGTTCGTCGGTGTGCAGGCTGCCCTTCATCAGCGCCTCCACCTGCCCCTTGCCCGCCATGCCGGCGGCATGCTGCGCGGCCGCATGGCTGTGCGGCACGTCCTCGATGGGGAGGCCCGCGAGGTCGAGCCCCGCCTCCGCGGCCAGCGCCTCCAGCCGGGCGCGCGGCGCCACCAGCACCGGATCGATCAGCCCGGCCGCCCGGGCGTCGAGCGCGCCGCCCAGGCTCAGCACGTCGCAGGGGTGCACGACGGCCACGCGGATCGCCCCCAGCGGCCGCACGTGCTCCAGCAGGCGTGGCAGGCCGCTGCCGGCCGACAACCGCACCTCCGGCAGCGTGGCGGCGGCACGCTCGATCCGCTCGGCCGGCGCCGCCACCCCGGCCTCGCCGTCGATGACCGTCTCGCCGCGCTGGTTGACGCCGGTGCAGGCCAGCGTCACGCGGCGGCCGGCCTCTGACTTGGCCGTCACCTCGACGCGGATCGTCAGCGTGTCGCCGATGCGCACCGGTGCGCGGAAGGCCAGCGTCTGCGAGAGGTACACCGTGCCTGGCCCCGGCAGGCGCGTGCCCAGCACGGCGGAGATCAGCGCCCCGCCCCACATGCCGTGCGCGATCACGCCCTGCCGGCCCGCGGCGTCGGCGTAGGCCGCGTCCAGGTGCGCGGGGTTGACGTCGCCGGACATCACCGCAAAGAGCTGGATGTCCTCGGGCTTGAGCGTGCGCTCGATGCTGGCGCTGTCGCCTACGGCGATCTCGTCGAAGGTCCGGTTGCGCAGGGTGTTGGTCATGTCATCTGGCTGATGGTCTTGCGGAATCGCCGCAGCGACAACAGGAACAGCACGCTGCCGATCGCCAGCAGCGCTGCGAACTGGGGCCACACCACCTGCAGCCCCGCGCCACGGTACAGGATGGCCTGGCCCAGCTCGACGAAGTGCGTGGTCGGCGCGGCCAGCATCAGGTCCTGCACCAGCGCGGGCATGCTCTCCCGCGGGGTGCTGGCGCCGGAGAGCATCTGCAGCGGCATCATCGTCAGCACCATCAGCAGGCCGAACTGCGGCATGCTGCGGGCGATCGTCGCCATGAAGATGCCCATCGAGCTGGTGGCGAAGAGGTGCAGCGCGCTGCCGCAGAAGAACAGCGGCAGCGAGCCCTCGATGGGCACCTGCAGCGCGCCCCGCACCACCAGGTTCAGCGACAGCGCGGACGCCACCAGCACCACCAGCCCCATCGACCACACCTTGGCCAGCATGATCTCGGCCGGTGTCACCGGCATGACCAGCAGGTGCTCGATCGTGCCGTGCTCGCGTTCGCGGATCAGCGCCGCACCGGTCAGGATGATGGACACCATCGTGATGTGGTTGATGATCTCCATCAGGCTGCCGAACCAGGCCCTGTCCAGCGCCGGATTGAAGCGCGCGCGCAGCGCGAGCTCCACCGGCGGCGCGGCGGCGCCCCGGTAACGCTGCACGAACTCGGCCACCTCGCCGAGCACGATCTGCTGCACCGAGCCGCTGCCCGCGAAGGCCTGGCTCATGCGGGTGGCGTCGACGTTGAGCTGCAGCGCCGGGCTGCGGCCGGCCAGCACTTCGCGCTGGAAGCCCGGCGGGATGTTGAGCACGAAGGTGTAGAGGCCGGCGTCCATGCCGGCATCCATCTCCCGCAGCGTGATGCGTGCCGGCGGCATGAAGGCTGGCGGGTAGAAGGCCGCGGCGATGCGCACCGACAGCGGCGAGTCGTCCTCGTCGACGATGGCGATCGGCGCGTTGTGCAGCGTCTCCGGCATCGAGGTGGCCGCCAGGTGGATCGACACGGTGAAGCTGAAGACGATCAGCACCAGCATCGTCGGGTCGCGCCACAGGCTCCACAGCTCCTTCACGCCCAGGCGGTAGAGGTTGGCGAGATGGCGGCGCATCAGGCGTCCTGCTTCTTCAGCAGCGCGATGGCCGCGCAGACGATCACCGGCACGCTGGCCGCCAGCGGCCAGAACGCGCCGTGCAGATCGCCGAGCCCCAGCGCCTTGCTGAACACGCCGCGGCTGATGGTGATCATGTGGGTGGCCGGGTACATCTCGCCGATCAGGCGCGCCGGGCCGCTCAGCGAGGTCACCGGGTTCAGCAGCCCGGCGTACTGCACCACGGGGATCATCGTGCCGATCATCGCGAAGAACATCGCGGCGATCTGGCTGCGGGTGACGGCCGAGGCCAGCAGGCCCATGCCGGTGGACGCGAGGCAGAAGACGAAGGCGCCGAGCGCCAGCACCGGGAAGCTGCCGGTGACCGGCACGCCGAAGAGCGTGACGGCCATCAGGCTCATCAGCCCGAAGTTCAACATCGCCAGCGCCACGTAGGGCAGCTGCTTGCCGAGCAGGAACTCGCTGCGCGTGACCGGCGTGACGTAGAGGTTGACGATGGAGCCCAGCTCCTTCTCGCGCACCACGGCCAGCGCGGTGAGCATCGCCGGCATCATCAGCAGCAGCATCGGGATCACGGCCGGCACCATCGCGGGCAGGCTCTTCACGTCGGGGTTGTAGCGGAAGCGCGTTTCCACCTGCGCGCCGGCGGCCTGCGGGGCGAGCCCGCGCGCGCGGGCCTGCTCGGCGAGCCAGTGCTGGTGCATGCCCTGCACATAGCCCTGCACGGTCTCGGCCCGCTGCGGCATGGCGCCGTCGATCCACGCCCCGACCTGCACCGGGCTGCCGCGCATCGCATCGCGCGCGAAGCCCGGCGGGATCTCGATGGCCAGCGACAGCTCGCCGCTGCGCATGCGGCGGTCCATGTCCTGGTCGTCCGCGATCGGGGGCTTCTCGACGAAGTAGCGCGAGCCCGACAGGTTCAGCGTGTAGTCGCGGCTCAGCGTGGTCTGGTCGCGGTCGAGCACCGCGTAGGTGAGGTTCTCCACGTCCATCGACATGCCGAAGCCGATCACGACCATGAGGATCAGCGAGCCGCCAAGCGCCAGCGTGGCACGCACGGGGTCGCGCTGCAGTTCCAGCGCCTCGCGCCACACGTAGCTCCACAGCCGCCGCAGGCTGAAGCGGGCCGGCCGCGCCGGGTGCGGCGCCGGCCCGCCGGGCGCCGGGAGCACGGGGGCCGGCGCGACGGGTGCAGCACCGCCGGCCTCGACCAGGTAGCCGATGAAGGCCTCCTCCAGCGACGCGGCGCCGCGCCGCGCCACGAGCGCCGCGGGGGTGTCGCTGTCGAGCACCTTGCCGGCATGCATCATCGACATGCGGTCGCAGCGCTCGGCCTCGTTCATGAAGTGGGTCGACAGGAAGATCGTGACCTTGTCGCGCCGCGACAGCTCGGCCAGCAGCCGCCAGAAGCCGTCGCGCGCGACCGGGTCCACGCCGGAGGTGGGCTCGTCGAGGATCAGCAGTTCCGGGCGGTGCACCATCGCCACCGCGAGCGACAGGCGCTGGCGCATGCCCAGCGGCAGGCTTTCCGGCAGGCTGCCCTGTACCGCCGCGAGCGAGAATCGCTCCAGCATCTCCTGCACGCGCCGCGGCATCTCCGACTCGGGCACGTGGAAGAGCCGTGCGTGCAGCTCCAGGTTCTGGCGCACCGTCAGCTCGCCGTACAGCGAGAACGCCTGCGACATGTAGCCGACCCGGCGCCGCGTGTCGATGCGGCGCGGGTCGACCGCCTCGCCGAAGAGCCGTGCCTGCCCTTCGCTCGCAGGCAGCAGGCCGGTCAGCATCTTCATCGTCGTCGACTTGCCGCAGCCGTTGGAGCCGAGGAAGCCGAAGATCTCGCCGCGGCGGATGCGGAAGCTCACGCGGTCGACGGCGACGAAGTCGCCGAAGCGCATCGTCAGCTCCCTCGCCTCGATCGCGATGTCGTGCTCGTCGGCCTGCAGCGGCGGGATGCGCACCGGCGCGTGGCCGCGCTTCTTGTCCTCGGGCAGCAGGTGGACGAAGGCCTCCTCGAGCGAGGCGCTGCCCGTGCTGGCCAGCAGCCCGGCCGGCGTGTCGCTCGCCAGCACCTGGCCGTCGTCCATCGCCACCAGGCGATCGAAACGCTGGGCCTCGTCCATGTAGGCGGTCGCGACCAGCACGGTCACCGGGATGCCTGCCTGCTGCCGGGCCTGCCGGATGCGGCCGATCAGCTCCCAGAACTGGGCCCGCGCCAGCGGGTCGACGCCGGTCGTCGGCTCGTCGAGGATCAGCAGGTCGGGGTCGTGGATCAGCGCGCAACACAGCCCGAGCTTCTGCTTCATGCCGCCCGAGAGCTTGCCCGCCGGCCGGCCGAGGAAGGGATGCAGGCCGGTGCTGCCGGTCAGGTCGTCGATGCGGCGCCGGCGCTCGGCCGCGTCGTGGCCGAAGAGGCGCGCGAAGAACTGCAGGTTCTCCTCGACCGACAGCGTCGGGTAGAGGTTGCGGCCCAGGCCCTGCGGCATGTAGGCCACGCGCGGGCACACGGCCTCGCGGTGGCGCCGCTCGGCCATGCTGCCGCCCAGCGCCTCCACCGTGCCCTGCTGTACCGCACGCGCCCCGGCGATCAGCGACAGCAGGCTGGACTTGCCCACCCCGTCCGGCCCGATCAACCCGACGGTGCAGCCGGCCGGCACGTCGAGGTCCACGCCGCGCAGCGCGACGGTCCTGCCATACGCGAACCGCACGCCGCGCAGGCTCACCACTGGCGCGCCGGCGGGCGGCTCGGGGGCCACGGGCGGGTCGGCGTCGTCCACGTCGTGCAGGGCCGGATGGCGCTCAGCGGCCCACGTTCACCGCCAGCTCGGCGGGCCAGGGGCGCTGCGGGTCGACCCGCACCCAGGCCACGCCGGGCACGCCGGTCTTGACCTGGTCGAGATGCTCCAGCAGCAGCGCCCGGTCGATGCGCGCCTTGACGCGGAACATCAGCTTCTGCCGCTCGCTGGCGGTCTCCACCGTCTTGGGCGTGAACTGCGCGGTGGCC
Organism: Aquincola agrisoli; assembly: GCF_036621135.1. NCBI lineage: Bacteria > Pseudomonadati > Pseudomonadota > Betaproteobacteria > Burkholderiales > Sphaerotilaceae > Aquincola > Aquincola agrisoli. The sequence goes on from NZ_JAZIBG010000048.1 coordinate 83,933, forward strand.
GCGACGAAGCTGACCCGGGCCGGGATCACGTAGCCCGGCGCCGCGTCCAGCAGCAGCCGCACCTCGCTGCCCAGCGCCACCCGGCCGGCGACGGTCTCGGGCAGGAAGAAGCTCATGTAGACGTCCGACAGATCGACCAGGTTCATCACCTTGCCGCCGCCGGCCAGCACCTCGCCCGGCTGCGCGACGCGGTACTGCACGCGCCCGTCCCGCGGTGCGGTGAGCAGGCTGTCGGCGATGTCCGATTCGATGCGCGCGATGGTGGCCTCGGCCGCTGCGACCGCCGACACCGCGCCCACGTGCTGGGCGCGTGCCGCATCGATCGCGGCCTGGGCCGCGGCGACCTGCGCGCGCGCCGCACCGAGCGCGGCCTGCGCGTTGCGCACCCGGGCGCGGTCGTCGTCCAGCTCCTGCACCGACGAGGCGCCCTCGCGCGCCAGCGTCTCGGAGCGGGCCAGCCGGCGCCGGGCCGCATCGAGCTCGCTCTCGCGCTGCGCGACGGTGGCCTCGACCGAGTGCTTGTCGCTCGTGCGCATGGCCACCTGGGCATCGGCCGCCGCCACGCCGGTCACGGCCTGCTGCTGCCGGGCACGGGCCTCGTCGCGCTGGGCCTCCAGCGACTGCACCCGCATCCGCGCGAGCGGCTGCCCTGCCTTGACGAAGGCGCCCTCCTCGACCAGGATCTCCTGCAGCCGGCCGGGCAGCTGGGTGGCGACGTCGACCTCGGTGGCCTCGATGCGGCCGTTGCCGCTCGCGAAGCCTTCGCCCGGCCCGCGGGGCTGGCGCTGCTGCCACGCCGAGTAGCCGGCCACGGCCAGCGCCAGCACGATGGCCGCGGGCAGCAGGCGGTTGCGCAGGAGAGGGTTCATCACGGCGGTGCGTGCGCCGACGCGGCGGGCGGGCCGGGCGGCGGATCGGTGGCGGCGACCTCGCGCGAGCCCCCGCCCAGCGCGGCATACAGCGCCACGCGGGCGGAGAGCAGTGCACGCTGCGTCTGCACCAGCTGCTGGCCGGCGGCCAGCAGGTCGCGTTGCGCATCGAGCACTTCGAGGAAGGTGGCCGACCCGGCGTCGTAGCGCAGCTGCGCGAGCCGGGCGCGCTCGGCCTGCGACGCCAGCGCCTCGCGTTCGGCGAGCAGCTGCTCGCCCAGCCAGCGCTGCGCCGAGAGGGCATCCGCGACCTCGCGGAACGCGGTCTGCACGGCGGTCTCGTAATCGGCCACGGCCAGGTCGCGGCGCAGTGCGGCCAGGTCGAGGCCGGCCTGCCGCCGCCCGCCGTCGAAGACCGGCAGCAGCACGCTCGGCGCAAAGGCCCAGGCCCGGCTGCCGGAGGCGAAGAGGCCGTCGAGCGCCGCGCTGGCCGTGCCCACGCTGCCGGTGAGCGTGATGCGCGGGAAGAACGCCGCGCGCGCCGCGCCGATGTCCGCCTGCGCGGCCCGCAGGCGGTGCTCCGCGGCGACGATGTCGGGCCGGTCCTGCAGCAGGTCCGACGGCAGGCCGGCGCGCAGCGGCGGCACCGTCGAGGCATCGTCCAGGCGGCTGCCGTCGGCCGGCAGCTCGATCGGCGCGCCGACCAGCAGGGCCAGCGCGTGGGCCTGCGCCGCACGGGCCTGCGCCAGCTGCGCGGCCAGCGCGCGGGCCTGCGTGGCCAGCGTCTGCACCTGGGCCAGCTCCAGCCGGGAGACCGCGCCGACCTCGAAGCGACGCCGGAAGATCCGCAGCGATTCATCGCGGCTGCGCACGGTCTGCCCGGCCAGCGCGACACGCTCGTCGAGCTCGCGCAGCACGAGGTAGCCCTGGGCCACCTGCGTGACCAGCACCATCGTGAGAGCGCGGCGCGCGGCGTCGCTGGCGAGGTAGCGTTCCAGCGCGGCCGCCTGCAGGCTGCGCACGCGACCCCAGAAATCCAGCTCCCACGCGGCCAGCCCCAGGCCCGCTCGGTACTCGCCGGCGGTCACCGGCCGGCCGCTGGCGTTGAGGTCGCCCGGCAGGCGTGCGCGGCTGGCCTCGGCGGACACGGCCAGCGCAGGCAGGGCATCGGCCCGCTGCAGGCCGTAGGCGGTACGCGCCTCCTGCACACGCAGCACGGCGCGGCGCAGGTCGCGGTTGTTCGCGAGCGCCAGCACGACGAGCCGCTGCAGCTGCGCGTCGCCGAAGGCCTGCCGCCAGGCCAGCCCGGCGGCGTCCGCGGCACCGGCCGCCGCGGGGGCGGCCTCGGGGTAAGCGGCCGGCACCGGCAGCGGCGGCACCACGGGCGGCGGGGCCACCGAGGCGCAGCCCGCCAGCATCGCGAGGGCCAGCGCGGCGAGGCCCGGCACCTGCGTCGGTTCAGACCAGGCGGTGGACGCGCGCGGCGTCGGTGTCATCCCGCTCCTTCAGACTCCAGGGATCGCCCTGGGCGGCGCTGAGCCTAAAGGGGTGGGTGGCCGGGGCGCTTGATCCAGGTCAACCGCACAGCCTCAGGCCCCGCGCGGGTACAGCCCGCGCACCTGCGCATGCAGCCGGGCGAGGCCCAGCAGCGCATCGATGCAGGGCGTGGCCACGCCCACGTGCCGGCCGATCTCCTGCACCGCGGCGACGATCGCGTCCAGCTCCACCGGGCGGCCGGCCTCGACGTCCTGCAGCATCGAGGGCTTGACCGCGCCGAGCCGCGCGGTCAACGCGTGCCGGTCCTCGGGCGTCTGGGCCACCGCGCAGCCGATGCGCTCGCCGATCGCCGCGGCCTCCGCCATCGCCGCGGAGCAGAAGCCGCGCACCAGCGGGTCGGCGAGCACGCGGTCGATGGTGGCGCCGGTGAGGGCGGCCACCGGGTTCATCGTCAGGTTGCCCCACAGCTTGAACCAGATGTCGTGGCGCACATCGGCCGAGGCCCGGGCCTCGAAGCCCGCGCGGCCCAGCAGCCCGGCGATGCGCTGCGCGCGCTCGCTCAGGCCGCCGGCCGGCTCGCCGACGATCAGCCCCAGGCCCACGCCGTGCCGCACCACGCCTGGCTCGGCCGTCGAGGCGCTGGCATGCACCACGCAGCCCACCACCTGCCGCAGCGGGATCGCACGGGCGATCGCACCGCCCGGATCGACGCTGGCCAGCGGTGCCGACCCGAAGCCCGGCCGCCCCTGGCAGAACCACCAGGGCACGCCGTTCATCGCCGGCAGCACCACGGTGTGCGGGCCGAGCAGCGGCGCCAGGCCGGCGGCCACCGCGGTGAGCGCCGGACCCTTGACGGCGATGACGACGAGGTCCTGCACGCCCAGCTCGGCCGGCCGGTCGGTGGCCTCCGCCGGCGCCCGCACCAGCATGCCGCCGCTGTGCAGCCGCCAGCCGTGCTCGCGCAGCGCCGCCAGCGTGGCCCCGCGCGCGACGGCGCTGACCTGGGTGCTGCCCTCCAGCGCCAGCCGCGTGCCGATGAAGCCGCCGATCGCGCCCGCGCCGACGATGCAGACCTTCATGCGCGGCGCCTCGTTCTGCGGCGCTGCCGCGCCGGCTTGCGAATCCATGTGCATCCCTTCGTTGTTCCACACCACGCCGGCATTCTGATGGCGAAGCTAGGGATGCAGCCGCCGGGGCGCACCGCGTTTAGTCCATGGATCCCAAACCGGGCCTGGGATTTGTACGCCTGCGCGCCCGGGGCCAGCGGCGTACAAGCAGCCCCCGGTGCGGAGCGCGAGGAGCGGCCATGGCGATCACGCGAAGGCAACTCACCCAGGCGCTGATGAGCCTGGGCATGGGCTGGACGGCAGGCGGCCTGCTGGCGGCCTGCGGCGGCGACGGCGGGCCGGGCGACGACGCGCCGCTGCCGCCGCCCGCCGGATCGGACGTCAAGTCGTTCCACCTCGACCTGTTCTTCCTGCCCGAGGGCGACGACGCGGTGCTGCGCGTGGGCGGCCGGCGCTATGCCCTGCAACGCCACACCGAGGCGACGCGCCGCGCGCTGCGCCTGGCGCGGCCGCGGCTGGCGCAGGTGCCCGACGGCCACCTCACGCATTACGTGGACGGCGTGGCCGTCAGCGCGGTGCAGCAGCAGCGGCTGCACGTGACCACCTTCAACCGCGCCCGCGGCCACGGCGTGGCGCTGGTGGCGATGCACATCCCGCTCGCCGCGCGGGTGAAGGCGCGGCGGGCGCGCGGGCTGGGCGCGACGCAGGCCGGCCCGCCCACCTGCCCCGCCAGCGAGTTCTGCTGCGTGACGGACCAGATCGAGGACGACTTCCTCACCGGCCGCAGCACGGCGAAGGCGCTGATCACGCACTACCCGGACATCATGACGCTCGACTCGGAGGTCTCGGCCCAGGTCGAGGCGCTCATGGACGGCGAGCAGGCGGCGGCGGTCGACAACCTGTCGCTGTCGATCTGCATGCAGGGCCCGGCCTACGAGCACCGCGACGGCACGCCCGACGGCTGGGCGGTGCTGGCGCCGCGGCTCAACGAGGACGGCAGCCCGATCCGCGATTCTCAGGGCGACCCGACCTTCGACTACGTCTACAGCGACAAGACCAGCACCGACCTGCAGCCGGCCATCGCCGCGATCGTGCAGTCGGTGCACAACGACGCCTCGCTCGACGGCCAGCAGTACGAGGTGCTCTACCACGGCGACCCCATCGACACCGCGGGCCTGCCCGCGCCCAACCCCACGCCGCTGGTGGCCGACGGCGGCGCGCCGGCCGCGCCCCCGGTGCTGGGGGCGGCGGACCAGAACGTGAGCTTCAGCGCCCTCGGCTACCACCACAACGTGCTGTTCTACGGGCAGCAGGTCGGGCCGGCGGCCGGGCAGTTCAGCCTGCGCATCCTGAACATGAACTACGTGTGGTACGGGCTGTACCTCGAATACCTGAACGCCGACGGCGTGCCCATCGCCGCGAACGGCAGCGACGTGCTGGGCGGCATCCCCGGCGCATCGACGCTGGAGACCGACACGCTGGTGTTCTACGACATGATCAGCAGCCCGCCGGCGATCTTCGGCATCCCGATCCCCTTCCCCTACCAGATCGGCCTGCGCCTGCCGGCCGGCGCCTCGCAGGTGCGCATCAGCCTCATCGGCCCGGGCTTCTACGGCGACGTGCCCCTCGACCGCGCGACCTGGGCCGGCGCGGTGATGACCGCCGTGATCCAGTACGCCATGCCCGCCTGGTTCCTCACCAAGGGCACCGGGATCAACTCGACCGCCTCGCTGGTCGACCTGATCGTCAACAAGCCGGGCATCTGGCTGAAGACGCTGTCAGCCGGCCTCGGGATTTACATGGCCGCCGAGGGCGAGGAGACCAAGAACCAAATCGGGCTGGCCGGCACGCTGACCAGCCTCTTCGCCGCGATGGTGCAGAACTTCCTGCTGATCCCGCTGGAGCGCTTCTCGCCGGAGCTGTGGGAGTGGATCGTCGGCGAGTTCAGCGCGGAGGAGATCGAGGAAGGCGTGCCCTTCGCCGGCTGGGTGCTGCGGGCCGTGTCGATCGCCGGCACCGGCGCGGCGATGCTCGCGACGACGGCGGAGATCTGCGCCAACCCGATGGTGATCAGCAACACGGTCTCGTTCACGCACACCGTCACCGTGCGCGTCAAGCCCGACCCCGACCACAACGCCTTCCCGTCGAACTCGTTCAACGTCATCGTCCAGGTCACCGCGGGCGACAAGGCGATGGAGCCCTCCACCATCGTGCCGATCGGCCAGATCGACGGCGCGACCCTGCGCGACATACCGGTCGCCGCCGTGCCGGCCACCGGGGCGGCGGCCTGCGTCACCGTGCAGGTGGTGGCGGCCAACGGCTTCGTGCTCGCGCACAGCGCGGCGGTCGACGTGAACGGCCAGCGCGTGCTCGACGCCGACGGCAAGCCCCAGGCCGGCGACGTGTTCTTCCTCAACAAGACGCCTGCCAGCGGCAGCCTGATGGTGGAGGTGGTGCTGATCGAGAACCCCGTGCCGATCACCGCGACGACGCACTACGACCACCACCAGGTGCTGCGCTACGCATCCGGCCACTACCAGTGGAGCTACACGAAGACGCCACCGGCGCTCGAACCGCTGGCCTGCGGCACGGGCGGGCTCTGCGAGCCCGGCAACATCACGCTGTGGCTGCCGGGCGGGATGATCGGCTACGCGTGGCTCGCGAGTTCACCCGGCGTGGCGAGCTGCAACGGCGGCACCACGGGCCAGCTCTGGAACTTCCGCAACGTCAGCCTCGCGTTCGACCCGACGCCGGGGGTGAAGGCCCGCGGCTGCGGCACCCCGGCGACCAGCGCCATCGCCTACGACGGCACGGTGCGCGTCGGCGACCCGAACGGCCGGCACTTCTTCCTCGACCCGGTGCGCATCAGCGACGTGGACCCGGAGTACCACCTGCGGCGCATCGTGCTCGACAACAGCACCCCGGTGGCGATGCACCCGACGCAGAGCTGGGGCCGCTTCCGGCTGCCCATCGACCGCATGGCGGTCTACAACAAGGGGCTGCGCCCGCGAGTCGTCGGGATCTCGAAGCGCTACCACAAGCTCGCCGTGCTCGTGCTGCCGAACGCGCCGTCGGCCGACGCCGACGTTGTCAACAACGCCAAGGTGTTCAGCGGGCGCGGCGAAGGCAGCGATGCGCTGATGCTGAACCCGAGCGCGCTGACGATCGCCGACGGCGGCGCCGTGCTCGTGCTGCAGGGCGGTGCGCAGAAGAGCGTGAAGGCCTTCGACTTCGACGGCAAGCCGTGGCGCTTCTTCAGCAACGGCCGGCTGAGCACCCTGCCGCTGGTGCCCGACACCGCCGCGGTGACCTGGCTGGACATCTGCATCGAGCCGACCAACCTGCTGTACGTGCTGTCGCACACCGGCGCGGGCACGCAGGTCTCCGATTACCGGCTCGACGTCTACGACAGCAACACCGGAGGACACATCATGCGCAACACCGGCATCGCCGCCGCCCGCATGACGGTGGACAAGTTCCGCGGGCTCTACACGCTGAACTACGAGACGCTGAAGGGCAGCCCCATCGTCGAGCCGACGGTGAGCGTGTGGCAACCTTCGTTGCCGGCGCCATGAGACCCGCCGCGCGATCGGCGTGCCGGCGGGCCGCGGCGTGCGGAGCCGCCGCGGCGCTCACGCTGGCCGGTTGCGGCGACGGCGGCGGCGGCAGCGGGAGCGGCGACGACGGCGCCGAGCCGGCCGGGCCGCAGTCCAGCCCCTTCAGCTTCCACAGCGACCGTGCGCTGCTGGCCGATGCGGCCCGTGTCGCCAACCCGGGCGACAGCGTGCTCGTCGCGTTGTGGAGCGGCGAGGCGAGCGCCGAACAGCGGGGCGCCGCGGCCGCGGGTTCGGCCACCGTGCCGTACGACCATCCGGCCGGCGGCGAGCGCACCTACTGCTGGCACGGCGATGCGCCGCCGCAGGGCGGCCCAGGCGGCCCGCACACCTTCACGCTGCGCGAGCGGGCCTCCGGCCGGCAGGTGCTGCACCTCGAGGAAGGCAGCGGCTGCACCCGCGTGTCGATGCCCGCGGGCCGCTACGTGGCAACGCTGCGCCGGGGCGCCGGGCGCGCGGGCCACCGCGAGCTGGTCTTCCTGACGCCGCAGGCCTCGCCCCAGGCCGCGGCCGCACGCGCACGCCGGCTCGCGGTGGCCGCGCCGGCGCCGGCCTGCCCGACGCTGCCGTACGTCAACAGCAGCAGCATCGTGCGCGGCACGGTGATGCTCGTGGGCACGGCGCTGAAGCCCTTCGTCGTCCACGGCGCCTGCAGCGACCTGCTGCTGTCGGGCGCCATCGCGGCCGGCATCAACTACACGTACCAGTTGATGGAGGTGGGCGCGGGCACGACGGTGCGCGTCTATGCCGAAACCGGCTTCCGCGGCGCGCGCAGCCAGTTCGGCAAGGCCACCGGCACCAGCCTCACGCAACCGGGGCGATGGTTCGACTACAACGGCGTCAACAGCCCGCAGGGGCGCTCGATGCTGATCGAGATCGGCACGCCGGCAGAAAGCACCACGACGCTGATCTCCACCAACGCCTGCAACGGCTGCAGCTTCCAAGGGGCGGACCTGAGCGGCCTGGACCTGGCCGGCGCGTCGCTGAACGACGCCGACTTCTCGCATGCCGAGCTCACCGGCACCGACCTCAGCAACACGCGGCTGGCGCGGGCGTACTTCGCCAGCGCCCACCTGAAAGGCACGCGTTTCGACGGCGCGGTGCTGACGCAGGCGAGCTTCCAGAGCGACGGCCCGCTGCCCGACGGCAGCGGCAGCTACCCGACGGCGGTCCTCGATGGCGCCTCGCTGAACGGCACCCGGTTCGACGACGTGGTGATGGCCGGCGTGAGCGCCATCGGCGCGACGTTCGCCGGGGCGGTGATCGACGGCACCGACTTCACCGGCGCCGACCTGACCCGCGCGGTACTCGACGCCGCGAGCGCGGACGAACTGCGTCCCGCTGTCTTCAACGGCGCGACGCTCGTGTTCGCGTCGCTCAAGAACGCATCGCTGCCGGGCGCCTACTTCCGCAATGCCCGGATGAACCCGGCCAACCTCGGCGGCGCCGACCTGTCGGGCGCCTGGTTCGAGGGTGACGGCACCTACCGCGCGGCGACGCTGGCCGGCTCCTACATGCGCGACACGCGGCTCGCCGGCGCGCACATGACGGGGGTCGTGCTCGACCGCGTGTCGTGGTTCAACGTGAACCCCGCGCTCACGACGGCCACCGGCGCCGGCGCCTTCCTGAACGGCGCGAGCTTCAACACGGCGGACCTGCCCGGACTCGACCTCACCGGCGCCCACCTGCAGGGCGCGACCATGACCAGCGTGCAGCTGACCGGCGCGAACCTCACCGACGCCTGGCTGGGCCCGATCGGCACGGTGGCCAGCTGCGTGCAATCGACGACGCTGTCGGGCGCCTACCTGGTCGGCGCGAACCTGCTGGGCGCCGACCTGAGCTGCGCCGTGCTGCAGGACGGCCTGGTCTCCCCGGCCGCCGGCCAGACCGTCTACATCCAGGTGCTGGCCGACCCGGGGCACTACGAGGCGCCGCAGGTCTACGAGTACTTCGCGGTCGCGCAGCCCGCCACGCAGCTCGGCAGCGGCAGCAGCGTCGCCGTCATCACCACCGCCGGCACCCGCTGCCCCAGCGGCGCCTTCGGGCCCTGCGGCCCGCCCGGCAGCCCGAACTGGGTGGCGCAGCAGCAGCCGCTGCAGCCGACGAACTGCGTGCCGAAGGACTTCGACGCCGACGGCAACGTGATCAGCCTGACCTGCCAGTCGAGCCGGCATCCATAGCGCCCCGCTCCGGCGCGCTCGGCGCGCGAAGCCCTTCGCATGCGCGTTTCTCCGCCTAGTTGGTTCCCTTAAACCAAAGCGTTGCTGACTGCCTTTTTGTTGTCCCTCTGTCAACGTAGAGATGGGTCGTGGTTGGTTGTGGGCGATCGCGGAAGCCACATCGCCCCGCTCCACGACGGCGTGCCACTGCTCGGCGCGTCGACTGTCCACGTCGTCTCATACATGTAAAGAGGAGAACACGATGAAGCAAAGATTCCCGGTCGCGTTGGTGATGACTGCCATCGCCGCGGCCTGCACGGCGACAGCCTTCGCGCAATCACCGACGGTGCCGGCCGGCAAGGACTGGCCGCACATCACCGGCAACCTGGGCGCCCAGGGTTATACGTCGCTGACGCAGATCAACAAGTCGAACATCGGGAACCTCGGCCCCGCCTGGCAGACCAACCTGGCCTCCGAACCCATCACTTCGCCCGCAGCCGCACCAGGCACCACCAACACCGGCGGACAATCCACGCCGATCGTTGTCAACGGCGTGATGTACGTCAACCCGCCGGGCGGCGGCGTCGTGGCGCTCAACGCCGCCACCGGCGCGGTGAAGTGGAAGTGGGTGCCGTCTGCGACGCTCAACGGCTACGGCCCGACTTCCACGCAACGTGGCGTCTCGGTCGGTGAAGGCAAGGTCTACACCACGGCCAGCGGCAACCGCGTCGTCGCGCTGGACCAGGAAACCGGCGCCGTCGTCTGGGCCGTCCAGCCCACCGACACCACCGGCACCGCGCTCTCGGGCATCGCCAAGGTGCCGCCGCGCTACCACGACGGCCTGATCATCATGGGCACCAACGACAACGCCCGCGGCGCTGCCTTCGCGTTGAAGGCCAGCGACGGCTCGACCGCCTGGGTGTTCTACAGCACCTACCCCCACGGCACCTCGTTCACCGACGTGAACGGCACCACCTTCGACGCCGGCGACACCTTCACCACCAAGGACACCCCCAACGACACGCCGAACGAGTGCTATCGCACGGCCGGTGCGGCGCCGTGGCAGCAAGGCTCGATCGACCCCGAGCTCGGCATGCTCTACGTCGCCTTCGGCAACGTGCGTTCGTGCGGCGGCTCGCAAAACGGCGCAGGCCGGCCGGGCGACAACCTGTTCGGCAGCTCGGTCGTCGCGCTGGACTACAAGACCGGTGCCTACAAGTGGCACTTCCAGTCGGTGCGCCATGACATCTGGGACATGGACAACGTGCTGACCCCGACGCTCGCGGACGTGCAGATCGGCGGCGAAACGAAGAAGGTCATCTTCTACGGCAGCAAGTCGGCCCACCAGTTCACGCTCGACCGCGCCACCGGCAAGCCGGTGCTGCCGATCGAATACCGCGCCATCGGCGGCGACTCGCGCAACAACCCCGCGCCCACGCAGCCCTTCCCGCTGCAAAGCATCTACAGCGAGCAGTGCATGGTGCTGCAGAACCTGGGCAGCGAGGTGCCGGGGCATCCGAACCGCCTGGCGCCGAACTGGAACGGCTACCAGGCCGAGCCCGATCCGGCCAACCCCGGCCAGATGAAGCTCGTCTACCGCTCGCCCAACTACCTGTCAGATCAGGAGCCCTTCCTGGTCGGGCCGCCCCGCAAGGGTTGCCTGTACGAAGGCTCGTACGACGGCTTCGTCTATGTCTACCCGCCGAGCCAGAACGGCGGCAATGACATGACCGTCACGACGATGAGCCCCAAGCTCAACATGCGCTACGTCGGCCTGTCGTACATGCCCGGCGGCCACCCGCTGCAGCAAGGCGGCAACGGCCTGCGGATGATCGGCGGCTACCAGACCGGCGCCATCCTCGGCGTGAACAACTCGACCGGCCAGGTGGTCTGGTACGAACCGCTGAAGTACGACCTCTCGCGCCAGCACAACCCGCTGGTCACCGCCACCGACCTGCTGTTCCACACCCAGATGGACGGCTGGCTCGTGGGCCGCGATGCCGCGACCGGCAAGGAACTGTGGCGCTTCCAGATGGGTGCCCCCTCGCAGACCGGCACGATCTCGTACGAGGTCAACGGCGAGCAGTACATCGCGACGACCAACATGGCGGGCGGCCAGCCTTATTCGCAAGGCGGCAACGGCCAGTCGGTCTGGGCCTTCAAGATCGGCGGCAAGGCGAAGTACTACACCGGTACGCGCGCCGACCCCGTCTACGTGACGGGCGGCAGCGAGGCCCCGGCGCCGCTGCCGATTCCGAACTGGCGCCGTCCGACGGACAACGCCGCGGCTGGCATCGTTCCGGACAACGAGGTGTGGATGGCCCGCTCGAACGGCACCGCCACCTCGACGCCCGACTCGGTGGCGACCGCTTCGATGATCCCGTCGCAGCGTCGCGTTCCGGTGGGCACCACGGTGACCTTCCGCAACCCCGGCATCGAGACCTTCCCGAACTCGCCGAACCAGAAGGAGCATTGCGCCACGCAGTTCTTCGAAGGCAAGTTCAACTTCAGGTTGCAGCCGGGCCAGACCGCGCAGTACAAGTTCGACCGCGAGGGCGAGTACTACTACAACGACTGCACGGATCCGCGCCCCGTGGGCCGCATCATCGTCACGCTCGACGCGGTGGAGCAACCTGGAGCGCTGCAGTTCGTGCCGAACGTGCTGAACCTGCGCCCCGCCAACGGCGTGTTCACCAGCGTGCAGGGCCTGGTCACGGCCACGTTCAAGCTGCCGGCAGGCTACGTGCTGGACGGCATGGACAGCGTGAAGCTGAAGACGCCGTTGACCAACGAGCTGTTCACGCCGGTGCAGGCCAAGGCCACGTCCGACGGCAAGTCGCTGGTGCTGAGCTTCGACAAGGCGCTGATCGACAGCAACATCCCTGTCGGTGATGCGGTGCCGCTGATCGTGACGGCCAACTTCATGCACGAAGGCGTGCAGAAGAAGCTGACCTCCACGGCCAACGTGCGCGTGGTGAAGTAAGCCTCCGCACGAAGCAGCAACGCTTCCCGGGGCGCTCGCGAGAGCGCCCCGGGCGCCTACATCAAGATGAGAGGGATCCCATGATCAAGAGAATCATCGTCACCTGCCTGGCCGCCCTGGCGCTGTCGTCCGCCCACGCCGCCCCGGTCACGTTCACCAACACGCTGTACACGGTCGACGCGATTGCGCTGACCGACGGCGACCCCAGCGTCGAGTCCAAGGCGAGCCCGCCGGACGATCTCACCCTGTTCGCCTCGGCGGCCTCGGACGGTCTCACGACCGACCTGGCCACCGCGGGCGCGATCTCGGGTGCCGGGCTGCTCAGCGCGAGTGCCGACGTGTCGGCCGGCGGCATCGCGAGCGCCGTTGGCTCGGCCTCGTTCATCGGCTCGTTCACCAACAGCGCGCCCATGGTCACGCTGAGCATCGGCTTCGACGCGTCCAGCTTCGCCTCGGGCACGGCCAATTCGTCGGCGTCGCTCTTCGTGGAGCTGATCAGCAGCGGCGTGACGCTGTACAGCGACTTCGTCACCGGCCCCTGGGAGTTCTCGTACACGCCTGCGGCCGGCACGCTGGCCTCGCTGCAACTGACCCTCACCGCCGAGTCCGCCGCCGGCGTGTCGGCCCTGGGCCTGGGCAACGCTTCGGCCACCGGCCTGGCCACCTTCGCGGTCAGCGCGGTGCCTGAGCCATCGACCTACCTGCTGATGCTCGGCGGCCTGGCGCTCCTGGCGCGCGCCCGCCGGCGCTAAGCGCACGCTCCCAAGTTCCTCTCCGTTGGCCGGCGCTGCGGGGTCAGCGCCGGTTTTTTTTGCGTGCAGCGCGACGGGCTACAAGTGGAAGGCGCCAGCTGCTTCCGGCTGGTACAGCACGTTCACGATCCGGATGCGGCAGGTCCGGTCCCGTAGCCGCCATGCGAAAGCATCTCCCTCCCGGTAACCCAGGATCGCGGTGCCGACGCCGGCACCGACCGACAGCCTGCCGGCACTGTCGTCCGCGTCGTACGGATACACGAGCGCCACTTCCACCTCTTCGTCGTCCAGTTGGAGCAAGGCGCGGGAGTTCATCGTCACCACATCGTGCGGCACTTGCCGGGCATCGACGACGATGGCTCGTTCAAGCTCGTGCTCCAGCTCGAAGCTGGCCGGGGCATGCTCGGACGCGAGCAGGTTCCTGAGCCGCGCCTGGTCAGGCTCGGTGATGTGGATGGTGCCGGCCTGGCCTGCGGGGCTTTCACGCAAGAGCCGGACATAGCGCTCCGAAGTCATTGCAAAGCTCTTCAGCGCGGGGGTTTCGCTTTCGAGCAGGAAGCCGCAGCGCTGGAAAACCTTCAACGAGCGCGCGTTGTCCGGGTGAACCTTGGCGATGAGCTTGACGGCGCGCATCTGGAAGAAGGCGATCTTCATGGCTTCCCGGATCGCGCTGGCGCCGAGCTGACGGCCCCAGTTGTCGCGGTTGCCGATGACCAGGACCATCTCGCATTCGGATCCCGTGTGGACGAGGCGCACGAATCCCACCGGAACGTCATGCCCATCACAGACCATGAAGAACCGGCCGCCCTGGTTGAACAGGTGCGTCAGGATGGGCAGCTGAACCCGGCCGACGACCTGCTCGATGAAGCGGGAGACATGGCGCGAATCGCTGAGATGGCGGGTGACGCACTCGTCTTCCAGCCAATCCACCAGCGTCAGCGCGTGAGCCCGCGTGATCTCGGGACACAGCGACACGAAGGGACAGTTCATGTTCACTCCAGGGGCAGGCCCACCGGGGGCCTTCATGCCGACACGCCGAACGGAACACCGTCCCAGAAACCGCTCAGCAGGTTCTCGGGGCGAGCCCGCGACACCACACGGCCGCACGAAGGCCACGCATCGCGGCGAGCACTCAGGCCGGCATAGAGGCTGAATCCGGCGCCGGCCCGAACGCTGCCGCCGCTGACGATGCTCTCGCCGGCCCGAATGGCACCATCGCCCGTGATGTCGGATCCCGCAACGATCCCCCAGCCGGCATCGATATGCATGCCGCTGCGAATCGACTGTCCGACCTGGATCCCGTGTCCGGCGCGAAGGCCCTCCGTGCACGCCAGATGGCCGCCGACCTGCAGGCTCTTGGCGCAATGGATCATGCCGTCGACCTCGAGATCCTCGGCCACCACGGCCGAACCCTCGCCGCGCAACGCCGCCCCACAAGCCAGGGCTCCGCGGACGCGCAGGTCGCCGCCGCACGTCAGCGCCCCTTGCACCTCGACGCTCCAGGACGAGACCAGGTTGCCCCCGGTGCGCAGCGAGCCGAGTGTGCGCAGGCCCGCGCCGGCGTGCAGGTCGTTGCCGATCCAGACCGTGTTGCCGGCGCGAATGCTGCCGCCTGCGTTCAACGATCCCCCCGTGCGAAGTACTGTGTCGACATCCACCTCGCCACGCACCTGGACCGATCCCGCATAGACGAAGGCGTGCGCCGAGATGGCATCGACCACAAGCACGGATTTGACAGGCCCGAACTGGTCCAGCAGCCAGCACGCGTCGTCGACGCGTCCGTCGGCGACGAGTGCGTCGATGAGGGCTTGATACTCCGTCGGGCTCGTGAAGCGCCGGGCGAACCAGCGATAGCCGCTGGCACACGAACGTTTTGCCTTGAGGGCGGTTGAAGAGATCTTCATGAGAACAGCCCAATTTGACTGGCGGATCGAGCACTGTGGTGGGCCACCCCCTGCTGCGCTGCCGGCGCGACAGTGTTCCCGATGCCCCTGCGCTGCGGTTGCATCTGCATCCGGGTGATCCACGGAACTCCTGTCGGGTTCATGACGCTCTTCGCGATGCGAAGCGCGCCTTCTTGTGGATCCAATGACCTTGAGTCCATGCTCCGGCATGCGCTCGCGACGCCTGCGGCGCAGCGCTTTCCCGACGCCACGGCACGATCAACGTGTCGCAGCCCGCCTCGGACACAACACGGCTGCTGACGCTGCCGAGGAGGGAACTGCCCAAGCTTGAACGAACCTGTTTCCCAGCGACGATGAGGTCGGCCCCGAGCCTGTGGGCGTGACGCAGGGTCGAGCGCACCGGGTGTCCGTGTGCCAACGCATAGTTCATGGGTGCGCTGTCCAGCCCGAGTCTGGCGACCTGGCGACGCATGCGAGCGTTGATGGCGCCTTCTTCCATCAGGCGGGTCTCCCTGATGACGTGCTCGGGCACATCGGCTTCGCGCAGCACGGCCTCGCGCTTGGAGTCGATCGCATGGAATACATGCATGCCCGTTTCGCGTCGCATCCGGTCGGCCACACGGATTGCCGCATCCGACGATGCCGTGAAGTCGATCGGTACCAGGACACGGCGATAGGACCCCTGCACCGACGTTTTGACAACGAGGACAGGACGTCGGCCGACCCGGATCATGCGATCGACGGTGCTGGCCCCGAGCATTCCCTTGAAGCGCCCGTGACGCCGCCATCCGAGGACCACCAGGTCGACGTGCTCCGACGCCTTCTGCAGGGTCTCGAAGGGGTCGCCGACTGCGACCTCGACGGTGGCGATCAAGTCGTGCTCGCCGGCCATCTCGATGGCCAGGCGCCGCAGCGCGTCGCGCGCCTGGGTGGCCTCGAGATCGAAGGCCGGTGTCGGTGAGAACCAGTCGCGAAGCGCCTTGCGGCGTGTCGCCTTCAGCACGTGCAGGATGCGAAGACGGGCTCCGAGCTCATGCGCCAAGCACGCGGCGCGGCGCACGGCATTGTTTCCGTCGGCCGAAAAGTCGGTTGCCGCCAGAATGGAAGTGAATGACGCCATTTGTGTTTCCTCAAGAACGGTCGTGTCCAAAAGACGCCGGACGAGCGTGTGCCCCGGTGCGATGTGCATCGCTCCAAAGGTGAAGGTCACGCCCGCCTTCGTCGCCATCGAGATGTGCAGCTGCGGGGCTGCACATGGCAGCTACATCGCGTAGTCGCCGCTCGCCTCGGGCTGGAAGAGGATGGCCAGGATCTCGGCAGCCTTGTCGTCGCCAGCAGGGGTGGCCCAGCGGGCAGTGCTGCCGACGCGCAGGCCGAGCAGGGCGCTGCCGACCGGGGACAGCACCGAGACGAATCCGACCGCCGGTTCAGCGTCCGCGGGATAACACAGGGTCAGCGTGTTTCGCTGGCCGGTCTGGATGTCCTGCACGAGAACCTGGGAGTACATCGTCACGACGTCTGGCGCCACCTCGCGCGAAGGCACGAGCGCAGAGGCGTCCAGGAGGTCTTCGACGGCGCGGACTTGCTGGGAGGAACCGTCGCCGCGTGTGTCGCGGCGGAGCAGGTTCAAGAGGCGGACATGGTCCAGTTCAGTGAGCGTGCGCTCGAGGGTGCCGGCTTCCACGGGGCATTCCTTCAGTGTCAAGCTGAGTGCCTCCGGCGTGGAGACACGCATCTACGCGCGAGCTAGGCGCCCGGCGATCTGAAGTTTGCGCAAATGGTGTGGAAGTGATCGCCGGGCCTAAGGATGTGCGGCCGGCTGACGGGTGCGAGTTCCCATCCCGGCACGCGGCTGCGGCGTGCACAGCGAGACAGCAACACGACAGGTCGCCTCGCAGGATGCACCGCTGGACGCGGACTTGGAAACAATGGAACTCATGCGGCGGATTTTATCGGCATTGCCTTGTGCGAGCCATTCTTCAAGGTGAAGTCGCACTGGGATGTAGGCGTATCGCCCGGCGAGTTGCGAGGTCGGGCCGGCGCCGATCACCATCGCCCCGGGCGGCCCGTAACGGTCAGCTCGTCGCCAGCACGGCCGCCAGGCCATCACCCTGGAGGCGGCCGTGCGTCAGGCCTTACGCCGTCTTCCGCAGGCGCCGCCGCGAGACGAAGAGCCCTGCCAGGCCCATGCCCATCATGGCCATCGTCGCCGGTTCGGGCACCGCGGTGACCGAGACGGCATCGAGGAACAGGAAGCCGACCGGATCGACGAAGTTGAAGGCCAGCGTCATGGTCTCGCCGGTGGTGAGGCCGCTGAACTCGTACAGCATGTAGCCGCCGGCCGCCGGCGTGGTCAGCGACAGCAGCGTCTGCCCGCCGAACATCACGCTGAAGCTGCTGGGGATGGCGCCATCCGGCTGAAACGCGAACGAGAGGTTCCACGTCTTGCCGGCGCCACCGACGTTGATCGTCTGCGTGATGCCGCTGTCGGTTCCGGAGCCGAAGTACGCGCTGCAGGCGCCGGCAAACACGCTGTCATCCGCGCCGGGGCACTGCACCCCGTTGAACAGCGAGTCGCCGGTGGTGATCCAGCCGGAGAAGTCGGCGGTTTCGAAGCTGCCGTTGGTGACCAGGTTGGCCTGCGCGGGGGCTGCAAAAGCCGCCGTGGCGGCCAGGACCAGGCCCATGGCCCAAGAATCGCGTTTTGTCACGATCATTTCCCTATGGTTGTCGGGTGCACGAAGTACACGAAGTGATGGATGAGCGGAGGCCATGCGATCACGAGGCCGTGAGCGTCACCTTGCTGCCTTGGTAGGAGATCCGGTACTGGCGGCCGTTGGCCGTCACCACGCTGCCTTCAGGCAGGCCGGTGAACGTGCCCTGGATGCTGGCGGCCTGGATCAGGGTGTAGACCTCGCCTGCGCTGGGCACGGCCGTCGCCTCGAGGACCAGGCTGCCGCCGAGCGCGACGGGGCCGGTCGCCATCAGGCGTGACGATTCCCCGCCCGCCTTGAGCGTGGCCTTGAAGCCCCCGCCGAGGCCGACCTTCACCGCACTGGCGCGCAGCACGTCACCCGGCGTGACGGCAACGCTGGCGACCACGCTGGTGATGCCGGCGGCTTCCTCGGCGCTGACGCCCGGCGACAGCACCCCGCCCTTCAGGACGGCGATGGTGCCCGCGACGGTGCCCGTGCCGCCCAGCGTCCCGCCGTTGCTGACGGTCACGCCGGAGCTGTTGGTGCCGACGATCGACAACTTGCCACCCGCGACGGTCGAGCCGCCGGCGTAGGTGTTGTTGCCGGTGAGAAACAAGGTGCCGGCGCCGGTCTTGGTCAGCGAAGCCGTGTACTGGCCGCGGTCGATCTTGCTCTGGATGTGGGCCGCGCGCGCGTCCATCCATTCCTTGCGCCACTTGACGGCGTCCTCGTAGCTGATCTTGTCGTAGGTCTCGGGACGGCCGTTGGTGATCGCCTGGACGGCAGGGTCGTTCAACAGGCCCTGCAGCACGAAGGCCTGCTTGTTCAGCGTGCCGTTCGGGTTCAGCACGTTGGGGCTGAACTCACCGGCGAAGGCGATGCCCTGCTGCTTGTAGCTCGCCAGCCACTGCAGGTCTTCCCGTTCCCTTTGCTTGATCGCGACCTGGCTGATGTCGTTGGACCAGACGTCCACCGGCGCCTTGCTCATGTTGTAGAGCATGGGGCTCAGGAACTGGGCGGGGCCGTACATGCCCTTGGCCAGGTCGGGGATGCCCCAGCCCCAGCGGTCGTCCGGCAGGCCGTCGGGCGCGGTCCAGGCGATGGATGCGCCGGAGGGCGAGGTCTGCCCGGTGCCGAGGAACCGCACGCCGTCGGTCATCTTGTTGTTCGAGGTGGTGAGCATCACCTCGCGGACCTGCTTGGCATCCATGTTCGGATAGCGCGAAAGCAGCACACCCATCGCTGCCGTCGCCACCGGCGTGGCCGGCGACGTGCCGCTCGAGTTCGAGTAGGTGGTATCGCCCCCGCTGCCCGTGGTACGGACGGCGTTGGAAGGGGTCGACACGGTCCACCATTTGGCGAGCCCGGCCTCGTTGTATCCGAACTGCTTGGTGTATTCGGGATTGGCGGCGGTGGGCGGCTGCACCCCGCCGACGGCCACGAACTGGTTTTCCGCCGCTGGATTGAAAAGGGGATACGCCGGGCGGAAATACGGGTTGCTCCAGTCGTTATTGCCGGCCGATCTCACGTTGACGGTACCGGTGACCTTGATGGCGTCCCAGATGGCGTCCATGAAGGAGCGCCCGGGGTACTTCGGATTGTATTGAATGCCGCCTTCGGAATAGCTCTTCTTGGTGAAGAAATACTGGTACTCCAGGTCCTTCAGGTACTCGTTGGGGATGGTCGTCGCCATCGCCGTGGGGCTGGCGCTGTCCTTGCCAGGCAATTGATACCCGTTGACGAGGTTGCCGTTGGTGCCGAGATTGTTGCCCGAACCGTCGAATTGGGTGCGGTTGAGGGTCTGGACAAAAGAGCCCCAGCTGCTGTTGATGACTTTGGCACCCGCGTCCACCAGCGCCTTGTTGGCCGTATACCAGTACACGTAATCGTGGAACGGGCCGTGCGACTGGGTATCGGAGCCGCCCGTCTTGGCGACATACATCATCGAAGCGAAGGAAATGCCGTGCTGGGACAGGCCATCGCGTATGCCGGAGGTCACGCCCAGCATGCCCGTCCCGTGCGAGTAGTCGCTCGTCCGCGCGGTGTCGCCGTCCACCGTGAACGTTTCGCCCGCCGTGAACGGATTGCCCGGGTTGGCGGTGTTGCGGTACCCGAAGCCGGAGGTGCCGTAGACACCCGTTGCCCGCACCGGCGCGATCAGCCCGGTCTGGAATCCCTGGTGCGTGACGCGGTAGCCCGAGTCCATCATGCCCAGCGTGACGCCCTGCCCGTAATACCCCAGGGCATAGGCGGTGGACGCGTTGACCGCGACGAGCTGCCACGGGGCATTGACCGTGGTGCCACCGGTCAGCGGATTGACGCCGGTGAAATAGCCATATTCCGGCGTTTCCCAGCTGGCTTTTGCCGCCGGCATTTCTTGGAGGCTCCGGGCGACGAAGCCGGGATCTCCGGGATACGACCACTCATTCGCGCTGGCGGTAGAACCGACAACGACCAGCAAAGACAAACAAACAATCGGCGCCAGGGAAGTGTTCAGTCCCTTGCTCTGCTGTCGTTTTGCCACCATGCCATATTGGCGAATTGGTTGATCCATCCTGACCTCCAGTTGAGATTCTGAAATTTTCGTGCCGTCGCAGTGCTCAAAGCGTGCCGGCGTCGAATAACAGCGCGCGCCGGTGGAATGGCTTCCAAGATAAGGACAGCCCGTGACTTTTTGCACAATCCATGCCAGCACCCAACGCCAGGTCCGCGGCCTGCCACTGCAGGGACCGGCGATCGGCATCCGCCCCATCGGGATCGGGAAACCGTCGCACGGGCGTTCCGGGCAACGGCTTTCCGTCTTGCTGCGGCGCACTTGCCCGCCCGCCGAGGCGAGCGGCCATGCCGATGCCTGTACCGCAGCGTGCAACCACCAGGCTGCCAGGACGCCACCCCAGCCAGCAATTGACCGGGGCGCGGTGCCGACACCGATGCGTGATCCACCGGCCGCGGGCTATACCGGTACGAATTGCTGGCTCGAGAGCTCGAGCAGCAGATCGCCGGCGGGGTGTCCGCGCGGCGCCACGTTCGGGTTACTTCGTCGCCGCGCGCGCTGACGGCACGCTGCTCGCCGGGCCGCAAACCTCGGAACCGCGGCCGGGATTCCCAGACCGTCGAGATCAATGACCTGATCTACGCGATCCTCGGCTCTGCGCGGGCACGCAAACATCCGGACGCCGTGGAGGGCGACCAGCAGGTGTTGGCCGACCTGCGTGCCGCCCTGGCCTTCGACCCCTGCGCCGCCCCGAGCACCGACGAACTGGAACGCCGCCGGCTGGTGATGCACCAGCGCCGCGCGGGCGGGCAGTCGCAGCACTCCGAGATCCTGAGGCTTGCGCCCAGGTCCGACCGCATCCAGCAGGCGCTGGAGCATGCGCGGCGCCGCCTGGCCCGGCCGCTGCGCGTGGACGAACTGGCCGAGGTCGCCCGCCTGAGCCCGCGCCAGTTCAGCCGCGTCTTCACGGCCGAGACCGGCCAGTCGCCGGCCAAGGCGGTGCAGGGACTGCGCCTGGAAGCCGCCCGGCTGGTGATCGAGCAGAGCCGCCATCCGCTGGAGGTGGTCGCCCGCGAGACGGGGTGCCGGGACCGGCGCCACCTGCGCGAGGCGTTCCTGCGCGGCTTCGGCGTGCCGCCTCAGGCGGTGCGCCGGGAGGCGCGCGCCTCCCAGGCGCCGGGGCAGTCGCTGGCCGAGTCCATGCACCGCTCACCGCGGCTGGCCGCCGACGACATCGACCTCCCCGTGACGCCAAGCTGATCCGCGTCGCGGCGCCCTACTTCGCGCCCCCGCTCGCCCTCGACACGTAGACCGCCAGCGCGTCGATCTCCGCGTCGCTGAGGCGGCCGCCGTACGAGGGCATCTGCCCCAGGCCGTTGCGCAGCGCCGCGGCGACGCGCCCCGCGTCCGGCTGCAGGTCGTCCAGCGCGGGGCCCACCGCACCTTCGGCGCCGGCCTCCTTCAACGCATGGCACAGCGCGCAGGCCGGCACCGCTTCCTGCAGGAAGAGCTTGCGGCCGGCATCGAACTGGGCCTGCCGGTCGGCGGCGGCCGCCGGCGTGGCCGCCGCGGCCAGCATCGCCGCACCGGCCAGCGCCGTGGCGCGCCACCCGGCCCTCACGGGCCTGCCTGCGCCCGGCCTCATGCCGCCACCACCTTCAGCGCGTGGTCCGCCCAGCTCGTGTTGTTGTAGCCGCCGGCGTTCTCCGCGCGCTGCTCGGGCTGGACGTTGCCGGCGCTGTCGGTGGCACGGCTGGCCAGCACGTGCGCGCCCGGCGGCAGCTGCGCCGACAGCACGAACTGCCGCCATGCGTAGCGCCCCAGGTCCGGCCCCACGAAGCGGGCCTCGTGCCAGCGCTTGCCGCCGTCGAGCGACACCTCGACCCGGCTCACCCCATGCAGCCCGCCGAAGGCCACGCCGTGCACCTGCACCAGGCCGGCCTTCACGGTGCCGCCGTCGGCGCCGGGGCCGTTGATCCACGACTTGACGCTCATCTCCTGCACCGACGGCTGGCTCGGGTCGCCCTTGCCGCCGGGCGGCGACAGGCGGTAGCCGTGGGACATGATGCGCGCGTCGGTCTCCGCGGCGGTGAAGGCCAGCCGCTTGACGTACTTGATGTTGTTGACGCCGGTATAGCCCGGCACGATGAGCCGCAGCGGCCCGCCGTGGGCCAGCGGGATCGGCGCGCCGTTCATCTCCCAGGCCAGCATCGCATCCGCCATCGCCGCGACGGGCACCGAGCGCTCGACGATCACGGTCTTCGGATCGAGGCCCTCGGGCAGCTTCTCGCCGCCGGTGCCGGTCATGAAGGCCATGCCGCCAGCGACGCCGCCCAGCGCGTCGGCCACCCAGCGCACCGGCACGCCGCTCCACATCACGCAGCCCGCGGCGCCCACCTGCCAGGGCGTGCCGCTCGGCTTGCTGGGGAAGTAGCCGCGGCCGTTGCCTGAGCACTGCAGCACCATCGCCAGCGTCTCCAGGCCCATGGACTTGAGCTCGCGCACGCTGAGCCTGCGCGGGTTCTTCACCCCCGCGATCTCCACTTCCCACGCATCCCGGTCGGCCACGACGGATGCATCGGGCGCCGGCAGGTTGTTGCGGATGTAGAGCTGCTCGGAGGGGGTGAGCACCCCGGTGCCGAAGCTGCCGCGCCGGGTCTCGATGGTCGTCGTGCTGTGCACGATCACGCTCGCCGGATCCTTCCAGGCGACGTAGCCGGGCAGCGGCTTGGTGCCCGCGGCGGCGGCCGGGGTGTCGCCGGCGGCGCGTGCGGCCGGGGCGAGGCCGCCCAGGCCGGCGGCGGCCAGGGCGGCGCCGCTGCCGGCCAGCAGGCGGCGCCGGGGGTGCGAGGTGGGTTGCGAGTTCAAGGGGTCGTCTCCTGGGGTGGGATGGGCTGGGTTCAGCCCGGGGGGCGGCCCAGGCTCGCCTGTGCGACGGCCAGGGCCTTCTTCTTCTGCGCGACGAGCACCAGCGGCTTGCCGGCCCGCGAGCGGATGACCTGCCAGTACACGTTGTTCCACCAGCCGCCGCCGTCGGCCAGCGCGACCGGCCCGTCGAAGGCCAGCACGGTGACCATCCCGCCCTTCTCGAAGAACGTGGTGAGGTGGTAGGCGCGCTGGCCGTCGATGTCGCAGGGGCGCATGAGCTGCGGGTAGCCCGGGGCGCTGCGCTGCCCGGCCAGGCCGAGGTGCCGCAGCAGCTCGTCCGGCGCCATGAAGCTGCCGCGCAGCGTGCGCTCGTAGTACTCGTGCTCGATGGCGCCGCGCACCAGCTCGGGCGGGCGCACCGCCATCACGGCGCCCCACACGCCGGCCGTCGCCAGCAGAGCCACGGCGGCGCGGTGCACGCCGGCACGGCGCCGCCACGGGGTGTGGCGGAACAGGCCGGCGGGTGGCTCGCCCGGATCGCAGGCCAGGGCCAGCTCGGCGCGCGTGCGCAGGTCGAAGCCGCTGTCGGGCGCCGGGTCGGGGAGGTCGCGGGGGTCGATGCCGGCCATGATCACACCTGGCGCAGCCGGGCCACCGGCGCCGCCGGCTCGGGCCGGGCCGGCGGCGCCATGGCCGCCCTCAGGGCCTGCCGCGCCCGCTGCAGGCGCGACAGCACGGTGCCGGGCGCCACCTCCAGCGCCTCGGCCATCTGCGCGGTGGGCATGTCGTCGAAGTAGTACAGCACGAGCACCTCGCGGTGGATGGGGGCGATGCGGCCGAGCGCGCGGATCACGTCGAGCCGGTCGTCGGCGCCGCTGTCGGGCGCCTGCGCCTCGGGCGCGTCGTCATCGGCCGGCACGGGCCCGGGCTCCAGGTAGCGGAAGGCACTGCGCCGCATGATCTGGAACAGCCACGCCCGCGCCTGCCCCGCCTGGCGCAGCTGGGCCCGGTGCTTCCAGGCGTTGGCGAAGCAGTCCTGCACCACGTCCTCGGCCGTCGCCCGCGAGCCGGTCAGCGCCCACGCGCTGCGCAGCAGGAAACGGTAGTGCTCGCGCACCCATTGGTTGTAGCGGGACTCGGCCGACTGGAACATGCGTACAAGAGCGCGGGCCGCGCCGGCTCATTCCCTCGCGCCGGCCGATCGGCCTAAGCACATACCCTGAGGGTCACGACCCACCCTCCCTTGGGGGAAAGGGTTAACACCTATTTAGGTTGAGAAATGGCACTCACGGCCACACAAAGTCACAAAACACCCGCTTAAGATTCAATCAAACGCATTGGGCAAGCTTTCTTTACAACAGCCCGGGAGGACGTTTGATGAGTTGTAACCGACTCGCCCTGCGGGGTCTCGTCGCGGTGTTCACCGCGCTCGGCGGCGTCGCCGCGGCACAGGCGGCCCCGGTCGTCCAGGCTGGCGCGGCCTCGGGTGCGCCCGAGGCGCTGGTGGCGCCCAGCCTGCAGTTCAGCTTCGACAGCCCCTACGCGGTCCTGTCGTTCGGGCTGCAGTTCAGCTACGACGCGAGCCTGCTGACCTTCGACGCAGCGGCCTCCAAGGTGATCCTCGACGGCGTCGAGGTGGCGTTCGGCGCGGCCATCGCGGGCCTGCCGCCGCTGGAGTTCTCGGCGACGTACGGCACCGACGAGGTCACCGGCCTGGCGTTCGCCGACTACAGCTACATCCCGATGGCCAGCGTGCCCGTCCAGCAGTCGCTGGTCTTCCTGCCCGCCTTCCGCCTCGCCGCCTCGGCGCTGCCGGGGCAGCAGACGCTGATCGAGTTCAGCGGCGACCTGGCCGACGATGCCACCGGCCTCGAGACGACCTTCGCGGTCAGCTCGGTCGTCACCGCCGTGCCCGAGCCCGCCACGTGGCTGTCGCTGTGCGCCGGCCTGGCCGCGCTCGCGGCCGCCGCGCGCCGCCGCCGCGCGGCCTGCTGACCTCGACGCACGGTCGTCGACCGGACCGGCGGTGATGGGCACCGCCGGCACTGCACGAACCTCGGCAACGCCTCGACCCGCCAGCAGGAAGGCAGCGGAACGCACCGCCTCCTGACCTGGCCGCGCCTGCCGGCTCTGGAGATTCCGATGCATCGCTCCGCTCCCCACCTGCCCGCGCGCACCCTGGCGCTCATCCAACGCGCCATCACCGGCCTGAAGCTGCCGGGCTCGCGGCCGACGGGGCGGATGCCGGAGCTGCCCGCGCTGCACTTCGAGCCGCTGGAGCAGCGGATGCTGATGTCGGCGGACCTGATGCCCGGCGCCGGCGCGAACGGCGCCCCGGCGCCGGTGGCCGCGCTGCAGGTGGCGCCGGCCGCGGCCGCGCTCTCGGTCGACCTCGCCAGCCTGCAGGGCGACGGCGGGGGCCCGCGCTTCGTCGCCGACTTCGACACCGACGACTTCAGCACGCCGCTGCAGCCGCTGTCGCCGCGCGGCAGCCTGGTGCATGCGGGCGGAGTGGCCGGCGAGCTCGCCGCGCAGGGCGAGCGCGACAGCCTGTCGCTCACGGTGGAGGCCGGCCGCTCGGTGTCGCTGCGCTTCAGCCCCGCGCTGGCCGACAGCCTGCTGCGCGCCAAGCTGGAAGTCTTCAACGCGGCCGACCAGTCGCTCGGCTTCGTCGAGGCAGGCGAGGCCGGCCAGGCGCTCGCCCTGCGCATCGCGGCCGGAGCCGGCGGCGCGCTGCGCATCGACGTCAGCAGCCTGTCGGGCGCCGGCGCCTACCAGGTCGAGCTGTTCCTCGATGCCGTGCTCGAGGGCACCGACAGCACCGGCATGGACGATGCGGTCGACCTCAGCGCCCAGCTGGCGCCGCTGCCCGGCGGCACAGGCTCCCACACCTCGATCATCGGCCGGCTCGATCCCGCGGGGCTCGCGGCGCCGCTGTACGTCGAGACCTTCGAGAACGGGCTGGCCGAGCAGTGGTCGCTGAGCTCCTCCCACGGCGACGCCACCATCGGCACGACCAGCTACTACGACAACGGCCAGGGCAGCAACGGCGGCAGCTACGGCAGCTGGGGCACCGCGCTCTACAGCGAGGGCGACCGCTACGGCGACTACGGCGGCTACGGCGGCGAGCCCACCGCCGCCACCATCGGCACGCAGGCCGTCGGCGGCTACGACGACGCGCTGAACGAGGCGATCTGGACGGTCAACGTCGCGGGCCGCAGCAACCTCCTCCTCGAATTCGACCACTGGGGCTACGACCCGGTGGCCGAGGCCTTCTCGGGCAGCGCCTTCACCGGCTCCGAGTTCGCCGACGGCATCGCGGCCAGCGTCGACGGCATCACCTGGGTGCCGGTCGCCACCCTCGCCGCGCCGGCCGACAACGGCCGTGCCCACCACACGATCGACCTCAGCGCGGCGCTCGCCGCGCACGGGCTCACGCCCACGTCCGAGCTGCGCCTGAAGTTCCAGCACGCCGACACGCCGCACACCGGCGAATTCGGCGAACTGGTGCGCAGCTACCGCTACTGGGACAACCTGACGATCCGCGAGGCCGAGACCCTGCGCCGCGTGGCGCCGGCGGCCACCACCTTCGAAGGCAGCAACCTCTTCGGCTCGCTGGACGTGCTCGGCGACGGCATCACCCCGGCCGAAGGCAGCTACCTCGACACGAACAGCGCGACGACCTGGCTGGGCGACGTCGAGGGCCAGTACCCGCTGGACACGAAGCTGGTCTTCGACCTCGGCGGCAACGTGCTCGTCAGCGACCTGGAGCTGTCCGTCGACGGCAACGACGACTACGCGGTCGACTACTCGCTCGACGGCGAGATCTGGAGCCGCCTCACCACCATCAGCCGCTATGCCGGCGAGGTCGGCTACGGCATGGAGACGCTGAGCTCGATCGACGGCGCGGCGGAGTACGAGGCCAGCATCGACTTCGAGGCCGTCGAGGCGCGGTGGCTGCGCGTGTACGCCACCGGCGGCGACGACAACTACTTCGGCGTCGGCGAAGTCCGCGTGATGACCAGCACGCAGGCCGGCGACAACCAGGACTGGCACCGCATCGACCTCGAGGCCGGCGACGTCGTGTCGCTGGCGCTGCAGTTCGCCGGCGGCCAGGCCGATGCGGGTGCGCTGCAACTGTTCGACGCCGACGGCCGCCTGCTGACCCTCGGCACCCGCACCGGCTCGACCGGCGCGGCGATCAGCGGCTTCTCGGCCCCGGCGGCGGGCACGTACTACGTGCGCGTCGGCGGCAGCCAGGCCGGCGAATACCACCTCGCGGTGACCAAGGACGTGCTGCTGGGCGGCGCCCTCTCCCGCGCCGAGGACATCACCGCGACGCCGGTGGTGGTCGACGGATTCCGGGCCCCGACCCAGGGCGGCTCCTCGGGCACGATCCGCGTCGCGGTCCACCGCGGCGACAGCACGCTGATCAGCCGCCTCAACGACAGCACGCACGGCATCCAGGCGGTGTCGGTGGCGGGCACCGACATCGACACCGCCGCCGAGCTCGCCAACTACGACGTGGTGATGATCGGCCACTCGAGCTACGAGCACGAGTTCGAGGGCTTCGCCGCGGCCTTGCGCGACTGGGTCGAGGCCGGCGGCGGCGTCATCGCCACCGGCTGGACCGTCTACGGCGCCGGCACCGGCTACGCCGGCAGCAGCGGCGACAGCAGCACCGCGATTCCCGACATCGACGCCATCGTGCCAGTCGCCACCGGCGGCCGCTACGACTCGCAGTACAGCGGCCTGCTCGACATCGGCAGCATCGCCCACCCGATCACCGAGGGCCTCGGCGACTTCTACCTCCCGAGCATCTACGTCGAGTACGCCGCCGGCGGCGCCGACCCGGGCGCCACGACGCTCGCCGAGCTGAACGGCCGTGCGGCGGTCGTCGCGGGCGAGGTGCAGTCCGGCCGCGGCGTCTACCTCGGCCCGACCTACTTCGACTACAGCTACCTCGTCCAGGGCGACCTCGACCGGCTGCTGGAGCAGGCCGTCGTCTGGGCCAGCGGCGACGGCACGCACGACTACACCGTGCGCGCGACGGCAGGCGACACGCTGACCGTCACCGCGGAGCCGGTCGGCAGCGCCGACGGCGAGCCCGGCAACACGCTGGTGCCCACGCTGGAAGTGGTCGACGAGGACAACACGGTGGTCGCCAGCTCCGCCACCGGCTCCCTCAGCTTCGTGGCCGGCGACACCGGGCGCTACCGCATCCGCCTGGGCGCCGAGAGCGGCCAGGGCGACGTCATCCTGCGCGTGGCCGGCTCCACCGCCGCCGCCGCCGACACCTTCGGCGTGAGCGCCTCGTCGGTGGACGGCCTGCTGCGCACGACCTATTTCCCCGGCTACGTCGACATCGAGTTCGGCCAGCCGCTGCTGCTCACCTCGCTGACGGCACAGAGCCTGACGATCGACGGCCAGGCCGCCTCGTCCTTCACCGTGCTGGACGGCAGCAGCGTGCGCTTCTTCTTCGACGGCAGCGCCTGGCCCGACGGCGAGCACACGCTGGCCCTGGCCGCCGGCGCGCTGACCGACATCCGCGGCCAGGCGCTGGAGGCCTGGAGCCACAGCTTCGAGCTCGACACCACGCTGCCGGTCGTCACCGCGGCCAGCATCGCGCAGCAGGGGCGCATCGACGGCACGCCGTCGATGCTGACGATCGACTTCAGCGAGGCGCTGGACACCGAGTACCTCGACAGCAGCGACGTGTCGCTGGTCGACGTGGTCACCGGCAACTCGATCGCGCTGACCTCCTTCCACTACGACGCCGAGAACCGCCGGCTCGAGCTCGGCCTGCCCGCGCTGGAGGACGGCCGCTACCAGCTCGCGCTGTGGTCGGGCTACTACGCCTTCAAGGACCTGCTCGGCCTGCCGCTGAACGGCGATCCGTCCGACCCGCTGCCGTCGGGCGGCGGCGACAACACGCCGGACAACTTCGTGCTCGACTTCATCGTCGACCAGGACGAACAGGATTTCGCCCAGCTGCCGCCCTTCGCGGCGCAGGGCTCGCTGGTGCACGGCCGCCTCGCGACCGGGGGCCTGAACGGCCAGGCCGACACCGACGCCTTCACGGTGATGCTCACCGGCGACCAGCTGCTGACCGTCTTCGCGCGCGCCACGCCCACGCCCCTCGGCGACCCGTCCGACCTGGTCATCGGCCTGAAGGTGTTCGACGCCGCCGGCAACCTCGTCGCCTCCGCCGACGGCGTGCAGGGCGAAGGCGCGGTGCTGCAGACCGTGCGCGCCGCGGGCGGCGGCCTGCTGGCCGCCGGCACCTACCGCATCGAACTGAGCAACCTCGCCGGCGACGGCGGCTACGAGCTCGGGCTGCTGCTGGGCGCCCGCGCCGAGGGCGAGCTGGCGCAGCCGGGCACGCCCAACAACACGCCCCAAACGGCGGAAGACATCGCCTCCAGCTTCGTCGACCTGGGCAACGGCGGCAGCCGCGGCGCGGTGGTCGGCTCGCTGGTCACCCCGCCGCAGGACGGCGGCGGCGGCGAGCCGGTGCTGACCGCCCAGGACGCCGACACCGAAGGCGACTACTACCGCTTCACGCTCCGGGCCGACGAGTACGCGACCATCGTGCTCGCGCCCGCGCTCGGCGGCCAGTTCGACGGCAGCCTGGTGGTCGACCTGCTCGACGCCGACGGCAACCTGCTGGCCACCAGCCACGCCCGCGGCGGCGCCGCGGTGCAGGCGATCCGCGAGTTCAAGGCCGGCGCGGCCGGCGACTACCTGCTGCGCGTGCGCGGCGACAGCGAGGCGCTCTACAACCTCACCGTCACCCGCAGCCTCTCGTTCGAGCTGCCGCAGGCCGGCGGCACGGCGCTGCAGGACATCAGCGGCACCCACCAGGCGCTGGGCCACCTCTCGGGCAGCGGCAGCGTGGGGTCGGGCGCCGTGCGCGTCGCGGTCTTCAACGGCGGCAGCGGCGCCTCGCTCGTCGCCCAGCTCAACGACGACACCTGGTTCGACTTCACCGCCACCTCGGTCACCGCCAACCAGATCGACACCGTCGAGGAGCTGTCGCAGTACGACGTGGTCGTGATCGGCGACGAGTACAACCACGGCCAGTACGGCACCTTCGCCCAGGCGCTGCGCCAGTGGGTCGAGGGCGGCGGCGGCCTCGTGGCGACGGGCTGGACCGTGTACGCCGCGGGCTCCTCCACCTCTCCCGTGCTGCCGGACATCGACGCCATCGTGCCGGTCGACACCACCGTCCGCCACAACTATTACAACGGCGGCACGGTCAACGTGGCCGACGCCAGCCACCCGGCCACCGACGGGCTCACCGACTTCCAGGTCAGCGGCTACATCGAATACTCCACCGGCGGCGCCGACCCCGGCGCGCAGACGCTGGCCACCGTCAACGGCCGCGCGTTCGCCGTCGTCGGCCAGCCGCAGGACGGCCGCAGCGCCTACCTGGGCGCCGTCTACTACGACGGCTTCGCCGGCAACAACGCCGCGCTCGACCGGCTGCTGGAGCAGACCGTCGCCTGGGCCGCCGGCGACCGCGACGACAGCTACGTGCTGCAGGTCGCGGCCGGCGACGTGCTGACGCTCACCACGCAGACACCCGGCGACGGCGGCGACACGCCGCTCAACACGCTCGCCACGCGCATCGAGCTGTACGACGCCGGCGGCACGCTGGTGGCCAGCAACGAACGCGGCGCGGCCGACGGCCGCAACGCCCTGCTGACGCACATCGCCCTGGACGGCGGCACCTACCGCGTGCGCGTGGTCGCCGTCGCCGGCGAAGGCGACTACGTGGTCTCGGTCGATGGCGCCACCGGCGGCGAACGCGAGACGGCGCCGCAGGTGGTCGCGGTCACGCCGGCCGCCGGCGCCCTGCTCTCCGCCCCGCCGACGGAGATCGTCGTCGAGCTGTCCGAGGGCGTGCGCGCCGACTCGGTGTCGGTCGACGACCTGGTGCTGGACAACGGCGGCACGGTCGTCGGCGTCGAGATGCTCGCCGGCCACCGGCTGCGCTTCCTCGTGGAGCTGCCGCCCGAAGAAGGCACGACGACCTTCCGCTTCGCCGCGGGCGCGTTCACCGACCTGCAGGGCACGCCGAGCGAGGCCTTCGAGAGCAGCTTCGTCTACGACCTCACCGGCCCGCGCGTGGTGGCTTCCTCGCCCGACGCCGCCGCCCAGCCCAACGCCCCGTTCAACACCTGGACCTTCACGTTCAACGAGAACGTGGACGCCGCCACGGTCGGCTACGACGACGTGCTCGTGTTCACCGGCCCCGCCGGGCAGAACCTGCGCAACCAGGTGCAGTCGGTCACCGCCAGCGGCAACACGCTGACGGTCACCTTCACCAACCAGTACGCGGCCGGCATCTACACGCTGGTGCTCGGGCCGGACATCCGCGACCGCGCCGGCAACCTGATGGACCAGGACGGCGACGGCATCGCCGGCGAGGCCGAGGACAGCCACACCGCCACCGTCACGCTGCGTTCGCCCGACCTCACGCCCGTCGTCGTCACCGCGCCCGCCAGCGGCAGCTTCGGCGCGCCGATCAGCGTGACCTGGACGGTGAAGAACGCCGGCAACGGCGCCACGAATGCCAGCTACTGGTACGACGGCTTCTGGCTCTCGCGCGACACCACCGTCAGCAGCGACGACATCCAGCTCAGCGACCAGTACATCGAGCTCGGCCCGCTGGCGGCCGACGGCTCCTACACCCGCACCGCCAGCTTGACGCTGCCGCTCAACACCAACTACCTCGACGGCACCTACTACCTGCTGCTGCGCACCGACCGCCACGGCTACCAGGGCGAGGCCGACGAGACCAACAACACGCTGGCCTCCGAGGCGTTCACGCTGACGGTGCCGCCGCTGCCCGACCTCGTCGCCGAGGACGTGCAGGTGGCCCCGGTGGTCGAGGCCGGCAAGGCCACCACCATCACCTGGACCACGCGCAACCAGGGCACCGCCGCCACGGCCACCGGCTGGTACGACCACATCTACCTCTCGGCCGACGCCAGCTACGGCTCGGGCGACATCTACATCGGGCAGGTCTACAACAGCAGCTCGATCGCCGCGGGCGGCACGCTGGCACGCAGCGCCAACCTCACCATCCCGCTCGCGCAGACCGGGCAGTGGCACGTCATCGTGCGCAGCGACGTCTACGACTACGTCGAGGAGTTCGCCGCCGAGGGCAACAACGAGACGGCCTCGGCCGCCACCGTCAACGTCATCGTGCCGACCGAGGACCTCGTGCCCACGGCCGTCGCCGTGCCCGAGGCCGCCACCTTCGGCGACCGCATCACCGTCGCCTGGAGCGTGCAGAACCAGGGCACCGGGCCGACGGTGGGCAACTGGACCGACCGCCTCTGGCTCTCGACCGACGACACGCGCAGCGACGACGACATCTACCTCGGCGAGTTCTCGTCCAGCGGCGACACGCCGCTGGCCGCCGGCGGCGTGTACCACCGTTCGCGCGACATCACGCTGCCGCTGCGCGGCACGCTGAACACCGGCAGCTACCGCGTGCTGGTGCAGACCGACTACTACGGCAACGAGCCCGAGACCAACGAGGCCAACAACGTGCGCGCGTCCAGCGCGATCACGCTGACGGTGCCGCCCTTCGCCGACCTGACGGTGTCGAACGTCACCGTGCCGGACGGCGTGCGCAGCGGCAACACCACCACGGTGCGCTTCACGCTGACCAACCAGGGCACGGCGCCGGCCTCCGACTTCCGCTTCCGGCTGGTGCTCACCGACAGCAACGTGCCGGGCAGCAGCAGCCACCACCTGGGCGACTTCGCGTTCAACGACACGCTGCGCCCCGGCCAGAGCATCGAGATCGCGCAGGACGTGACGCTGCCGATCTCGGCGCCCGGCAACTGGTACGTCGGCGTCACCGCCGACATCGGCAACGTCGTCTTCGAGCATGCGGCCGAGGACAACAACAGCGCGCTCAGCACGCTCACCAGCATCCCGCTGCCGCCGCTGGCCGACCTGCGCGTGACCGACATCGTCGCGCCGGCCGATGCGCTGTCGGGCCAGGTCGTGCCCATCACCTGGACGGTGACCAACCAGGGCTCCGGCAGCATCATCGGCGGCCGCTGGGTCGACCGCGTCTACCTCTCCACCGACGGCGGCGCGAGCAACGGCATCTTCGTCGGCGACTTCAGCTACGAGGGCGACCTCGCCGCGGGCGCCTCGGTCACCCGCACGCAGAACATCACCGTGCCGGGCGACCGCATCGGCAGCTATACCGTCGTCGTCCGTACCGACATCAACGGCGACAACTACGAATACGACGGCGAGGACAACAACCGCACCGTCGACAACACGACGCTGGTCGCCAGCTTCCCGCCGCTGCCCAACCTGACGGTGGCCTCGATCACCCCGCCGAGCGACGCCTTCTCCGGCACGCAGACCATCGTCTCGTGGGTCGTCACCAACACCGGCAACGGCTCGACCAGCGTCCCGCGCTGGCTCGACACCGTCGTGCTGTCGCTGAACGACGTGTACGGCGACGGCGACGACATCGTGCTCGGCAGTGTCGCCAACCCGAGCTACCTCGCCGACGGCGAGAGCTACGTCAACACCCTCACCTTCACCGTGCCGCGCGGCCTGGCGGGCGACTACCGCCTGCTGGTGAAGGCCGACGCGAACCACCAGGTCTTCGAGAACACCGCCGAGGGCGACAACGTCGGCGTCAGCGCGCTGACGCGCTTCACGCTCACGCCGCCGCCCGACCTGCGCGTCACCGCCGTGCAGGCGCCCACGCAGGCCTTCTCGGGCCAGCCGATGTCGCTGAACTGGACCGTCACCAACGCCGGCGACGGCCGCACGGCCGAGACGTCCTGGTACGACCGCGTGTACGTCTCGACGGACAACGTGTTCGATGCCGGCGACCTGGCGCTGGGCACGTTCTTCCACAGCGGCGCGCTCGACGGCGGGGAGAGCTACACCGCCACCCACAGCGTCACGCTACCGGTCGGCGAGGTCGGCGAGCGCTGGTTCTTCGTCGTCTCCGACATCTACAACAACGTCTACGAGCACGCGAACGAGAACGACAACGCGGGCGGCGAGGACACCGCGACCAACGTGGTGCTGACGCCCCCGCCGGACCTGGAGGTCTCGTCGATCACGCTGCCGGCGTCGGCGCGGGCCGGCAACACGCTGGAGTTCAGCTACTCGGTGACGAACTACGGCGCCACCGCGACCGCCGAGTCCTACTGGACCGACACCTTCTACCTGTCGGCCGACGCCGTGCTCGATGCCGGCGACCTCGTGCTCGGCACACGCGGCCACGGCGGCGTGCTGGGCGTGGACGGCTCGTACGGCGCGACCCCCGGCTTCAAGCTGCCCGACACGCTGGACGGCGCGTACTACCTCATCGTCCACACCGACTCGGGCAACCAGGTGTTCGAGGGCTTCGCGGGCGCCAACGGCGACCCGAACGCCAACAACGTCGCCGTCTCGGCGGCGCCGATCGTGGTCTCGTCGCGCCCGGCCAACCTGGTGATCGAGAGCTTCACCGCCCCAGCCACCGGCGAGGCGGGCAAGCAGATCGTCGTCACCTGGACGCTGCGCAACGCCGGCACCGGCGCCACCCAGGCCAACTACTGGATCGACCAGATCATCGCGTCGAACGACGACATCCTCGGCGACGACGACGACATCGTGCTGGCGAGCACCTCGCCCGGCGAGATCCTCGCCGCCGGGGCCACGCTGACGCAGTCGGCGGTCGTCTCGCTGCCCTTCGGCATGCAGGGCAACTACAAGCTCTTCCTGCGCGCCGATGCCACCCAGCAGGTGTTCGAAGGCAGCGGCGAAGGCGACAACGTCGCCTCGCTGCCGCTGACCGTCACGCGCGACACGCCGGACCTGGTCGTGTCGTCGCTGTCCGCGACCGCGCCGCAGGCCTACGCCGAGCCGATCGTCGTGACCTGGCGCGTCGACAACGAAGGTGACAACCGCACCAACGCCAACTACTGGAGCGACCGCGTCTGGCTCTCGCGCGACGGCACCCTCGGCAGCGGCGACGTGCTGCTGGGCACCGTGTCGCGCGGCAACCCGCTCGCCGCGGGCGAAGGCTACGACGCCACCGCGCAGTTTGCGCTTCCCAGCGGCTTCGGCGCCGGCGACTACTTCGTCATCGTCGAGACCGACGTCAACAACCTGGTCACCGAAGGTACGGCTGGCGAGGCCAACAACCTGCGCGCCAGCGCCACGCCGATCACCATCCCGCCCGAAGTGCTGGTGCCGGTGCTGCGCCCCGACCTGCGCGTCGAGCGCGTCGATGCCCCGGCCGAGGCCATCAGCGGCCAGGCGCTGCAGGTGAGCTGGACGGTGCGCAACGACAGCACCGACCCCACCGGCGCCCGCAACTGGTACGACGCGGTGTACCTCTCGCGCGACCTGGTGTTCGACCGCGCCACCGACCTCTACCTCGGCTACGCCGACCACGCCGGCGGCCTGGCGGCCGGCGCGAGCTACACCCAGACCAAGACCTTCACCGTGCCCTACGGGCAATCGGGCCCGTTCTACGTGTTCGTCGTCGCCGACGGCGGCAACGGCCTGCCCGAGCTGGTCGAGACCAACAACGCCGGCGTCGACAGCGGCTTCACCCAGGTCACGCTCGCGCCGCCGGCCGACCTGCTGGTCGGCGAGATCACGATCCCGGTGAACGCCATCCCGGGCCGCGACGCCACCATCACCTACACGGTGACCAACCAGGGCACGAACCCCGCGCTGGGCTCGTGGCGCGACTCGATCTACCTCTCCGCCGACGACACCTGGGACATCGGCGACCTGCTGTTCGGCACCGTGCAGCACAACGGCCCGGTGGCCGGCGGCGCCAGCTACACCGAGGCGCTCACTGCGGCGCTGCCGGGCCTCACGCCCGGCAACTACCGCGTCATCGTGCGCAGCGACATCCTCAACACCATCGCCGAGAGCAACGAGGGCAACAACGTCTCGGCCAGCCTGGACGCGGTCGCGATCGACGTGGAGACGCTCGCGCTCGGCACGCCGGCCAGCGGCACCATCGCGACCGGCCAGGCGGTGTTCTACAAGGTCGTCGTCGGCGCCGGCGAGACCGTGCGCGTCGTGCTCGACAGCGACGGCGAGGACAACGGCAACGAGCTGTACCTGCGCTACGGCAGCATGCCCACCCGCGGCCAGTTCGACCACACCGGCCGCGACCCCTTCGTGGCCGACCAGCTCGCGGTGATCCCGACCACCGAGGCCGGCACCTACTACGTGATGCTGTACGGCGCGGACGGCCGCGCCCCGCGCCCCTACACGCTGACGGCCAGCAT
Organism: Aquincola agrisoli; assembly: GCF_036621135.1. NCBI lineage: Bacteria > Pseudomonadati > Pseudomonadota > Betaproteobacteria > Burkholderiales > Sphaerotilaceae > Aquincola > Aquincola agrisoli. The sequence continues at coordinate 120,128 of NZ_JAZIBG010000048.1, forward strand.
CCTGCCGTTCTCGCTGCAGTCGGTGGACCAGGCGGAGGTCGGCAACGGCGGCACCGTCACGCTGCAGGTCGACGGCGCCAAGTTCGATGCGCAAACGCAGTTCGCGCTGATCAACGGCGCCGGCGAGAGCATCTTCGGCACGGTCTCGAAGCTGGAGAACAGCAGCCGCGCCTACGTCACCTTCGACGCCCGCGGCGCCGCGGCCGGCGCCTACTCGCTGGCGGCCGAGGCGGCCGACGGCACGGTGGCCCTCTACGCCGAGCAGATCCAGGTCGTCGACGGCGGCGGCGCCGAGATCGTGCGCAGCATCCAGGGGCCGGCCGAGGTCCGCCCCGGCCGCGTCATCCTGGCCAACCTGGTCTACGCCAACGAGGGCGACGCCGACACGATGGCGCCGCTGTTCATCGTCACCAGCCCGACCGGCACCCGCTTCGGCAGCACGGCCGAGAGCATCGGGCTGTCGAGCTCGGTGCAGCTGCTGGGCGTGGCGCCCAGCGGCCCGCAGGACATCCTGCGCCCCGGCGACCACCACAGCCTGCCGCTGCTGTTCGAGTCGGTCAACGCGCCGATGAGCTTCACCACCCGGGTGATCCAGGAGACGAGCACCGAGCCGATCGACTACGCGCTGCTGGAGCAGTCGCTGCGCATGCCCGGCATGACCGACACCGAGTGGCAGACGCGCTGGCTCACCCAGCTGCAGCCGCGGCTGGGCGGCACCTGGGGCGACTACGTGCGCCTGGTCAACGCGCTGAGCAAGCAGTACTCCACGCCCGAGCGCACCCTGTCCGACGTGCGCGAGCTGTTCGACATCGCGTTCACCGAGAACCCCGCGTTCCTCGCCAGCATGAGCTACAGCGGCACGCTGCAGGATGCCGACACCGGCGCCGCGATGGGCGGCGTCGAGATGGCCGTGTACCGGCAGACCGGCACGACCTACGTCTTCGCCGGCCGCACCACCACCGCGGCCGACGGCCGCTTCACCCTCGGCTACCTGCAGCCCGGCACCTACACGCTGGCGCTGGGCCGCGTGGTGCCCACCGAGGACGGCGGCACCGACATCGAGCGCCCCTACTCGTTCGACCTCAACCGCAACGGCATCGCCGACGCGGCGAGCCCCGTCTTCACGATCACCGAGGCCACCGACATCGCCGGCGCGGCGCTGTACGCCCGCCTCACGCCGGTGGAGCCGACGCCGGAGAACGTCGACCTGGCGCCCGCCATGGCGACCGACGCCAGCGGCCTGTCGCACATGGTCTGGACACGCGACGGCGTGTTCTGGCACGCCGTCAACGACGGCACGGGCTGGAAGGACGCGCAGCCGCTGCCCGGCAACGTGGCCGGCGACGGCCTGCAGCTCGCGGCCGACCCGCGGCTGATCGACGGCAACCGCGAGGGCCTGCTCGCCACCTGGCGCCAGGGCGAGGGCAACGCCGCCGAGGTCTACTACAGCGTGGGCGCGCGGCAGCCCGACGGCACCTGGCAATGGACCGCCGCCGCCAAGCTGACCGACAACGCGCAGTTCGACGGCGCATATGCCATCGGCATCGGCGCCGACGGCAAGCCGGTGCTGATGGTGCAGCGCAAGGACGCCACCAACCCGAACGACGACTTCGACCTGTACGGCGGCGAGACGGCGATCCAGGACCCGGTGTTCGTCGACGTCATCGCGCAGCAGATGGAAGAGCTGCGGGTGCTGCTCGACGCGATGTCCGATGCCGAACTGGAAGCGATGGGCGTGCACCGCATCCGCTTCTCGAAGAGCATCGGCAACGTCAACCTCGGGCCGCTGGGCTCGGTCAAGTCGGAGATCCGCGTCGACCTGCAGGCGCAGATCGACTGCACGCTGATCTTCCGCGGCAACGGCGCCTTCAAGTTCGACATCAACATCGGCGGCGTCAAGACGGAGATCGAAGGCCGCGCGGGCGGCGACGTGCGCTACGTGGCGGACCACGACACCTGCGTCTACGTGTTCAAGAGCGCGCGCATCAACGCGCAGGTCTCGGGCGCGGTCAACGTGCCGCTGTCCTTCATCCCGGTGGTCGGTACCGCGCTGACCGCCATGGGCGTGAAAGGGCGCTTCGAGGTCGCCGCGGGCGGCAACCTGGTCTGGGACGCCGGCGCGGACTTCCCCGGCTGGTGGTCGAGCGGCAGCGGCAGCTTCCGCGGCTCGGTCGGCCTGAACTGGGAAGGCAGCATCCCCTTCACCGGCCTCGAGGCCGTGGTGCGCGCGCTGATCAACGTCAACGGCAAGTGGGACGACCAGGGCCTGGGCATGCGCGAGCCGCCCATCTCCGGCACGATCCTCGTGCGCGTCAAGCACAACTGGTTCTTCGGCGGCTCCGGCTGGACCGAATACACCTACACCTACCCCGGCTCCGACATGGGCAGCACCGGGATGGACGGCGACCTGCTGACGCTGGACGACGCCATCTTCGCGGGCAACGCCTACGACACGGCCATCAGCTTCGGCTTCGACCCGCGCGCCACCGGCACGCTGAACGACTACACCGGCGCCGGCGAGACCGCCATCACCTCCAACCTGCAGAGCGAGGGCGAACCCGTCATCGCCGAAAGCCCGACGGGCGAACTGTGGGCGGCGTGGGCGTCGGAAGACGGCGTGCACGTCGCCCGCCACCAGAACGGCGCCTGGCAGCCCGCCTCGCTGGTCCCCGGCAGCGGCGGCTACAGCGCGCGCGGCCTGTCGCTGGCCTTCGACGGCAACGGCGACGCGATCGCGCTGTGGAACCGGCTCGACACCTCGGGCCTCACCACGTCCAGCAGCTCGGCGCAGATCCAGGCCGTGCTCGAAAGCGGCGGCGACCTGGTCTTCGCGCGGTTCAGCGCCGGCGCCTGGAGCGCCCCGCAGGCGCTCACCACCGCCGCGGGCGAGGAACAGTCCGCCAAGCTGGTGCGCCTGGCCAACGGCGACGTGCTCGCCGCCTGGACGCTGAGCACCGCCGGCCTCGACGCCTACATGCCCAGCGTCACGGTGCAGACCGCGCTGTGGTCGGCCGCGACCGGCACCTGGGGCGCCGTCGAGAACGTGGCCGCCGGCCGCGTGATGGGCGCGCTCAGCATCAGCCAGCAGGGCGGCAGGCCCGTGCTGGTGTGGGCCGAGGCCGTCAACAGCAGCAACGCGACCGTGCTGCGCTCCAGCACGCGGGAGACCGGCGGCTGGACCGCCGCGGGCACGCTGCAGATCGCGATCTCGCAGTCGCTCGTCGACGTCGCGCAGGCCCTGGAGGGCGGCTCGACGCTGCCGCCGGCCGACGGCGACGGCGCGCTGGAGATGGCCGGCCTGCCGCTGCCCTCGCCGCCCGAGGAGTGCTGCGACGAGGAAGACCCGCCGCCGTACGAGCCGGACCCGGTCGTGCCGCGCGACCCCAACGACATCCTCGGCCCGGCCGGTTTCGGCGAGGAGCGCTGGATCGCCGCGACCGACACGCTCGCCTACACCATCCGCTTCGAGAACGCGGCCGACGCCGCCGCCCCGGCGCAGGAGGTGGTGGTCACGCAGCAGCTCGACGCCGATCTCGACTGGCGCACCTTCCGCGTCGACGACTTCGGCTTCGGCGACCAGCGCGTCGAGCTGAGCGGCACCACGGCGTTCTACCAGGCGCGCCTGGACTTCAGCGCCACCAAGGGCTACCTGCTCGACGTGTCGGCCAGCATCGACACCGCCACCGGCATCGTCACGTGGCGGCTGACCACGCTCGATCCGGCGACGGGCGAGCTGCCGGTCGATGCGCAGCTCGGCTTCCTGCCGCCCAACCGCAACGCGGAAGGCGTCAGCGACGGCCGCGGCGAAGGCTTCCTCAGCTACACCATCAAGGCCAAGCGCACGGTGGCCACCGGCACCGTCATCGACGCCACGGCGCGCATCGTGTTCGACACCGAGGAGCCGATCGACACGCCGCCGATCTTCAACACGCTCGACGCCGGCCTGCCCAGCAGCGCCGTCACCGCGCTGCCCGCGACCACCGAGGAGCCGACCTTCCTCGTCTCCTGGAGCGGCGCCGACGCCGACGGCGGCTCGGCGCTGGCCAGCTACACGATCTACGTGTCGACCAACGGCGGGGACTGGAACCCCTGGCTCGTCAACACCACGCTGACCGAATCGCTCTACGAGGGCGTGGCCGGCAACCACTACGCGTTCTTCAGCGTGGCACGCGACAACGCGGGCAACGTGGAAGCCGTGCCCGAGACGGCCGACGCCATGATCTCCGTGGGCGCCGGCAGCGGCTCCATCGTCGGCATCGTGTTCGACGACACCGACGGCGACGGCCGCCACGACACCGGTGAAGCCGGCCTCGGCGGCTGGACGATGTTCCTCGACACCGACGGCGACGGCGTGCTCGACGAAGGCGAGCGCACCACGCTGACGGCCGCCGACGGCAGCTACCGCTTCGACGACGTCGGCGCCGGCCTCGTCACCGTCGGCCGCGTGCTGCCGCAGGGCTGGCTGTCGACCTCGCCGGCGGACAACCGCCAGGTCGTCACGGTCGTGGCCGACGGCACCGCCGAAGGCGCCGATTTCGGCAGCTTCCAGCGCATCAGCCTCGGCGGCGTGAAGTTCGACGACAGCAACGCCAACGGCGTGCTCGACGCCGGCGAGGCGCTGCTCGCGGGCTGGACGATCCAGCTCGACCGCAACGGCGACGGCAGCATCGACGCCACCGCCGTCACCGGCGCCGACGGCAGCTACCGCTTCGAGAACCTCGGGCCGGGCGTGTACCACCTCAGCGAGGTGGCGCAGGCCGGCTGGCTGCGCACCACGCCGGGCAACGGCGTGTTCAGCGTGGTCGCCACCAGCGGCCTGGCGGCGGCCGACCTGCACTTCGCGAGCGTGCGCCCGGCGAGCATCTCCGGCGTCAAGTTCGAGGATGTCGACGGCGACGGCCAGCGCGACGAAGGCGAAGGCCTGCTCGCGGGCTGGACCATCTTCCTCGACAGCAACGGCAACGGCACGCTGGACGCGGGCGAGCGCAGCACCGTCACCGGCACCGACGGCAGCTACCGCTTCGACGACCTGCTGCCCGGCAGCTACACGGTCGCCGAGGTCATGCAGGCCGGCTGGATGCAGACCGCGCCGGCCACGTCCACCGGCTCGGCCTCCATCGGCAACCAGGACCAGGCACTCGAGCTGCCGGACGCCGGCCTCGACACCGCGGCCCTGTCGCCGTCGGCCACCGCCGGCAACGGCTGGGCCAACACGCTGACCGGGCTCGACGCCTTCCGGGCCGACAGCCGCTTCAGCGGCATCACCGGCAGCGGCCTGTCGGTGGTGGTGATCGACACCGGCATCGACCTCGACCACGCCTTCTTCGGACCCGACACCGACGGCGACGGCATCGCCGACCGCATCGTCTACCAGTACGACTTCGCCAACGACGACGCCGACGCGAGCGACCGCAACAACCACGGCTCGCACATCTCCAGCATCATCGGCGGCGCCGACGGCACCTACGGCGGCGTCGCGCAAGGCGTCGACCTGATCGCGCTGAAGGTCTTCCAGGACAGCGGCAAGGGCTACTTCTCGTACCTCGAGAACGCGCTGCGCTGGGTGGTGGCGCATGCCGACGAGTTCAACGTCGGCGTGGTCAACCTGTCGCTGGGCGACGGCGGCAACTGGAACACCGCGATCGGCCGCTTCGGCCTGGCCGACGAACTGGCCGCGCTGGCCGAGAAGAACATCATCGTCACCGCCGCCTCGGGCAACAACTACGCCCAGTTCGGCGGCGCCTGGGGCGTGGCCTACCCGGCCGCCGACCCGGCGGTGCTGGCGGTGGGCGCCACCTGGGCCGGCGACCTCGGCGGCCCCTGGAACTACGCGGGCGGCGCGAGCGACTACACGACCGGTGCCGACCAGATCACCGCGTTCTCGCAGCGCGATGACGAGCTGCTCGACGTGTTCGCCCCCGGCGCGCGCCTGACCGGCGCCAACGCCAGCGGCGGCCTCACGACGATGCAGGGCACCAGCCAGGCCTCGGCCTACATGGCCGGCATCGCCGCGCTGGCGCAGGACCTGGCGCAGCAGGCGCTGGGCCGGCGCCTGTCGCTGGCGGAGTTCACGTCGCTGCTGGACAGCACCTCGCAGCAGATCGTCGACGGCGACGACGAGAACGACAACGTCCGCAACAGCGGCCTCGGCTTCAACCGCGTCGACATGCTGGCGCTGGCCGAGGCCATCCTCGCGCTGCCGGCTGGCGGCGGCACCGGCACGCCGGGCGGCAGCCCGGGCCAGGGCGGCGGCAGCACCCAGCCGCTGCCCAGCGCCGCCCCCGCGGCGCACAGCGTCACCGTGGTGGCGGGCGGCAGCGCCACCGGCCTCGACTTCGGCAATTTCAAGCTCGGCCGCATCGACGGCACGCTGTACCACGATGCCGACGCCGACGGCGTGCGGGACGCGGGCGAGGACGGCACCGGCCTCGGCGGCTTCACCGTCTTCCTCGATGCCAACGGCAACGGCGTCGCCGACGTCGGCGAGAGCACCACCCTCACCGACGCCAACGGCGCCTACCGCTTCACCGACCTCGGCCCCGGCACGCGCAGCGTCGTCGTGGCGGCCCACGGCGGCTGGAAGACCGTGGCCGGCCAGGCCGCGGCCACCATCACCAGCGGCGTGGTGGCGACACCGTCGCTGTCGGTCAACGCGCTGCCGACGATCGACCCGGTCGCCGGCACCCGCGTCGACGAGGGCAGCCCGGTGACGGTGCAGCTCGCCGGCCGCGACAGCGCGGGCGACACGCTGCGCTACGAGCTGGTGGGCGAGGTGCCGGCCGGCGCCGCCATCGGTGCCGACGGCGTGTTCAGCTGGACACCCGCCGACGGCAGCACGACGCAGACCTTCACCGTGCGTGTCACCGACCTCGCCGGCTCCATCGCCGAGCGCAGCTTCGACGTGCAGGTCGACAACGTGGCTCCGACGCTGGCGGCCACCGGCGCCGCCACCGCGTCGACCGGCCAGCCCTACGTGCTGTCGCTGTCGGCCACCGACCCCGGCGCCGACACGATCGGCCAGTGGGTGATCGACTGGGGCGACGGCCTGGTGCAGACCGTCAACGGCCACCCGGCCAGCGTCAGCCACAGCTACGCGGCGGCCGGCAGCTACCAGGTCAGCGCCACGGCGATCGACGAGGACGGCAGCTACACCGTCGCCGGCCCGCAGGTGCAGGTGGCGCAGACGCCGCTGCAGGTCACCGCGTTCGCGGCGACGAACACCGGCTTCACGCTGCGCTTCAACCGCGTGGTCGACGCCGCGTCGCTCAACCTGTACGACGCGGCCAGCCACGGCTTCGGCGCGGCCGACATCGTCTTCGCCAACGCCGCCGGCCAGCCGGTGGCGGGCAGCGTGGTGCTCGACGCCGACGGCCGCGGCCTGACCTTCGTGAAGACCGGCGGCACGCTCGCGGCCGGCGCCTACAGCGTGCGGCTGGCCAGCGGCGCCACCGCGTTCGCCGACCTCGACGGCAATGGCGACGGCACGGCTGGCGACGCGTACACCACCTCGTTCACCGCGGCGGCCGGCGGTGCCGTGCTGTCGATCGGCGAGATCGCCCGCGGCCCCGGCCAGCCGGTCGACCTGCCCGCCACCGGCTCCGGCTTCCCGATCACGCTCACCGGCGCCGCCGGCGCGAAGAACATCGTCTTCACGCTGCGCTACGACGCCAGCCTGCTGAACGTCACCGGCGTGATCAACGGCGCAGGCCTGCCCGCGGGCAGCAGCCTGATGGCCGACCTGTCGGTGGCCGGCGAGGTGCGCATCACCATCACCGCCGCCACGCCGCTGGGCGCCGGCGCGCTGGAGCTGCTGCGGCTGCAGTCCACGGTGCGCGCCGATGCACGCTACGGCGCCAGCCAGGTGCTCGACCTGAGCGCCATCAGCATCAACGGCGGCACGATCCCCGTGCGCGACGACGACGGCCTGCACGTGGTGGCCTACCTGGGCGACACCGACGGCAGCCGCGGCTACGGCACCGCCGACGTCGAGCGCCTGCAGCGCGTGCTGACCCGTGCGGACTCCGGCTTCGGCGCCTTCCCGCTGATCGACGCGATGGTGCTGGGCGACATCAACGCCAGCGGCACGCTGACCTCGCTGGACGCCGCGCGGCTGCAGCAGAAGGTCGGCGGCGCGGACCGGCCGGAGATCCCGACCATCCCGGTGCTGCCGCCGCCGGCGCCGGTGGCCCCGTCCATCGACCTCGCCGGCAGCTTCGCCGACTTCGAACTGCGCGACACTGCCAGCGCCCAGACCACGTGGCTCAGCGACTGGATGCAGCCCGCGTCCGCCACCGCCGCCGCGAAGGCCCAGGCCGCCAGCAGCCTGATCAAGCTCACACCCGCCAACGTGGCACCCGCCGCATTGCCCACCCTGAAGTGACCATGACCGATACCCCCAAGACCCCTGCCGACAACACCCCCGCCGCCCCCGCGGCCAAGGGCGCCGCCGGCCCGCGCCTGAAGTGGAACGTCGAGGGCCTGAAGAGCTCCTACGTCAACTTCGCCAACGCCAACAGCACGCGCGAAGAGGTGGTGCTGAACTTCGGCCTGAACGCCGCCTGGGACCGCAGCCAGGCCGAGACCGAGATCGAGCTGGCGCACCGCATCGTGATGAGCCCCTTCGCCGCCAAGCGGCTGTCGGACCTGCTGGTGCGGCTGATGGCCGAGTACGAGGCGCGCCACGGCAAGCTCGAGTAAGCGCCACTATCCGCGACCCCCTGCCGACGCCCCCCCCGCCGCACCCGACCTTGTCCGCCCTGTCCGAAGCCGAATCCGCCGCGCTGCCGCAGCGCGGCGCGCCCGTGGGCGCCGACGGCGACCCGTGGGCGGCGCTGGGCGGCGCCCGCAGCGCCGAGCAGCTCTGCACCGCCTGGCTCTTCCTGCTGTGCCGGCGCATCCCGCCGACCCGGGCGGCCCTGCTGCTGCTGAAGGACGCGCAGGGCACCTTCGTGCCGGCGGCGATGTTCCCGGCGCCGCTCGACGCCGGCTACCTCGCCGAGGTCGCGCAGCAGGCCCTGAACAGCGGGGCCGGCGCGCGCCAGCCGCAGCCCGACGGCAGCCTGCGGCTGGCCTACCCGCTGGCCTCGATGGGCACGATGCACGGCGTCGTCGTGCTCGACCTCGGGCCCTGCGACGAGCTGGGCCTCACGCGGCACCTGCGCGACCTGCACTGGGGCGCGGGCTGGCTGCTCGACCTGGTGCACCGCCGCTCGATCGGCGAGCGCGACCAGCGGCTGGCGCACGCCGGCTTCCTGCTCGACCTGCAGGCCGCGCTGATGGCGCAGCCAGACGCCGAACGCGCGCTGTTCACGCTGGTCAACCGGCTGGCGGCGCATTTCGGCTGCCACCAGGTGCTGGTCGGCACCGCGCGCGGCCACGCGGTCCAGGTGCGGGCGATGTCGCACGCCGCCTGGTTCGACGAACGCGCCAACCTGCTGCGCGGGGCGGCCCAGGCGATGGACGAGGCCTACGACCAGCGGGCGCGCACCACCCTGCCCGAATCCGAGGGCGATGGCACGCCCCGGCTCACCGCGGCGCTGCGGCGCTACGCCGCCGACGCCCGGTGCGCCGCCGTGTGCGCGCTGCCGCTGGAGCACGGCAATACGCTGGCCGGCGTGTGCCTTCTGCAGCGCGACACGCCCTTCGACGCCGGCGAACTGCAGCTGCTCGACACGCTGGGCCTGGCGATCGGCCCGGTGGTCGGCCTGCGGCTGGCCGGCGACGAGAGCCTGCCCGCCCATGCCGGGCGCAGCACGCGCTGGCTGCTCTCGCGCCTGGGCGACGGCTCGCGGCCCGGCTGGAAGCTCGCCGGCGTCGCCGCGGCGCTGGCGCTGGCGGTGCTCGCGCTGGTGGAGGTCGACTACCGCGTCGCGTCGAAGGCGCTGGTCGAGGGTGCGGTGCAGCGCGCCGCGGTCGCGCCCTTCGACGGCTTCGTGCGCGAGGCGCCCGCGCGGGCCGGCGACACGGTGCGCAAGGGCGAGGTGCTCGCGCTGCTCGAAGACAAGGACCTGCGGCTGGAAAGCCAGCGCTGGCAGGCCGAACTCGACATCGCGGAAAAGCGCGAACGCGAATCACGCGCCAACGGCGAGCGTGCCGAGCTGCGGCTCGCCGCCGCGCAGGCCGCGCAGGCCCGCGCGCAGCTCGATCTCGTCAACGAGAAGCTGGCGCGCGTGCAGGTGGTCGCGCCGTTCGACGGCGTCGTGGTGCGCGGCGACCTGTCGCAGCAGCTCGGCTCGCCGGTCGAGATCGGCAAGGTGCTGTTCGAGCTGGCGCCGCTCGACGCCTGGCGCGTGATCCTGCAGGTCGACGAGCGCGACATCGCCCACATCGCCGAGCAACGCAGCGGCGAGCTGGTGCTGTCCAGCCTGCCCGACAAGACCTGGCCGCTGCGGGTCAGCAAGATCACGCCGGTGTCGGTGCCCGAGGACGGGCGCAACCATTTCCGCGTCGAGGCGGAACTGGACGGGCCGGCGGGCGACGTGCGGCCGGGCATGGAAGGCGTGGCCAAGGTCGCCTCCGCGCCGCGCAGCCTGCTGTGGATCTGGACGCACCGCTTCACCGACTGGCTGCGCCTCGCGCTGTGGCGTCTCGCGCCGTGAAAGCAATGTCTCGCGGCGTGCCGCGGGCCGAGCGCCGGGCCGCCCCAAGCCGGCCCGCCGTCCCCTCGGGGGACCGGCGAACGTACCCGTTCGACGAGGGGCTGGCATGACCACTCATGGCCAGGCGCTGAGCTCCACGCACTGGTGGCGCGTGGCGCCGCTGAAGCCGCGGCTGCGCGGCCATGTGCAGATCCACCGCCACGTCTACCGCGGCCGCACCTGGTACGTGGTCGAGGACCGCGTCGCGGCCAAGTTCTACCGCTTCAACTTCGCGTCGTACCGCGTCATCGACCTGTTCGACGGCCGGCGCTCGCTGCAGGAGGTCTGGGACCGCCTGGCCGCCGAGATCGGCGAGGACACGCCGACGCAGGAGGAAGTGGTGCAGCTGCTCGGCCAGCTGCATACCGCCGACCTGCTGCAGTTCGACGTGACGCCCGACGCCGCCGAGCTGCTCGAGCGCCGCGGCAAGGAGCGGCGCAAGCGTTTCATCGGCCGCTTCCTCAACCCGATGTCGATCCGCTTTCCGCTGTTCGACCCCGACCGCTTCCTCGCCTGGCTGGCCCGCGTGATGCAGCCGCTGCTGGGCTGGCCCGGCGCGCTGCTGTGGATCGCGGCGGTGCTGCCGGCGCTGCTGCTGGTGCCCTCCCACTGGCCCGACCTGACGCAGAACTTCGGCGAGCAGTTGCTGGCCGCCGACAACCTGCTGCTGATGGCGCTGGTGTTCCCGCTGCTGAAGGCGTGCCACGAGCTCGGCCACGGCCTGGCGCTCAAGCGCCGCGGCAGCGAGGTGCACGAGATGGGCGTGATGCTGCTGGTGTTCTTCCCGGTGCCCTACGTCGACGCGTCGGGCGCCTCGGCCTATGCCGACAAGCGCGACCGCATGCTCGTCGGCGCCGCGGGCATGCTGGCCGAGATCTTCCTGGCCGCGCTCGCCTTCTATGCCTGGCTGCTGCTGGAGCCGGGGCTCGCGCGCTCGCTGGCCTACAACGTGGTGGTGATCGGCAGCGTCACGACCGTGCTCTTCAACGCCAACCCGCTGCTGCGCTACGACGGCTACTACGTGCTGATGGACGCCATCGAGGTGCCCAACCTCGGCCAGCGCGCCAACCGCTTCTGGCTGCGCATGATCGAGGAGCGGGTGTTCGGCGTGCCGCCCAGCCCGAAGGCCGAGGCCGCCGACCTGCCGGCCGAGCGCCGCTGGTTCTGGTTCTACGCGCCGGCCGCGCTGGTGTACCGGCTGTCGGTGAGCCTGGGCATCGCGCTGTTCATCGCGACCGAGTACTTCTTCTTCGGCGTCGCGATGGCGCTGTGGACGGTGGGCTCCAGCATCGTGTGGCCGCTGGGCAAGGGCCTGGCCGCGCTGTGGCGCGAACCGCGCTTCCGCGCCCGCGCGACGCGGGTACGCGCCGTGCTGGCCGGCACCGTGGCGGTGGCGGGCATCGCGCTCTTCGTGGTGCCGATGCCGCACCACACGCACGCCGAAGGCGTCGTCTGGGCGCCGGAAGACGCCATCCTGCGCGCCGGCGGCAGCGGCTTTGTCACGCGCCTGCGGGCGGAGCCCGGCGACCGCATCGAGCCCGGCCAGGTGCTGCTCGAGAGCGTCGACCCCGAGCTGCGCGCCAGGCTCGCCGAGCAGGAGGCCAAGCGCGAGGAAGCGCAGTCGCGCGTCGACGCCGCCTGGGGCGTGGCGCCGGCGCGGGCCGGCCAGCTACAGGACGCGCTGCACCGCGAGCACGCCGCGCTGCAGCGCCTGCAGGACGACGCGGCGCTGCTCACGCTGCGTGCGCGGGCCGGCGGCGAGCTGATGGCCGGCACCTGGCACGACCTGCCGCAGCGCTACGTGAAGAAAGGCGAGGTGCTCGGCTACGTCGTCGGCGAGTACGTGCCGGTGGTGCGCGTGGTCGTGCAGCAGGACGGCGTCGATCCGGTGCGGCTGGCGACCCGGGCCGTCGAGGTCAAGCTGCCGCAGGCCGTGGGACAGACGCTGCAGGGCCGGCTGCTGCGCGAGGTGCCCAAGGCCGGCACCGAGCTGCCCAGCGCCGCGCTCGGCCAGCGCGGCGGGGGCGAGATCGCGCTCGACCCGTCGGACGAGAAGGGGCTGAAGGCGCTGAAGTCGGTGTTCGAGTTCGAGGTCGAGCTGCCTCCCGGCACGCCGGTGCGCTTTCTCGGCAGCCGCGCCTGGGTGCGGTTCGCGCACCCGGCCGAGCCGATCGGCCAGCGCTGGCTGCGCGGGCTGCGGCGGCTGTTCCTCTCGCATTTCGGGGTGTAGCGTGCCATGGCGCCGGGCTACAGCGAATCGCCGCGCGGGCTGGTCTACACCGAGCGCCCGATGGCCTGGCCGCTGCGCGGCTTCATCCTGCTGGTGGGCCTGGGGGTGTTCGTGGTCCCCGTGCCCTTCGCCCTGCATGCACCGTGGCGCACGCCGGAGCTCTCGACGCTGCTGGCGGTGGCGTGCATCGTCCTGCCCTGCCTGGTGGGCGCCCTCTTCGTGCGGATCGCGCTGGGCGGACCGCGCCGCATCGAGTTCGACCGCGCCGGGCGCTGCCTGCTGCACACGCGCCGCGGGCTGCTGGGCACACGGCAACTGCGGATCGGCTTCGACCGCATCGACCGCATCGAGATCGTGCGGCGGGAATCGATGGACTACCCCGACTTCTTCGCGCTGATGCTGCACGCGGCGGGCCGCAGGCCGATGGAGGTGGGTGCCTTCGACGACCCGGCGCAGGCGCAGCACTGGCAGCGGCGCATCGAGGCGCTGGTGCGTGCATGACCGCGCTCGTTGCACCGGATGACATCGCGCCCGGCCTCTACGCCGAGCGGCTGGACCCGACCGAGAAGGGCTTCGACCGCTGGACCCGCTCGCAGCTCGGCGCGGTCGCCGCGCGACTGCGGCCGCAGGGCAGCGCGCTGGCGCGGCGGGTGCAGGAGGCGGCCGGGCTGGAGGCCGCGGTGCAGGCCCTCGACGACGCCGGCCTGCGCGCCGCGCTCGTGGCGGAAGGCCCGCAGGCGATCGCCCCGCAGGGCAGCGCCCGCGCGCTGGCGCTGGTGCGCGAGGCGGCGCGCCGCAGCCTGGGGCTGCGCCCCTTCGACACCCAGCTCATGGGCGCGGCGGTGATGATGACCGGCCGCCTCGCCGAGATGGCCACCGGCGAAGGCAAGACGCTGACGGCCGCGCTGGCGGCCTCCATCGCCGCCTGCGCCGGCGTGCCGGTGCACGTGGTCACGGTCAACGACTACCTCGCCGAGCGCGATGCCGACGAGATGCGGCCGCTGTTCGGCTTCCTCGGGCTGCGTGCGGGCTCCATCGTCACCGGCCTGAGCCTCGACGCCCGGCGGGCCGCCTATGCCTGCGACATCACCTACTGCACCAACAAGGAACTGGTCTTCGACTACCTGAAGGACCGCGTGGCCACCCAGCAGGCCCCCACGCGCGCGCAGCGCCACCTGCAGGCGCTGGTGGGCGGCCGGCCCCAGGCGCCTCTGCTGCTGCGCGGCCTGCACATGGCGATCGTCGACGAGGCCGACAGCGTGCTGATCGACGAGGCGCGCACGCCGCTGATCCTCTCGGAGAAGGCCGAGGCCTCCAAGGACGGCCCGCTGTATGCGCAGGCGCTCGAGCTCGCCCGCACGCTGCAGGCGGGCCTGCACTACGCGCTCGCGCCCGAGCGGCGCGAACTGGTGCTGCTGCCCACCGGACGCGCGGCGCTGGCCGGGCCCTGCGCGGGCCTGGACGGCCTGTGGCAGGTGGCGCGGGCGCGCGAATCCTTCGTCGCGCAGGCGCTGCGGGCGCTGCACCTCTACGAGCGCGACCACCAGTACATCGTGGCCGACGGCAAGGTGCACATCGTCGACGAGTTCACCGGCCGCGTGCTGGCCGGGCGCACCTGGGAGCAAGGCCTGCACCAGCTCATCGAGACCAAGGAAGGCTGCGAGCTCAGCGACCATGCGCGCACGCTGGCGCGCATCACCTACCAGCGCTTCTTCCGGCGCTACCTCCGGCTGGCCGGCATGACCGGCACGGCGATGGAGGTGGCCGGCGAGCTGCGCGAGGTGTATGCGCTGGAGATCGTCCCGATCCCGACCCACCGCCCGAGCCGCCGGCGGCTGGCCCCCGACGTGTGCTGCGCCAGCGCCGCCGACAAGTGGCGCGCGGTCGTCGAGAACGCGGCCGAGGCGCTGGCGCGCGGCCAGCCGGTGCTGATCGGCACGCGCTCGGTGCAGGCGTCGGAGGAACTGGTCGAGGTGCTGCAGGCCGCCGGCATGCCGCACCAGCTGCTCAATGCCCGGCAGGACAAGGAGGAGGCCGAGCAGGTCGCCCGCGCCGGCCAGCCGGGCATGCTGACGGTGGCCACCAACATGGCCGGCCGCGGCACCGACATCAAGCTCGCGCCCGGCGTGGACGCGGCCGGCGGGCTGCACGTGATCCTGACCGAATACCACGAGTCGGCCCGCATCGACCGCCAGCTCGTCGGGCGCTGCGCCCGGCAGGGCGATGCCGGCAGCGCGATCGGCATCGTCGCGATCGACGACGCGCTCTTCCGCGAGCACGGCGGCGCCCTGTGGCATGCCGCGCGCGCCGGAGCGGCACGCTGCCCCGGCGGCACGGCGCTGCAGGTGCTGCGCCGCCACTGCCAGCGCCGCGCCGGTGCCCAGGGGCGCCAGGTGCGGCGGCAGACCCAGAAACAAGACCGCAGCGTGGACGCGATGCTTGCGTTCACCGGGGAACTCCGATGACCATCACACCCACCCGACAACGCCCCGCCCGCCTGCTCGCCACGCTGCCCGCCCTGTGGCTGGCCGGCGCGGCCCAGGCCCAGTCCCCGTCGCAGGCCCAGCAGTACGACTGCCTGATCGAGCCCTACCAGCGCATTGAGCTCCGCTCGCCCGTGACGGGGCTGATCAAGGCCGTCAACGTGGAGCGCGGCAGCACCGTGCAGAAGGGGCAGGTGCTGATCGAGCTGGATTCGGGCGTCGAGGCCGCGACCCTCGCCGCGGCCCGCTACCGCGCGCAGATGCAGGGCGCGGTCCGCTCGGCGGAAAGCCGCTCGAAGTTCGCCCAGGCCAAGGAGCGGCGCTTCGACGACCTGAGCAAGCAGAAGTACGTCTCGCAGCAGGACAGCGACGAGGCCGCCGCCTCCGCCCAGGTGGCCGAGGCCGACCTGCTGGAGGCGCGCGACAACCGCGAGTTGGCGCAGCTGGAGGTGCGCCGGCTGACGGAGGTCATCGAGCAGCGCCGGCTGCGCAGCCCGGTGGCCGGGCTCGTCACCGACCGCACGCAGAATCCCGGCGAGCTGGCGCAGTCCGGCGACGGCGCCAAGCCGATCATCCAGCTGGCGCAGGTGCACCCGCTGCGCGTGGAGCTGGTGCTGCCCGTCGCGCGCTACGGCACGCTGGCGGTGGGCGCGACGGCCACCATCGAGCCCGAGGCGCCGCTCAAGGGGCGCTACACCGCGCAGATCAAGCACATCGACCGCGTGGTCGACGCCGCCAGCGGCACCTTCCGCGTGCGCCTGGAACTGCCCAACCCCGACGGGGCGATCACCGCTGGCGTCAAGTGCCGCGCGGGGTTCGCCGGCGGCAGGCCGGCGGGTGCCGGGGACGCGTCCGCACGGTAGCGCCCGCCGCTCACGGCAGCCGCTTCTCGCGCGGATGGCCGTAGTACCCGTCCAGCAGCGGCTCGCGGGCCGTGTCGAAGCGGTTGAGGATCGACACGACGTTCGGGCACTGCTCCAGCATCGCGAAGGCCTGGCCCACCAGCCGCCGCGGCGTGCGGCCCGCCTCCACCACCATCACCACCTGCCCGACGCGGCCGGCCAGGGTCTGCGCGCCGGGCGTGGCCAGCAGCGGCGGGCCGTCGAAGATGACGATCCGGTCGTCGTAGCGGCACGCCAGTTCCTCCAGCAGCCGGTTCATCGCCGTGCTGGCCAGCAGTTCGGCCGACCGTGTGCCCAACGTGCCCGTGGGCAGCACCGAGAGCTTCGGGATGTTGGTGCACAGGATCAGGTCCGACAGGTCGAGGCCCGGGTCGAGCAGCGCGTCGAACAGGCCCTTGGTCGACGGCATCCCCAGGCGGTCCGGCAGGCCGGGGCGCAGCACGTCGGCATCGACCAGCAGCACCGAGGTGTCGATCTCCATCGCGATGCTCATCGCCAGGTTGATCGCGCAGAAGGTCTTGCCTTCGGCCGGCACCGAGCTCGTCACCATCACCAGCGCGTTGCGCCGCTGGCCCGGCCCGTCCCGGTCGGCCGCCAGGCGCAGCACGCTGCGCTTGAGGTGGCGGAACTCGTCGGCCATGCGGCTGCCGTCGAGGCTGGGCACGAGCTGGCCCGCCCGCTGCAGGCGCGCCAGGTCGATCTGGACCTGGTGCCCCTGGCGCGGCGGCGCCTTCTGCACCACCGGGCTGGCCGCGATGCGCGCCGCCACCCCTGGCCTCAACGGGGCCGCGCTCTCGGCGCCGAGCGGCGTCCACGGCAGCTTCACCCCCGTGCGCGCCAGCGCCTGCAGCCGGTTCGCGGCCTGCTCGATGAGACTCATGCCTGCCCCTCGTCGCGTCCAGGGGCCCTCATGACGCGGCCCCCAGCGCGATCCAGCCGATCCACGCCGCCTGCACCGCCAGCAGCGCGCCCACCGCCAGCGCCACGCGCCGCCGCTCCGACCGCTCGGCTTGGTGCGAGCGCTGGTGCGGCGACGTGGACACGGTGCCCAGCACCGGCCGCGCGGTGAACTTGCGCAGCGACTGCACGTCGGTGAACGTCGGCCGCAGGCGCTCGGCCTGGCGCGGCGCCGCCAGGCCCGCCAGCAGCGCCAGCGCCGCGGCCGCCGCGGCCAGCAGCGGCCGGCCGGGGAACACCGGCCCCGGCTGCACGCGCGGCGGCTCCACCACCCGGAACTCGGCCATGCGGGACGACTCGTCCAGCTGCACGCCGAGCGAGGCCGATTCGCGGCGCGCGACGAGCTGCTCGTAGTTCTTGCGAATCACGTCGTAGTCGCGGTTGAGCTGCACCAGCTCGGCCTCGACCTGCGGCGCCTTGCCGGCCACCGCGCGGGCCGCGTCGAGCCGCTGCTGCTCCACATCGAGCCGCGACCGCAGGCTCGCGACCTGCGCCTCGCTCTCCACCAGCGCCACGCGCAGCCGCTGGTAGACGGGGTTCGCCGCCCGCGCCCGGCCCGGCGACGACGAGGCCGCCCGCGCCGCGGCCTCGGCCGCGCGCTGGCCTTCGAGGCGGACGACCTGCTCGCGCAGGCTGATGATCTCCGGGTGCGCCTCGGTATAGCGGTTCGAGAGGTCGGCCAGCTGCTTCCAGGTGTTGGCCAGCGCGGCCGCCACCGGCGAAGGCGCCCCGGTGGGCTCCAGGTCCGGATCGGAGGCGACGCGGGCCTCCTCCTGCGCCATCTCACGCCGGTAGGCCTCGCTCGCGCGTTCGGCCGCCTTGAGGTCGACGCTGAGCTTGACCACCTCGTCGGACAGCATCGACATGCGGCTGAAGTAGTCCTGCGCATGCACGCCGGTGGTGCCGAAGTGCAGCAGCTTGAACTGCTTCAGGCGCTCCTCGGCCGCGACCAGCTTGGCCTCGTAGCCGGCGATGCGGTCGGCGATGAAGCGGCTTGCGTCCTGCGAGTCGCGGCGCTTGTCCTCGAACGAGGTGTCGACGAACAGCGTCACCGTCGCCTCGACCACGCGGCGCGCCACCTCGGGATCGGGGTCGCGGAAGCTGATGGTGTAGAGGCCGGCGTCGCCGATGGTCAGCCGGATCTGCTTCATCAGCCGCGTCAGCGTCGCCTCGCGCTGCGCCGGCGTGGCGATGGGCAGGCCCATGCCGGGCTGGTCGACGAGCCACTCCATGTGCGGGCGCGACACCACCGTGCGCGCCAGCAGGCGCACCTGCTGGTCCATGTCGGGCTGGTACGCGAGCCCGGCCATCAGCGGCTTCAGCACGGACTGGGTATCGACGTAGACGAGCGCACGCGCCTCGTAGCGCTGCGGGATCAGCGGCACCACCACCGCGCCCGCCAGCGCGAAGGCCCACGCCACGCCCACCGCCAGCCAGCGCCGGCGCCAGGACATGCGCGACACGCCGTGCAGCCTGTCGATCAGCGATGGAAGAACCGGTTGCGTCATGGCTGCGGACCCGATGCCTGCTCCCGCCGGCCGCGCGGCCGGTACGTGCCCCCACTATCCGGCCGCCTCCCGCGGCCGGCATTGAGCACCCTCAACGGGGCCGGCCCGGCCCTTGGCATCGTGGGGTCCATCGTTCACTTCGGGAGTGCCGCCATGCCGGTTTCGGACAGCGTCGCCTTGGGCCAGCGCGTCACCATCCTCCACCCCGCGCTGGTCAACCTGTATGGCTGCCGCATCGGCGACGACTGCCGCATCGGCACCTTCGTCGAGGTGCAGAAGAACGCCGTGATCGGCGCACGCTGCAAGGTCTCCTCGCACAGCTTCATCTGCGAGGGCGTGACGCTGGAGGACGAGGTCTTCGTCGGCCACGGCGTGATGTTCACCAACGACCGGCTGCCCCGCGCCACCAACGCGCAAGGCGGCCTGCAGTCGGAGGCCGACTGGTGCCTGACGACGACACGCGTGTGCCGGGGCGCCTCGATCGGCAGCAACGCCACCATCGTGTGCGGCGTGACGATCGGCGAAGGCGCACTCGTCGGCGCGGGCGCCGTGGTCACGCACGACGTGCCGCCCTTCGCCGTCGTCGCGGGCGTGCCCGCACGGGTCATCGGCCGGGTGGGCGGCACCCCTCACAACGGCGGTGCCGGCATTGAGTCGGCTCAATCCGCCGCCGCGGCCGGCGCTTAGCCTGCGCAGCGTCCACGGGAGGAGGATCGAATGATCAACATCGGCGTCATCGGCTACGGCTACTGGGGACCCAACCTGGTCCGCAACTTCTCGGAAACACCCGGCCTGCGCCTCGTCGCGGTGGCCGACCTGGACCGCGCCCGGCTCGATCCGGTCCAGCGGCGCTACCCCGCCATCACCACCACCACCGACTACCGCGACCTGCTGCGGGACCCCGCGGTCGATGCGATCGCGGTGGCCACCCCGGTGGACACGCACTTCGAGCTGGGCATGGCCGTGCTGCGCGCAGGCAAACACCTGTGGATGGAGAAGCCGATGGCGCAGACCTCGGACGAGGCGCGGCAGCTCGTCGAGCTGGCCGACGAGCGCGGCCTCACGCTCATCGTCGACCACACCTTCATCTACACGCCCGCGGTGCGCAAGATGCGCGAGCTGATCGCCGGCGGCGAGCTGGGCCGCATCTACTACTACGACTCGATCCGCGTGAACCTGGGCCTCTTCCAGCGCGACGTCAGCGTCATCGCCGACCTCGCGGTGCACGACTTCGCGATCCTCGCGCACATCCTCGACGAGCAGCCGGTGGCCGTCACGGCCAGCGGCATCAACCACTTCCCCGGCACGCCGGAGAACCTCGCCTACGTGACGCTGTTCTACGACTCCGGCACGATCGCCCACGCCAACGTGAGCTGGCTGGCGCCGGTCAAGGTGCGCCAGATCCTGGTCGGCGGCAGCCGCAAGATGATCACCTACGACGACCTGGAGCCGAGCGAGAAGGTCAAGGTCTACGACAAGGGCGTCAGCTTCACCGACGACCCCGGCCAGATCCACGAGATGCGCGTCGGCTACCGCAGCGGCGACATGTGGGCGCCGCGCCTGGCGGTGACGGAGGCGCTGCGCAACGAGGGCGAGCATTTCGTCGACTGTGTCAACCATGGCAGGCTGCCGCAGACCGGCGGCGGGCTCGGCCTGCGGGTGGTGCAGCTCATCGAGGCGGCCAGCGCGTCGATGCGGCGCAAGGGCGAGACCGTCTACCTGCGCCAGGAGGTGGCGGCATGATCCCCTTCGTCGACCTGAAGGCGCAGCACGCGGCGCTGCGCGAGGAGCTGCTCTCGGCCATCGGCGGCGTGCTGCAGAGTTGCGAGTTCACGCTCGGGCGCGAGGTGGCGGCGTTCGAGGCCTCGTTCGCCGAGTACTGCGGCACGCGGCACGGCGTGGGTGTCAACAGCGGCACCAGCGCGCTGCACCTGGCGCTGCTGGCCGCCGGCGCGGGCCCCGGCGACGAGGTGGTGACAGTGCCGTTCACCTTCATGGCCACCGCCTCGGCGATCCAGTACACCGGCGCGACGCCGGTCTTCGTCGACATCGACCCGCGCAGCTTCACGATGGACCCGGCCGCGGTGGAGGCGGCGATCACGCCGCGCACGAAGGTGCTGCTGCCGGTGCACCTCTTCGGCCAGACGGCCGACATGGACCCGCTGATGGAGATCGCGCGCCGCCACGGCCTCGTCGTGATCGAGGACGCGGCGCAGGCGCACGGTGCGCTCTACAAGGGCCGGCGCGCCGGCAGCATCGGCGACATGGGCTGCTTCAGCTTCTACCCGGGCAAGAACCTGGGCGCCTGCGGCGAGGGCGGCATGGTCGTCAGCAACCACCCCGAGGCCGTGCAGCGCATGCGCATGCTTCGCGACTGGGGCGCCGAGCGCAAGTACCACCATGTGCTCAAGGGCTACAACTACCGGCTCGAAGGCATCCAGGGCGCCGTGCTCAACGTGAAGCTGCGCTACCTGGAGGCCTGGACCGAGGCGCGGCGGGCCGCGGCCGCACGCTACGACCGGCTGCTCGCGCAGGCGGACGTCGGCCTGCCCGAGGCGATGGCCTGGGGGCGGCACGTGTACCACGTGTACGCGGTGCGGTGCGCGGAACGCGCGGCGCTGCAGCAGGGGCTGGCGGAGGCCGGCATCCAGACCGGCATCCACTACCCCTTCCCCATCCACCTGCTGCAGGCCTTTGCCGACCTCGGCTACCCGGCCGGTTCGTTCCCGCATGCGGAGCAGGCCGCCCGGGAGGTGCTGTCGCTGCCGATGTTCCCCGAATTGACCGAAGCGCAGTCGGCCGAAGTGGCCGAGGCGGTGCGCCGCCTGGCCGTGCCCGCACAGGCCTCGCTCGCGAGCGTGACGTGAACCCGGCCGACGCCGGCGGGCCCGCCCCGCGGGCGCTGCTGATCTTTCCGTGCAACGGCAGCGGCCTCGAGGCGCTCGACTGCCTGGGCGAGAGCTTCCGCTGCATCGGCTTCATCGACGACCAGCCCGGGCGCCTGCCGCCGCAGGTGCATGGCGTGCCGGTGTTGGGCCGCGGCGCCCTGGCCGAGCACCCCGAAGCCCTGGTGCTCGCGGTGCCGGGCGGCCCCGAGAGCTACCCGCAGCGCGCCGCGGCGATCGCCGGGCTGGGCGTGCCGCCGCAGCGCTGGGCCACCGTCGTGCACCCGCGCGCCAGCGTGTCGCCCCGCGCCCGGCTGGGCCGCAACCTGCTGCTGATGGCGGGCGCCGTGGTCACGACCGACGCCACCCTGGGCTCGCACGTCTGCGTGCTGCCCAACAGCGTGATCCACCACCATGCGGAGGTCGGCAGCTTCACCCTGGTCTGCGCCAACGTCACCGTCGCCGGCGGCGTGCACGTCGGCGAAGGCTGCTACCTGGGCAGCGGCAGCAGCCTTCGCAACGGCGTGCGCATCGGCGCGGGGGCGCTGGTCGGCATGGGCAGCACGGTGGTGCGCGACGTGCCCGAGGGCTGCGTGGTGGCCGGCACGCCGGCACGCAGGCTGCGCTGAACCGGAGCCCGCGATGGACGCAGCGGTGCGCGTGCTCTACAGCTTCCCGCACAAGATCGGCGCGGACCGCATATGCACCACTGCGTGGTACCAGGTGTGGGGGCTGGCCGAGGCGGGAGCGCAGGTGCAGCTTCACCCCGGCGCGGTGGTGCGCCCCCTGCCCGACACGGTCGGCGTGCAGCCGACGCTCGCGCGCGGCGGCTGGCGGCTGCCCTACCGCATGATCGGCAGCATGCGTGCGTTCTGGCTGCACGACCGCGTGGTGGCCGCGCGCCTGGAACGTGAGCACGCGCGCATCGACCTGCTGCACGCCTGGCCGCTCGGCGCCCTGCGCACGCTGCAGGTGGCCGCCCGCTACGGCGTGCCCACGCTGCTGGAGCGGCCCAATGCCCGCACGCGCTTCGCCTACGAGGTGGTGCGGCAGGAATGCGAGCGCGTCGGCGTGCCGCTGCCGCCGAACCACGAGCACGCCCACAACGAGCACGTGCTACAGCGGGAGGAGGCCGAGTACGCGCTCGCGACGCGGCTGCTCTGCCCGTCCGAGTTCGTCGCGCGCAGCTTCCTCGACGACGGCGTGCCGCCGCAGCGCCTGGCGCGGCACCGCTACGGCTACGACGAGCAGGTGTTCCAGCCCGCGCCCGGGCCCCGCCCGCAGCGCGAGGGCCTGGTCATGCTGTTCGCTGGCGGCTGCGCGCCGCGCAAGGGTCTGCACCATGCCCTGGCCGCCTGGCTCGCGTCGCCAGCCTCGCAGCACGGCCGCTTCCGGATCGCCGGCGCCTTCGTGCCGGGTTATGCGGAGCGCCTGTCGCGCTGGCTGGCCCATCCCAGCGTCGAGGTGCTGGGCCACCGCACCGACATGCCGGCGCTGATGCGCGATGCCGACGTGCTGGTGCTGCCCTCGGTGGAGGAAGGCAGCGCGCTCGTGACCTACGAGGCCCGCGGCAGCGGCTGCGTGCTGCTGGTCTCCGATGCGGCCGGCGCCGTCTGCCGCCACGAGCACGATGCGCTCGTGCATGCGGCCGGCGACGTCGAGGCGCTGAGCCGCCACATCACCGCGCTGCACGAGGACCGCGCCCTGCTCGAACGCCTGCGCGCGGCCAGCCTGGCCGGCACGCCGGACATCACCTGGCGAGCGGCCGGCGTGCGGCTGCTGGAGGTCTACCGCGAGACGATCGCCGCCGCGCAGGCGGCGCGCGCCTAGCCGGCCGCGGGGCCGCTCAGGACCACCGGCAACCTGCCGCCGGCCACGGGGGCACGGCGGGGCGCGCGGCCGGCAGCTCGGCGCCGTGCACCGACGGCCGGCCCTCGATCCACGAGGCCGATCCGGTGAGCGATCCGGCGGCCCGCGACCAGACGAAACCGCAGGTCGCGCACCGGTAGTGGAACGTCACCCCCTGCGACAGGCCGCCCGGGTGCTTGTGGGCCCGGGTGACACTGAGCCGGGCGTGCGCCTGCGCCGCGCGGTTGACGAACAGCTCGTCGCAGTCGCCGCACATGAAGCGCCGCTGGCGGGTGGCGAAGTCCTCGACCACCTCAGGCGGCTTCCAGGCGGAAGGCCGAGACCGCCGCGGAGAGCCGGGTCGCCTGGTCCTTGAGGCTCTCCGACGCCGCCGCGCTCTGTTCGACGAGCGCCGCGTTCTGCTGCGTCATCTGGTCGAGCTGGGCGACGGCGACGTTGACCTGGCCGATGCCGCTGCTCTGCTCCCGCGTGGCGGTCGTCACCTCGCTGATGAGCATCGCCACGCGCTGGACCTGCTGCATGATCTCGCCCATCGTGCGGCCGGCATCGTCCACCAGCCGCGAGCCCGCCTCCACCCGCTCGACCGATACGCCGATCAGGCTCTTGATCTCGCGCGCCGCGACCGCGCTGCGCTGGGCGAGCGTGCGCACCTCGCCAGCCACCACCGCGAAGCCGCGGCCCTGCTCGCCGGCCCGCGCGGCTTCCACCGCGGCGTTCAGCGCCAGGATGTTCGTCTGGAACGCGATGCCGTCGATCACGCCGATGATCTCCGCGATCTTCTGGCTGCTGTCGCGGATCTGGCCCATCGTGCTGACGACCTCGCCGACGATGTCGCCGCCGCGCGCCGCCACCGCGGACGACTGCGTGGCCAGGTCGTTGGCCTGGTCGGCGCTGTCGGCGCTGTGCTTGACGGTGCTCGTCAGTTCCTCCATCGACGCGGCGGTCTGCTGCAGGTTGCTCGACTGCTGCTCGGTGCGCGCACTGAGGTCGTTGTTGCCGACCGAGACCTCGGACGAGGCCACATGGATCGAGCTGGACGCCTGTTGCACCGTGCGCAGGGCTTCGCGGAAGCTGGCAACCGAGCGGCCCAGGGCCTCGACCAGGTCGCCCAGCTCGTCGGCCGAGCGGCGGCGGATCTCGCCCGTCAGGTCGCCGGCGGCCAGCCGCCTGGCGACGGCATTGGCTTCGCCGATCGACTGCAGCAGGCCGCGGCTGACCAGCAGCGCGACGGCGGCGCAGAGCACCACGGCCGCTGCCACCACGGCGCCGATGACCCAGAGCATCCTGCTGAAGGAGGCGTCCGCATCGGCGAACAGCGCCTCGGCATCCGCATTGGCCTGCGCCACGCGCCGGTCGACCTCGGTGGCCAGCGCCGTGGCCTGGCGGTCCGCGTCGGCCATCTGCGTGATGCCGTCGTTGGGGTCGATCGCCGACATCTCGAGCGACCGGTCGAGCGACTTCGAGAACCTGGCGACGTCGGCCAGCGTCTTGTCGCGCTCGGCGCCTTCGGGGCCCTTGGAGAGCTCCTCGGCGGCCTGGGCGACGATGGCCCGGGTCTTCTCGCGCGCGGCCAGCAGGTCGGCGTTGCTGAGGTTGGCGCCCCACGTCAGCGTGCGGTAGGCCAGCGCGTGCGCCGCGTAGAGATGCCCGCGCGCCGTCAGCGAGGCCTGCTGCTGCAGCAGCGCGCCCTGGCGAAAGCCGTCGATCCTATCGTTCAGGCGCGACATCATGAGCACAGAGAACGCCGCCGTCAGCAGCAGGATCACGATCGCCGCGGCGGGCGCGGTGAGGATCTTCCCTCGAATCTTCATTGCCTACCTCCCAACAACGTGAAGGGGCGCCGCCGTGTCGACGGCACCCGTATTACTTGTAGATGCCGCCGCAGACCACCGTGTCGGCCTGCTTCTCGCAGTACATGGTCTTCGGTTCGATCTTCTTCGTCGTCGGGTTGGTGTACTTGTAGTCCTGCCAGAAGCTGGTCTTGGTCTTCGCGGTCTCCATGCGCTCGCGGACGAACTCCTTGCCGTCGACGTCCTTGCGGTCGATCACGTTGACGCCCACTTGCTTGGCATTGGCGCCGTGCGCGAGCGTCGTACCGTCGAGGCGGAAGACGACCAGGTAGAGGTCGCGGTCGACCCACGGGCCGGACGGGTTGCTGAACTCGGCGTAGGCCTTCTCGGGGCCCATCGACTTGATCGCGGCGACACCCTTCTTGACCATCGCCACGGCCTCGTCCTTGGAGACGTTGGCCACCGCTGCCGAATGGCCGAGGCCCAGGACAGCGGCGGCGGCGATGCCGGAAGCGAGCGATTTGAGCGAAACAAAGGACATGGAACTGGCTCCTATGTGCAAGGGTGTGCGAAGGGGGGGACGGCACCCGCCGGATGCGGCGGCCAAAGGGCGCGATGGCCCGTGTGCCAAACACCGTATCGGTGCGCGGAGCAACACCCTTGAGGCGGTCGGGGGTTAACACCTAAGCCCCGGACGCCAGGGCCCTGCCCGCCCGGCGTGGGGACGTCAGCCGCGGTTCACCCACCCCCACGTCGGAGAAGGCTTCGGGCCTTGCGGGGTATACCGCCCAGATGTTCGCCTCCTCCAAGGCGGCCGGCCAGTACGCCGACTGACTACGCCGCACGCCGGCCCGGCGCCAGCGCCCCCTGCAGCCGCCGCTGCCCGCCGCGCAGCGCGCGCTTGATGCGCACCCACGCCTCGCGCCACGCGGGCACGCGCCAGCCGGCCCAGGCGGTGCGGTCGACGGCCTCGAAGAAGAACCGCCGGTCCGCCAGCTCGCAGCCCGGCAGCCACGGCTTCTCCGACGAGCTGAAGTGCACGATGCTCTGGTGTGCCGACGCGGGCGACCAGCAGGTCGGGGGCCCCTGCCGGTGCATGCGCGGCAGGGTCTGCCAGTTCCAGCGGAAGGGCAGTTCGTGCCAGTCGTGGTGCAGCAGCGCGTTGAGGCCGTCCTGGTCGCCCATCTGGATCAGGTCGCGGTGGGTCTCGAGGTACTCGACCACGCGCCGCCCGATGCCCAGCGCCCGCCACCGCGCCAGGTCCATCAGCAGCAGGCCCGAATTGAAGTACGGCGCATCGGCCGGGATGCCGAGCGCGGCGTGGTTGACCAGGCCCCCCGGCGCGCCGACGTGGCCGATGCGGTCGCGCACCGCGCCCACCGAGCGCCCGCCGAGGTCGGTGTCCCACAGGCTGGCCAGGTCCTCCAGCACCACCATGTCGGCGTCGAGGTACAGCGCCCGCCCCACGTCGGCCGGCAGCAGGTCGGGGATCAGCAGGCGCGCGTAGATCAGCGGGCTCATGTAGTCGTGCACCAGCCGCAGCCCCGCCAGGCGGCCCATCTCCAGCGGGATCCATTCGATGCGCGCCAGCGGCCGGCCGGCGCCCTGCAGCGAGCGCTCGACCTTGCGGCGCAGCGCCGCCGGAAACGCGCTGTGCAGCAGGTGGAAGACGATGCCGCGCCGCGCATCGGTGCGCCGTGCCGCCGAGGCCACGGCCGCGGCCAGGGGCATCGCGTAGCGCCCGTCGGCGGCGAGCACGAGGTGCATGCCGCCGCCTGCCGCCACGCCGTTCATGCGGCAGCCTCCCGGCATGTCGTGGCCGCGGCCAGCCGGCGCAGCGTGCCCGCATACGGGCCGAGCAGCGCCACCCCGAGCACACGCCAGCGTGCAGCCGACAGCGGATCCAGCGTCACCGCCCGCCACGCACGGCAGCGCGCGCCGCTGAAATCGCGCACCACGCGCGAGACGTAGGCGCTGTGGCTGGCCACGGCCACCGGCAGCATGTCCTGCGGGCCGACCGGCGCGAAATGCCGCCCGTCGGCGGCGACGTGCCACAGGCTCAGCCCCACGTCCGCCGGCGACAGCACGGGCCCGCTGGGCGCCAGCGTGTGCGGCCGGTGCACGAGGCCGTCGGTCACCCGGTAGACCGCCTCGAGCCGTGCCTGCCAGCCGGCACCCACATGGTCCGCCAGCAGCCGCGCGCGCAGCGCGGCGCCCGCTGCGGCGCACCGCGCCGGATCCTGCGCCAGCGCCACGGCCTGGTCGATGTAGGCCGCCTCGTCGGGCGGGTTGGGCAGCAGGTCCGCCACCGCGTCGTCGTTGGCCACCAGCAGCTCGAACAGCGGTGCATACGCCGGCACCACCGGCAGGCCGCAGAGGGCGGACTCCAGCAGCGCGGTCTGCGAGCCGAAGGGGAAGGATTCGAGGTACACGTCGGCGGCGGCGCGGTAGACCGACGGATCGTCCACGCTGCCCACCAGGTGCAGCCGGGCGTGGGGCACGCTGCGCAGGTGCGGCGCCAGCGCCGCCGGCGTGGCGCCGACGACATAGAGGTGCGCTCCCGGCAGCCGCTCGAGGATGCGCCCGGCCGTGGCCACGAAGTCGAAGTCGCCGCAGGGCCGGTACTTCACCTCGCGGCCGATGCTCAGCAGCACCGTGCGGTCCGGCCGGATGCCCAGGGCCTGGCGGGCCAGCGCGCGTGAAGGCACCTCCTCGCGCACGGCCAGCGGCACCGGCAGCACGAGGTTCACCGCCACCTGCCGACGCGCCGCGCTGTGGGCACACGCGGGCGAGCGCAGGTGGATCACCGCGTCGGCCACCGAACTGCCCAGCCAGAACTGGTGGTCGGCATGGTGGAGCACGGCGACCGGCGGGCCGCCCGGCACGGCGAAGGCGACGACGGGGATCACGTCGTGGCCGTCGTGGTGCAGCACCACCAGGTCGGCATCGCGCCGCGCCACCTCGCGCAGCCAGCGCGCGCGGTCCAGCACCGGCGCATACGACGGCAGGCTCGCGAAGTCGCCGCCGCTGGCGCGCACCGCCTCGATCAGCCAGGCCGGCACCGGCCGCGCCTGCTGGTCGAGCAGCACGAGCGAGTGGCAGCGCGTCGCGTCGCTGCGCACCCAGTGGCCCAGCATGCGCGCGTGGCCGGCGATGCCGACCATGTGCGTGGCGACGTGCAGCACCCGGCGCCGGCCGGGATGCTGCGGCGGCCGCATCACGATGCCCAGGTCGTCGGGCGGCAGCGGGTACGACAGGCTGCCGATGCGCAGCGCGATGTTCTCGATCGCGCCGTCGGCGAAGCGGCCCGCATGGAACGCGGCGGCGAAGCCCGCGGCCGTGGCCACCGCCGCCAGCGCCGCCTCGGGCCGGCGCACCGGGTCGAAGGACTGGCAACGCCGCACGGCCCATTCGTAGGCATCGCTGTTCGAGCGCAGGAAGGCGTCGGCGCCGGCACGGCGCGGGGGGGCGTCGTGGTGCTTCATCGCCGTGCCTGCAGGGCCCAGCGGGGGCTCATCCACGGCCGCAGCCAGCCGGGGCACCAGCGGGCGCCCCGCCCGCCCCCCGACCAGCGCAACGCCACCTGCAGGGCTTCGCGGCGCAGCAGGCGCCGCAGCACCCGCGGGCCGACGGTGTGCACGCCGCTCTCCTGGTAGGAGCGCAGCAGGCGCGCCTCGCCGCGGCCGAGCAGGCGGCGCGCCCACAGGCGCAGCGTGCCGAAGTGCGGCCCTTCGAGCAGCAGCGTGCCGCCGGGTGCGAGCAACGCCACGCACTGCGCCAGCACCGCCTGCGGCTGCGGCACGAGGTGCAGCAGGTCGCTGGCGACCACGCAGTCGAAGCGCCGGCCGGCGAGCCGGGCCAGGCCCTCCTCCAGCGGCCCGTACAGCACCTCGACGCCACGCGCGGAGGCGCCCGCGCCGACGACGGCGTCGAGCGGCAGCGCGGTCACGCGCACCCCGCGCGCGACCCATGCGGCCTCGGCCTCGCCGTCCCCGCAGCCGATCGACAGCACGCTGCGGGCCCCGCCGGGCAGGCATTCCGGCGCCGGCGCGGCACCGCCGGCAGGCCGGCGCGTGTGGTAGGCCTTGGCCCATTCGCCCTGGTCGATCGTCGTCTCGCCCGCCAGCAGCCGGGTGGCCGGATGCTCGCCGCGGCCGATCGCGAGCAGGGTGCGGACCTCCTGCTGCGCCGCGGGCAGCGACATGCCGAGCTGCCCCGCATAACGGTCGGACAGGTGGTGGATCAGGAAGTCGTCCAGCGCACTCACGCAGACGACCTTGCGCATGCCGCAGCGTGTGTACGGATCGGTCGCGGCGGTGCACAGCATGTCGTAGCGGCCCTCGGCGGGCGCGCGGTCGAAGCCGCCGGAGTCGATCGCACGGCGCAGCTGCGCGCGCGTGAGCAGGAAGAACGCCGCGTGCTCGTTGCTGAACTCGGCCACCGTCTCGCTACCGCGCCGCTGCACCGACGCCGGCTTCCAGTGGAAGCTGCCATGCGCCTCGGGCAGCCACACGCCGCCCTCGCGGTCGACCTCGTAGCGCAGGAAGCCGGCGATCTCGTCGTCGGCCAGCAGCGGCGAGATGCGCAGGAAGGCATCGACGTGGCGCTGCAGGACCTCCATGTCGTCTTCCGAATAGGCGAACAGGTCGTAGGCCTCGGCCTGCTCGACGAAGAGCCGCTTGTGCGCAAACGGCAGCGACCACGGGTTCTTCGACGGCAGGCCGACCACGACGCGCACGTCCGGCCCGAGGTCCTTCGGCGCGTCGGACAGCACCACCACGTCGACCGACAGCGACATCGCACGGTACCCGGCGATCACCCAGCGCAGCAGCGGCAGGTTGCGCTCGCCGTAGCAGGCGATGGCCACGAGCATGCGCAGCCGCCGGCGGGCCGGCGCGGCCGGCGGGGCGCCCCGCGGCGCGGCGCCGGGATCGAAGGCCTGGCGCGCGTTCATGGCCGCTGCGCCGTGGCGGCGATGCAGTCGCCCCAGGCCGGCCGCCACCACAGCAGCGCCCGCTGGGCGAGGCAGAACCACGCGGAGGTCCAGGCCGCCCCGCGTCCCCGCGCCGCGCCGTCGCGCAGCAGCGCGCTCTCGCGCACGATCGACGGTGCGACCCAGGGCCCGACCCGCACCCCGGCGAAGCCTGCACCGTCCAGCAGCCGCTGCATCGCCGGCGGCGAGAGCACCTGCAGGTGCCGCGGCGGCTCCAGGCCGCGCCAGCACGCCCCGAACCAGGCATGGCCCAGGCTCGCGGCGTTGGGGGTGAAGAGCACGAGGCGGCCCCCCGGGCGCAGCAGGCGCGCGCATTCGCGCAGCGTGGCGGCGGGATCGGGCACGTGCTCGATCACGTGGTTCAGCGTGATGGCGTCGAAGCTCGCTGGCGCGAAGCGCTGCTGCTCCAGCGTGCCGGTGGCGACCGCGAGCCCGCGCGAGCGCGCGAGCGCGGCCGCGGTGTCGTCGAACTCCACGCCCGCCACCTGCCAGCCGTGCCGCCGCATGGTGGCCAGCCACTCGCCGCTGCCGCACCCCACATCGAGCAGGCGACCGCCGGCCTGCGCCGGCAGCAGCCGCACCTCGCCGTCGGCGGCGTCGCGCCGGGCGCGCAGCCCGGCCATCAGCAGCATGCCCCAGCGCACGCGGCCGGCCGGGCCGTAGCCGTAGCGCTCGGCCAGGTAGCGGCGGTGCAGCCGGCCCAGCAGCCTGTGCAGCGGGCGGGCGGCAGGGGCCGGCCGCTCGGCGGGCCGGTCGGCGTGGGTGTAGTAGCGCGCATAGGCCAGCCCGAGGTCCGCCGCCAGCGGCGACGGATCGAGCCAGAGCGAGCCGCAGTCCGCGCCCGGGCAGCGCCGCACGCCCCAGGCGCCCGGCGCGCCGAAGAGGCGGTCGTGCAGGCCGCGGTAGAGCCAGGCGCCGGTGGCGCCGCACACCGGGCAGGCGGGGCACGGCACGGTGCGGATGGCCGCCGCGGGGGAGCCGGCCATGCGCCCGGCCGGCGCAGAGGTCGGCAAAGAGGTCGGTGCCGGTTGTTTCATGCCGGCCCCAGGCCGAGCCCGTCGGCGTAGGCGCGCAGCAGCCGCGGCACCGAATGCTCCCAGGCCAGCGACTCGGCCACGCGGCGGCGGCCGATCTCGCCCATGCGCGCGCACTCCTCGGGCCGGTCGAGCAGCCAGCAGACGCGGGCGGCGAAGTCCTGCTCGTCGTTGGCCTGCGCGTAGAGCGCGGCGCCTTCGGCCGAGCGGCGCGTCTCGGGCAGGTCGAAGGCCACGCTGGGCTTGGAGAGCGCCATGTACTCCATCATCTTGTTCATCGTCGACTTGTCGTTGAGCGGACTGGACGGGTCGGGCTGGATGCAGACCGTGGTGGCCGACAGGTGGCGGCGCGCCTCCTGCTCGGGCAGCAGCCCGGTGAAGTGCACCCACGGCTCGATGCCCAGCTCGCCGGCCAGGGCCTGGATGCCCGGCAGCGCATCGCCGTGGCCGATGATCACGGCGAGGAAGTCGCGCCGCCCGAGGCGGTGCACCATGTGCGCGATGGCCCGCAGCCAATAGTCGAGCCCGTCCTGCGGACCGATCATCCCGACGTAGCCGATGAGGTGTGCGGCCCGGCCGCGCAGCGCCGGGTCGGGCGGCATCGGCTGGTACGACAGCGGCGGCCCGTTGCGCACCACGAAGACCTTGTCGGCCGGCTTGCCACCGCGCTCGATTGCCAGCTGGCGGTACGACTCGTTGGTCGCGATCACGACGTCCGCCGCCGCGTAGGCGCAGCGCTCGGCCAGCCGCAGGCATCGGTAGGCGATGTCCTTGCGCTGCCGCGCGGAGCGCGAGAGGTAGATCTCGGGCGACAGGTCGTGCTGGTCGAACACGAACTTCTTGCCGCACAGCCCGGCCACCGCGCCGATCGCGCACAGCACGTCGGGCGGGTTGGCGGCATGCACGACGTCGACACCCTCGCGCAGCACCACCCAGCCCGCCAGCGCGCCCATCGCCAGCGTCGCGTAGAGGAACTCGAACGCATAGCCGGCGATGCCCCGGCCGCCCGGCGGCTGTGGGAAGCGGTGCACCCGGATGCCGTCGATCTCCTCGCGCCACCGCTGCCCGGGCGCGCGCGGCGCGATCACCGAGACGCGGTAGCCGGCGTCGCGCAGGGCCTGGGCCTCGCGCCGCACGCGGAAGTCGAAGGGGTAGCTGTTGTTCTCCACCAGCAGCAGCACGCGCACGGCCTGTCGCATCGTCAACTCCTCGGGTCGAGCCCGGGCACGGCCGCCGCGCGGGCCGGACCAGGCAGCATCACGGAAAGCCGGTCGCGGGCCTCGGCGAGCAGGCGCCGCACCGCCAGCGCCGGCCGGCGCCGCGGCGGCGCGGACTCGTCGGGCTCCGCGGGCGCGGCCGCCTCGATCGTCAGCGCCGGGAGCCCTGGGGCGTCGGACCTGATGCAGTGCCAGCGCACGCCCGGCCGGGGCTCGACCTCGACGGCGCCGCGCGGCCAGCCGCCGTCGAGGGTGAGCTCGACGCGCCGGCCGAAAGGCCGCACGCGGCAGATATCGCCCTCGCGGCGCCACGCCGCGCCGCGCGCAGCCAGCGACGCCATGCCCGACCAGTGCACGTCGCCCAGGCCGTTGATGAAACCGGCCCACTCGTCGAACAGCGCGGGCCCGCCGCGCAGGTCCTGCTGGTGCACCCGCAGCACCAGGGCCTGGCCGAGGTAGGCCGCCAGCAGCAGCGCGTTGCGCGGCTCGCCGCCCAGCCCCCAGCGCGGCATTACCGGGCAGGACTGCACCCATTCCGCCGGCGCGTATCCCGCGGTGCGGTGCCAGGGTGCGCCGGGGTTGTGCGCCCGCAGCGAGCCGGTGGACAGGCACGCGCCGTCGAAGCCCAGGGCCGGCAGCAGCGCGAGCATCGCGGCGCTGCACGCGCCGTGCGGCGGCACCATCACCCGGCTCACCGACACGCCCGCCGCGGCCTCGAGCCGTCGGATGCGCCGCAGCGCCTGCTGCAGCAGCGCGACCGCGCCGGGCGCGCTGCGCGGCACCGACAGCTCGTTGCGCGCATGGTCGTTGCCATGCACCGTGAGCGACAGCGTGGACGGATGCTCGCGGAAGATCGCCGCGGTGGCCGCGTGCGTGAACCAGGTGTCGGCCGGCACGGTCGCGAAGCACACGTGGTAGCGGTGGCGGGCGGCCTGCCGCGACAGCACGCGGTAGTCCACGTGGCCGTAGCTCGGCCAGTGCAGGTTGGGGTCGTCGACCATGAACGCGGCGCGCAGCGGCGGCGCCACGAAGGCCGCTTCGCCCGACACGATGCGCAGCAGGTGCAGCAGCGGCAGCAGCTCGATGAAGCGCTGGCCGTTGAACACATCCGCGAAGCCCTGGCCTTCGGCCAGCGCCGGCAGTGCGAAGGCGCTGCGGTGGTGGGCGGTCCCGGCGCGCTCCTCGACCGTCCACCACGGCTCGCCCCCGCAGGTCGCCAGCACGCGCGTGCCGCCGGGCGGCGCCGCCAGCGGCGCCCGTGCCGAGGCCCGGGTGCGCAGCGTGCGCCCGCGCAGCGGCCAGGGCACGGCGGGGTCGTCGGCGAAGCGCACGTCCACCGCCATCAGCGCGTCCTCGTGCGCCGCCGCGGCCCAGAGCGAGACCCGCAGCGACGGCACGCGCTCGGCCTGCGCATCCTCGCCCCCGCCGGCCCCCTGGCCGTCGTCGTCGGCCGCGAGCAGCTGCACGCGCAGCGCACGGCGGGCCTGCAGGCTGATGCGCGATTGCCGCGCCTCGTCGAACCGCACCGGCAGCAGGGCCTCCAGCAGCGCCAGCAGCGGGCGCGCATGGGCGATGGCGCTGTGCGGCCCCTGCAGGCTGCAGATGGCGCGCGGCGCGGCGGCGGCGTTGGCGGGGGTCACGCGACGTCCTTTCCGGTGAGCAGCCAGCGCAGGCACGCCAGGTCCTCGCGCAGCTTGTGGCGCAGCGGGTCCGACGGCACCCCGCCCAGCAGCCGCCGGACGCCCCGCGCCGCCAGCCGCAGCCCGTGGTGCAGCAGCGCCAGCGAGCGGAACAAGGCATCGCCGGCCAGGCCGTAGTACTTGCGCCAGTACGCCAGGTTCGACCGCAGGTACTGGATGCTGTAGCGCAGCGGCGCGTTGGCGGAACTGGCGCCGCCGTGGTGCAGCGCGACGGCGGCCGGCTCGAACACGATGCGCCAGCCGCGCGCGGCGAAGCGCCGGCACCAGTCGACGTCCTCCATGTAGAAGAAGAACCGCTCGTCCAGCGGGCCGACCTCCGCGACCGCGCTCGCGCGTGCCAGCCAGAAGCAGCCGCTGAGCACCTCGGCCTCGGCGCGGGTGTCGTGCGCGAAGTGCCGCATCTCGTGGCCCGAGAGCAGCGCATGGCGGCCGAACACCCGGTCCAGCGCCAGCGTGCGGCACAAGGTGTTCCACACGGTGGGCCTGCGCCGGCAGCTGCCCTGCGCCCGGCCCTGCCGGTCGACGATGCGCGGCCCGGCCAGCCCGATGCGGGGGTCGGACTGCAGGCAGCCGGCCAGCGCCTCGAAGCAGCCCGGCCGCACCTCCACGTCGGAGTTGACGAGCGCCAGCAGCGGCCCGCACGCGAGCGACATGCCGAGGTTGTTGGCGCGGGCGAAGCCGAGGTTGGCACCGGCCTCGACGAGCCGCACCTCCGGGAAGGCGTCGCGCACCATCGCGGCCGAGCCGTCGGACGATGCGTTGTCGACGACGATCACCTCGCCGACGACGCCCCCGCGCCCGCACGCGCGCACCGACTGCAGGCAGGCGTGCAGGTACGCCCTCGCGTTCCAGCTGACGATGATCACCGAGATGCCGTTCATGAGCGCACCATCCCCCGGCTGTGCCAGTGCCCGGGCAGCGTGTCCTCCTCCGCGGCCGCCTGGCCCTGGTGCAGCACCAGCGCGGCGATGCCTGCGAGCGTGAGGTAGACGAAGAACACCGACTGGTCGAACACCGACACCGACATGAAGTTGAGCAGGTGGCCGAACAGCGTCGCGCCGAGCAGCCAGGCCAGCCGGTCGGGCGGCAGCGGCGCGGCGGCGCGGGCCCCGTTGTCCCCGTCCCCGGCCGCCGTGTCGGGCGCCTGGCCAGGCACCGTGTCCGGCGCGCCGCCGTTCGCGTGGACCACCCGCCCCACGTCGCGGAACGCCGAAGCCAGCACCGCCACGAACAGCAGCATCAGCAGCAGCCCGCCCATCACCCCCATCGCCAGCACATGGTTGGTGATGTCGGTGTGCTGGCGGTTCGCGTAGATGCCCGAGGCCATCCAGTGCCGCGTGTAGTCGGTGCCGACGAGCCACCATTCGTCGAGGTGCTCCAGCGCCGAGCGGATCAGCTGCGCGCGGTGCCAGCCGCGGCTGCCGCCGGCGATGTCGACCCGCGCCAGCACGAAGTAGAACGGGTCGTTCATCACGCCTTGGAGCGCGATGCCGGCCGCCACCAGCGCCAGCCGCACCTCGCGCATGTGCCAGCGCAGCGGCCAGAAGCACAGCGCCAGCACGATGAAGCCGGCCATCAGCACGGGACCGCTCGAATGGCTGGCGTACAGCATCGCGGCGGCATCGAAGAAGCCCAGCAGCGCCAGGCCGCGGCGCTGGCGCCACAGCGCGATCGCCATCGGCACGCAGGCGGCGCCGACCGTGCCCGCCAGGATCGGATGCGCAAAGGGGCCGCTCGCGCGCAGCTGGCCGTCGCGCATCGCCGCCATCGGGTTGACGCCGCCCAGCACCGAGAACGCGTTCTCGCCGGTGTGCGTCTCCACCAGCATCAGCAGCGACACCGGCAGCAGCGCCGCGCAGGCGGCGCCGAAGAGCCGCAGCAGCTCCTGCGCGTCGCGCACGAACACACGCAGCAGCACGTAGCAGCCGAGGTCGCTCCAGACGATGCCGGCGCGGTAGATCCAGGTGCCGGGCTCGTGGAAGACCGCGCTGCCCACCAGCCACGCCGCCCAGGCCAGCATCAGCCTGTCGGTCGTGCCCACGCCGCCGGCCATCGACTCGCCGCGCACCAGCACGCGCAGCACCCCCACCGCGACCAGCAGGCGCAGCACCGAGAAGTTGGCCGGCCCGATCTCGATGGCCACGCCCGTGGTGGTGTACACCGCGGCCAGCAGCAGCGGCAGCGCGGCGAACGTGCGCGGCAGCGTCCACAGCGCGATGGCGCCGACGCCGGCCAGGCCCAGCGAGAGCAGGTTCACGCCGGCGCCTCCTGCGGCAGTGCCGGCGGGTGCGGCGGCTGCCAGGGCCGGGCCGGCGCGGCGGCCGGCGCCTCGGCCGGCGACCATGCGCCCGCCCCGCCCGCGTCCGCGAACTCGCGGTGCCAGAGCTCCAGCACCAGCAGCGAGAACACTTCCTTCGACCCGCCCTCGCCGCGATCGTGCGCCCGCAGCAGGCGCTCGACGGCGTCGCGGCGGAAATAGGCCTGCGTCAGCGCCTGGCGGTCCAGCAGCGCATCGAACACCAGGCCGCGCAGCTCGTGCCGCAGCCAGCGGGCGTACGGCACCGGGAAGCCGGTCTTGCGGCGCGACAGGATCTGCGCGGGCACCGCCTGCGACAGCGCGTCCTTGAGGATCCGCTTGAGCGTCCAGCCGCGCACCTTGAAGTGCGCCGGCAGCGACGCGGCGAATTCGAGGATGCGCGGGTCGAGCAGCGGCACGCGCAACTCCACCGAAGCGGCCATCGTCATGCGGTCGGCCTTGACCAGCAGGTCGTCGGGCAGCCAGGTCTTGCTGTCGACGTAGAGCATGCCGCTGAGCAGCGGCTGGCCGCGCATGCGGCGCCAGAGCGCGTGCGTGGTGTCGTCGGGGCGGTGCCGGCCCAGCGCCTCGGCGAACGCCGGCCGGTACAGCGCGGCCTTGAGCCGGTTGAAGGGCGAATGCGGCGTGGCGGTGCGGCTGAGGTAGTAGCGGTCGATGGTCAGCGCCGACAGCGCGGCGTAGTGGCTGCCGCGCCGCCAGCCCGCGCCCCGCAGGGCCTGGAAGCCGCCGCGCAGCAGCCAGGGCGCCCCCGGCGCCGCCGCCTTCAGCCGCTCGAGCATCAGCAGGTTGCGGTACTCCGGGTAGCCGCCGAAGGCCTCGTCGCCCCCCTCGCCCGACAGCAGCACCTTGACGCCGGCGTGCCGTGCCGCGCGCGCCAGGAAGTGCAGCGCGATCGCCGGCGGCTCGCACACCGGCTCCTCCATGTGCCGCACATAGGCCGGCAGGTAGTCCCGGAACTGCGCCGCGCTCATCGAGACCTCGTGGTGGACCGTGCCGAAGCGCTGCGCGGCGATGCGGGCGTAGGGCCGCTCGTCGGCGAAGCCCTCGCCGTCGAAGCCCATCGTGAAGCTGTGCAGCGGCGCGGCCGAGGCGCCGGCCGCGTGGGCGAGCACGCCGGTCGAGTCGACGCCGCCGCTGAGCAGCACCCCCACCGGCACGTCGCTGATCAGGTGGTCGCGCACCGAGCGGCCGAGCAGGCCGCGCAGGGCCTCGACGGCCTCCTCGTAGCCGGCGGCGCCGGCCGGCGTGTCGAAGCGCAGGTCCCAGTAGGGGCGGACCTCGGTGCGGCCGTCCTGCACCGTCATCCAGTGGCCCGGCGCGAGGCGCTGCACGCCGTCGAACAGCGTCTGCGTGCCCGGCAGGTAGTAGTGCGTGAGGAAGCGGTCGATCGCCTGCAGGTTCACGCCGCGGGCGACGGCCGGGTCGCACAGCAGCGGCTTGATCTCCGAGGCGAAGAGCAGCGAGCGCGGCGTGCGCGCGTAGTAGAGCGGCTTGATGCCCAGGCGGTCGCGCGCCAGCAGCAGCTTGCGCCGCCGCTCGTCCCACAGCGCCAGCGCGAACATGCCGTTCAGCTGCGCGATGCAGTCCTCGCCCAGGTCCTCGTAGAGGTGCACGATGACCTCGGTGTCGGACGCAGTGCGGAACCGGTGCCCCGCCGCTTCCAGCGACGCGCGCAGCTCGCGGAAGTTGTAGATCTCGCCGTTGAAGACCACCCACACCGAGCCGTCCTCGTTGGGCATCGGCTGCGCGCCGCCTTCCAGGTCGATGATGCTCAGCCGGGTGTGGCCCAGGCCCACCGGCCCGCGGACGTACTGGCCGCTGCCATCGGGCCCGCGGTGGCCCATCTGCGCGGCCATCGCACGCACCAGCGCCTCGTCGGCCTGCGCTTGCGGGCCGGTCTGCAGTACGCCGCTGATGCCGCACATCGCCGGGCCGCCCTAGCCGTAGATGCTGGAGCGCAGCGTCAGGCGCCGCAGCTGCTGGCCGCGCAGCCAGCGGATCGCGTCCGGATCGGGGGCCGTCGGCACCTGCTTCAGGTAACCCGAGCAATAGCCCGACAGCAGCCCCGCCGCCTGCACCAGCATCGGCCGCCGGAAGGCCCGGCGCACGCACTTGGCCAGCATGAAGGCCGGGTGGTAGCCGGAGACGTAGTTGGCCCGGCCGTTCTTGAAGGCGTCGCGCCAGCGGCCGGCGGCGGCGCCCGTGGGCTTGAGCTGCACGACGGCCAGGTCGGGGAAGGTGCGTGTCGTCCAGCCGCGGAAGTTGGCCTGCACCTCGTCGAAGGTGTCCCAGCCCGGCGCCTCGATCAGCGGGGAGATGCGCGCCCAGCAGGCCCGCCGGTAGATCTTGGTGGCGCCGCGCACATGGAACGGCGGATCGCCCGCCGAATCGACGTACAGCGCGCCGTCCTCCAGCTGGTGCACGGTGCCGCCGCCGATGCCGAGCGTGGCGTCCTGCCGGAAGGCTTCCAGGCAGGCCTCGAAGTAGCCCGGTGCGAAGCTCAGGTCGCCGTCGAGCTTGACCAGGAACTCCCAGGGCGTGTCGGCCAGCAGCGCCAGCCCGGCATGGAAGGCCTGCATCACCCCACCGCCTGCCGCGCGGAAGCCGCGGTCGTGCCGGTGCAGCACCGTGATCCAGGGCAGCGTCGCGCAGCGGTGGTCCAGCAGCGCCGAGGTGCCGTCGGTCGAGCCGTCGTCGACGATGACCCACCGGGCAGGCCGGATCGTCTGCGCCGCCATCGAATCGATGGTCCGGCCGATGTGGCGGACCTCGTCGCGCACCGGCGTGACGACCGCGTACTGCACCGTCTGCTTCATGCGCGGGGCTCCTCGGCGGCCACGCGGCCGGGTGCGGTGAACAGCGCCAGCAGGCGGCGCACGGGCGACGGCAGCACGGCAACGGGCGCCAGGGCCAGCAGCCGGTGCAGCGCCAGCACCGTGCTGGCGGCGGTGAGCGCGGCGCCGAAGGCGGCGGCCCAGGCCGTCGGCAACAGCACGAAGCCGACGAAGCAGGCGCCCGCCATGCCCAGCATCGCGCCGCCGGTGCGCAGGTTGCCGGGCGACCAGCGGAAGCCGCTGAGCCGCCGCACGATCGGGTAGACCACCGCGGCATGCAGCACGTACGAGGCGAAGAAGGCCATACCCGCGCCCGCCAGCCCGAAGTGGTGCAGCCCGAGCCAAGCGGCTGCGACGTGGGCAAGCGCCCAGATGAAGTCGGCCGACAGGAACAGCAGCCGGTGCCCGCGCGCCACGATGATGAAGCCCATCGGCCAGGTGACGACCCGCATCGCCATGCCCAGGCACAGCCAGCGCAGGACCTCGGCCGCGCCGTCGAACCGGTGGCTGTACAGCAGCGTGAGGGCCAGGGGCGCCAACGTCAGCGTCGCCAGCACGCCCGGGCCCGCGAGCAGCAGGCTGACCTGCGCCTGCTCGTTGACGAGCCGGTTGGTGCGTGCATCGTCGTTCGCCGCGGCCACCAGGCGCGGGTAGAAGTCGGACGACATCGCCTGCAGGATGAAGCCCACGTAGACGCCGCCCACCATCCAGGCGCCCTGGTACAGGCCCGCCGCCTCCAGGCCGGACAGCCGCAGCACCAGCGTGCGCACCGCGTAGCCGGCCCCGGTCACGAGCAGCCCGCTGGCCATGAAGGCGATGCCGAGCTTCAGCAGCGCGCCGGCCGCAGGCCACAGCGCCTGCATCTCCACCCGCTGCGCCGGCAGGCCGAGCCGGCGTGCCTGCCAGGCCGCGGCGGCGCAGGTGACGAACGCGGTCGCCACCAGCGAGGGGACGATGCCGGCCTCGCCCCAGGCCGCCACCGAGGCGACGCCCAGCACCGTGCCGCCCACCGCGGTGGCCACCGCCACGCCAGCCAGCGCGCGGATGTGCCGCATGCCCTGCAGCACCGCCGCCTGCCCGTCGGCGACGACGCCGAAGAACACCGCCGCGCCCAGCCACGCGACCTCCGCGGCATGGCCGGCATGGTCGAAGGTGAGCACCGAGATGGGCCGGCTGAACAGCACCAGCGCCGCGCCGCCGGCCAGGCCCAGCAGCCCCGACACGCGGCGCAGCACCGCGGCCGTGCGCGCCGCCTGCGCGGTGTCGCCACTGCCTGCCGCCTCGGCCATGTGGCGCACGCCGCTGCTGCCGATGCCCATCTGCGACAGGCTGCGCGCCAGGTCGCCCACGGCGCCGAACAGCGAGGCCAGGCCCACCCCGGCCGGCCCGAGCAGCATCGCGATGGCCTTGGTGCGCAGCACCGAGGCGACGAGCGCGACGAGGCTGGAGCCGCCCATCAGCGCCGACGACCGCAGGATCTGCCCGTAGCTCGTGCCTTCGGCCCGGCCGGGACTGGCCGCGTCAGGCCGCATCGGCTGCTTTCGGCCGCGCCGCGGCGCGGCAGGCCGCCGCCAGCGCATCGACCACCTGGCGCTGCTCGTCCTGCGTCATCGACGGGTAGAGCGGCAGCAGGATGCAGCCGTCCTGCGCGGCCTCGGAGTGCTTCAGCGCGTGGTGCACCGGCACGTCGGCGCAGGCCGCCTCGCGGTGGCTGCACATGATGCCGCGGCGGCTGGCGATGCCGGCATCGAGCAGGTGCTGCATCACCCCCGCCTGGTCGACGTCCGCCGGCAGGCGCACGCAGTAGCTCTGCCAGTTGCTGCGCAGGTGCGCCGGCTCGGCGGGCGCCCGCACGCCGGGCACCGCCGCCAGCAGCTGCCGGTAGCGCGACGCGATGGCGCGGCGCCGCGCGACGATGCCGGGCAGGCGGCGCAGCTGCTCGCGGCCCACCGCGGCCTGGATGTCGGTGAGCCGGTAGTTGAAGCCCAGCTGGTCGTAGTGCTCGAAGCTGACGCGGTCGCTGGCGTGCCGCACGGTGTCGGGCACGCTCATCGCGTGCTGCCGCAGCAGCCGGTACTGGCGGTCCCAGTCCGCATGGCGGGTGGTGAGCATGCCGCCGTCGCCGGTGGTGACGACCTTGCGCGGATGGAACGAGAAGCACGCCACGTCCCCGTGCGGCCGCCCGATCGGCTGCCATTCGCCCGCCCAGAGCACGGCGCTGCCGATGGCGCAGGCCGCGTCCTCGACCAGCGGCAGGCCGTGGCGGCGCGCGATCTCCACGAGCGCCTGCAGCTCGCACGGCATGCCCATCTGGTGCACGCACAGGATGGCGCGGGTGCGCGGGCCGATGGCCCTCTCGATGCGCCGCGGGTCGATGTTGAAGGTGGCGGGATCGATGTCGACGAAGACCGGCATCGCGCCGCAGTAACGCACCGCATTGGCGGTGGCGATGAACGAATGGCTGACGGTGACCACCTCGTGCCCCGGCAGCACGCCCGCGACGCGCAGCGCCAGATGCAGCGCCGTCGTGCAGTTGGAGACGGCGCAGGCGTGCGGCGCTTGCACCGCCTGCGCGAACTCCTGCTCGAAGGCCGCGACCTCGGGCCCCTGCGTGACCCAGCCGCTCAGGATCGCCCGGCGTGCGGCCGCGGCCTCGGGCTCGCCCATCTCGGGCCGTGTCATCGGGATCATCGCGCCACCGCCACGGCCTGCTGCGCCTGCCACCAGGCGATCAGCCGCGAAAGCCCCTCGGCGAGGCCGACCTCGGCGCTGAAGCCGAGCATGCGCCGCGCCTTGGCGGTATCGGCCAGGCGCCGCGGCACCGCGTTGACGCTGCGCTCCGGGCCGTGCACCGGCAGCAGGTCGCTGTGCATGCCGCGCAGCACCTGGAAGGCGAGCGCCTCGAGGCTGGTCTCGACGCCGGTCGCCACGTTGAAGACCTCGCCGCTCACGTCGCTCGCCAGCGCCAGCACGTTGGACCGCGCGACGTCGTCGATGTAGACGAAGTCCATCGTCTGCTTGCCGTCGCCGAGGATCAGCGGCGGCTGGCCGCCCGCGATGCGCTCCATCCAGCGGATCAGCACCTCGGTGTACTTGCCCTGCGTGTCCATGCGCGGGCCGTAGACGTTGAAGTAGCGCAGCGCCACGTAGGGCAGCCCGTACATCGCGTGGTACGCGCGCAGCAGCCCCTCCAGCATCACCTTGCTCGCGCCGTACCAGGTCTGGTCGTTGTAGGGATGGTGGTCCTCCGCGGTGGGAAAGCGGTCGGCCGCCCCGTAGACCGATGCCGAGGACGCCGCGACGACCTTCTTCACGCCGGAGGCGCGTGCGGCATCGACGACGTTGAAGCTGCCGTTGCACATCACCTCCATCGCCGCCCGCGGGTCGGCGGCGCAGGCCGTGATGCGCAGCGCCGCCATGTGCACGACCGCATCGATGCCGAGCATCGCGTGGCGCACGTCGGCCGGGTTGCGCACGTCGCCGCGTATGAGCTTGACGCGCCGGTCCTTCAGCGCGTGGGCCACGTTGTCGAGGCTGCCGCGCTCCAGGTTGTCGAGGATCACGATGCGTGCGGGCGCGTGCTCGGCCAGCAGCAGGTCGATGGTGGTCGAGCCGATCAGGCCGCAGCCGCCGGTCACCAGGATGTGGGCGTCGTCGATGTGCATGTTGTCGTTGTCTCCCGGAGCTAGCCCGCGCCGTCGCAGCGCAGGACGACCACGATGGTCTTCAGCAGGATCCGCAGGTCCAGCCTCAGCGAACACTGGCGGCTGTAGCGCAGGTCCATGCGGACCATCTCGTCGAAGGGCACGCGGCTGCGCCCGTCGACCTGCCACAGGCCGGTGATGCCGGGCTTCATGTCGAGCACCCGGTGCAGGTGCCAGGCGCTGTAGTGCTCGGCCTCGTAGGGCAGCGGCGGGCGCGGGCCGACCAGGCTCATGTCGCCGCGCAGCACGTTGAAGAGCTGCGGCAGCTCGTCGATGCTGGCCTTTCGGATCAGCCGGCCCACCGGCGTGACGCGCGGATCGCCGCGCAGCTTGTAGACCGGCGCGCCGCCCTCGCCGGCCTGCACCGGCCGGCCCTTGATCAGGCTGGTGACGAACTCGCGGTGGATGCCGGTGTCGCCGTCGGCCACCATCGAGCGGAACTTGTAGAACTCGAAAGGCCGGCCGCCCTGCCCCAGCCGCACCTGCCGGAAGATCACCGGCCCGCGCGAGGTCGCGGCGACGGCGGCCGCGGTGAGCAGCATCAGCGGCGACAGCAGCAGCAGCGCGGCCAGCGCGCCGAGCACGTCGAACATCCGCTTGCCGAGGTATGGCGCGCGCGCCGTGCGGTCCGCCTGCAGCGGCCAGTCGCGCGTGAACGGCGCCTCGGCATGGCCGCCCTTGCCGACCTGGTCGAACACGCAGTGCGGGTAGGACACGGTGGCCGCCGACACCGGCAGCTCGGCCACCTCGTCCAGCGTTTTGTCCAGCAGGCGCAGCGCCCCGGCCTCGCGGGTGTCGGGCAGCAGCACGGCGACCTCGGCGTCGGCGAGCCGGCCCACGACGTCGGTGCGCCGCGCGATGCGCCGCAGGATGTGCAGCAGCCTCGCGGCGCAGGGCTCGCGCTCGCCGCCTTCGGCGTCGATGCGGTAGATCAGCATCGACAGCGGCGCCTGCGTCCGCTCTACCCGCCGCCGCTCGCGCGCCAGCTCCTGGCGGAAGGCATGCTCGTCCAGC
This sequence comes from Aquincola agrisoli, assembly GCF_036621135.1. NCBI lineage: Bacteria > Pseudomonadati > Pseudomonadota > Betaproteobacteria > Burkholderiales > Sphaerotilaceae > Aquincola > Aquincola agrisoli. The sequence goes on from NZ_JAZIBG010000048.1 coordinate 164,202, forward strand.
ACCACGTGGGCCGCGTCGTCGATGCGGTGCGGGGCCGGCTGCGCCGGCGCGGGCGCCGGGCCGATGTCGTCGGCCCGTTTCCCGAGGGCGACCACCGGCCCGTCGCAGGCGGACAGGACCGATGCGGTCTGCACTTGGCGCGTTCGGGCTCCCACGGTCATCGCTCCCCCCTTTGTGGGCGACCGCACCATCACGCCGTTCGATCGCCTGGACCAACTATGTCCAGCGCCGTCGCGGGTCGATTGAGCCACCTCAACGATCGCGAGGCTGGAATGGGGGGTGCACCGCCCCCATGAAAAAGCCCCCGCCGGCCGCGAGGCCGACGGGGGCGTTCAGCGAAGCGCGGGGCGCTTCGTCAGTTGCTGCCGAAGCGGCTGGGGCCGTGGTCGGAGCCGTTGTCGGCCGCCTTGTAGCCCGGCGATGCGGGTTGCAGCTGCCAGCCCGTCCACGCCGTGGGCGCGGTGCCGCCGGTGAACAGCGGCGTCGCGACCAGCGTGTTCGTGCCCTTGGGCGTGGCGCCCGCGCCGAACAGGTTGGAGTCGAAGGTGCAGCCGCTGCAGGCGGCGGTGCCGTTGGAGTCGACCGTCTTGAACGTGGTGCCGATCAGGATGTTGTAGCGCGCGACGGCGTTCTGCGTGGGCGTCGGGTTCTCCACCTTCTTGTCCATGTTGATCGCCACGTTGCGCACGGTGTTGTGCAGGAACTGCCCATTGCTGTGCGAGCCCAGCTGGATGCCGTTGTTGCCGCGCGTGCCGCCGTCGAAGACGTTGTGCGTGATGATCTCGCCGGAGCCGCCATCGGGGAACATCAGGTACGTGTCGCCACGCACGAAGTAGTTGCCGGTGATGGTGGTGCGGCTCTGGCCGTAGCCCTGGATCGCATCGACATGGCGGCCGTAGCTGCCCTGCACGATGCCGTCGAACACGTTGCCGGGGCCGATCACGACGCCGGGCGCGCCCAGCTGGATGCCGTCCGATTCGCCGGCGCCACCGAAGTGGTTGTTGCGGATCGTGACACCCACCGGGTAGCTGCCGCCCTGCACCTGCAGCCGGCCTTCATAGCAGGAGCTGCACACGCTGATGCCGTTGAAGGTGCTGCCCTCGACGACGATGTTGGCGTTGCTGTTGCCGTCCATCCGCAACACCAGCTGGCCGGTGAAGGTGCTGTTGCGGTACGTGATGTTGGCGGGCTTGCCCTGCAGGTACGAGCCCGTCAGCGTCAGGCTGTCCAGCGTGATGCGGTTCGTGGTGCCGCCGACGTCCACGCGCAGGCTGGCGCTGCGGTCGCTGGTGGAACGCACCGTGACGGCAGTCGACTTGGCGATGTTGTCGAGCGAGACGGTGCCGTAGGAGCCGGCGTTCAGGCAGATGGTGGCGCCGGCGGCGGCGGCAGAGACGGCCTGCGCGACGTTGGCACCGGGATTCAGCGTCTGCGTGCAGGGGGCGGCGGCGGACGGCGCCGGCGCCGGCGCGGGGGCGGGCGAAGGGGACGGCGTGGGCGCGGGGGCCGGGGCAGGCGCCGGAGCGGGTGCAGGGGCCGGTGCGGGGGCGCCGGAGCCCGAGGTCGGGCTGGCCGGGATCAGGCACATCTTGTGGATGCCGTAGGCCGGGTCGCCGAAGGTGGCGTTGTCGCAGTTCACGCGGCCCGACAGGCGCTTTTGCACCCAGCGCGTGCCGGCGCCGTAGGCGACGGTGGTGGTGGTGTTGAGGCGGAAGCGGCCGCCTTCGGAGGCCACCTTCACCCAGTTGCCGGCCGGTCCGGCCTGGTTGCTGCCCGCGATGGCCAGCGCGCTCGCGCGGCCCTCTTCGGCCATGGCTTCCGCCGATTCGTCCTCGCTGCCACCACCGCAAGCGGTGACGGCCAGGCAGAGTGCCGACAAAAAGAGCATGGAAGGGCCTTGCGGGCGGCCATTGCGGGCGCCCGCCTGTCTCAAAGTCTTCATCAAGATTCCTCGGTCAAGTTGTCTGATCAAATTGGCGGCGAGGGCTGCGAAGACTTTGTGGTTGTTTTGCGTGGAGTCCGAGGACGCGAGCAGGAGGAAGCCGCCAGCGCCCATTGTGTCGCCGCAGACCCCCTGACCTAGGGATTGACGAAATAAGAAGTAAAAAATGTGATGCGGCCGGCGTGTCTCCCGTGGTTTCTTTACAAGGTTTTCACAAAGCGCAGCGCGGCTGCAACAGCCGCCGCGCTGCGAGGCCGTGAACGGCGCCTCGGTTCATGAACGGGCGTGTGCCCGGGGCTCGAGCAGGCCGCGCGTGCTGCGCGAGCAGGCGCGGATGCCCTCCAGGTCCAGGATCTCGATGTTGCGGTTGTCGACGCGCAGGTAGCCCCACTCCGCCAGGATCCCGAACGACCGGCTGACCGTCTCGTGCGCCACGCCGAGCGCGCTGGCGATGTCGCGGCGGCTCATGCGCAGCAGCAGGTGGCGGGGCGACTCGCCCAACTCCACCATCCGGCTCGAGCGCTGCACGAGGAAGCGCGCCAGGCGCACCTCGGCCGAGACCGCCGCCATCACCTCCGCCACCTCGGCCGCCGCCGCGAGCTGGCGGCTGAGCGCGCCCTGCAGCGCACGGTCGAAGGTGGGCAGCTCGTCGGTCAGCCGCTGCAGGCTGTTGAGCGGCAGCGCGAACACGCTGGAGTCCTCCAGCGCCACCGCGGCGGTGGGGTGGCGGTGCGACCACAGGCCGTCGCCGCCCAGCACGTCGCCGCGCGAGCAGAAGCCCAGCACCTGCTCGTAGCCGTCTTCGGCGGTCTTCAACAGCTTGAACGTGCCCACCTGCACGACGTAGAGGCTCTCGACGCTGTCGCCCTCGTTGAAGAGGGCTGCGAGGCCCTTGACGCGCCGGCGCGGTATGCCCAGGCGCCACAGCACCTGCGCGGTTGCGGACGCGGTGTCGGCGTCCAGGATCTGTATCAACTCGCGGGCCCCGTCCGAGGGCCTCAGGGCCAGCGACCCCGGATGCTGCTGCGCCCGCGGCGGCGCCACCGTACTGCTTGATGCATTCACCCCATACCTCCCAGCTCCGTCAGCTTGTAACCAAGCTTGGTGGAAGGACGTCACGCTCGCAATCGGCTGCCTGGAAGGGGTGGGTCGAGTTATTCCGATGAGGGATAGGCGCCGGCCGAGGGGCCTATCGGTGGATTCTTAGGAAGATGCGGCCGATTTTGCAGAATGCCGCCATCTCCAGCAAATTCTCGCGCGCCGCGGTCCAGGTATAGCGATTCCGGCCCGTCGGCAAGGTTCGCGGCCTGCGCCGAGAATGACCCCCAAAATGGGGGGTTAGGGGGAGCCCATCCCAAGGATGAATAGTCGGCATTTTCCGACAGCCGCGCCGGGCTGCCGTTGGTGAGTACTGCCTAATAAGAGCCGGCGGCGGCTCAGGCGGCTTCGTCGCCGAACAGCCGGGTTTTCATCGCGTATTTCACCAACTCGGCCGGGCTGCCCATGCCCATTTTCGACAGCACGTGGGTCTTGTGGGTGCTGACGGTTTTTACCGACAAGCCCATGGCCTGCGCGATGTCGGTGACACGCTGGCCGGTGACGAGGCGGCGGAACACCTGGAATTCCCGCTCGCTGAGCAGCGCGTGCGGGGCCGCCGCCCCGTGTTTGACGAGGCCGCGGGCCAGGCGGCCGACGAAGGTCGGCGTGACGTAGGTGCCGCCGGCGGCAAGCATGTGCACCGCCGCGATCAGGTCGTCCGGCATCGCGTCCTTGGTGAGGTAGCCGCTGGCGCCAGCTCGGAACGCGCGCACGGCGTAGTGCTCCTCGTCGTGCATCGTCAGGACGAGCACCGAAACCCCCTGTCCGCTGATGCGGCGGATGAGTTCGATGCTGTCCATGCCGGGCAGGCCGAGATCGACGATCGCCACGTCGAAGGGACGGCGGCGGAGACTCTCCAGGGCCTCTTCGCCGTCCGCCGCCTCTGCCTCGACCTGCAACTGCCCGGATTGGGACAGGATGTGCCGGATGCCTTCGCGTACCAGGCGGTGGTCGTCCACCAGCAGGATGGAAACGGGTTGAGCCATGTTTTTTGATCGTTCCAAACCCACCTCGCGGCTATTTTTGCAAGCGGTTGTAGAAAATGGCGAGAAATTCATCGGCCCGCGGGTTTACCTGGTCCGAAAACTCCAGGTCGCGGTGGATTGCAGGGCGTTGCCGGCGGCGTCCTTGACCCTCGGGTCCGTGCTGCCGCCGCGCACGCGGGCCGTGTATCGGGCCTGCGCCGCCAGCGTGGACGCCGGATTCAGCGTGGCCGTGCGCGTCGACGCGTTGTAGGTCACCGTGGCGGACACCTTGGCGCCCGACGGGTTGAACAGCTCGATGGTCGTGGCGGTGATGGTGGACGCGGTCATCGCCTCGCTGAAGGTCACCGTGACGTTCGTGGTGCGGCTGACGTTTGTCGCGTTGACGCCGGGCGACACCGCGGTGATCGTCGGCGGGGTGACGTCGGCCGCCTGCACCGACACGGTGACCCCGGCGCCGGGCACCTGCACGTTGCCGCTGTCGTCGACGGCACGGCTGCGCAGGGTCGCGCTGCCGGTCGCGGTGGGGGTCCAGCTGTAGGTCCACGTGCTGCGTCCGCTCGCCAGCCGCCAGGTGGTCCCGCCGTCGACCGAGACCTCGACGGCAGCCACCACGCCGCCGGCATCGGTCGCGGTGCCGGTGATCGTCACGGCCGTGCCCGGCCGCAGCACCGCGCTCTGCGCGGGCGAGGTGATGGTGCTCGCCGGCGCGGTGGCGTCGGTGCTCGGCGACGCAAAGATCAGGTCGGGCCTCAGCGTCGCGGGCTGCACGCCCATGTCGGCCAGCAGGTTCACGGTCGCCTGCTGCATGCGGACGTCGACCGCCGGGCCGGCGCGGTCGTGCACCGCGTCCAGCCCCCACGACCACTGCACCGTGCCCGCGCCGAACACCCGGGCGCCGCTGGCGTGCCGGTACAGCGTGAGCCCGTGCACCGCGGTGCCCGACGCATAGGTGGAGCCGTGGTCCTGCAGCACCGGCGCATTGGCGACGCTGGTCCGCGACAGCGTGAACAGGCCCGGCGGGCGCACGGCGTTGTCCGCCACGACGTCCCACTCGTAGCCGAGCGTCGACGCGGCCAGCGTGGCGCTGGCATTGGCAGCCAGCGTGGCGACGCTGGTGTTGCGCCAGAAGCGCATCTTGCCCTCGGCCGACGGCACCACGATGGCGGTGGTCGCGCCCGCGTTGACCATGAACAGCGTGCCGGTCACCGCGTTCTCCGGCCGCCCCCCGTCGGCGGGCGGACTGAAGCGCGGGTCGCGCCACGTGCCCGTCCATTGCGGGGACGGATCGATCTTGGCGTTGGCGTGCGTTTCCTTGTACGACACCAGCGTGCGGTAGGCGGCGGCCGTGGCATCGATGCCCGGCTCCCACCGCGCCTTCCAGAACATCTCGTTGCCGCTGAAGAACGCGAGGTGCACCCCCGCGTTGCGCGCAGCCTCCACGCTGGCCCGCTGCCCCGCCGTCCAGTACTCGTCGTGCCCCACCGAGAGGAACACCTTGCGCTGCAGCAGCATGGCGCCCGCGCGGTCGGTGTCGGCGCCGGCGATGTAGCCGACGTCGTAGCCGTTGGACTCGAGCCAGCGCACCATCGGGTACTCGGCGTTGAAGAGCCAGTCCTGCCCGCCGTCGACGCCGCGGGTCGCGAACGGCCGGTTGTAGCTGACCTTGTACGCACGTGCCGGGTTGGTGCCGGGCCCGCCCTGGTACAGGCTGCGGCCGCCGTAGTTGTTGTAGGCCTGCCACGTGGTGTCGGAGGTCTGGAACAGGATGGGCGCGGTGCTGGCGTCGTCGCGCACGACGAACACCATGTGGCTCGCGCCGCCGGTGTCGGCACGGCGCAGCCGGGCCAGGTAGATGCCCGAGGTCGCGGTCATCGGCACGGCCCAGCCGCCGGACACGGCCCAGTTGCCGCAGTCGATCAGGCCGGTGGCCGCCTGGTTGAGGCACGCCGGCTGCTGCTGGGGCAGCGCGGCGGTCGGCAGCACGGTGTCGACCTTGCGCGCGCCCTGGCCGCCGTAGTAGCCGATGCGGTAGATGTCGATGCGGTAGTCCGCCGCGGTGGTGTCGACCTTGAAGACGACGGTGTCGCCGCGGTTGACGCTCATCTGCGTCGCAAAGCCCTGGATGCTCGGGTCGCCGATGCCCGCGACGTCCCATTCCGCGGGCGGGCTGCCGGGCAGGCAGTTCTCGCCCACGATCGGATTGGCCGGCGCCGCGCACTCGGGTGAACCCGCGGTGGCGAACGACCACGTCGATGCGCTGGCCAATGCGTTGCCCGCGACGTCGCGCACGCCGCCCGGGCCGCCCTTGACCGTGGCGCTGTACGAGGCCGCGGGCACCAGGGGGTTGGCAGGCACCAGGGTGGCGGTGCGGCTCGCGGCGGCGTAACCGACCGACGCCGGGACCAGCGCATTGGCCGCGTCGCGCAGCTCGACGGTCGCGGCGGTGATCGACGCGGCGTCCATCGCTTCGCTGAAGACGGCGCTCACCGTGGCGTTCGTCGCCACGCCGGTCGCGCCGGCGGCGGGCGACGTGGAGGTGACGGTCGGCGGCACGGTATCGGCGGGCGCCGTCACGAACACCGCGTCGACCCAGTAGTTGGTCGACTGGTAGGTGGCGTTGGGGAAGGTCGGGCTGCCGCTGTAGGCGTACAGACCGTTGCCGCCGGCGACGCCGTCGCGCAGCAGGTGCATCGGCGGCGTGTCGACGCCCGTGGTGGCGAAGAAGCCGCTGGTGGCGGCATAGCCGCCATTGGGCGCGTGGTACGACGCGATGTAGACGGTGTTCGCCGCAATGGCGACCGGCGAGGCGAAGTCCACCTGCTGCCAGCCGGTGGCGGTCTCGGTGCCGAAGGTCGCGCGCGCCAGCAGCTGCCCGCCGCTGGTCCACAGGCTGCCGACGTGCGTGCCGGTGTTGCCGCTGCCCTTGTAGAAGCGGATGCCGGTGATGAAGCCCGCCAGGTCGGTGCGGAACCGCACGCCCAGCTCCACCGCGCCCGGATCGGGGAAGGAGGGCACGGCCGGCTGCGCGCCGGGCGGCCAGGCCTGGCACGGGCAGGTGGGCGCCGCGGGCGCATCGCCGGTGGTGAACGACCAGCTGGCCGGCATCACCGGCTGCCCGGCCGGGTCGCGCACCGCGAAGGTCGCGTCGCCGCGTACCGCGGCGGTGTGGACCTCGTTGCCGCCCAGCGGCGCGGCCGGCACCAGCGTGGCGGTGCGCGTGGCCGCGTCGTACGACACCGTGGCGGCCACCCGCACGCCGGCGGCGTTGCGCAGCTCGACCGTGTCGGTGTTCACCGTCGCCGGGTCCATCGCCTCGCTGAAGGTGGCGGTCACCGTGGCCGCCACGGCCACGCCGGTGGCCCCCGAGGCCGGCGTCGCGCCGGTGACGGTGGCGCGCTCAGTGTCCGCGCCGTAGGTGGCGGCATAGGTGCCGCCGTCGGCGGCGAAGGCGGCGTACTCGACGCCCTTGACCGTGCGCAGGCTCCAGGCCACCGGCGTGCCGTTGCGCTGCAGCGCCGACAGCACCGACGTCCCCCAGCGCAGCGGCAGCATCGACTGCAGCCCGTTGGTGTTGAGGCCCGGCGCCACCGAGAACTGCAGCGTGCCACCGGTCCAGTCGCCAAGGCCGAAGGCCGCGGCGTTGCGTCCGTCCAGCCAGGCCAGCAGCTGCTCGGCCGAGATGATGGGCACGCCGCGGGCACGTGCCGACGCGACCACGGCGTCCGACACCTCGGAGGCGGCCAGGTCCGTGTGGGCATTGACGACGTAGGCGCCGTAGAAGCCATCGGCCCCGAGCGCGCCGTCGAGCAGCGTGTCGACCGTCATCGGGTAGCTCTGGTCCGACTCGTCCGTCATCTGCGTGGCGGCGAGGAAGACGTCGATCAGCCCGCCCGCCGGGTCGGCGAAGCGCATCGGCATCGCGGAGCCGTTGAAGAAGCCGGGGGTGTTGGCGACCCAGCCGGGCGGCCAGAAGTAGTACGAGGTGTCGAGCCGCATCCCGTTGGCGAGCTGCACCAGCGCCCCGCTGGTCCAGTCGCTCCAGACGATGCAGTGGTGCCGCTGCGTGCGCGGCGCGGGCACGCTGGCGAAGCGCGCGCGCCAGCTGGCGAGCTGGTCGGCATAGGTCTGCGCCAGAGAGGCCTGCGTGTAGTCGAAGCAGCTGGTGCTGACGTGCAGGCCGACCTCGAAGCCCTCGGCCGCGTAGGCCGTGGCCTGCGCATCGCTGATCGGCGTCGACGGATAGACGTAGGAGGTCGCCCGGATGCACTGCCAGTCGGCCACCGAGCAGCCGGGCGGGCTCAGCGCACGGTACTGCTCGAAACGGCCCACCGTGCCGGCGTTGCCGTGGTCGTCGCCCGTCATCACGACGACGGCCTTGTGGCCGTGCGGCCAGTACCAGAAGCGCGGCAGCGGCCGGCGGTTCTGGTTCATCTGCAGGATCAGGTTGGCGAGCAGGCGCTGCTGCTCGTCGGCCTGCGGGATGCGCACGCGGTTGCGGTCGACCCAGTCGGGCTGCGGATCGCCGGCCGCGGCGCCGTAGAACTTGTCGTCGGAGCGGATGGGCGCGAAGCCGTCGCGCTCCTGCGCCGCCCAGGCGGGGTTGCCCTGGCGCGTCTGCACGACCGAGGTGGCCAGGTCGTAGGCGAAGGCCGCCGCCTTGCCGGCCCCCGCTGCGCGCAGCGTCAGCGCCGGGTGCCCGGCCGGCGTGGTCGCGTCGAGGTACAGCGCGGCGAGCGGCGTGGCGCCGTCGAGCAGGTAGCGCGTGGCGCCGCCGTGGAACTGCAGCGTCTGCTTCACCAGGCCGTTGCCCGGCGAGCGTGTGGTGTCGATGGCCACGAAGCCGTTGGCCAGCGCCGGCTGGCCGGACGAGGCCAGGCCCAGCAGGGGCGACAGCGCCGCATCGGGCGCCAGCGCGATCAGGTTGCCGCCCGCCTGCACCCAAGCCGTCAGGTCGTCGACCCGCGCGGCCGGCAGCGCCATCTTGGCCAGCACCACCACCTCGTAGGACGCCAGCAGCGCCGCATCGACGTTGGCGATGTCGGCCACGGCGAACAGGTTGAGGCCTTCGTTGCGCAGGATCTCGGCCAGGTAGGGGCCGTTGTTGGCCGTGCCCGAGGTGATGACCAGGATGGGCCCGCCGGGGCCTTCGGCCGGCAGCGCGAGCGCCGGCGGCGCCAGCATCGCGGCCAGCCAGAGCCACAGCCCCGTCGCCAGCCGGCGCAGAAGGCGGGCGCGCGCAAGGATCCCGGCGGTGCGTGCCATGCAGCGTTCTCCTGAGGCTACGGGGTGCGGCCCGTGGCGGTGTCGATCGTCACCAGCCGGTTGCTCTGCCCACCGGCGAAGAGCGTGGAGGTGTTGCCCGGCGAGAAGGCCACGGCGTTGACGGGGGTGCCATCGCCGGCCAGCCGGACCGTCACCTGGCGCCGGGCGGCATCCCAGACGAGCACCACGCCGTTCTCGCCCGCGGCGGCGACGGCCGTGCCGGCCGCGTTGAACGCCACGCTGCGCACGGGCGAGGCCATGTCGCCCATCGCGCCCACCTGGCGCGCGGCAGCGACGTCCCACAGCAACACCCGGCCGTCCTCCGAGCCGCTGGCGATCGAGCGCCCGTCGGGGCTGAACGCCAGCGCGTTGACCTCGCCGGCATGGCCGCGCAGCGTCGCCACCGGCTTGCCGGTGGCCGTCTCCCAGAGCCGGATGTGCGCTTGCGCATCGCCGCTCGCCAGCAGGCGCCCGTCGGCGCTGAACGCCAGCGCGTTGACGAAGCCGGCATGGCCGCGAAGGATGCGCTGCAGCGTGCCCTTGCCGTCCCACAGCAGCACGCGTGTCTCCTCGCCGGCGGTGGCGATGGCCGTGCCGTCCGCGGTGGCCGCCACGGCGCGCAGCGGGTGCTCGTGGCCGCGCAGCGTCGCCAGGTTCGCCCCGCTGCTGACCGACCAGAGCTGCGCCACGCTGTCGGTGCCGGCGCTGACCAGCACCTCGCCCCGGGCCGTGAAGAAGAGGCCGTTGACCACGGCCTTTCCCTGCCCCACCAGCGAGCGGCGCAGGGCCGCGGTGCCGGGGTCGACCAGGCGGATGGAGCCGTCGCTGCCGGCCGTGGCCAGCGTGCGGCCGTCGGGCGACACCGCCAGCGCCACCAGGCCCTTCCAGGCCCGTGCACGAGGGCGGCGCTCGGCCGGAGCAGCCACCGCGGCCGGTTCGGCCGGCAGGGGCGCGGCGGCCGGTGCCGCCGCGGCATTGGCCGCCGCGCCGCCGGTCTCGGCCAGCGCCACCGCGGTGCCGCCCGTGCCGGCGCTGCCGCGCGCGGGCGCAGCGGGCGAGCCGCCTGCTTCATCGCCGCCACCGCAACCAGCCAGCCACCACACCAAGGCGCCCGCCAGCGACAGGGCCGTCGCGGTACGCCGGCAACTCGTCAAGGAGGACATGGGACATACACCCCGCGCAGCCAGCCATCGGCTCGATGGCATCGATGCTAGGCAGCGTGCGGCCCGTGTTGTTGAGCTAACTCAACGGCCGGACCGGCGGCCTCCCGGCGCCCCCGGGGGCCTACTTCGGGCCCTGCCGCAGGCGCTCGAGCAGCGCCGGGTCGGGGTAGCCGTCGGGCGGCAGGCCGACGCTGCGCTGGTATCGGCGCAGCGCCGAGCGGGTGGCCGGCCCCATCAGGCCGTCGGGCGTGCCGGCATCGAAGCCCTGCTGGTTCAGCGCCGCCTGTAGGGCAAGCACCTGGTTGCGCGAGAGCGCCGGCAGGTCGCGCGGCCACGGCGCCTGCACGCCCGGGCCGCCGTCCAGCTGCTGCGCCAGCAGGCCGACCGCGAGCGCGTAGCTCGTCGAGCTGTTGTAGCGCAGCACCGCGCGGAAGTTGGGACCGACGAGGAAGGCGGGCCCGCGCACGCCGGCCGGCAGCAGGATCGAGGCGTCGGGCAAGGCCGGCAGCGGCGTGCCGTCCATCGCGGCCACGCCCTGCGCGGCCCACGCCTGGGCCGGCTGCCGCACGGCGGTATCGGCCTGGCTGGCGTCGAAGCCCTGCGGCAGCCGGACCTCCACGCCCCAGGGCTGGCCGGCCTGCCATCCCGCATGCGCCAGGAAGCTGGCGGTGGACGCCACGACGTCGGCCATGCTGCCCCAGATGTCGCGCCGGCCGTCGCCGTCGGCATCGACGGCATGGGCGAGGAAGTTCGACGGCAGGAACTGCGTCTGCCCCATGGCCCCGGCCCAGGAACCCACCATGTGCGAGCGGTCGATGTCGCCGTTCTGGAGGATCCGGAGCGCCGCGAGCAGCTGGTCGCGCGCCCAGGCCTCGCGGCGGCCCTCGAAGCCCAGCGTCGCCAGCGCATCGACGGTCGGGATGCTGCCGTAGTTGCCGCCGTAGTTGCTCTCCATGCCCCAGATCGCCACGACGATGGCGGGCGGCACGCCGTAGCGCGCCGCCGCGGCATCGGTCTCGTGGCGCAGCTGCAGCAGCTTGTCCTGGCCCTGCGCGATGCGGCCCGCGCTCACCGCGCCGTCGAGGTAGTCCCACACCGTGCGGGTGAACTCGGGCTGCGCCCGGTCCAGCTCGACGACCCGCGGCAGGTACCGGACCTCGCCCAGCGCATCGCGCAGCGTGGGCTCGCCGATGCCCGCCGCCCGGGCCGTGGCCTTGAAGCGATCGACCCAGCGCCGGAAATCCCTTTGCAATGCCGCATCGTCTGCGGCGGGTGCCGGCCCGGAGGCGGCGGTGGCGGCGGTGGTGGGGGCAGCAGGCGGCGCGGTGGCAGGCCCGGGAGCGGCAGCCGGTGCGGCGGCGCAGCCCGCCAGCACCGCGGCCGCCCAGGCCATCGAGGCCGCGAGCGCTCGGCGCCGCGGCAGGTCGGAGAACTTGTGCATCCGGCGATTTTCGCCGCCCCCCGCCGTCCCGCCGCTCCGGCTCACCCGGCGGCCGACTGCCCGGCGATCTGCGCGCGCAACCGCTCCTCCTGCTCGCGCAGCTCCGGCGTGAAGGCCTCGCCAAAATCCTCGGCCTCGAAGACCTGGCGGATCTCGATCTCCGAGTCGCCCGGCATCGGGTTCGGGCAGCGCTTGACCCACTCGATCGCCTCCTGCAACGACGCGCACTGCCAGATCCAGAAGCCGGCGATCAGCTCCTTGGTCTCGGCGAACGGCCCGTCCATCACCGTGCGCGTGCGGCCCGAGAAGCGCACGCGCGCGCCCTTCGCGCTGGGGTGCAGGCCCTCGCCCGCCTGCATCACGCCGGCCTTCACCAGCTCCTCGTTGAAGCGGCCCATGTCGGCCAGCAATTGCTCGCTGGGCATGACGCCCGCCTCGCTGTCGGCAGTCGCCTTGATCATCACCACGAATCGCATGTCGGTCTCCTGGAGTGGGGTGGCGTAACGATATTGCTACATCTTTACGACGATCGAGGCTGCCGGCTTTCGACACTGGCTTAGGTACCGCGAACGGAAATCCATCCGCCGCCCTCCGGACACCGTCGCTTTTCCGTACCGCGCGCCCTTGCCGACCGATGGCCGCATCGGTGGACGACCGAGGGAAACGCCGGCCGTCGGCGCCGCCGCGCCACCGTCATCGCCATTGGCACAGATCGTGCGGAATTACCGCGTCGATTCGCATCCGCGCGATGTCCGAATTGACACGGGCGATGGCAATGGCCAATGCGCCTGAATGTGACGACTTGTAATTCGACCCCTCGATTCGTGCAATGCGAATCGTGCAGTTGCAGGAGGCCAGACGCACGACCAACGAATTGCAGCAACCCGGCGCGAGCCCGCCGAACAGGCTCCCTCTTCCAAAGACAAAAGACATTCGCAATGGAATGTAACCAGGAGATTCTCAATTGAAGAGTTCATTGATCGCAGCTGCCGCAGCAGCGCTGACGCTCACCGCTTCGCTCGCGCAGGCGACGGTCATCAACAGCGCCTACACGCCGCTCGGCAACGATGCATGGCTGGTTGACTTCACCATCTTGAACGACGGTACGCCCGCCAGCTTCGCGGGCTTCACCATCGACCTGCCGAACGCGACCAACCTGGTGCTCGTCGCGTCGCCCTCCACTTGGGACAGCATGGTGTTCCAGCCGGATGCCGGCCTCGCCGACGACGGCTTCTTCGACAGCTTCGTCCTCGACGCCGCGAACTCGCTGGCTGCAGGCCAATCGCTCGGCGGCTTCAAGGTCTCGTTCACCTACACCGCAGGCGCCACGCCCGGCGCCCTGCCGTTCATCATCAACAGCGAGAACTTCACGCCGCTGTTCGCGGGCACCACGACGGTGACGGCCGTCCCCGAGCCCGCCACCGCGCTGATGGCCGCATTCGGCCTGGGCCTGCTGGGCCTGCGCGCCGCACGGACCCGCACCGCTGACCGCAAGACCACCGAGGTGACCGCATGAAGGCCCGCTCATCACTTTCCCTGACCCTGATCGCCGCGGCGAGCCTCACCGCGTGCGGCGGCGGCGGCGACGGCTCGACCACCGCGGCCGGCTCGAGCGCCGGCGGCACGGCCACGGCCCTGGCGGCCGTCGGGGCCGAAGGGGCCTCGGTCAACGTCGATGGCCGCGAGATCTCGCTGGTCAAGGTCAGCGAGACCCGCGTCAGCCGCACGGTGTTCGACTATGTCTACAACATCGTCGTCAAGAACAACGGCACGGCGCTGACCAACGGCGTCGCCGAGCTGACGGGCGCCGGTGCCGGCACGACGGTGCTGCGCGGCCTGGTGCCGCTGGGCGCCGTCGACGCCAACGCCACGGCCACGCCGTTCGGCACGATCACGATCCGCCACGACCGGTCGCTGCCCTTCAACGTCAGCGCGATGGCCTGGTCGGTCACCAACTCGGCCGCGCCGGCCTACCGCGCGACCATCCCCACCGAGGTGGCCGCCGCGGCCGCCAAGATCTCGGCCGACCCGCAGATCAAGGCCCTGCTCGACGACCAGAGCACGCCGGCCGCCGCAAAGTCGCGCTGGAACCAGTTCCTGGAGCTGGTGCGCATCCCCTCCCCGTCGCGCGAGGAGTACCGCTCGGCCGCGGAGATCCACCGCCGGCTCGTCAACGAGTGGGGCTTCTCGCCCTCCGAGGTGATGACCCGCGCGGACGGCCACGTGGAGGGCACCGACGTCAACATCGTCGATGGCCAGCCGGTCTACAACGCCTGCGTGATGATCAAGGGCTCCTACTCGAGCCGGCCGGACGCGCAGCACTACAAGGGCCAATACCCGAAGGTGCTGATGGAAGGCCACATCGACGTGGTGAACCCGGAGACCCAGCCGCCCGCCAGCGACCCCTGGAACCACATTAAGCTTCAGCCCTACTCGCAGGCCGTCGTCGAGACGCCCGCGCAGCTGGCGGCCATCCCGACCGAGCTGTCCTTCGATTCGAGCAACCGCATCATCGAGAACTCGGAGTACATCCTGGCGAGCCAGTGGTTCACGAACACCACGGCCGCGCAGAACGGCGGGGGCGTGCGCATCTACGTGCCTGGCTACGGCGACATGATGTCCAGCACGTCGAACGGCTTCGCACTCGCGGCCGCGATGAAGAAGCACAACATCAAGCCCGTCTACGACATCTGGATCTGCGGCACGGCGGGCGAGGAAGGCAAGGGCAACCTCGCCGGCATGAAGCAGCTGTACGGCTTCGACCAGGCGCTCGGCACGGGCTCCAACCCGCTCAACTTCGTCGCGAACTTCGGCCTTGAGGGCGGCGGCATCATCAACTTCCTCGGCAGCTACCGCTTCGAGATGCGGTTCACGACCCCGGCTTCCCCGGGCCCGAACCGCCCGAGCGCCGCGGAGGCGATGGCCTCGGCAATCGCGAAGATCGCCGACGTCAAGACGCCCCACGAGCTGCGCCCCGGCGCGCCGCGCACCACCTACACCGTGGGCCGCGCGAGCTGCCAGCCGGTGCCGGAGGGCGGCACGGAGCCGCCGAGCTGCTCGCTCGAAGTCGACATGCGGTCGCCGCAGGTCGCGACGCTGAACGAGATCCGCGCCGTCATCGAGCCGATGTTCCAGGCCGGGGTGTCCGCCGAGAACGCGCGCTACGGCCGCACCGACGGCAGCGCCGAGGCGGTGGGCCTGCAGCTCGACTGGTACGGCCTGCGCCCGGCCTACGTCGCACAGAGCGTGGACAACCCGGCCGTCCATGCCGGCCTGCAGTCGGGCATCGCCACGGGCGCCTCGACGACGATCACGGTGGGCACGGGCTCGTCCAGCCTCAACGACAACGTGCCGGCCAACACCGGCGTGCCGACCTGGCAGTTCGGCCTCGGCTCCTCGGCGGGCGGCGGCGGCGGCCATGCCTTCTGGGAATGGGGCACCCGCGGCAACCCGGCCACCGAGGTGTCGCGCATGCATCGCGCCCTCACCGGCATCCTGACCGTCTCCGGCTTCCATGCCGCCGACGGCACCATCGTTCCGCCGTCGGCAGGCCCGATCGGCCGCCGCACGCGTGAAGTCGTGCGTTGAGAAAAGGAGTCACAACATGAAGAGAACGCTTCGTTCCCTGGTGTTCACCGCCTGCGCGCTGGCGGGCATGTCGGCCTTCGCGCAGCAGTCCGGCGCGGTGCGCATCGAGTTCCAGGGCCCCGGCGGCCACAGCAGCAGCAACTACGGCCGCACGAGCGCCGTGCACGCTGCGGGCCGCGCGGTGATCCTGATGCAGCAGACGCTGCCGGCCGGCAGCTACACCGTCACCAACCTCACCGGCGGCAACTCGGTCAACAGCATCGCGTCCGATGGCCTGATCGAACTGCGGCTGAGGGCGGCGGATGCCACGGCCTACCAGGCGCTGGTCGCGGCGGTCACCGAGATCGCCAACGCCGGCGCGGCCGCGGAAAACGCGTTCCGCAACGTCAAGGTCGGCGACCTCACCGCCGGGGCGCCGGCGTGGATCCGGGCGACGGTGACGCAGCCCTGAGCTGAGGCGGGCTGAGAATGCGACGGGCGCGGGTCACTCCGCGCCCGTCGAGGAGCCTGCCATGCAACTCATCACCTGGAACACCCAATGGTGCCGCGGGCTCGACGGCACCGTCAGCCCCGAGCGCATCGTGGCCGCCGCACGCGCGATGGCCGACTTCGACGTGCTGTGCCTGCAGGAGATCGCCCAGGGCCTCGAGGCCCTGCCCGGCCGCCCCGGCGACCAGCCCGCCGAGATCGCCGCGCTGCTGCCCGGCTTCCGGGTGTTCTTCGGCGCCGCGTGGCACGACCCGCGCCCCGACGGCGACGACCAGCGGTTCGGCAACCTCGTCGCCACGCGCCTGCCGGTGGTGCACGTGCAGCACCATCCGCTGCCGTGGCCGGCGGATCCCTCTGCCGCCACCCTGCCGCGCATGTGCACGGTCGTGACCCTGTGTGATCCGCAGCTCGGTGCGGTGCGCGTGATGACGGCGCACCTCGAGTACGGCTCGGCCGTGCAGCGCCTCGCGCAGGCGCACGCGCTGCACGACCTGCACGCCGAAGCCTGCGCACGGGCGGCCGCCCCGCACCGCCCGCCGTCGCCGGACCGCCCGCCCCCGCGTGCACGCGTGCACACCGCCGAGGCGATCCTGTGCGGCGACTTCAACGCGCCGCCGGCGTCGCCCGAGCTCGAGGCGATCCGGTCCGCCGCCGGCCCGGCGCGGCTGCACGACGCCTGGCCGATCGTGCATCCGGGCCGGCCGCCCGCGCCCACGTTCGCGCTCTACGACACCACCTACGCGCCGGCACCCGTCGCGTTCGACCATGTGCTGGTCAGCGGCGGCCTGGCGGGCAGGGTCGCGGACCTGCAGGTCGACGCGGCCACGCGGGCCTCGGACCACCAGCCGCTGCGGCTCACCCTGCGCTGACGGGGCGCCGGGCGCGCGCCGCGAAGCGGCCCGGGCTGAAAGGCGCCAGGCACGGCTGCGGCGGCGCCCCCGCCAGCATGGGCGCCACCCAGCGCGCCGTGCGGGCCGAGCCGCCCAGGCCGACGTGGCCATGGCCGAAGGCCAGCACCACGTCGGGCGTGGCGGCCGACGGCCCGATGCACGGCAGCCCGTCCGGCGTGCTGGGGCGGTGCCCCAGCCAGCGCTGCACGCCCGCGTCGCCGGCCGCTGCGGGCAGCCCGCCGAACATCGTGCGCAGATGGCGGTGCAGGATGTCGGCGCGCCGCCAGTCGGCCGGTGCCGCCAGCCCTGCGATCTCCACCTGCCCGGCCGCCCGCAGGCCGCCGTCCATCCAGTGCGCGATCAGCTTGCCGTCCGCGACCATCACCGGCGTGCGCGGTCCGTGGCGCGGGCCCGCGATCTGCACGTGGTAGCCCCGCTCCGACTCGAGTGGAACGGCCGAGCCGACACCGGCGGCCAGGGCCGCCGACCGGGCCCCCGCACAGAGGGCGGCTGCGTCGCAGGCGATCTCGCCGGCCTCGGTCAGCACCGCCCGCAGGCGGCCGGCTTCGACGCGGAAACCCAGGGCCCGCGACGGCAGCACGGTGGCGCCGAGCGCCTGCGCATGGCGGTCCAGGGCGGCGACGTAACGCCCCGGATCGCGGCAGTGGCCCGCCTCGCCGACGAAGATGCCGAACGTGTAGCGCGGATCGAGGTCGGGCTCGCGCAGGCGCAGCGTGGCGGCGTCCCATTCCTCCCAGCGCACGCCGGTGCGCGCGCGCACCCGCCACCCGAGCGCCTCGCCCTCGAACTCCCGGCGCGAACGGTAGGCATGCAGCAGCCCGCGCTGCTCGATCAGCTGCGGCACGCCCGCCTCCGTGGCCAGCTGCCGGTGCAGCGCGGGCGCATCCGACAGCATCGTCCGCAGCGCATCGGCCGTGCGCTGTACCCGCGCCTCGGTCCATCCCGAGGCCAGGTAGCGCAGCAGCCAGGGCAGCGCCTTCGGCAGGTAGCGCCAGCGCACCGCGAGCGGCCCCATCGGGTCGGCCAGCCAGCCCGGCACCTTGCGCCACGCGCCCGGCAAGGCGGGCGGCACGACGGAGTGCGAGGACAGCCAGCCGGCATTGCCGTAGCTCGTCGCATGCGGCCCGCCGGCCGTTGCGGGCTCGACGATCGTCACGCGCAGGCCGGCCCGCAGCGCCTCGATCGCCGTGGCGCAGCCCACGGCACCGGCGCCGATGACGACGGCATGGCGACGGGGATGCGGGTCTGGGGGCGTCATGGGGTGTCCTCGATCGATCAGGGTTCGAGGGGCCACTATACGCAGGCGCCCGCCTCACGGCCTGACCGCGCTGCACACCAACGGCCGGAACGACCTGAACACGCACTTCGCTGGCTGGGAGACCGGCCGCTACGACCGCTACCCGTGGATGGTGCTGGGCTGGGTGGCTGCCAGGCGCGGTGAGGTGGCGAAGGCCCGCACGCAGATGGCCATGATGGTGGGCCGCTTCACCGCCGACCGCGGGACAGTGACCATCAACGAGCTGGGCTTCTACCAGCGCATCGTCGGCCTGATCGGCGCCTGATCAGGCGCGGCCCGCCAGCCGCGTGCCCGCGGCCCGCTCCGAGCGGCGCACCGCCTGAAGCAGCAGCAGGCCCGTGACGAGCACGGCCACGCCGACCCAGGCCGCATTGAAACCACCGAGCTGCTGCGACTGCACGTACGACAGGCTCGACCACAGCATGTAGCCGCAGCTCATGCAGAAGAGGGCCGGCACCACGGGGTACAGCGGCACGCGAAAGGGCCGTGGATGCCCCGCGCCGATCCGGCGCAGCCGGAACAGGGCCAGCCCGGTGAGCAGGAAGAACAGCCAGAACACCGGCGCGGTGTACTCCACCATCGCCTTGAAGCCGCTGCCGAACGCCGTGCCGAGGCCGATCAGCACCAGCGCGAGCACGCATTGCGCGACGAAGCTGTTGGGCGGCACGCCGCGGTGCGCATCCCATGCCGCGAGGAAGCGCAGCTGCGGCCAGTCCTGCCCCAGCGCGCTGGCCGTGCGGGCGCCGACGATCAGGGTCGCGTTGATCGAGGTGAGCGCCGCGACGGCCACCATGGCCGCGACCAGCTTGCCGGCCGCCGGGCCGAAGGCCACGGTCAGCACGTCGGCCGCCACCGTCTGCGAGCGTGCCATGCCGTCGAGGCCGAGCGTGGACCAGTAGGCCCAGTTCACCACCAGGTACAACACGGTGATGAGGCCCACCGACAGCAGCAGCGCCCACACGATGGTGCGGCGGTGCTTCAGGTCGGCGCTGATGTAGGCGGCGTCGTTCCATCCACCGAAGGTCAGCAGCACGAACACCATCGCCAGCCCGAGCGCCGAGAGCGACAGCGTGGCGGACGGCGTGCCGGGCGCCGGCGCCGCGTACGGCGCGGCACTGCCGCCGGTCCACCAGAACCAGGCCGCCGCGGCGACGATGAGCACGAGACCGCCCACCTCGACGAGCGTGAGCCACGACTGCGTGGCCGCCCCCTGGCGGATGCCCCGGATGTTGATCGCCGTCAGCACCACCACCGCCAGTGCCGCATAGAACGCGCTGCCGTAGCGCCCCAGCGGCAGCAGCTGCGACAGGTAGTCGCCGAACACGAAGCCCAGCAGCGCGACCGAGCCGGTGGTGATCACCGAGAACCTCGCCCAGGCATACAGCAGCGCCACGCTGCGGCCGAAGGCCCGCGACAGGAAGTGGTACTCACCGCCGCGGCTCGGGTACGAGGACGACAGCTCCGCATAACAGAGCGCGCCCACCACCGTGAAGAAGCCGCCCGCGATCCACAACGCGAACAGCCAGCCTGCCGATGGCACGTTGGCCGCCACCAGCGAGGGCGCCTTGAAGATGCCGGCGCCGATGGCCACGCCGACGATGATGGCGATCGCGTGGCGCATCCGCAGCGGCGGCGCCGTCCCCGCCGCGGCAGAGGCGGCATCGGTGCTGCCGGGGGGGCTGGCCTGCCGCGTGGGGCAGGCCTGCGTCATTGGGATGCTCCGAGCGCCCGGAGCGCCGCGCCGTCCTCCTCCTCGCTCGGCGCGACCCCGGCGATCGGCTGCGCCGCCTCGGTGCGCTCGGCCTCGAACGGCACGGGCGCCGATGCGCCGTTGGCCACCGTGCCGACGATGCGGTTGCCGCTCACCTTGCCGGTGAAGCGCAGCATGGCGCCGGCCGTGTCGCGCACGCCGAAGCTGAGCGCGTCGCCCGACAGTTCCGGCCGCACGATGCGCGCCGTCAGCCCCTCGAAGCGGGCATCGCCTTCCAGCATCTGGTACTTCTGCGTGAACTCCAGCGTGCTCGGCGCACGCGCCAGCCGCGGCGCGGTGAGCCGCCAGTGCCCCGAGGCATTGGCGGGGATGGTCCACCGGTACACCTGCCCGGTGCCGGCGCGGGCGAACTCGTCGGGCAGCCAGTCGCCCATGTCGAACGAGTGCGAGACGACGCGCGTGCCGGGGGCCATCGCGAACAGCAACGGCCGCAGCCGCAGGTTGAGCTGCGGCAGCAGGTACATGGTGACGACCGTGGCGCTGGAGAAGTCGGTCTTGAAGATGTCCGCTTCCTGGAACGACACCTTGTCGGCCACGCCGGCCTCGCGGGCGAGGCGGTTCGACAGCGCCACCATCTTCGGGTTGTACTCCAGCCCCCATGCCCGGGCGCCATGGATGCGTGCCGCGGCGATCGCGATCTTGCCGTCGCCCGAGCCCAGGTCCACCACCCGGTCGCCCGCCTTGACCTCGGCCATCTGCAGCATGCGCTCGACGACGACGTCGGGCGTCGGCACCCAGACCACGTCCTTGCCGGCCTGGCCGGACATGGGTGTGTAGTCGTTGTCGGGTGACGAGGCCTGTGACCAGGCGCCCGACGACACGCCGGACAAACCGACGAAGGCGGCCAGGGCCAGCACGCTGCGGCGGGAGAAAGGCATCGGAACTCCTTGACGTGGTCGGCCGAAGTTCCTACTGTGCCGGCCCGCGCACTTAAGTTCCGAAGACTTGTGCCAAGGCGTTTCGCTCGGTGGCACCGCCGCGGCGGCATGGAGTGCGGTAGGCGGGTTTACACGGTCCGCGATGCCGCCGCAGCGGCAGAATCCCGCCATGCCGCGGCACACCCCCTCCTCCCCCGCCACCGCCCCGCAGGGCGCGACCGACAGCGTCTTCTTCGGCATCGTCCAGGGCCTCGAGGCGCAGACGCTGGTGCCCGGCCAGCGGCTGGTGGAGGCCGACCTGGCGGTGCAGTTCGGCGTGGGCCGCAACTCGGTGCGCGAGGCGCTGCAGCGGCTGGCCGCCGAGGGCATCGTCGAACTGAGCCGCCACAAGGGTGCGGCCATCCGCTCGCTGTCGCTGCAGGACACGATGGACGTGCTCGACGTGGCCGAGCGCATCACGGGCCTGCTGGCCCGCTCGGCCGCGCGCGGCGCCGCATCGCCGCAGGCGGCGGTGCCGAAGGCGGCACTCGCCGCCGCGCTGGAGGAACTGGCCGGCGCCGCGGCCTCGGGCGACCCTGCAGCCTTCGGCGCGGCGCGGCGGCACTTCTACCGCGCACTGCTCGAGCTGTCGGGCAACCGTGAACTCCGGCGCCTGTTCCCGGCGATCCAGATGCCGATCGTGCATGCGCAGCACCGGCTCGCGTCGCTGCAGAAGCTGCGGCTGGACGACTACCGCCGCATCGGCAAGGCCGTGCTGGGCGGCCAGGAAGCCGCGGCGGACGAGGCCGGCATGGCGCACGTGCAGCACGTGCGGCAGGAGATCCTGCAGCGCCACGCCGTGGCGGCGGGCGCTGCCGCCGCCGTCAGAACAGCAGCCTGACGCCGGTCTGCTGCTGCAGGTGCTCGGCGCTCACGCCCGGGGCCTGCTCCACCACCTTCAGGCCTTCGGGCGTCACGTCCATCACGGCCAGGTCGGTGATGATGCGGTCGATCACGCCCACGCCGGTGAGCGGCAGCGTGCAGCGCGGCAGGATCTTCTGGTCGGTGCCGCCGTCCTTGCGGCGCGCCACGTGCTCCATCAGCACCACCACGCGCGGCACGCCGGCCACCAGGTCCATCGCGCCGCCCATGCCCTTGACCATCTTGCCGGGGATCATCCAGTTGGCCAGGTCGCCCTGCTCGCTGACCTGCATCGCCCCCAGGATGGACAGGTTGATCTTGCCGCCGCGCACCATCGCGAACGACTGGTCGCTGCTGAAGATGGCGGTGCCGGGGATCGTGGTCACCGTCTGCTTGCCGGCGTTGATGATGTCGGCGTCGACCTGGTCCTCGGTCGGGAACGGGCCGATGCCCATCATGCCGTTCTCGCTCTGCAGCCAGACCTCGATGCCGGGCGGCACATGGTTGGCCACCAGCGTCGGGATGCCGATGCCGAGGTTCACGTAGAAGCCGTCCTGCAGCTCGAGCGCCGCGCGGGCGGCCATCTGGTCTTGTGTCCAGGCCATGGTCAGGCTCCTTGGGCGCGCACGGTGCGCTTCTCGATGCGCTTCTCGGGGCTCGGGTTCACGACGATGCGGTGCACGTAGATGCCCGGCAGGTGGATGTCGTCGGGCGCGAGTTCGCCGTTCTCCACGATGCGCTCGACCTCCGCGATGCACAGCCTGCCTGCCATCGCCACCGCCGGGTTGAAGTTGCGCGCGGTGTAGCGAAAGCGCAGGTTGCCGGCACGGTCGGCCACGTCGGCCTTGACCAGCGACAGCTCGGGCACCAGCGAACGCTCCAGCACGTAGGTCTCGCCGTCGAACTCGCGCAGCTCCTTGCCTTCGGCCACCTGCGTGCCCACGCCGGTCTTGGTGAAGAAGGCCGGGATGCCGGCGCCGCCGGCGCGCAGCTTCTCGGCCAGCGTGCCCTGCGGCGTGAACTCCAGCGCCAGCTCGCCGGCCAGGTACTGGCGTTCGAACTCCTTGTTCTCGCCCACGTAACTGGCGATCATCTTGCGGATCTGCCGCGTCGCCAGCAGCTTGCCCAGGCCGAAGTCGTCGACCCCGGCGTTGTTGGAGATGGCGGTGAGGTCGCGCACGCCCGAGTCGCGCAGCGCGTCGATCAGCGCTTCGGGGATGCCGCAGAGGCCGAAGCCGCCGACGGCCAGGGTCTGGCCGTCGCGCACCACATCTTGCAGCGCCGCCTGGGCGCAGGGGTAGAGCTTGTCCACGTCGTGGTCTCCTTCGTTCTTCGTGTCGGGGGTCAGCGGCCGCCGCGGGCCTCGATCGCCGCGGCCTGCTGCCACGCCAGGTCGGCCACGCGCGCGAAGCGGTCGCCCATCGCCTGGGCGTCGGCGCTCGACGCGGTGCCGCGCGCGGCGCGGCCGCGGATGCCGTGCAGGATCGCGGCGAAGCGGAACATGTTGAACACGACATAGAAGTCGAGGTCGGGGATGCCCGCGCGGCCGGTGCGCGCGCAGTACGCGGCCACGTACTGCGCCTCGGTGGGCAGGCCATGCGCGGCGAGGTCGATGCCGGCGATGCCGCCGAGGATGTCGGGCGGCATGCGGAAGGTCATCGCGTTGTAGGCGAAGTCGGCCAGCGGGTCGCCCAGCGTCGACAGCTCCCAGTCCAGCACCGCCAGCACGCGCGGCTCGGTGGGGTGGAAGATCATGTTGTCGGCGCGGAAATCGCCGTGCGTGACGGCGGTGTCGTCGGCCGCGGGAAGGTGCTGGGGCAGCCACTCCACCAGCCTGTCCATCGCCGGATGGCGGCCGGCCAGCGTGTCCTCGAGGTACTGCTTCGACCAGCGCGCGATCTGGCGCGACACGTAGCCGCCTGCGCGGCCGTAGTCGGCCAGGCCGATGGCCGTGTAGTCGACGCGGTGCAGCGCGGCCAGCGTCGCGTTCATCGCGTCCATGTAGGCGGCGCGCTGCTCGCGCGGCACGTCGGAGAAGCTCGCGTCCCAGAAGATGCGGCCCTCCACCATGTCCATCACGAAGAACCAGCTGCCGATGACGCCGTCGTCGGTGCACAGGCCGTACACCGCCGGCACCGGGAAGCCCGCCTTGGCCAGCGCGGCCATCACGCGCGCCTCGCGTTCCACCGCATGCGCGCCCTTCAGCAGCGGCCCTGGCGGCTTGCGGCGCAGCACGTAGCTGCGCGCCGGCGTGCGCACGCGGTAGGTCGGGTTCGACTGGCCGCCCTTGAACTGCTCCAGCGTCAGCGGCCCTTCGAAGCCGGCGACGTTCTGCTGCATCCAGCGCGTGAGGCGCTCCACGTCGACCGGCGCCGTCATGCCGCCACCTCGCGCATTGCGTCGCGCTTGATCTTTTTGGCCAGCGACCACTTGTGCACTTCGGTCGGGCCGTCGTAGATGCGGAAGGCGCGGACCTCACGGAACACCTGCTCGACGATGCTGTCGCGCGAGACGCCGCTGCCGCCCATCACCTGCACGCAACGGTCGGCCACGCGGAAGAGCGCGTCCGACAC
Organism: Aquincola agrisoli; assembly: GCF_036621135.1. Lineage (NCBI taxonomy): Bacteria > Pseudomonadati > Pseudomonadota > Betaproteobacteria > Burkholderiales > Sphaerotilaceae > Aquincola > Aquincola agrisoli. The sequence goes on from NZ_JAZIBG010000048.1 coordinate 188,501, forward strand.
CGCTACCTTGGCCATCGAGCTTTCGACGGTGGCCTGCGAGCCGGTGTCGAGCACGCCGGCGCACCAGTCGATCATCAGTGCCGACTGCTGCAGGTCGATCAGGTTGTCGGCCAGCATGAAGCCCACGCCCTCGTGGTCGATCAACAGCTTGCCGAAGGCCTTGCGACGCGTTGCGTAGGCGGTGGCGATCTCGTGCGCGCGGGTGGCCGCGCCCAGCCAGCGCATGCAGTGCGACAGGCGCGCCGGCGACAGCCGCACCTGCGCGTAGATGAAGCCTTCGTCCACCGCGCCCAGCACCTGGTCGGCCGGCACGCGCAGGTGGTCGATGACGACCAGCGCGTGGCCGCCGGGCATGGAGCTGTCGATCGTGTCGAGCACGCGCTCCGTGCGCACCGCGGGGTGCGGCAGGTCGACCAGGAACATCGTCGACTGCGCGCGTTCGCCGCTGCCGGTGCGCGCCATCACGATGCCGACCGACGCGCCTTCAGCCCCCGTGATGAACATCTTGCGGCCGTTGATCACCCAGTCGGCCCCGTCGCGCACCGCCGTGGTCTGCAGCATCGACGGATCGGAGCCCGCGCCGCCCTCGGACGCCGGCTCGGTCATGAAGAAGGCCGAGCGCGCCGTGCCCGCCACCAGCGGCGCGAGGAAGCGCTGCTTCTGCGCCGGCGTGCCGATCTTGCCGATGAGGAACATGTTGCCCTCGTCCGGTGCCATCGTGTTGACAGCCACCGGACCGAGCGGCGACAGGCCCGAGCGCAGCAGCACCGCGGCGGTCTCCCGCTGGGTCAGGTGGCTGCCGTCCTCCAGGATGTGCGGCGTCATCAGGCCGGCGGCGCGGGCCTGGGCGCGCAGCTCGTCGACCAGTTCGGCCGTGGGGCCGTGCGGCGTGCAGCGGGCGTCGCCCTCGTAGGGCGCCACGACGTCGCGCACGAAGCGCTCGACGCGGTCGGCCAGGTCGCGGCTGCGGTCGCTGGGGCTTGGGAGGTACATGGTCGGCCTTTCCGTCATGTCGGGTGGGGGTTCACAGCGTGCTGACGAGGTGCCCGCCGTCGACGGCGAGGACCGAGCCCGTCATGTAGCGAGAGGCGTCGGAGGCCAGCAGCATCAAGGGGCCGTCCAGATCGTGCAGCCGGCCCAGGCGCCGCTGCGGGATGCGCTTGACGAGCGCCTGGCCGGCCTCGGTCTGCCAGAAGTCGCCGTTCAGCTCGGTCTCGATGTAGCCCGGCGCCAGCGCGTTGACGCGGATGCCGTGGCGCGCCCATTCCAGCGCCAGCGTCTTGGTGAGCTGCACCACGCCGGCCTTGGAGACGGCATACGACACGACGCCGCCCGCCTGCCGCAGCCCGAGGATCGAGGCCACGTTGACGATGGCGCCGCCGCCGCGCTCGCGCATGCCCGGCGCCACGGCCTGCGCCATGAAGAACAGGCCCTTGAGGTTGGTGTCGAGCACCGTGTCCCAGTCGGCCTCGCCGTGCTGCAGCGCGGCGCCTTCGCGCACGACGCCGGCGTTGTTGACGAGGATGTCGATGGGGCCGATGGCCGCGACCGCGGCGGCGCGCGAGGCGGCATCGGTCACGTCGAGCGCCACGGTCGTCACGCGGCCGTGCTGGCCGGCCCGGCGCGCCGAGGCCTCCAGCGCCTCGACGCGCCGCGCAGCCATCACCACCTCGGCGCCGTGCGACGCGAGCAGCGCCGCGAAATGCGCGCCCAGGCCGCTGGACGCGCCGGTCACCAGGGCCCGCTTGCCTGCAAGCTGCCGGTGCGGCGTGTCCGGCACCGGTGCGATGGTCGATGTCTCCATGCCCTTATTGTGGGGCACGATTGTCCTACAATACAAGCCGCCTGTGATCAGGCCCAGGCCGCCAGGCCGTGATCGAGCACCACGACGTCGCGCTCGACGACGCGGCAGCGCAGCTGCGCCTCGTGGTCGCCGTTGAACCACAGCTCGGTGCTCAGCGTCTCGCCCGGATAGACCGGCGAGGTGAAGCGCACATCGAGCCGCCGCAGCCGCTGGGCATCGCCGCCGCAGGCCATCGTCACCACCGCGTGGCCGGCCACGCCGTAGGTGCACAGCCCGTGCAGGATGGGCCGCTCGAAACCCGCCTCGCGTGCCACGGCCGGGTCGGCGTGCAGGGGGTTGTCGTCGCCGCTCAACCGGTAGATCAGCGCGGCGTTCGGCGCCGTCTTGAAGCGGAAGCTGCGGTCGGGCCGGCGATCGGGCACCGGCCGCAGCGCCTGCACCGGGGCCTTCGCGGCCGGCTCGCCCCCACTGAAGCCGCCGTCGAAGCGGCAGAACGCGGTGGACTGCAGCGTGCACAGCAGCCGGTCGTCGTCCTGCCGGCGGATCTCGCGCGATGTATAGACCAGCGCACCGCGCCCGGGCCCCTTGTCGACGATCTCGTCGACGCGGGTGCGGCCCACCACCACCGCATCGGTGGGCAGCGGCTCGTGGATCGTGAGCCGCTGCTCGCCGTGCACCACGCCCTCCCAGCGCACGCCGGTGTCGGGCTCGCGCAGCCAGAAGCCGCCGTAGCCGATCACCACCGGCATCGTCGGCAGCATCTGCAGGCCGCGCTCGTAGGTGAAGCGCAGCTGCGCCTCGTCGAGCGGGTCCTGCCCCAGGCCGATGCCCAGCGCATATAGGATGCAGTCGCGCGCGGTGTAGTGCTGCACCACGTCGGCGAAGGGCCGCGCCTTCAGGCGCGGATAGTCGATGGCCACGGTGCCTGCCTTTCTTCAGATGTTGCCGCGCTGGCCCCAGGCCGGCAGCGGCATGGCCACCGGCTTGGCCAGGCCGAAGGGCTCGGGCGCGATGGTGACGATCTTGCGCGCACGCCACTGGTCGTAGGTGGGGAAGGCGCGGGTGTTGCTCTGCGTCTTCGGGTCGAACTTGACGCCCCAGCCGACGATGGTCGAGCCCGCCGGCAGGTCGAGTGCCAGCGCGGCCTGCCGGATCTTCTCGACGTCCATCTCGCCGGCCGCGGGCAGCAGCCGCTTGAGCAGCAGGTTCATCGCGGTGAAGCCCATGCCGGTGTGGGCCGACGGCAGCCGCCCTTCGAAGCGCTTGGGATGCTGCTCGTGGAAGCGCTTGAAGAGCGCCGCCGCCTCCGGCGTGAGGCCGGCCGGGTTGATGTTGACCGAGGTGCCGGCGTTGAACACGCCGTTCACGTCGTCGAGCAGCGCGTCGGCGTAGTCGCCCACGTTGTGGCCGCCGCCGTTGCCGATCACCGCCTTGAAGTTGAGCCCCGCCTCGCGCGACTGGCGCGCGAAGAGGATGCAGTCGGGCGTGTACTGGCAGGCGATCAGGATGTCGGGCTGCAGCGACTTGTAGCGCTGCACGAACGACGACATGTCGGTGGTCTTGTAGCTGTAGCTGGTGGCGTCGACGATCTGCACCTTCTTCTGTGCCAGCCAGGCCTTGGCGCCTTCGGCGATCGCGGTGCCGTTGGCCGAGTCTTCCGTCAGCAGCGCCACCTTGGCGCCCGCCAGGTCGAGCCCGCAGCCGGGGATGGCCACGTCGGTGGCGAAGCGCGCCGCCCCCGCGCCCAGTTCGGTGGCCGGGTAGATCATGCGGAACAGGTACTTGAAGCCGCGCTTGGTGATGTCGTCGGCCACCGCGCCCTGCTCCAGGTACAGCACCTTGTTGCGCTCGGCCACCTGGCTGGCGGGCAGCGAGATCGAGCTGGCGTACGAGCCGACGATCACCTTCACGCGGTCGCGGCTGATGAGGCGGTTGCACTGCGAGACGGCCTCGGTCGAGCTGGGCACGTCGGCGATCGCGAACTCCACCGGCCGGCCGAACACGCCGCCCTCCGCGTTGGCCCATTCCTGCGCGAGCTGGAAGCCGCGGTATACGTCGTTGCCGAGCGTGGCCAGCGGGCCCGACATGGGCAGCAGCACGCCGATGCGGATGGGCTCCTTCTGCGCCCACACCGCGGGCGCGGCCAGCGTGGCCACGGCACCGCCGGCGAGCGAGTTGAACGAGCGTCGTGTGATGGGCTTCATCGTCTTCATCTCCGGTGTGTGCCGAGGCCGAGATAGATGCTGCGCACCTCGGGGTTTTGTGAAAGCTCGCGGCCGGTGCCCTGCAGCACCACGCGGCCATGCTGGATCACGTAGGCGCGGTCGGCGATGGCCAGCGCATGTCCGACGTTCTGTTCGACGATCAGCAACGTGACGCCGCTGTCGCGGATCGCGCGGATCGCCTCGTACACCCGTGCGACGGCCACCGGCGCGAGGCCGAGCGACACCTCGTCGAGCATCAGCACCTCGGGCATCGCGACCAGGCCGCGCGCGATGGCGCACATCTGCTGCTGGCCGCCCGACAGCGTGCCGCCGAGCTGCTCGGCCCGCTCCTGCAGCACCGGGAAGAGCTGGTGCACATGCGCCAGCCGGTCGGCCAGGTGCGGCCGCGCACGGCGCGAATAGGCGCCCAGCTCCAGGTTGCGCCGCACGCTCATGCGCGGGAAGAGCCGGCGCCCCTCGGGCACCAGGATCACGCCGCGCTCGACGATCTCGTCGCTGGGCCGGCCCGAGAGCACGCGACCGTCGAGCGTCACGCTGCCGGCCGTGGGCTTGATGAGCCCGGCGATCGTGCGCAGCAGCGTGGTCTTGCCCACGCCGTTCGAGCCGACGATGGCCACAACCTCGCCGGGCTTGACTTGCAGGTCGACCCCGAAGAGCACCTGCGTGTCGCCATAGCCCGCCTGCAGCCCCTGCACTTCAAGCATCGGCGGCCTCCGTTTCCAGCGCGGCGGCCGGCGCATCGCCCAGGTAGGCGCGGATCACGCCCGGGTCGGCCATCACCGCCAGCGGCGCGCCGTCGGCGATCTTGCGGCCCAGGTCGAGCACCACGATGCGGTCGCACACGCTCATCACCGCCTCCATGTTGTGTTCGACGAACAGCACGGTGGTGCCCTCGTCGCGCAGTTGGCGGATGAGGTCGAGCATGCCGGCCACCTCGCTCGCGTTGAGGCCGGCCAGCACTTCGTCGAGCAGCAGCATGCGCGGCCCGGTAGCCAGCGCGCGCGCCACCTCGATGCGCTTCTTCTCGGCCGTGGTGAGCGAGGGCGTGGGCACGTCGAGCCGCGCGCCCAGGCCCACACGGCGGGCGATGGCCTCGGCCGCGACCTGCGCGTCGGCCACCGCGCGGTGGTGCAGCAGGCTGCCGGTGACGATGGTGTCGCGCACCGTCATCGACGAGAACACCTGCGGGATCTGGAAGGTGCGCGCCAGGCCGCGCTGGCAGATGCGCGCCGAGTCGAGCCCGGCGATGGAGCGGCCTTCGAACAGCACCTCGCCCTCCTCCGGGCCGAAGGCGCCGGCGATGACGTTGAACAGCGTGGTCTTGCCGGCGCCGTTGGGGCCGATGAGCCCGACGATCTCGCCGGCCTCGACGTGGAAGTCGACCTTGTCCACCGCCACCAGGCCGCCGAAGCGCTTGGTGAGTTGCTTCACCTGCAGGAGCGTCATGCCAGCCCTTCCTTCGCCGCGGCCTGCGCCGCCTTCTTCGCTGCCTTCTGCGCCGCCGGCCCGCCGCGGCGCCTGCGCAGCTTCGCCAGGCCGCCGAGCAGCCCTTCGGGCAGCAGCACCACGATCACCACCAGCAGCAGGCCGTAGACGATGAGGTGCGTGCCGGCGCCGGCATGGCCGAAGGCCTCGACCAGGAACTCGCGCAGCGGCAGCGCCAGCAGCGCGCCGATCACCGGCCCGGCCAGCGTGCCCACGCCGCCGAGGATGGCCATCAGCGCCAGGTCGACCGAGAAGCTGATCGTGAACACCGTGCCGGGCTCGATGTACATCACGTACTGCGCCATCAGCGTGCCGCCGATCGACGTGAGGAACGCGCTCACCACGAAGGCCAGCAGCTTGTAGGGCCGCACCGCCACGCCGGCGGCGTCGGCCGCCTCCTCGCTGTCGCGCAGCGCGCGCAGGTAGTAGCCGGTGTAGCTGCGCGACAGCACGAAGGCCGCGGCCAGCACCAGCACCAGGTACGCGCCCGCCAGGTAGGCATAGGCCCAGCGCTCGGCGAACACCATGTTCCAGAACGACGGCTCGAAGTTGATGCTCAGGCCGTAGGGCAGCTCGATGTGCTTGCGCGAATAGATGAGCAGGATGCGCACCGTCTCGCCGAAGGCCAGCGTCGTCATCGCGAAGAACACGCCGCGCATGCGGAACGCGGGGTACGCGATCAGCACCGCCAGCAGCACGCTGATGAGCCCGCCGGCCAGCATGCCCAGCCAGGGCGTGATGCCGAGGTAGTTGTAGAGCACGGTCGAGGTGTAGGCCCCGATGCCGAAGAACGCGGTGTGCCCCAGCGAGAACTGCCCCGCGATGCCGCCGACGATGTTCCAGGCCGAGGCCAGGCCCGCGTACAGCAGCGCCAGCACCATCAGGTTCAGGTAGTAGTCGTTGGAGGTGGTCATGGGCAGCACCACCGTCATCAACGCCAGCAGCAGGAGCCAGGCGCCGTCGCTGCGGCGCAGTACGAGGTAACGACGGATCAGGTTCATTTCAGGGCCTCTTTCTCGGCGCCCTTGACGCCGAGGATTCCGTGGGGCCGCATCGCCAGCAGCAGGATCAGCAGCACGAAGTGCGTCGCCTCCTTCAGGTCGGGGCTGACGAAGCCGGTGAACGACTCGACGACGCCGAGCGCGATGCCGCCGATCACCGTGCCCACCACGCTGCCCAGGCCGCCCAGCACCACCACGACGAACGACACCAGCACGAAGAACGAGCCCACCGACGGGAAGGCGTAGAAGCTCGGCACCAGCACCGCGCCCGCCACGCCGGTGAGCGCAATGCCCAGCCCGAACGTGGCGAGGAACACCTTGCCCGGGTTGACGCCCATCAGCCGCGCGGCCACCAGGTCCTGCGAGACGGCCTCGATCGCGCGGCCCAGGAAGGTGGTGCGCAGGAAGACGATCACCGCCGCGAGGATGGCCACCGCGAAGCCGAACGCGACGAGCCGCGTGCTGCTCACCGCCACGCCCAGCACCGCCATCGATTCGCCGCCGGAGGGCATGACCTGGATGGTCCGGTAATCGCCCGACCACAGCAGCAGCGCCAGGTTCTGCAGCGCGATGCCGAGGCCCAGCGTCGCGAAGACCTGGGTCATCTCGGACTTGTAGATCGTGAAGCGCATCAGCAGGGCGTAGAACAGCACGCCCACCAGGAAGAAGCCGGCGGCGATCAACGGCGCGCCGTAGTACGGGTTGACGCCCGTCTTCACCATCAGCCAGTAGCCGGCGTACATGCCGAGCATCAGGAACTCGCCGTGCGCGAAGTTCACGACCTTGGCCACGCCGAAGATCAGGTTCAGGCCCAGCGCGCCGAGCGCGTACACGCCGCCGAGCAGGACGCCTGAGACCAGCAGTTGCATCACCGTTTGCATCGGGGTTGTCTCCACCTTTCCGCCGCAGAATATATTCTGTAAGCTGTATTTCATTGGATGCAGCAACGCGGCAGGTGTCAAGAGGGAGAACACCGGCGACGCATCCGGCGAAAGGCTTGGGTCCCATGACCGTCAACAGAACCCTGGGCGGCGACAGTGCCGCCGTGCCCGACCTGATCGCGCAGGTGCTCGAGGAGGCCGGCATCACCGCGGTGTTCGGCATCTCGGGCGGCCACACCGGCCGCATCTTCGGTGCGCTGGAAAAGCGCCAGCAGCGCATCCGCACGGTGCTCGTGCGCGAGGAATCGCTGGCCGCGGTGATGGCCGAGGTCTACGGCCGCCTCACGCGCAAGCCCGGCGTGGTACTGGGCCAAGGGCCGTGGGTGCTGGGCAACGGGCTGGTGGGCACCATCGAGGCGCGGCTCTCCAGCTCGCCGATGCTGCTGCTGACCGACTTCAGCGACACCCCGCCCTTCTCCTTGCACGGCCCCTACCAGTCGGGCACCGGCGAATACGGCAACTGGGATGCGCGGCAGGCCTTCTCCGGCGTGGTGAAGCAGGTGTTCGCGGCGCACGAGCCCATGCCCGCCGTGCACGCCACCCAGCTCGCGATCAAGCACGCGCTGACGGGCCAGCCCGGGCCGGTCGCGGTGATCTACAGCCTGAGCGCGCTCACCGGCCGGGTCGATGCCGATTCGCAGCCGCGGCTCTACCCCACGCAGCACTACCTCCCCACACCGCTGCCGCCGGCCGACCCGGCGCGCGTGGCCGCGGCCGCGGGCGTGCTGCAGGCGGCGAAGCGGCCGGTGCTGATCGCCGGCAACGGCGTGAGGCTGGCCGATGCGTTCGGGCCGCTGCAGGCGCTGGCCGAGGCGGCCGGCCTGCCGGTGGTGACCACGCCGTCGGGCAAGGGCGGCCTGGCCGAGACGCACCCGCTCGCCCTCGGCGTGTTCGGCACCTTCGGCACGCCGGCCGCCAACGCCTGCGTGGCCGAGGCCGACGTGGTGCTGGTGGTCGGCTCCAAGCTCACCGCGTCGGACACCGCCCGCGAGCACCCTGCCCTGCTCGACCCCGAACGCCAGACCTTCATCCAGATCGACGTGGAGCCGCGCAACGCGTCATGGACCTTCCCGGCCGAGCACGTGCTGATCGGCGATGCCGCCACCGTGCTGGGCCAGCTGCAGGCCGCGCTGAAGCAGCCCTCGGCCGCCGCCGGGCTGGCGCGTGTGCGCGAGCACCGCGAAGCGCTGGGCCACTTCGCCGGGCCCGCCTACCGCAGCGAAGCCAGCCCGCTGCTGCCGCAGCGCATCATCGCCGCGCTGCAGGAGCACCTTCCGGAGGACACGGTGATCTGCTGCGACGCCGGCGAGAACCGCATCTTCATGACCCATTGCTACCAGACGCGCCGCGCCGGCCACTTCATCCAGGCCGCGGGCGCGGGGCCGATGGGCTTCGCGATCCCCGCCGCGCTGGCGGCCAAGCTGCTGCACCCCGGCCAGCCGGTGGTGGCGGTGTGCGGCGACGGCGGCTTCGCGATGACGATGAACGGGCTGATGACCGCGGTCGAGCAGGACCTGCCCATCGTCACCGTGATCCTCAACAACCAGGCGCTGGGCTGGTCGCTGCATTCGCGCGGGCCCTTTGCCACGCGCCTGGGCGATTTCGACCACGCCGCCATCGCCCGCGGCGTGGGCTGCGAGGGCGTGCGCATCACGCAGGCCGCCCAGCTGGGCCCCGCGCTGCGCAAGGCCGTGGCCGCGCGCCGGCCCACGGTGCTGGACGTGTTGACCTCGCTCGACGTCTCGTTCGAAGACTTCAGCTCGCCGCTGGCCCGCGCCACGCCGGCGCCCCGCGTCGACTGACGCACCACCCTTCCCGCTCTTTCCGCCCCCGCACAGGAACGCCCATGACCCCTGAACTGAAAGAAGTCGCCACCGGCCTGCGCTTCCCCGAAGGCCCGATCGCCCTGCCCGATGGCAGCATCGTGCTGGTGGAGATCGAGGGCCAGCACCTCACGCGGGTGCAGCCCGACGGCACCATCGAGCGCATCGTGCACCTGCCGGGCGGCCCCAACGGCGCGGCGATCGGCCCCGACGGCCTGTGCTACGTCTGCAACAACGGCGGCTTCGACTGGCACGAGTCGGCCGAGCACGGCACACGCCCCATCGGCCAGGCACGCGAATACAGCGGCGGCCGCATCGAGCGTGTGGACCTGCGGACCGGCCGCGCCGAGGTGCTGTACGAGGCCAGCGACACCGGCCGCCTGCGCGGGCCGAACGACCTCGTGTTCGACCGCCAGGGCGGCTTCTGGTTCACCGACCTCGGCAAGACCCGCGCACGCGAGGTCGACCGCGGCAGCGTCTGCTACGCCAAGGCCGACGGCTCGATGATCCGCGAGGTGATCTTCCCGATGTGGACGCCCAACGGGGTGGGCCTCTCACCCGACGAGAAGACGTTGTACGTGGCCGAGACCTTCACCGGCCGCGTGTGGGCCTTCGACATCACCGCGCCCGGCGAGATCGCCAAGCAGCCCTGGCCGCACTCCCCCAACGGCGGCCGGCTGCTGGCCGGCCTGCCGGGTTACCAGCTCTTCGATTCGCTGGCGGTGGACGGCGAAGGTCACGTCTGCGTGGCCACGCTGGCCAACGGCGGCATCACCGTGATTCCGCCCGACGGCGGCGCGCCCACCCACGTGCCCATGCCCGACGCGATGACGACCAACCTCTGCTTCGGCGGGGCCGATCTGCGCACGGCCTACATCACGCTGTCGAGCACCGGCAGGCTGGTGTCGATGGAATGGCCGCGGCCGGGGCTGGGGTTGAACTGGCTGAATACGCGGTGAGCCGTGATGCCCCGCCAGGCATGCCCCAGTGGCCTGAATGCCCTTCAGCATCACACGCTGACGCGAACGAGAACCTGCCGATGCTTCGCTCAATGGGACGACACATAGGGGTCGCCCTCCGCCGCGGCGGGAAGCGCAAATGCGGCACGCAGCCGGTCCGCCTCCCGTAGCGGGCTGCGCCCGAAGAAGCGCTTGAACTCCCGGCTGAACTGCGACGGGCTCTCGTAGCCGACCTGGGCGCCCGCCTGGGCGGCCGTGATCGCCTGGCGGACCAGCAGCAGCCGGGCCTGGTGCAGCCGGGTCGATTTGAGGTACTGCAGCGGCGAGACCTGCGTCACCTGCTTGAAGTGGGCATGGAAACTCGCACTGCTCATGCCCGCCGTTTCCGCCAGCGCGGCGACTTTGAGCGGCGCGGTGTATTCGGCATGGATCCGCCGTATCGCACGCGCGATCTTGCCGAACTGCCCCTGCGCGGCCAGTGCTGCACGCATCGACCCTCCCTGCGAACCCAGCAGCGCGCGGAAATACAGCTCGCGAAGAAGGCTGGCACCGAGCACCGCGGCATCCACCGGTGACGCCATCGCTTCCAGGAAGCGCAGCACCGTTGCTTGCAGCATCGGCTCCAGCGTCGACGACACCATGCCCTTCGGCGCGGCCACCGGAAGATGCGCGGCCGCTTCGTCGATCTCCATCAGCAGGTCCGCCACGACACGGAAATTGAGCCGCACGTACAGCGCCAGCAGCGGCTGCGCGGGCGACGCATCCGTCTCCATCGAGAACGGCAAGGCCACCGAGACCACCAGGTAGTGCTGGGTGTCGTAGCGCAGGACCTCGTTGCCGAAATAGCCGCGCTTGCGGCCCGAGCAGACGATCACGATGCCCGGCTCGTAGAGCACGGGGGTGCGCATCAGCGGGCGGTCGGAACGGAGGTACCGCACCTCCGGGACCGGGCTGAGCGTGTACCCCTCGACCGGCGCGAGCCGGCGCAGCAGTTCGACGGTGCGCGACTGGACCCGAGTGTCGAGAAGGTTCGCGGTGGAAGGATCGCATGCAGGATCAGGCACGGCAGCGACTGTGCCATGCCTGCACCTCGTCGACCGTTCCCGTGCCGGTCGCTCAGAGGATCAGGCAATGCATGCAGAGGATTGCCCCTGGCCTTGCCGGGGCACGGACTCCTACGATGACTGCACGTTCACCCCACAGGGACTGCAAGGATGGCCTACGCCAAGACCTTCTTCATCACGGGCGTCAGCAGCGGCTTCGGCCGCGCGCTGGCAGACGCGGCCGTGGCGGCCGGGCACCGTGTCGTCGGCACGCTGCGGCAACCTGACGCGCTGCGTGCGTTCGAGGACGCCCATGCAGGCCATGCGATCGGCCGCCTGCTCGACCTGACCGACGAAAGCGCCATTGCCCAGGTGGTGCAAGAGGTCGAGCAGGCCGTCGGGCCGGTGGACGTGCTGGTCAACAACGCCGGCTACGGGCACGAAGGCATCCTCGAGGAATCGCCGCTGGCGGCCATGCGGCATCAGTTCGAGGTGAACGTGTTCGGCGCCGTGGCCGTCACCCAGGCGTTCCTGCCGTTCATGCGCCAACGCCGCCGTGGCCACATCGTCAACATCACCTCGATGGGCGGGCACGTGACCATGCCGGGCATCGCCTACTACTGCGGCAGCAAGTTCGCGTTGGAAGGCATCTCGGAGGTGCTGTGGCGCGAACTCAAGCCGTTCGGCGTGCATGTGACGGCCGTGGCGCCGGGGTCGTTCCGTACCGACTGGGCAGGCCGGTCGATGGTGCGCAGCCCGCGCAGCATCGCCGACTACGACACACTGTTCGATCCGATCCGCAAGACGCGCGAAGCGCGCAGCGGGCGCCAGCCCGGCGACCCCGCACGGGCTGCGAAGGCCCTGCTCGCCCTGGTCGAGCATGAGGATCCGCCGCCGCACCTGCTGTTGGGCAGCGATGCGCTCAGGCTGGTGAAGGACAAGCTGCAGCAGATGGGCGCGATGATCGACGCCTGGGAACCGGTGACCCGGTCGACCGACGCGCCGGTGGCTTGAAGCGGGGGCGCCGGCGGGTGCTGCCCACCCATCAGCGGAAGCGCGCGTACGCACGCCCGTCTTCCCAGGCCTGCGCCATCTGCGCCCGCAGCGTCCCGGGGACACGCGCGTCCCCCTTGGCCTCATCCAGCGTCTTGCCCATCGCCTCCGCGATCCGGGCCAGCACATCGGCGGGCTGGGCGACACCGCAGACGCGTCGACCGAAGTCCAGCAGCTCTTCGGTCGTCGGATAGGCTCTTGTCCGGTGCTTGCCCGCGAACAACTTGAGCGCCAGCGTGCGGTCCTCGAGTTCAGGCCCACCCGGCGACCTGGTGTACTTGTAGATGGAGGTCGTCACCACATCGAACAGGGGCGCCAACCACACGTCGTCGCGCGAGCGGTAGAGCAACCCGAAGTTCTTGAGGTGCGCATCGCCGTTGCGGACCATGACGGAGAAGGCCACCTGCTCGAAGAAGCGGTGAAGGTTGCTGCTGTGAAGCTGGAACTGGCGCAGCAACTCGGCGATGCGCTGGTAGCTGCCCTGGTACTTGCGGTCCGACAGGACGTCGCGCACACGCAGCCCCGCCAGCGCCGCGATGTCTTCGAAGCCGAGCCGCTCCAGCCGCCCATCGCCATGGACGACCAGGTCGAAGCGGTCCAGGACCAGCATCTGGCCGTCGTCGGACAGCGCGAACGACGGCACCTCGATGCCCGCGTGCCGGGCGGCCGTCAGGCACAGGTATTCGTTGGCCGCCAACCCGGGGTAGGCCGCGCTGGCCGCCTTGACGATGAGCGACGGGATGGGCACCGTCGGCCGGTCCGGCACCATGATCTTGGGCTGCATGCCTGCGATGCCCGCACCCGTGCTCAGGTAGGCCGCCACCAGCTCGCTGAAGACCTCCGGCGTGTATCTCGTGGCCAGCAGTTCGCCCTTGCTCAGCGTCCGCGGCCAGGAGGGCGCAGCCTGGTCGGGCAGGCTGTACCCCAGCCGGCCGATCCCGTTGCGCCCGACCAGCGCCAGCATGTGCATCGGCGTCATCGGCTGTTTCGGGAACAGCGCCCGTATCCGCATGAACAGGTCGCCTTCGGGAAGGTTCTGGTCCATCGGGGGAAACAGGTCGCCGTCCTGCCAGGTGAGGCGCTCGCTGGGCGGCATCAGCAGGGCCACCGTCGGCTGCTCCGGATCCGGCGCCATGTACCGGAACTCGTAGGTGGAGGCTCGCAGCAACTGGCCCGCCTGCGCCGCATCTCCGATGGAGACATTCAGCAGGCGGATCCGCTCAGGGAGCATCGTCGTCGTCCTGGAACCGCGCGGCGACTTCGCTGGCGGAAGGCAGCCCGGACCGCTCCAGCCGCAAGGCCAGGCCGAGGGCGCCCAGCACCGCCAGCAGCGAGGAGACCGTGGCGTCTTCGCCCGCTTCGAGGCGGTAGATGACCTCCCGGACTTTGCCCGAGCGCTCGGCCAGTTCGGATTTGCTCATGCCCAGGGCTTCGCGCTGTTGTTTCAGCTGAAGCCCCAGTTCGTCCGGCAACCTGATCTTGTCAGCCATGGCTGACATCATATCCATCCGCCGGCCAGTTTGTCAGTTATAGCTGTCAATCCATCGCCATGGACTTCAACGCAAAGCGCAAGCCATGCCTAGCAAAATGCACGCTAGCCATGCATTTCGCAAGGCATGGCTTGCATTTTTTGCCCAACGTCCGCCTGCGCTCAGCGCCCCTGCCACTTCGGCGCGCGCTTCTCGATGAAGGCGCGCGGGCCTTCCTGGTAGTCCTCGGTGAGCGCAAGCGCGCTCAGGCATTCGGCCGACAGCTGGCGCAGCTCGGGCTCGCTCAGGTCGGCCGCGGCGCGCACCACGCGCAGGCTGTCGCGCACGGCCAGCGGTGCGTTCTGCGCAATGCGCGCGGCCAGGGCCAGCGCGGCCGCCACCGCCTGCCCCGGCGGCACCAGCCGGTTCAGCAGCCCGGCCTGCCAGGCGCGCTGCGCATCGATCGGCTCGCCGGTCAGCAGCATCTCGGTGGCGAGCGCCTGCGGCACGCGGCGCGGCAGGCGGTACACGCCGCCGGCCGCGGCGATCAGGCTGCGCATCACCTCCGGCAGGCCGAAGCTGGCGCGCTCCGACGCGACGATCAGGTCGCAGGCCAGCACCAGCTCGAAGCCGCCGGCCAGCGCCTTGCCGTCGACCGCCGCGATCCACGGCTTGCTGCGGCGCGCATAGGCCAGGCCCGCGAAGCCGCCGCGCTCGGTGCGCAGGCTGGCGCGGCGGCCGGCGGCGATCTCCTTCAGGTCGGCACCGGCGGAAAACACCTCGGCGTGCGCGCTGGCCAGCACCACCACGCGCACGTCGGCATCGGCCTCGGTGCGGTCGACCAGCGTCTCCAGTGCCTGCGCCAGCTCGCCGTTGACGGCGTTGCGCGCGGCAGGCCGGTCGAGCGTGATCAGCGCGGTGTGGCCGTCACGGCGTTCGAAGCGGACGACCTCGGCGGCTGCCGTGCCGGCCGTCATGCCGGCACCCCGCCGGGCCGCAGCACCACCTTCGACACGTCGCGCGCCCGCGAGCGCTCGAAGCCGCCGATGGCGTCTTCCAGCCCGAGCTGCAGCGACACGAAGGGCCGCACCTGCTCGGGCATCTCGATCAGCCGGCGGGCCATGATCTCCCACGAGGGCCGGCGCGACGCGTGCGCGCCGCGCAGCTGCTGGCGGTTGCGCACCAGCGCCGTCAGGTCGATCTGCGCGGGTGTGGCGTGGATGCCGGCCGAGACCAGCACGCCGTCCTTGCGCAGCACCGACAGGCCATCGGCGATGCTGGCCGGGTGGCCGGTGGCCTCGAACACCACGTCGGCCTCGCGCCCGTTCGTGAGCGCGAGGAACGCACTGCGCAGGTTGCTGAAGAGCGCCAGGTCGAGTGTGTCGGTCGCGCCCACCTGCAGCGCGGTGGCCAGGCGCGCGGTGTCGTTCATGCCCGCCACCACCACCTGCGCCGCCCCGCGCCAGCTCGCCGCGCGCGCGATGGCCTGGCCGATGGTGCCGGGCCCCAGCACCAGCACCACGTCGCCGAAGTGCACGTCGCCGACGTTGGCGGCGTTGTCGCCCACGCACAGCGGCTCCAGCAGCGCGGCCAGCACCGGGTCGGTGCCGGGGTGCAGCTTCACGCAGCTCAGCGCGGGGACACGCACGAAGCGCGCAAACGCGCCGTCGCGCGTGAGCCCCACGGTGCGGCGGAAGTTGCAGCGCTGCGGGAAGCCGGCCGCACAGTCGGTGCAGCGCATGCAGCCGATGGTCGGGATCGGCGCGACGAGATCGCCCTCGGCCAGGCCCGACACCTCCGGTCCGACGGCGGCAATGCGGCCGCAGAACTCGTGGCCGAGCGTCACCGGCAGGCGGCTGCTCATGAAGGCATAGCCGTCGGTCCAGTCGTAGACGTGCACGTCGGAGCCGCAGATGCCGGCCGCGGCCACCTCGATCAGCACCTCGCCGGCCTCGGGGCGGCCGGGCTCGGCCACGTCCTGCAGCACCAGGCCCGGCGCGGGGGCGGTTTTTCTGAGAGCCAGCACGGTGTGTGTCCTTCCTGCCGCGTTCAGACCGCTTCGTACCAGGTGACCGGCGGGAAGGCGTCGGGGTCGGTCACCACGTCGATCAGCGTGGTGCCTTCGGCAGCCATCGCCTCATCGAGCGCGGCGCCCAGCGCCTGCGCCTGCTCGACCCGCACGCCGCGCGCGCCCACCGCCCGCGCGATGGCGGCGTGATCGACCGGCACGAACTGGCAGGCGTCGGTGTAGGCGCCGAACTTGATGTTCTCCGCATGCTTCTGGTAGCCGAGGATGCCGTTGTTCAGCACCACCAGCACCACCTTCAGCTTCATGCGCACGGCGGTCTCGAGCTCGGCCCAGGCGTGCGCGAAGCCGCCGTCGCCGACCACGCAGAACACCGGCGCATCGGGCCGCGCGACGCGGGCGCCCAGCGCCATCGGGAAACCCCAGCCCAGCCCCGCCAGCCCGCGCGGCGTGATGAAGCGCATGCCGGCCTGCCGCGAGCGCAGGCCGTTGGCGATCCAGATCGACGAGTAGCTGGCGTCGGCGACGACGACCGATTCGGCGGTGAGCCGCTGGTCCAGCTCGCGCATGATGCGTTCGGGCCGCATCGGCGAGGCATTGCTGTTGACCAGCGCGGCCACTTCCTCCTGGTGCTGCCGCCGGCCGTTGGCGATGGTGGCTTCCAGCCCCGCACGGGCCTTTTGGCGCTGCGACAGGTCGGCGGCCTTCAGCCGGTCGGCGAGGGCCGCCAGCGTCAGCTTGGCGTCGCCCACCAGGCGCAGCGCCTCGTAGTTGCGGCCGATCTCGGTCGGCTCGATGTCGATGTGGATGAAACGCGCGCCGGCCGGATAGAGCTTCCACGAATCGGTGCCGTTCTGGTTGGTGCGGTTGCCCACCAGCAGCACCACGTCGGCCTCGGCGACCAGCGGCTTCAGGAAGCGCGCGCTGCCGTTCTTGCCGGTGAAGTACGACACGACGCCGAGCGACAGCGGGTGCGTCTCGTCGACCGCGCCCTTGCCCATCACCGTGGTGGCCACCGGCAGCGAGGCCAGCGCCTGCAGCGCGGCCAGCTCGGCCGTGGCGCCCGACAGGTGCACGCCGCCGCCGGCCACCACCACCGGCCGTTGGGCCTGCGCGATCAGCGCAGCGGCCTCGTCGAGGCTGGCGTGCGACGGCATCGCACGGTCGAGCGGATAACGGCCCAGCGACGCGCTGCGCGGCGCGGCGGGCTGCGCGGCGGCAGGCGATGTCAGCAGGTCGGCGGGCAGCAGCAGCACGGCGGGGCCGGGCCGTCCGCTGGTGGCGGCGGTGAAGGCCATGTCGACGTAGTCGTCAATGCGGCTCGCTTCGGTGACGCGGCGCACCCACTTGCTGCAGGGGCGGAACATCGACTCGTGATCGATCTCCTGGAACGCGTTGCGGTCGGTCTGGTCGCGGTTCACGTCCTGCACCAGCGCGATCAGCGGCACCGAGACCTTGAGCGCCTCCATCAACGGCGCGACCAGCAGCGCCGCGGCCGGGCCGTTCTGCGCGGTGACGATGCCGACCTTGCCGCTCAGGCGCGCATAGGCGTCGGCCATGTACCCGCCGGTGTTCTCCTGGCGGTACGCGACTTGCCGGATCCCGTGCTCGCGACCGGCCAGGTGGACCATCGACGGCAGGCTCTGGCCGAACAGGCATTCGACGCCATGGCGCGCCAGCGCCTGCGCCACGCGGTGGGCCACGGTGTCCGTGTATTGCAGGCCGCGCGATTCGGTCGCGCGCCGGGTGGTGGCGTCGGGTTGGGCGTTCATCGGGTCTCCGTTCGGTCGTGTAGGGTGCTCAAGGTATTTTGAAGTTTTTTATAAAATACAGTCTATGTCAACCAGAATATTGAATCCGCCGCCACACGGTCGCCCTGTGGTCCAATCCGTTCCACCGGACTTCCCGTCTCGCTAGACCATGGCCTTCACCGACACCCCCGACATCGCGCAGGACGCCTCGACCATCACCCATTCGAGCCTGGCGACGAAGGTCTACGAATCGCTTCGCTCCTCGCTGGCCAACGGCGAACTGGCGCCCGACCAGAAGTTGAACGGCCGCATGGTGGCCGAGCGCCTGGGCGTGAGCCAGACGCCGGTGCGCGAAGCCATGCTGCAGCTCGTGGCCGAGCGCGCGCTGACGATGAACCGCAACAAGTCGGTGACGGTGCCGGCGCTCACCGCCGAGAAGTTCACCGAGCTGCGCGACATCCGCGTCGCGCTCGAGACGCTGGCGTGCCATGGTGCCGTCGCCCACATCACCGACGCCGACATCGATGCGATCGAGGCGCTGCACCGCCGCATGATCGAGGCGAAGAAGGCAGGCGACTACCGCACCACCATGCGCCTGAACCGCGAGGTGCACCTCGGGATCTACCGGGCCAGCCAGCGCACCGAGCTGGTCGCGCTGATCGAATCGCTGTGGGTGCGCACCGGCCCCTACCTGAACCTGCTCTACCAGAACGAAGGCCGCGTGGTGGTGGAGCCGCACGAACACGAGCGGCTGATCGCCGCGCTGCGCGCGCGGGACGCCGAAGCGGCCGCCGCATCGATCACGCGCGACATCGTCAAGGGCGGCGCGCCGGTGGTCGACGCGCTGCAGGCCGCGGCCGCCAAGTAGCCTGCGCCGTCTTCAGCGCGGCAGCAGCCGCTCGTCCTGCAGTCGGCCGAGCCAGTGGTGCAGCGCGTCCTCGGTGTCCAGGCATTCGGCGAAGCCGTGCTGCCGCAGCTTGATGCCGCTGAGCACCGAGTGCGGCGGATGCGGGTGCCCGCTGCCCAGGCTGCGGTCGGCGAACTGCCAGGAGCTGCCGATCAGCGCCGCTAGCGTCAGCGGCTGCAGGCCATGGCGCTCGACGATGCGCGCCCACGCTGCCTCCTGCGCCGGCATGCACTGCGCCAGCACCGCCGGCTCGTCGGGGCCCAGCGGCATGCCGAAGTGGTCGGCCAGCGCCGGCCACAGGTCCTGCCAGACCAGCAGATCGCCGTTGACGACGTTGTAGGTCTGGCCCGCCGCGACCGGCGCGGTGGCGGCGAACACCGCCGCCTGCGCGATCAGGCGGCTGTCGCTGGCCGCGACCACGAAGCGCCCGCCGCCCGGATAGGCCAGCGGCAGCCCCTGTTCGCGGCGCAGCGCGGCGTAAGCGCCCAGCGCCGCGATCACGTTCATCGGGCTGCCCGGTGCATGCCCGAACACCACCTGCGGCCGCAGGATCGAGAACTGCCACGCCGCACGCCGCTGCCGCTCTCGCAGCAGGTCTTCCTGCAGCCAGTAGAAGTTCTCGTGCGGGTGGCGCGGCGAGCGTTCCTTGCAGGGTACCGGCGCCGGCTCCACGTGCCCGCCATAGGCCTTGGCGCCCTGCATCAGCGTGATGTGGCGCAGCGGCATGCGCACGCCCTCGATCGCGTCCAACAGGTGGCGCAGCATCGCCAGGTTGACCGCCATCTGCCGCGGATCACGCCAGCCGGCCACCAGCTCGGGCAGCTCGTACAGCGCGCTGTAGAAGAGGTGCGTGACGGGCGGCATCGCCCGCAGCGCGGCGGCGCAGGCCTCGGCATCGGTGAGGTCGGCCGCCACGTGCTGCACCGACGCCGGCAGCCCCGGCGGCCGCCTGCGCGACAGCGCGATGACCTGCCAGCCCGGCAGGCCCGCCCAATGCTCGACCGCGGCCGAGCCGACCACGCCGCCGGCCCCGGCGATCAGCACGGTGCCGCTCATCGCTCGACCGTCAGGATGATCTTGCCCTTGGCGCTGCGGTCCAGCAGCGCATGCATCGCCGCCGCGGCCTCCGCCAGCGGGTAGCGCGCGCAGATGTGCGGCCGCAGCCGCCCCTGCCGGAACCAGCCGAACATCTCCTGCAGGTTCTGTGCGTTGCGCTGCGGCTCGTTGCGCGCGAAGGCGCCCCAGAACACGCCCACGATCGCGCAGCCCTTGAGCAGCGGCAGGTTCAGCGGGATCGACGGGATGTCGCCCGCCGCGAAGCCCACCACCAGGAAGCGCCCGTTCCACGCGGTGCCGCGCAGCGCGGGCTCGCTGAAGGCGCCGCCCACCGGGTCGTAGACCACGTCGACGCCGCGCCCGTCGGTCAGCGCCTTGATGCGCTCGCGCAGGTCTTCGCGGCCGTAGTCGATGAGTTCGTCGGCGCCGTGCTCGCGGCACACGGCCAGCTTCTCGGCGCTGGAAGCGGCGGCGATCACGCGCGCCCCCATCGCCTTGCCGAGCTCCACCGCCGCCAGCCCCACCCCGCCGGCCGCGCCCAGCACCAGCAGCGTCTCGCCAGGCTGGAGCTGCGCGCGGTCCTTCAGCGCGTGGTGCGAGGTGCCGTAGGTCAGCACGAAGGCCGACGCGGTCTCGAAGTCCATCTCCGCCGGGATGGGCAGCACGCGCCAGCCTTCGGCCAGCACCTGCTCGGCATAACCGCCCCACCCCACCGGCGCGAGCACGCGGTCGCCGGGCTGCAGGCCCTGCACTTCGGCACCCACCTCCCCCACGACGCCCGCCACCTCGCCGCCGGGCGAGAACGGGAACTCGGGCTTGAACTGGTACTTGCCCTGGATGATCAGCGTGTCGGGGAAGTTCACGCCGGCGGCGTGCACGTCGATCAGCACCTGCTTCGGGCCGGGCCGGGGCGTCGGCATCTCGCGCAGCCGCAGGGATTCGGGCGGGCCGTAGGCCTCGCAGACGATGGCTTTCAAGCGTCCTCCTGAAGTCGAATGTCGGCGCGCCGCGGTCAGGCGGGCGCCATGCCGATGACGCCGGCCTCGGCCAGCCGGGCCAGCGCGGCGTCGTCCAGGCCCAGCATCTCGTGCAGCACCTCGGCGGTGTGCTCGCCGAGCAGCGGCGGCGCGAGCCGGTAGCTCACCGGCGTGGCCGAGAACTTCAGCGGGTTGGCGACGATGGGCGTCACGCCCTTCACCGGGTGCACCACCTGCTGCTGCAGGCCGCGGTGGCGCACCTGCTCGTCGTCGAACACCTGGCCGATGTGGTTCAGCGGCCCGCACGGCACTCCGGCATCGCTGAGCCGGCGCCGCGCGTCGGCCACCGGCAGGCGGCGCATCGCGGCTTCCAGCGTCGGCAGCAACGCGCTGCGGTTGGCCACGCGCAGCGCGTTGGTGGCGAAACGCGGGTCGTCGGCCAGCTCGGGGTGGCCCAGCACCTCGCACAGGCCGTTGAACTGCTTGCTGTTGTTGACGGCAACGACGATCTGCCCGCCTTCGCAATCGAAGGCCTGGTACGGGCAGCTCATCTGCGACGAGATGCCCACCCGCTTCGGCAGCTGGCCCGCCACGAGGTAGTTGGTCGGCACCAGCGTCATCGCGGCCACCTGCGCGTCCAGCAGCGCCAGGTCGATGTGCTGGCCCTGCCCGCCGTTGGCCACGCGGTGGTGCAGCGCCGCCAGGATGCCGATGGTGGCGTACAGGCCCGCGGTGGCGTCGGAGATGGGATAGCCCACGCGCTGCGGCCCGCCGCCGGGCTGGTCTTCCGGCCCGCCGGTGGCCGCCATCAGCCCGCTCATCGCCTGGAAGATCAGGTCGTAGCCCGGCAGGTGCGCGTACGGCCCGGTCTGCCCGAAGCCGGTGATCGAGCAATAGACCAGGCCCGGGTTCACCGCCGAGAGCGACGCGTAGTCGAGCCCGTAGCGCTTCAGGTCGCCGGTCTTGAAGTTCTCGACCACGATGTCGCACTGCGCGGCGAGCCGGCGCACGATGTCCTGCCCCTGCGGCGAGGCCAGGTCGAGCGCGATCGAGCGCTTGTTGCGGTTGACGGCGCTGAAGCCCGAGGTGTCCTGCGTGTTGGCGCCGGGTCGGTCGGCCGGGCGGCTGCCCTGCGTGCGCGACTCGTCGCCGACGCCGGGGCGTTCGACCTTGATCACGTCGGCGCCGAAGTCGGCCAGCATCTGCGTGACCGACGGGCCGGCCAGCACGCGGCTCAGGTCGAGCACGCGCACGCCGGCCAGCGCCCCTGGAGCGGTGGCCTGCTGCATCGTCATTTGGCCTGCTGGCTGAGCAGCCCGGTGTCCTTCAGCGCCTTGCCCATCTGCACGTAGCCCTCGTCGATCATGCGGGCGTAGTCGGCACCGCTCATCGTCACCGGATCGATGCCCATGCGCTGCAGCGACTGCACCAGTTCCGGGTCCTTCATCGCGCCGAGCATCGAGCCCTGCAGGCGCTGCACGATCTCGTTCGGCGTGCCCTTGGGCACCGCCAGGCCCATCCACGATTCGATCTGCACGTCGTAGCCCAGCTCGCGCATCGTCGGCATGTCGGGCCGGTCGGCCCAGCGCGCGGGGCTCACCGAGGCGAGCAGCCGCAGCTTGCCCGACTGCACGTGCGGCACGATCTCCGACGGCGTCTGGATGATCACCTCCACCTGCCCGGCCACCAGCGCCAGCACCGTGTCGGAACCCGACTTGTAGAGCACCTGCTCGAAGTTGCCGCCGGTCTTGCGCCCCAGGTCGTAGAGCGCGATGTTGTTGGGCGCGCCGGGGGCACCGAAGAAGAGCGACTTGCCCTTCTTCGACGCGGCCACCAGGTCGTCGACCGTCTTGTACGGCGAGTCGGCCTTCACGGCCAGGCCGTACTGGAAGCGGCCGAAGGCACCGACGAAGATGAAGTCCTTGGCCGTGTACGGCACGGGCAGCATGTGCGGCACGATGGCCATCGGCGCGAAGGTGAGCACGCCCACGTTGTAGCCGTCGGCCGGCTGGTGCATCAGCTGCGCCGGGTTCAGCGTGGCCTGCGCGCCGGCCTTGTTGAGCACGACGATGGGGACCTTCAGGTCCTTCTCCATCGTCTTGGCGAGCAGGCGCGCCGAGACGTCGCCCACGCCGCCGGCGCCGTAGCCCACGCTGAGCTTGATCTCCTTGTCGGGATAGGCGGCGCTCGCGGCCAGCGGTGCCCATGCGGCGGCGGCCAGTGAAAGGCCGGCCGCCAGGCGCCGGGCGATGCGGGAGGGACGGAAGGTCATGGGAAGTCTCCTGGGTACGGCGGATGGAGCGGCTGCCGCTTCGGCTGGCGGTCTGTGGCCGGGAAAGGAATCGGGATGAGGGAGCGGAGAACGGGAACGGGACGCGGGCGGTGTCAGATCATGAAGCTGCCGCCGTTGACGTCGAGCGTGACGCCGGTGATGAAGCCGGCCTCGTCGCTGGCGAGGAAGGCCACCGCGGCGGCCACGTCGTCGACGGTGCCGAGGCGGCCGACCGGGATGCGCGTGAGGTAGGCCGCGTTGACCTCGGCGCCGGCCGCGGCCGCCATCGGCGTCTCGATGCGGCCTGGCGCGACGGCGTTCGCGGTGATGCCGGCCCCGCCCACCTCGCCGGCCAGCGTGCGCGCCAGCGCCATCATCCCGGCCTTGGAGGCGGCGTAGTGCGCGCCGGCGATGTCGCTGCGTGTGCGTCCGGCCTGCGACGCGATGTTGACGATGCGCCCCCAGCCCGCGGCCCGCATGGCGGGCAGGCAGGCGCGGGCACAGAGGAAGGCGCTGCCGAGGTTGACGTCGAGCACCTGGCGCCATTCGTCGAACGCCATCTCGGCCACCAGCGCCTTCACGCCTGCGTGCTTGGGCGAGATGCCGGCGTTGTTGACCAGCACCGTCACCGGACCGAAGCGCCGCTGCGCCTCCTCGACCAGCCGCGCCACGTCATCGGGCTGCGACACGTCGGCGATGACGCCCTGCGCCCGTTCCGCCAGCGGGCCCAGCGCTGCGGCGGCCTCGTCCAGCGCGGCCTGGCGCGTATCGCAGATCGTGACCTGCGCGCCTTCGGCCAGCAGGCGGCGGGCGATGCCGAGCCCGATGCCGCGCCCCGCCCCGGTGACGATGGCGGTGCGGCCCTCAAAACGCTTTGGCAGACTCATCGCTGACCCCGTTGTTTTGTACAGTGTGTATTTTATAAACTTCACTGACACACGGGTCAACCTCGGGCTAACCCCCGAAGCGCTCGGCTCACCCAGGGGCCGCGGCCGTCAGCCCAGCAGCAGCACGACCTGGTCCTCCTCGACCATGTCGCCCTCGGCCACGTGGAGGGCCACGACCGTGCCGGCGCGGGGTGCGGCCAGCGGGATTTCCATCTTCATCGACTCGACCACCAGCAGCGTGTCGCCCTCGGCCACGGCCTGCCCCTCGGCGACCTCGATTTTCCAGACGCGGCCGGTGGCCTCCGATCGCACGGCCTGCTCAGCCATGGCGGGCCTCCGCCTCGGCGCGGGCGGCCGCGCGCTGCGGCGCCTGCAGCACGACGCCGTCGCCTCGCAGCGCTTCGCGCAGCGTGCGCGCGAATTCGAGCGCGCCGGGCTGGTCGCCGTGGATGCACAGCGTGTCCGCCTGCAGCGGCACGATGCGCCCGCTGACCGCGCGCACCGAGCCGGCCAGCATCTGGCGCACCTGGGCGAGCGACTGCGCGGGGTCCTCGATCATCGCGCCCGGCTGGCCGCGCGGCGACAGGCTGCCGTCGTCCTGGTAGCTGCGGTCGGCGAACACCTCGGCCGCCGCCTGCAGCCCGAGCGCCTCGGCGGCGCGGATCATCTCGCTGCCCGCCAGGCCGAAGAACACCAGCGACGGATCGACGTCGCGCACGGCCTGGGCGATGGCATCGGCCAGCGCGCGGTCCTTGGCGGCCATGTTGTAGAGCGCGCCGTGCGCCTTCACGTGGTTGAGCCGGCCGCCGGCCGCCTGCGCAAAGCCCATCAGCGCACCCACCTGGTAGACCACCATTGCGTAGGCCTCGGCCGGCGACACCTGCATCGCGCGGCGGCCAAAGCCCTGCAGGTCGGGCAGGCCCGGGTGCGCGCCCACCGCCACGCCCCTGGCCAGCGCAGCGCCGACGACGCGGCGCATGGTCGGCGGATCGCCGGCGTGGAAGCCGCAGGCGATGTTGGCCGAGGTGACATGGTCGAGGATGGCGATGTCGTTGCCCATGGCGTAGGCGCCGAAGCCCTCGCCCATGTCGCAGTTGAGGTCCAGTCGGGTGGCGGTCATGCGGTCTTCTCCTTCGGCGCGGCCAGCGCGTCCCGCAGGTGCGCGAGCCGGTGTTCACGGTCGAGGTACAGGGCCTGCGCCGTCTCCAGCGCGATGGCCTGGAAGCGCAGCCCCTGCTGCGGCGCGACCTGCGCCAGCAACGGCAGGTCCACGCTGGCGATGTGTGCGATCTTGGGATAGCCGCCGGCGCTTTGGCGCTCGGCCATCAGAACGATCGGCTGGCCATCGGGAGGCACCTGCACGGTGCCGAAGGCCACGCCCTCGGAGATCAGCTCGGCGGCGGACGAGCGCAGCAGCGCCGGCCCCTGCAGCCGGTAGCCCATGCGGTCGGACTGCGGCGACAGGCGGTACACCGCCTGCGAGAACTGCGCCTGCATCTCCGGCGGGAAGGCCCCCCAGTGCTCGCCCCGCACCACGCGCAGCGTGACCACGGCATCGGCGGCCGCCGGGGGCAGCACGCCCGCGGGCTCCGGCACGCCCGGATCCAGCGGCGCCGCGGACCACGGCCGGCCGGCAGCACCCAGCCCGTCCCCGGGCCGCGCCGCCCCGCCCGCGCCCTGCCCCAGCGGCAGCACGTCGCCCTTGCGCAGCGCGCGGCCTTCGAAGCCGCCGAAGCCGCCGCGCACGAAGGTGCTGCGGCTGCCCATCACCGGCGCCACGCCGAAGCCGCCGCGCACCGCGAGGTAGCTGCGCAGGCCGCTCATGCGGCGCCCGAAATCGAGCTGCGTGCCCGCGGCCACCCACACGCGGCGGTGCATGGGCACCGGCTCGTCGCCGATGCGCGGCGACATGTCGGCCCCGCAGATCGCGATGCAGGCCGGCGCCGTGAAGCGCAGGCTCGGGCCCATCAGCACGATCTCCAGCGTCGCCTCGTCGGCCTCGTTGCCGGCCAGCAGGTTGGCCACGCGGTGCGACCAGGCGTCCATCGCGCCGCCCACCGGCACGCCGAAGCGCTGGTGGCCCCAGCGGCCCATGTCCTGCAGCTGCGACTGCGCGCCGGGCTTGAGCACTTCGATCGTCATGCAGCATCCCCTGCCCGGCCGGCCAGCATCGCCCGGTACGTGGGCTCGTCGATCGGCACGAAGCGGATCGCATCGCCCGGCCCCATCAGGCAGGGCGTGTCGGCGGACGGATCGAACAGCCGCAGCGGCGTGCGGCCGATGAGGTTCCAGCCGCCGGGCGTCTCCAGCGGATAGATGCAGGTCTGGTCGCGGGTGATGGCCACCGAGCCGGCGGGCACGTGCGTGCGCGGCGTGGTGCGGCGCGGCATGGCCAGCGCGGGGTCGAGCCCGCCGATGAACGGGAAGCCCGGCGCGAAGCCGAGCATGTAGACGCGGTGCGGCGAGGCCCCGTGCCGCCGCACGACCTCGGCCTCGCCCAGGCCGCACTGGCGCGCCACGTCGACGAGGTCGGGGCCGGCTTCGCCGCCGTACCACACCGGCACCTCGAACACCCGCGGCACCACGTCGTGCGCATCGATCTCCAGCGCCAGCCGGCGCAGCACCTGCTCGCGCAGCCGGTCGAACGGGAAGCCGCCGCTGCCCTCGACCTGCTCCGGCCGGTAGTGCAGCGTGACGGTGGTGAACGCGGGCACCACGTCGCGCACGCCCGCGAGCGGCGCCTCGAGCAGGTGCTGCACGAAGGCGTGCACGCGCTCGCTGGTGCCGGGGTCGACGCTGTCGCCGAAGCCGACCAGCAAGGCGGCATCGCCCACCGCGTCGATGCGCCATCCGGCGTCCACGGCCGTCATGCGGCCACCCCGGCGGCCGCGCCCAGCAGTTCGGCGCGGGTGCGTTCGACCCAGCCGGTGTCGACGCGGCCGGCGACGAAGTCGGCATGGCCCGCCACGGCCTGCAGGAAGGCCAGGTTGTGCCGCACGCCGTCGATCTCGGCCACCGCCAGCGCCTGCCGCAGGCGGGCCAGCGCGGCGCCGCGGTCTTCGCCCCAGACGATGAGCTTGGCGATCATCGGGTCGTAGTAGGGGGTGATGGCGTCGCCCTCGCGCACGCCCGTGTCCACGCGCACATGCGCCATCGCCTCGGGCATGCGGAAGCGCTTGAGCGGCCCGGGCGACGGCAGGAAGTTCTTGGCCGGGTTCTCGGCATACAGGCGGCATTCGATGGCCGCGCCGCGGCGCTCGATCGCATGCTGGGGCACCGGCACGTGGCAGCCCGCGGCCAGCCGGATCTGCGCCTGCACCAAGTCCCAGCCGGTGACCATCTCGGTGACCGGATGCTCGACCTGGATGCGCGTATTCATCTCCAGGAAGAAGAAGTCCAGCGTGTCCGCGTCGACGATGAACTCGACCGTGCCGGGCCCGCGGTAGCGCTGGTGCGCCGCCAGCGACACCGCGGCCTCGGCCATGCGCGCGCGCAGCGCGGCCGTCAGGCCGGGCGCGGGGCTCTCCTCCACGATCTTCTGGAAGCGCCGCTGCACCGAGCACTCGCGCTCGAACAGGTGCACCGCGCTGCCGTCGCCATGGCCGAAGACCTGGATCTCGACGTGCCGCGCCCGCGGCACCAGCCGCTCCAGGTACACGGTGCCGTCCTTGAAGGCCTTGGCCGCGAGCTGCTGCGTGCCGGCCGCCGCGGCCCGCAGCTGCTCGGGTGCATCGACCCGCCGCATGCCGATGCCGCCGCCGCCGCCGGTGGCCTTCACCAGCAGCGGGTAGCCGACCTCGGCCGCCGCGGCCTCCAGGCCGTCGAGCGCCTCGGCTGCGAAGCGCCGGCTGCCCGGCAGCGTGGGCACGCCGGCGGCCTCGGCAATGGCCCGGGCGCGCTGCTTGTCGCCCATGTCCTCGATGCTGCGCGGGTCGGGGCCGATCCAGGTGATGCCGGCCGCCTCGGCCGCCCGGGCGAAGGCAGTGTTCTCCGACAGGAAGCCGTAGCCGGGGTGCACGCCGTCGGCGCCATGCCGGCGCGCCGCGGCAAGGATGCGCTCGCCGTCGAGGTAGCTCTGCGCCGCGGGCGCGGGGCCGACGGGCTCGGCCGCATCGGCCATCTGCACGTGCAGGGCCTGCGCATCGGCCTCGGAATAGACCGCCACGGTGGCGATGCCCAGTGCCTGGCAGGCACGGATGATGCGGCAGGCGATCTCGCCGCGGTTGGCAATCAGGATGCGTTTCATGTCGTGTGTGTCGCGGCGGCCGGGAAGGAGGGCGGGCCCCCGCCGGGCCCCGGGAGGCCCGGCGGGGCTGCTTCACGCGCCCGTCACTCCGGATGCGGGATCGAGCAGTTCTCGTCGCTGAACGGCCCGCCGACCTTCTCCCAGCCGGGGCCGGGCGCCTGCGGCTCGCACATCTTGGCGCCGCTGGTCTTGTTCTTCCACAGGTAGTAGATGCTGGGCTGCGCGACCGCGGCGGTGCCGGCCAGTCCGACGGCCAGCGCGAGGAGGGAAAGCAAACGCTTCATGGTGGCTCCTTCGGTGAATGGTCAACGATAGATCAGCGAGTTGCCGACGACGGTCAGCAGGGCCTTGGTCTGCGCGACGATCGCGGTCCGGTAGGCCTCGAAGCGGCCGTCCGTCATCGCGTTGTCGTTGCGCGTGCCGCCCACCGCGCCGCCGTAGTAGTTGTTCATCACCGGGATGTGGATGTGGCCGGCCGGGATGTCGAGGCGGAAGACGTCGCGCAGCAGCGTGTTGCGGTACGCGCTCTCGTTGGAGAGGTAGTTGCCGCCGCCGCCTGCGCTGAGGCACCACGCCGGATCGGGCGCGGCCACGGTGGAGAGGTCGGGCATCGAGTTCATCACGTTGTTCGACGGCACGCTGACGGTGGCCGGCAGGCTGCAGTCGGGGAAGTACGTGTAGTTGGTGTGCCAGGTCACGTCGAAGCCCTCGGTGCCCTGGCTGGTGGCGCCCGGCGGCCGGGCGATGCCCTTCTGCGTGTTGGCGGTGACCATCGCCACCATCGGCAGCGACGCGGTGGTGAACTGCGGCGGGAAGTCCTTGATCCACGAGGCCGCGCTCTCGTAGCCCAGCCAGCGCTTGGGCGGGTTGATGTCGCAGCCCGAGCCGGGGATCGAGACGGGCGCCGTGTCGGGCGCCGTCACGGTGCCCAGCGGCAGGACGTAGCTCGGCAGGCGGTTGCCGACCGGGCAGTAGATCATGCCGTCGTTGCCGGCGGACGGGCCGTGGAAGCGGCCGTTCCACTGCTCGAGCCAGAACTGGTTGGCACCGCCCTGGCTGATCGAGATGGAGGCGTCGACCCGCTGCGGGCCTTCGCGGAACCACGGGCCGATGGTGTCTTCCTGCATGCCGAGGTTGAACGGGTCGTAGCTCACCGGCAGCACGTAGGCCTCGACGTGCAGGATGCTGCCGTCGTCCAGCGTGATCTGCCGGCCGTCCATCTCCAGCGCGGTGGCGCCCGAGGGGTTGCCGTTGCGCAGGCCGGTGTTGGGCGTGCCGGGGGTGCCCAGCGTGAAGACGTCGAAGCCGCTGACGAGCATGCGGCGGTACTTGGCGCCGCTGGGGGCGTTGCCGGCGGGCAGGTTGATGTCGTACTGGCCGCGCGACGAGCGCTCGAACTGCAGCTGCAGCTCCGTCATCTGGGCCGCGCTGATCTCGAACGAGGGCTTCCACTGGCGCAGCGTCTTGGTCATGTAGACGCGCGTCCAGTACAGCATGCGGTCGTCGCTGTTGGGCAGCACGCTGCCGGCCGGCGAGGCGCGCCGGCCCTGCACGCGGTCGACCGCGGCACGCCACAGCGCCTGGCCCTCCTCCTTCACGGCCGCGATGGCGGCCTCGTAGTTGAGGATGGTGGTCTTGCCGTCGGCGCCGCACAGCCGCGCCGCGAAGGCCGGATCGAAGGTGTCGAAGCCGGTGTCCTTGACGATGCGCTCCGCCAGCGGCGTCTGGTCGGTCGTGGCCACGTTGTTGCCGGTGAACGGCAGCGGCGTGGTCAGCCGGCGCTCCTCGTAGGCCAGCGCGACGGCGGTGTCCCAGCCGCAGGCGACGGTGGCCGGCGGCGGGGGCGTCGTGGGGGAGTCGTCGGAATCGGAATCGCCGCCGCACGCCGCGAGGAACGCGGCGGCGGCGATGGTCGTGAGGGACAGTCGAATGACGTTGGCGTTCGGTGACATGGGGTGTTTCCTTCTGAACGGCCTGCTGATCACGCGGACGGCGGCGTCCGCGCGCGGCGGTGCGGCCTGGAACGGCCGGCGAGGGGGTGCGGGCGGTGGCGGGCGGGTTCCTCCTTCCTCTTCGGTTCGAATCCGGGTCAGCCCATGGCGCCCGGCAGCGCCATGACGATCTGCGGGAACACGGTGATGAGCACGGTGGCGACCACCATCAGCAGGAAGAAAGGCAAGGCCATGCGCGCCAGCGTGAACAGCTGCAGCCCGGTGATGCCCTGGATGACAAACAGGTTGAAGCCTACCGGCGGCGTGATCTGCGCCATCTCGACGACCAGGATCAGGTAGATGCCGAACCACAGCGGGTCGATGCCGGCGGCCTGCACCGCCGGCAGCAGCACCGCGGTGGTCAGCACCACGATCGAGATGCCGTCGAGGAAGCAGCCCAGCAGCACGAAGAAGACGGTGAGCACCGCGAGCAGCCCGTACGGCCCGAGCCCGAGCGAGGAGATCCACTGCGCCACGTTCGCGGGCAGGCCGGTGAAGCTCATCGCACTGGTGAGGTAGGCGGCGCCCAGCAGGATGAAGGTGATCATGCAGGAGGTGCGCGCCGCGCCCATCAGGCTCGCGACGAACGACTGCCGGTTGAGCGAGCCGCCCCAGGCCGCGATCGCCAGCGAGCCGATGACGCCGAGCGCCGCCGCTTCGGTGGCCGTGGCCACGCCCGTGTAGATCGAACCGATGACGGCCACGATCAGCAGAGCGACCGGCGCCAGCAGGCGCAGCCGCAGGATGCGCTCGCGCCACGGGACGTGGTTGGTGTCGGCCGGCACGCGCGACGGGTGGCGCAGCGACCACAGCGCGATGTAGCCCGAGAAGAGCAGCATCAGCATGAGGCCGGGGAGGATGCCTGCGGTGAACAGCTTGACGATCGACACCTGCGCCGCGACGCCGTAGACGATCATCACGATCGATGGCGGTATCAGCAGCCCCAGCGTGCCGGCGCCGGCCAGCGAGCCGATGCTGATGCTCTCGTCGTAGCCGCGGGACTTCAGCTCCGGCAGCGAAATGCGACCGATCGTCGCGGCGGTGGCCGCGGACGAACCGCTCACCGCCGCGAAGATGCCGCAGCCCAGCACGTTCACGTGCACCAGCCGCCCCGGCAGGCCGCGCACCCAGGGCCCCAGGCCGGAGAACATGTCCTCGGCAAGCCGCGTGCGGTACAGGATCTCTCCCATCCAGATGAACAGCGGCAGCGCCGTCAGCGCCCAGCTCGCGGTGGAACCCCAGGCGGTGGTGGCGAAGAGCACGCCCGGCGGCGCCGAGGTGAACAGCAGCAGGCCCACGAGGCCGCAGGCGATCAGCGCCAGCGCGACCCACACGCCCAGGCCCAGCATCAGGAACAGCACCGCCATCAGCACGGCAGCTTGCGCAAGGTCGCTCACAGGAGCCCTTTCCAGGAAATCGCAGGACGAGTTCGCCCCGGGGAGGCCCCGGGGGCGCTCCCGCTTCAGGGCGCGGACGGACGGGGGGTTATTCGGTGCGGGCCGCCTCGCCGCCGGACGGATCGACGAGCGGGCGGCCCGCGATGCAGCGCAGGAGCCGGTCGGCAAGCACCACCGCCAGCAGCACCATGCCGACGGCCATCGAGAACTGGGGGATCCACAGCGGGACGCGCAGCATGCCCTGGGCGACCTCGTCATACGCCCAGGAGCCGTAGACGAAGGCCACCGTGTGCCATGCCGCCCAGGCAGCCACCGCCGTGCCGATGGCCGTCGCCACCAGCTCGAAGGCCCGCTCGCCGCCCCGGGGCAGGAACTGAAGCACCAGCGTGACGCGGATGTGGTCGCCGTGGCGAAGCGCGTAGGGCAGCGCCAGGAACGCGGAGGCGGCCATGGTCCAGGCCGCGAAGTCGTCGGCCGCGGGAATTTGCTGCCCCGCGAGCCGGGCGACGATCTGCGCCGTGATCACCACGCAGATGGCCGCGAGGGACACCGCCGAGGCGGCGCCCGAGGCCGCGGCCGCACGATCGAGCAGGGACATGGCAGGCCTCCGCGGTTCAGCGCCGGTACGCGTCGAGGACCTTGGCGCCGTCGGCGCCGGACTTCTTCGTCCATTCATCGGCCATGGTCTGGCCGATCTTGGCGAGATCGGCACTCACCCCGGCCGGCACCGGGTGCACCGCAATGCCCTTGTCGGACAGCGTCTTCGTGAGCTTGGCGGTCAGGTCGCGGGCCATCTGCCAGCCGCGGGCCTCGGCACGCTTGCCCGCGTCGAGCACGGCCTGGCGCTGGTCGGCCGGCAGTTCGGCCAGCGCGCGCTTGTTGGCGATGACGATGGCCTGCGGGATGAAGGCCTGCGCGTCGTAGTAGTTCTTGACGTAGTCCCAGGCCTGCGTGTCGACCCCGGTGGCCGGCGAGGTGATCATCATGTCGATCACGCCGGTGGAGAAGGCCTGCGGCACCTCGGCGGTCTGGATGGTGGTCGGCACGGCGCCCATCAGGGTGGCCATGCGGCTGGTGGAGGCGCTGTAGGCCCGGAAGCGCGCGCCCTTGAAATCCGACATCGCGGCCACCGGCGTCTTGGTGTAGATGCCCTGCGGCGGCCACGGTGAGCCATAGACGAGCACGATGCCCTGCTTGTCCAGGCGCTGCACGATCTGCTCGCGCGCCGCCTTCCAGAGCTTCTCCGAGGCATCGAACGACGAGGCCAGGAAGGGCACGCTGTCGACCTCGAACATCGCGTCCTCGTTGCCCAGCGCAGACATGAGGAACTCGCCGATCGGCACGATGCCCTGCTGCACGCCGCGCTTCACCTCGGGGCGCTTCAGCAGCACGCTGTTGGACTGCACCTTGAACTCGAGCTGGCCCTTGGTGGCGGCCTTCACGTCGTCGGCGAACAGCCGCACGTTCTGCGTCAGGTAGTTGGAATCGGGCTGCTCGGCCGACAGGTTCCAGCTCGCGGCATGCGCCGTCCAGGCACACAGGGCCGCGGCGGCGGCGATCAGGCGTTTCATCACGGGGCTTCCTCTTCAAGTCTGTGGCGGGGCCAATGTCGGACAAGAAGCCGGGAGCGTCCATCGAGAAAACTTTATGAGGTAAAGCTAGTTTTGCTGATCGTTTCCGGCCGATGGCGCTGGCCCGGTAGTTGCAATCCCTCTCCCGATCGGGTGCATGCCGCCGCTATGCTGCCGGCGGCCTGCCGCCAGGCCGTGCGCGCACCCGGCACATGCAGAAGGTTGACCCTGTGAACACCCGATTCCTCGAAACGCTTGTCGTGCTGGCGCGTGTGCGCAGCTTCCGCGAGACCGCGCAGGTCCTCAACGCCACGCAGGCGGCCATCTCCCAGCGCATCGCCAGCCTGGAGGACGAACTCGGCACCGAGCTGGTGGACCGCAGCTCCCGCCGGCTGATGCTCACACCGGCGGGCGAGCAGGTGGTGCGGCAGGCCGAGCGGATCCTGCAGCTCGAGCACGAACTCGTGCAGTCCACCCGCCCCGAGGCGCCGCCGGCCGGGCGCGTGCGCATCGGGGCGATCGAGTCGGTGGTGCACACCTGGCTGTCGCCGCTGATCCGCGTGCTGGCCGAGCGGCACCCGCAGGTCAACCCCGACATCACCGTCGACACCGCGCGCAACCTGCAGGACCAGTTCCGCCAGCGCAAGCTCGACGTGATGATCCAGAACGACCCCTACGCCGAGGCCGTCGGCACGATGGACTACGACGTCGCGCCGCTGTGCGAGTTTCCGGTGCGCTGGGTGGCGCGGCCCGACCTGGTGCCTGCCAGCGGCACCGTGACCATCGAGGACCTGGAGCGCGTGCCGGTGCTGACCTTCTCCAAGACCTCCAGCCCGCAGGCGCACGTGCGCTCTCTGTTCGTGGGGCGCGAGCTGGAGCCGCGGGTCTGCAGCTTCCCGTCGGTGGAGTCGATCATCCAGCTGGTCGGCGACGGCTACGGGATCGCGGCGATACCGCCCGTCTTCGTGCGCGAGCGGCTGGAGCGGCGCGAGCTGTTCCAGTGCGACGGCCCGCGCCTGCCCTCGATGGTGATCACCGCCATCTCCGAGCGCAGCGCCGGCGCCGCCGTTCGCGCCACCCAGGCCGTGACCTGCGAGGTGGCGGCGCAGTACTGCGAACGCATGGGCGAGGACTGGGCCCGCAAGCTGGAGCGCACGCCGGGCTGAGCCGCGCCGGCACGCAGCGCGGGCCTCACGGCCGTTCGAGCATCCGGGGCAGCCAGACGAAGCCCGAGGCGTCCTGCGGGGCGGCTTCGATCCTGACGCGCAGCAGGCCGGCCTTCTGCAGCTCGGCGAACAGGCGATCGAGCACACCGGCCTTGGTCCAGCGGTTCATCCGGGTGTAGACGGTGTGCCAGTTGCCGAAGCGCTGTGGCAGCCGCCGCCACTTGCAGCCATGTGCGGTCACGTACAGGATCGCATTGACCACGTCCAGGTTGCTCATGCGCACGTTGCCGCGCTGCGTCGGCAGGCAATGCTCGATCCTCGAGAACTGTTCAGGCGTGATCTCCATCGGTCCGTGCCTTCGGGTTGTGCACCGCTGCGGCGGTGCGGACGACACATCGCGCGGGCCGGCACCTGTCGCCGGCCCGCGACGACTCAGCGCTGCGATGGGAGCCTGCGATGCGTCCAGGCGCCCAGCACCGCCAGGCCGGCGAGCGCCAACACCAGCGAACCGGGCTCCGGCACCGGCGCCATGGCTACGTCGAAGGCCAGCTGGGCCGAACTGGCTGCAAAGCCGCCGAGCGGGTCGGTGCTGGCTTCGCTGAAAAGCTGCAGGTCGACGACGTGGTCCGCACCGTACAGCGGCATCTGGAGATCGAAGGATCCGGTGGTCGAGAACAGCTGGTCGAACACCACCACGCCGCCGCTCCAGACCACGACGGACAACGAGCCGGCCGCCGCAGAACCCGCCGACGCCGCGCCTTCGAACGTGAACTGCAGCGACAGGTTGATCACGCCCGGGCCGGTGTACGTCGACGTGTAGTGCGCGTCCGCCGCGGCGCTGGTGAAACCGGTGGCGCTGTCCGCCTCCGCCGACGTGGAGAACAGCCCGCCGCTCGCGATCGCGCCAGCGCTGGCGAAATCCGTCGCGTTGACCGCCAGCGCGCTGGTGAATAGCGGCACCGGATCGAGGCCGGGCGCCGGCGCGAGCGGGCTGCTCTCCGACCGTGCATCGGACGCGTCGGCCACCAGCGCGATGGTGTTGGTCTGGAACTGGACCGTCGTCGCCGGCACCGCGGCGGCGGCAACCGCCGCGGCGGCCCACAGCGCGATGGCTGCTGCAATACGTTGGATCATGGGAAACCCCTGTGTGTCGGCCGCGCCCCCCTGGAGGCGACCCGTTGGACGGTGGCTGCCGGGGCACCCTCCCCGGCAGCTGCTGCGTGCGCCTCGGCTCAGAAGCCGGTCTTGCCGAAGCCGAAGGTGTAGCGGTCGTTCACCGCGTTCCGGTAGGCGTAGTCGTAGGACTCGGCGTAGCTCGGCACGTCGCCCGCATTGGCGTCGACCGCAGCCTGGTTCGCCGGGATGCCCATGACGAGCTTGCCGCTGGGCTGGAAGCGGCCGCGGATCAGGTCGAGCAGCGCTTCCGCCTTGACGTCGTAGGTGCCGATGACGGCTGCAGCGCCGGGCTCGACGCTGTTGATGACCCAGCCCGTCGTCAGGTTGAGGGCCAGGATCGACGGCACCGCCGCCTGGATCTGCTGGATGCGCTCGACGTTGACACCGGTGGCCGTGCCGAGTTCGATGTTGACCCGATCGGCCAGCGTCTCGAACTGCGGCTGCGCCCACAGCAGCGCGGCATTGGCCTGCGCGGGATCATCGACCACCTTGATGTTCGGGTCGTTGGCGAGCAGTGCCTTCAGCGCAGCCGTCTGCGTGGCGGCGGCCGTGCCGGCGGTGAACACCTCGACGTAGAGGTTGGTCGTGCCCTTCAGCGGCAGCAGTTGCCGGTCGTTGCGCATCAGCACGAGCGATTGGCGGTGGGCCTGGTCGGCCACCAGCTGGTTCGCCGGCGTCTTGGCGATCGCCTGCGCTGCATCGGGGTTGGTGTAGGGGTTCTCGAACAGGCCCAGGGTGAAGATCTCGGTCAGGAGGTTGCCGACGGGCTTGTTCAGCTCCACCTCGCTCAGCAGTCCGTCGTTGACGGCCGTGATCAGGTCGTTCGGGCTGCTGCTGCCCGAGATGATGTCGGCTCCGGCCTTCACGGCCTTGGCCCAGCGCTGCGGCGCCGTCAGGTTCTCGACGCCGAACGCCTGCGCCGTCAGGACACCCGTGTCCGAGTTGAGCACGCCCTTGAAGCCCAGGTGGTCACGCAGCAGCTTCGTGATGAGGGTGTGGTTGTAGACACCGGCGACGTCCTCGAACTGCTGGGTGGGCGACTGCCACCACTCCGACGGCAACTGCGGCGCGCTCAGCGCGTTGTTCGGCCGGTTGTAGTACGACATGATCGCGCTCGCGCCCGCGTCGATCGCGGCCTTGAAGGGCGGCAACTGGTAGGTGAACAGGCTGCCCGCGGTGGGGTAGACCGCGTACTGGCCGGGCACGTTGTGCGGATCCAGGCCGCGCAGCACGGCGCCGTCACCCGGGAAATGCTTGATCACCTGTGCGATCGAGTCCGAACCGATGGCCTGCCCCTGGGTGCCGAGCACCAGGTTGCGGGCGATCATCGAGTTCAGCTCCACGCCCTCGCCGAAGGTGGTGCGGTTGCGCGTCCAGCGCGGCTCGGTCGCCAGCTCGACCTGGTAGCCGTAGATGCGGCGGATGCCGACCGAACGCCATTCCTGGCGCGCGATGGAGGCGAAGTCCTTGATCAGCTGCGGATTGTGGGTGGCCGCCATGCCCAGCGTGCCCGGCCAGATGGAGAACGAGCCGGCGCCGCCGCCCGGTTCGAACACCGCGTTGCCACCGCTCAGGTGGTTGAGCGGGTTGGAGATGATCACCACGGGAATGCCCAGGCGCGACGCTTCGGCACGCTCCTGCGTGGCATTGAGCCGCGTCGCCAGGTCCTTGCCCTGGAAGTTGCTTTCGCGAAGGATCAGGTAGCGGATGTTCCGGTCGAGGTAGGTCTGGTTCTGGCTCTCGCTGTACGAGGTGGGGATGCCCATCAGACCCGCCTTCTCCTGCAGCGACATGCGCGAGAGCAGGTCGGCCACACGCTGGTCGACCGGCAGGCGCCAGTCCTCGTAGCGGTCGAGCTGGCCGTTGTTGTTGAGGTCCTTGAACTTCTGGCCGCCCACGGTGAGCAGGGGCTTCACGCGCGACTGGACGACGGTCGGCTTGATGACCCTCACCTTGCCCCGCGCCACGACGCCCTGCGCTTCGCCGCCGTTGCAGCTCAGTTGGCCGGTGACGAGGGCTTCCGTCTCGGTGAATCCCGGCAGCACCCACTCGAGGTCGCTCTTCTTGAAGGAGGCGACGTAGGTGCGGCGGTCGGCGGACGGCGCCACCGACACCGGCGCGGCCGGCCCCATGCGCACGTTGGCCAGGGCGCAGGCGGCGAGGTCTCCGGCGGCCGCCGTCAGCGCCACGTTGACCACGCCCTCCAGGGAGCGCATGTTGATCGCCTCGGGGACGAACTTCGCCTGCAGCGTGGGCACCGCCTGGCCGAAGGCCACCGGCGACAGCACCAGCATGGCCACGCATGCAGTGGCACGCACACGAGGCTGACGGGGGCGATGGAGCTTTGCGCTGGTTGCGCGCGTTGTTCTCATGAATTGTCTCCTACTCGGTTGAAACTTCTTGGCCCACGGAGGGCGAGGAAAATTTATCCGCGCATCGCCTTGTCGGTCCAATACCTAATTGGTGACCACCGATACCTTTTTCGCAATGGCCTTTCTAAATACCGTTTTAGCTCCTGCAATGCAGATCGATTTGTCTCGGGTATACCCTGAAAAATACGCGCAGTCCCTCTGAATCGACCCACAAATCCAAGAAGATTGGCAGCGGCCTCCTGCCAAGAACAGCAACCCTCCAGTTGGACTGTCTTACTCGATCGCCCCAAAAAGAAGAGCCCCGAGGGGCTCTATAAGCACAGCGTACTGTGCGGAGATGTGCTCGTTCACGTTGCCGGCACGGTGGGCCAATGAATTGCCGGCTCAATATCTCTGACACTGCGGCACCTGCCAGCGAATCGCGGTGGAACTCGCCGAGGTTCTGGACGAACCCCTCAGGCAGCTTCAGAAGGCATGCCTAATTCCTGCGTTGGCCACACGCTTCTCCAGGATCCAGTTGGCCAGGTCGCCGCTGGCGAACGAGATGCCGGCATAGACCTGCGTGTTCTTCGAGAAGGCATACCGCCCGACCAGGGCCGTCTTGCCCAGGTCGGCCGAGGCGCCCGCGCCTTCGTACTTGACGCGCGTGTAGTTGGCGCCGTAGGTGAACGGCCCCATGGGCACCTCGACCCCGACGGTGGCACCGGTCAGCCGGTTGGCCACGAAGGCGCTGCCGGCGTTGATGGTCAGGTTCGATAAACCCGAGGCCGCGCCGTTGCCGCTGCCGAGCGCCAGGTCGCGGTTGCGCTGGTAGCCGCCCAGCAGCTTGAAGGCACCGAAGTTGTAGTTCGCTCCGATGGTCAGCGACTTGTTGGTGTCGTCTTCGGTCGTGCGGGACTTGTTCCATTCGTACGAGAGGGCCACCGCCATCGGCCCGCCCACGTAGCCGACGCTCACCCCGTGGAAGCGGTCGGTGGTGCCTTCACCGGGGGCGAGTTGCCCGGCGGCGAAGAAGCCGCCCCAGGAAGGCGTGCGGTACTGCACCACGTTGTCCGCGCGCGGCGCGTTCAGCCACAGCGGGATGGCGCGGCCCATGTTCGTCACGCCGGTGCTGGGGTTGCTGACCAGCGCGTTGCCCATCGGATCGGTCAGGCCCATCACGTAGTCCTCCAGGACGTACTGGCGGCCCAGCCGCAGCTCCCCCAGCGTCTTGGACGTCACGCCGATGAAGGCCTGGCGGCCGAAGGCCCGCCCGCCCTGCGCGGAGGTGCCGGTGTCGGCGTTGACGCCGCCTTCGAGCACCGCCTGCACCTGCAGGCCACCGCCCAGGTCCTCGTTCACACGGACGCCCCATCGCGAGCCGTTGAGGCCGTTGTTGGTGCCGTCGTTCATCACCACCCTGGTGTCCCCGCCGGCGCGGCCGCCGGCCTTGTATTGCGTGACGTTGAGGTCCACCAGGCCATAGAGCGTGACCGTGCTCTGCGCGGCGGCGGCGTGCGCCAGGCAGGCGAGTGCCGCCCCGACCCACAAGGGGCTGTGTTTGTAGTTCATCGTTGTCCTCGATTGCGCGGATGGAACAAGCCGTCCGGTGTGCGCGACCACCGGCGGCACGGAGGGATCAGCCGCCGGCGGGCCGGAGCATGTTTGGCAGCCAGAGCGAGAACGCCGGCACGTAGGTGACGAGCGCCAGGCACACGGTGAGCGCGCCGTAGAAGGGCAGGATCGACTTCATGACCTGCCCGA
>NZ_JAZIBG010000049.1:0-168261 GCF_036621135.1 Aquincola agrisoli
TCTTCACGTTGGCAATGTCCACCCCCGTGCCGTCGCCCTTCACCCTCACCTTCACGTTGTAGTCCACCACCCGCTTCACCGGGACCAGGATCTTCATCTTCGAGCTCCTTGTTGCAGTCGATCGATCAGTCCAGCTTGGCGCCGGACGCCTTCACCAATTGTTCCCAAACTGGCGCGTCTTTCTTGTAGGCCGCCAAAAAAGCGTCCGGCGTGTCGGCCACGACGCTGAATCCCAGGTTGGCCACCTTCTCGCGCATCTCGGCAGTGTGCAGGATGGTCGACACCTCACGGGCCATGCGCTGCACGATGTCGGCCGGCGTCTTGGCCGGCGCGGCCAGGCCCACCCAGCCGCAGATGCGGTACGCGTCGTCCTTCATGCCCTGCTCGGCCAGCGTCGGCACGTTGGGCAGCACGCTCATACGTTGGTCGCCGGTCACGCCGATCACCTTGAGCTTGCCGGCGTCGATGTGCGGCTTGGTGTTCTGCGCGCTGGAGAACGCCATCTGGATCTGCCCGCCCAGCAGGTCCTGCACCATCGGTGCCTCGCCCTTGTACGAGATGTGCGCCATGTCCGCATCGAGCGACTGGCTCATGTAAGCGCCGGCCAGGTGCGCGTAGGAGCCGATGCCGTACGAGCCGTACGACACCTTGCCCTTGTTCGCGGCGATGTACTTGCGCAGCTCGGCCGCATTGCTGGCCGGCACGCTGGGGTGCACCACCAGCGTCACCGGCGCGATGGCCAGTTGCGACACCATCGCCAGGTCGCGCTGCGGGTTGTAGGGCAGCTTGGTGAAGAGGAACTGGTTGATCAGCAGCGAGGTGCTGAGCGAGACGGTGAACGTGTGCCCATCGGGGGCGGCCTTGGCCACCGCGTCGGTGCCGATCACGCCGGCCGCGCCGCCCTTGTTCTCCACGATGATGGTCTGCCCGAGGCGCGGGCCGAGCTTGTCGGCCAGCATGCGCGCCATCGTGTCGGTGGCGCCGCCGGGGTTGAACGGCACGATGAAGCGGATGGGCTTGGCGGGCCAGGCCTGCTGCGCGCGCACCCACGGGGCGGCGCAGGCACCGGCGCCCAGCGCGGCGGCCTGCAGCAGGAGACGGCGGCGGGCGGTGTCCACGGGCAGGCCGATCACGGCGCGGGACAAGGGGCGAGGCATGTGCGTCATTGGAGGGTCTCCTTCGTGGGGATCGGGGTCAGGCGGCGCCCTCGGTGGAGTCGCCATGCAGGTCGGCCGTCACGCGGGCCTTCACGCCCAGCCGCGCCAGTGCGTCGGCCGCGGCGTCGGCCAGTGCCTGCGCACCCGCCGGCACGCGCACCAGCAGCCGGTCGGGGCCGTCGGCCAGCACCTGCGGCAACGCGGTGCCGGCGGGTGCCTTGTCGTGCCACAGCGCCTGCAGCAGCGAGCGGGCGGTGTCGATGGCCGCGAGCTGGCGCAGCTCGGGCTTGAAGATCTTGCCGACATTGGTGGTGGGCATGCGCTCGAGCACCGTCACCCGCTTGGGCTTGGCCGGCGCCTCGTCGACGCGGGCCGCGACGAAGGCGAGCAGCTCGTCCTCCGTCACGCTGGCGCCGGGCATCAGCGTTGCGTAGGCGACCGGCACTTCGCCGGCATAGGCGTCGGGGGCGCCCACCGCGGCGGCGAGCTGCACGGCCGGGTGCGCGTCGAGCGCGTCCTCGATCACCTTCGGGTCGATGTTGTGGCCGCTGCGGATGATGAGGTCCTTCGCACGGCCGGTGAGGTGGAGCCGGCCTTCGCCATCGAGCCAGCCCATGTCGCCGGTGGCGAGCCAGCCGTCGGCGGTGAAGGCCTTGGCGGTGTCGGCGGGGTCGATGAAGCCCGAGAAGAGGTTGGGCGACTTGAACAGCACCATGCCCGCCTCGCCCGCGGGCAGCTCGCGGTCGGACGCGTTGCCGCGCTCGTCGAGCGCCACGATGCGCAACTGCGTGAACGGCAGCGGGAAGCCCACGCAGCCGGCCGGCCCGATGACGCCGGGCGGCGTGATGGTGGAGATGCCGGCCATCTCGGTCATGCCCAGGCTTTCATGCACATGCAGGCCGTAGAGGCGTTCGAAGCGCGCGCCCAGCTCGGGCGACAGCGGCGCGGCGCCGGTGCGGCAGTAGCGGATCGACGAGATGTCGGCGCCGTCCAGCGGCACGTCGGCCAGCGCGGCCAGCACCGTGGGCACGGCCGACAGCGACGTGGGCCGGTAACGCTCCACCAGGCGCCAGTAGTTGCACATCACGTCGCGGTTGCGCAGCAGCGTGGTGGTGGGGATGACCACCTCGACCCCCGCCGACAGCGAGGCCAGCGAGGCCGGCAGCACGCCCGCCACGTGGAAGAGCGGGAAGCCGTTGATCGACACGTCGGCCGACGACAGGCCCTGCATCTGCACGCTGGCCCAGGCGCTGAACACCTGCGCGCCGTGGCTGTGGCGGGCGAGCTTCGGGTCGCCCGTGGTGCCGCCGGTATGGAAGTACGCGGCGATGTCGGTCGGTGCGATGTCGCGCCCGCTCACCAACCGGTCGCCCGGCTGCGCGGCACGGCCTTCGGCGAAGTCGATCACGCCTTCAGGCAGCGGACCGGCGGCACCCGGGGGCTCGTCGTGCGGCGCCACCCGCACCACGGCCACCAGCGACGGCACGCGCTCGCGCAGCCGCATCGCTTTGTGCCAGTAGCCCGCCTCGGCCTCGGCACCCCAGGCGATCAGCACGCGGGCGCCGGCGGCGTTCATCAGCGCGGCGAGCTTGTCTTCGTTGAGCAGCGGGTTGAGCGGCTGCACGATGCCCGCCGCCTCACCGCCCCACAGCGCGAGGTGGTACTCCAGGCAGGCCGGCAGCAGCACCGAGACCGCATCCGTCGGCCGCAGCCCGAGCGCATGCAGCAGGTTGGCGGTGCGGTGCATGCCCTCGAAGAGCTGCGCGTACGACCAGCGGAGGGGCTCGTCGCCCGGCTCGGCGGTGCGCAGGAAGGTGAGCGCCGTCTTGTCGCCGAACGCCGCGGCCGCGTTGCGGAACAGCTCGTACGTGCTGCGCACCGGCATCTGCTCGGCGAGCGGCACGGCCTCGATGCGTCGCACATCGGCCACGCTGCGGACGGGGAAGGCCGACCGGAACGGCCGGCCTGCTGCATTGGGGTTCGTCATGCGCTCGTCTCCGATGCGGGTCGCTCGCCCGCCTGGCGTGGTGGTGGCCCGGAAGGCCGGGCCGGCGCGGGGGTCAGTCGATCGTCACGCCCTTGTCGCGGACGACCTTGCCCCACTTCTCGTCGTCACGGCGGATGCGCTCGGCCGTGTCCTTCGGCGACTGCCAGGCGGCGAACACGCCGGCGGTCTTCAGCTTGTCCTGCGTGGCCGGGTCGGACAGCGCCTGCTTCAGCGCGTCGTTCAGCTTGTTGATCACCGGCGCGGGCGTGCCCGCCGGTGCCAGCAGGCCGCCCCACGACACCGCGTCGAAGCCCGGGAAGCCCTGCTCCGAGACCGTCTTCACATCGGGCAGGAAGGGCACGCGCTGCGGCGAGCCCACCGCGATCGCGCGCAGCTTGCCCGACTGGATGTGCGGCAGCGCCGCGACCATGTCGGCGTACATCACCGGCACCTGGCCGCCGATCACGTCGCTCACCGCCGGCGCGCCGCCGCGGTACGGCACGTGCGACATCTCGAACTTGCCCAGCACCTTCAACGACTCGGTCGTGAGGTGGCCGAAGCTGCCCTGGCCCGAGCTGGTGTAGTTGAGCGGCGGGTTGCTGGCCTTGGCCTTGGCGATGAGTTGCGGCAGCGTCGTCACGTCGGGCAGCAGGTTCGGGTTGACCACCATCACGATCGGCAGGTCGTAGGTGCTGCCCACGGGCGTGAAGTCCTTCTGGATGTCGAACTTGGCGGCCTTGTAGAGGTGCGGCGCCAGCAGCGTGGGCGTGGCCAGCATCATCAGCGTGTAGCCGTCGGCCGGGGCCTTGGCGACCGCTGCGGCGGCGATGGAGCCCGACGCGCCGGCCTTGTTCTCGATGATGAACTGCTGCTTGAGGATCTCCGCCATCTTCTGGCCGACGATGCGCGAGGCCGTGTCGGTGGGGCCGCCCGGCGGGTAGGGCACGACGATCGTGACCATCTTGGTGGGGAAGGCCTGCGCAAGGGCGCCGAAGGCGGGCGCGGCGAGCGCGAGCAGCACGAGGCTGCGGCGCAGCGGGTGGAAGGAGACGGGGGAAAGGCGCGGGCGCATCGGGTGTCCTAGGAACAACAGGGAGGGAGAGGGAACGGCCGCACCCACGGGCGGGTGCGGCCAGGGTCACAAAGAACGCGTGCGCAGGCGGCGTGCCGGCGAGGTACGGGCGTGTCAGGCACGGGATGCAGCAGCCGACGGGCCGCGGCCCAGCAGCTCCTGCAGCACCGCATCGGTATCCGCGCCGAGCTGCGGCGGCGCGAGGCGCACAGGCAGCCGCTCGCCGTCGATGCGGTAGGGCGGCGCCAGCACGTGGGTGCGGCCGGCCACCGGGTGCGGCTGCTGGG
This sequence comes from Aquincola agrisoli, assembly GCF_036621135.1. Classification (NCBI taxonomy): domain Bacteria; kingdom Pseudomonadati; phylum Pseudomonadota; class Betaproteobacteria; order Burkholderiales; family Sphaerotilaceae; genus Aquincola; species Aquincola agrisoli. The sequence continues at coordinate 4,504 of NZ_JAZIBG010000049.1, forward strand.
TCACCAGGCCCGCCTCGTTGGCGCGCGGCGAGGTCAGCGCCTCGTGCAGGCCCAGCACCTCGCCGCAGGGAATGCCGGCACGCTTCAGCGCCTCGAGCAGCTGCGCGCGCGTGCGCAGGCCCAGTGCCTGGTGCAGTTGCGGCAGCAGCGCCGCACGGTTGGCCGAGCGGCCGATGTTGGTCGTGAAGCGCTCGTCGGCCGCGAGGTCGGGCCGCTCGATCACCTCGGTGCAGAAGCGCTGAAACTGCGCGTTGTTGCCGACGGTGATCACCAACGGGCCGTCGGCCGCATCGAACACGCCGTAGGGCACGATGGACGGGTGCGCGTTGCCGTAGCGCGGCGGGTCCTCGCCCATCAGCAGCGCTTCGAGGCCGTAGTAGGCGGTGATCATCAGCCCGCAGTCGAACAGCGCCATCTCGACATGGCGGCCGTTGCCCGTCTGCTCGCGCTGGTAGAGCGCGGCGAGGATGGCCTGGGCCGAGTACATGCCGGTCATCAGGTCGACCGCGGCGACGCCGAACTTCAGCGGCGGCTGGTCCGCCTCGCCGTTCAGCGCCATCAGGCCCGCTTCACCCTGCACCACCAGGTCGTAGCCCGGGCGCGCCGCTTCGCTGCCGCCGCGGCTGTAGCCCGACACCGAGCAATAGATGAGCCGCGGGTTCAGCGCGCGCAGTTGCGCGTAGCCCAGGCCCAGCTTCTCCATGCCACCGAACTTGAAGTTCTGGATCACCACGTCGCACTTCGTGGCCAGCTCGCGCGCGGTGGCCTGGCCTTCGGGCGTCTGCAGGTCGAGCGCGATGGACCGCTTGTTGCGGTTCATGCTGTTGAAGTAGGCCGTCTCGGTCTTGCCGACACGCAGGCCCCAGTCGCGCGTGTCGTCGCCGCGGTCGGGGTGCTCGACCTTGATGACGTCGGCACCGAAGTCGCCCAGCACCATGCCGCACAGCGGGCCGGCCAGCACGCGGGAGAAATCGAGAACGCGCACGCCGGCCAGCGGCAGTGCGGAAGCGTTGAAGGCCATGGGGATCTCCGGTGCGAAGGGAATGCAGGGGTCAGCGTCGACGGAGGGCCGAGAAGTCGGCGCGGCGCTTCTGCAGGAAGGCGCCGATGCCTTCGGCCGCCTCGTCGTCGCCCTGGCTTTCGACCATGGAGCGCGCTTCGAGTTCAAGCTGCTCGTCCAACGTGCGCGCATGCGCGCCACGGCACAGCGCCTTGATGCGCGCGGTGGCGCGGTCGGGGCCTTCGGCCAGCTTGGCGCCCAGCGCAATGGCCTCGGCCTCGGCCGTGCCGGCATCCACGAGGCGGTTGACCGCGCCCATCGCGTGCAGGCGCTCGGCGGTCACGCGGTCGCCGGTGAGGCACAGCTCGGTCAGCACCTGGCGCGAGACGAACTCGGCCAGGAACGAGGTGATGCCGCCGTCGGGCGTGAGGCCCACCTTGATGTACGTGACGCTGTAGAACGCCTCGCGCGACGAGACGAGCAGGTCGCACGCCAAGGCCAGCGACATGCCGGCGCCGGCCGCGCCGCCTTCGACGGCGGCGATCACCGGCTTGGCCGTGTCGCGCAGGCGGCGCACGAAGGTGTGCAGCAGTTCGAGGCGCTCGCGCCGGTCTTCCGGCTTCATGTCGCGGCGGGTGGCGAGCTGGTTCAGGTTGCCGCCGGCGCAGAAGAAGCCGCCCGCGCCGGTGAGCACGATGGCGCCGATGGTCGGGTCGGCATCGGCCTCGACCAGCGCCTGCGTGGCCGCGTTGTAGAACTCGGCCGACAGTGCATTGCGTGCCGTCGGGTTGTTGTTGACCAGCACGAGGACGGCGCCCTCGCGCCTCGTCAGCAGAACGTCGGTGGTCATGCTGCGATCTCCTTGCCCAAGGCGATGTAGCGCTCGAGGTGGAAGTCCTCGTCGCCGAGTTGGTGGTCGATCATCACCAGCCGCTTGGCGTAATGCGACAGGGGCAACTCCCAGGTCATGCCGATGCCGCCGTGCAGTTGGATGCTCTCTTCCGCCACCAGCGTGCCGACACGGCCGATGGTGAACTTGGCGGCCGAGAGCGCCTTCTCGCGGGCGATGCGGTCGTCGCCGTCCACCGCCGCGGCGGCGTTGATGACGGCCGAGCGCGCTTGCTCGATCTCCAGCAGCACATCCGCCATGCGGTGCTGCAGCGCCTGGAAGCTGCCGATCGGCACGCCGAACTGCTTGCGCGTCTGCAGGTATTCGAGCGTGGCCTGGCGGGCCACGTCCATCGCGCCCAGCGCTTCGGCGCACAGCGCCAGCACGCCGCGGCCGACGGCATGCTCGATGGTGGCGAAGGCCTGGCCTTCGGCGCCCAGCAGCGCATCGGCCGGCACGGTCACGTTGGCCAGCGACAGCTCGGCGACGCGGCCGCCGTCGATGGCGGGCAGGCCCCGGACGGTCAGGCCCGGCGTGGCGGCCGGCACGAGAAAGAGCGACAGCCCCTGCTCGTCGGTCTGCGCGCCCGAGGTGCGCGCCGACACCACGAACAGCGACGCGGCCTCGCCTTGCAGCACCACGGCCTTGGCGCCGTTCAGCACCCAGCCGTTGTCGGCGCGGCGCGCGCTGGTGGCGACATGCGCCAGCGCATAGCCGCTCTCGGGCTCGCCATGCGCGAAAGCGGCGATGGTGCTGCCGTCGATCAGTGCCGGCAGCAGTTCGCGCTGCGCCTCGCTGCCTGCGCGGGCAATGGCGCCGCCCGCCAGCACGGCGCTGCCGAGCAGCGGCTCGACCACCAGGCCACGGCCCAGCGATTCGAAGACGACGGCCAGATCGAAGCCCGCGCCGCCGTAGCCGCCGTCGGCCTCGCTGAACAGCGCGCCGACCGCGCCCAGCTCGGCGAACTGCGCCCACTGCGCGGCGCTGTAGCCCTCGGCCGACTGCGCGATGCGGTTGCGGGCCTCGAAGCCGTATTGCTCGGCGACGTAGCGGTTCAGCGTGTCCGCCAGCATGCGGCGGTCTTCGGTGTGTTCGAAATTCATGTCTGCTCCTTCACCGTGGCGCCGTCACAAACCAAGAATCATCTTGGAGATGATGTTGCGCTGGATCTCGTTGGAGCCGCCGAAGATCGACAGCTTGCGGTTGTTGAAGTAGCTCGCCGCGGCGGTGGCCGCCTCGTCGGGGCCGGGCAGTTCGCCGTCGAAGCTGCCGTCCATCGCACCGGCCACGAAAGGCCGCGCATACGGCCCCATCGCACGCCGCAGCAGCGACGTCAGCTCCTGGCGGATCACCGTGCCGCGGATCTTCAGCATCGAGCTTTCAGCACCGGGCACGCCGCCGCCGGCCACCGCCGCGATCACGCGCAGGTTGGTGGTCTTCATGTTCTCCAGGTCGATCTCGACCTGGGCCAGCCGCGCGGCGAAGAGCGGGTCCTCGAGCAGCGGCTTGCCGTTCTTCACGACCTTGGCCGCGGCCTGCTTCACCTTGGCCAGCGCCGCCACCGAGAAACCCACGCCCGCGATGTTGGTGCGCTCGTAGGTCAGCAGGTACTTGGCGCAGTCCCAACCGCGGTTCTCTTCGTAGACCAGGTTCTCGGCCGGCACGCGCACGTCGGTGAAGAACACCTCGTTGACTTCATGCGCGCCGTCGAGCGTGATGATGGGCCGCACTTCCACGCCCGGCGTGTTCATGTCGACCAGCAGGAAGCTGATGCCCGACTGCTTCTTGGCCGCCGGGTCGGTGCGGACCAGGCAGAAGATCATGTTGGCGTGCTGGCCCAGCGTGGTCCAGGTCTTCTGGCCGTTGACGACGTACACGTTGCCGTCGCGCACGGCGGTGGTCTTCACGCTCGCCAGATCGGAGCCGGCGCCGGGTTCCGAATAGCCCTGGCACCACCAGTCGTCGCCGTTCAGGATGCGCGGCAGCCAGTAGGCCTTCTGTGCCTCGTTGCCGTACTTGATGAGCACGGGGCCGAGCATGTTCACGCCGAAGGGCACGATGCGCGGCGCGTGGGCGATGGCGCACTCGTGCTCGAAGATGAACTTCTGCACCGCGTTCCAGCCCGGGCCGCCGTAGGCCTTCGGCCAGTGGTTGGCGAGCCAGCCGCGCTCGTTGAGGATGGCGTGCCAGGCCTCCATGTCGGCCTTGCCCAGGTGCTCGGCGTTGGCGACCTTGGCCGCGAGGCAGGCCGGCAGCTTGTCGGCGAGGAACTGGCGCACCTCGTCGCGGAACGCCAGCTCTTCGGGGGTGAAGTTCATGTCCATGCGGCGGCTCCTGGCTCAATAGATTTCGAAGAGGCCCGCGGCGCCCATGCCGCCGGCGATGCACATCGAGACGACCGCGTACTTGGCCTTGCGGCGGCGGCCTTCCAGCAGCACGTGGCCCGCGAGGCGCGCACCGGTCATGCCGAACGGATGGCCGATGGAGATGGCGCCGCCGTTGACGTTGAGCTTCTCGTGCGGGATGCCCAGCGTCTGCTGGCAGTACAGCGCCTGCGAGGCGAAGGCCTCGTTCAGCTCCCACAGGTCGATGTCGCCCACCGTCAGGCCGTGGCGCTTCAGCAGCTTGGGCACGGCGTAGACGGGGCCGATGCCCATCTCGTCGGGCTCGCAGCCGGCCACCGCGAAGCCGCGGAACGCGCCCAGCGGCTGCAGGCCCAGGCGCTCGGCTTCCCTGGCTTCCATCAGCACCGAGGCCGAGGCGCCGTCGGACAGCTGCGAAGCGTTGCCGGCGGTGACGAACTGGTCGGGCGCGCGCACCGGGGCCAGCTTGGCCAGCGCCTCGTAGGTGGTGCCGGGGCGGTTGCAGTTGTCGGCCGTGGCCGTGGCTTCACGGTAGGTGACGGCCTTGGTTTCCTTGTCGGTCACGGCCATCGTGGTCGTGCAGGGCACGATCTCGTCGGCGTAGCGGCCTTCCTTCTGCGCGAGCTCGGTGCGGCGCTGGCTTTCGGCCGAGAAGCGGTCCTGCGCCTCGCGGCTGATGCCGTAGCGCGCGGCGACGATGTCGGCGGTCTCGATCATCGCCATATAGAGCGCGGGCTTGTGCTCGACGATCCACGGGTCCATGCCCGAGTCGCCGCTGTCGGTGGCGCTGCGGGTGCGGATCTGCGAGATGCTTTCGACACCGCCGGCGATGGCCGCCGTGGCGCCCGCGGCGATCTGCCCGGCCGCGGCCGCGAAGGCCTGCAGGCCCGATGCGCAGAAGCGGCTCACCGTCTGGCCGGCGATCTCCAGCGGCAGCCCGACGCGGATGACGGCCTGGCGGCCGACGTTGCGGCCGGTGGTGCCTTCGGGGTAGCCGCAGCCGAGGATCAGGTCCTCGATCAGCGCGGGGTCGATGCCCGAGCGCTCGACCGCCGCCTTCACGGCGAAGGCCGCCAGGGTGGGACCCGGGGTGATGTTGAACTCGCCGCGGTGCGACTTGGTGAGCGGCGTGCGGGCGGTTGAAACGATGACGGCTTCGCGCATGGCGGGTCTCCTGGTGTCGGAATGGGGATGAGGCCTCGGCACGGGCGGCCCTCACCCTGCCCTCTCCCGCTGGGAGAGGGAACAAGAACGGAACGGCGCCTGGTCAGGCTTTGTTCAGGCTGTCGAAGGTCTTGCCTTCTTCGACCAGCTTCACCAGCAGCGGCGAGGGCTGCCAGAACAGCGGGTCTTCCTTCGCGAACTCGCGGATGTCCGCCAGCACCTGGGGCAGGCCCACCGTGTCGGCGTACTTCATCGGGCCGCCGCGGAAGCGCGGGAAGCCGTAGCCGTAGAGGAAGGTCACGTCGACGTCGAGCGGACGCAGCGCGATGCCCTGGTGCACGACGTTGGCGCCTTCGTTGATCATCGCGGCCATGTAGCGGCGCAGGATCTCTTCCTCGGTGAAGCTGCGCGGCGTGATGCCGGCCTTCTTGCGCTCCTCGTCGACGATGGCGAGCACCTCGGGGTCAGGCTGGCCGGTGCGTGCGCCCTGCGGGTACAGGTACCAGCCGCGGCCGGTCTTCTGGCCGAACCAGCCGCGCTCGCAGATCCTGTCGGCCACGTGCACGTAGCGGGCCTTCGGGTCGCGCGTGGGGGCCTTGCGCTTGCGCGTGGCCCAGCCGATGTCGCCGCCGGCCAGGTCGGACACCTGGAACGGCCCCATCGGGTAGCCGAAGTTGCGCACCGCGGCGTCGATGTCGTAGGGCGAGGCACCGTCTTCCATCAGGTGGTCGGCGGCCTGGCGGTACACGGCCAGGATGCGGTTGCCGATGAAGCCGTCGCACACGCCGGCGCGCACCGGCACCTTCTTCAGCTTCTTGGCCAGCTCGAAGGCGGTGGCCACCACGTCGGCGCTGACCTTCGCGGGCACCACGATCTCGAGCAGCTTCATGATGTTGGCCGGCGAGAAGAAGTGCAGGCCGATCACGTCCTGCGGCCGCGAGATGCTGGCCGCGATGGCGTCGATGTCGAGGTAGGAGGTGTTGGTGGCCAGCACCGCGCCGGGCTTGCAGACGCGGTCGAGTTCGGCGAACACGGCCTTCTTGACCTCGAGGTCCTCGAACACGGCCTCGATCACCAGGTCGACGTCGGCGAACGACGCGTAGTCGGTGCTGCCGGTGTAGCGCGCCATCACCGCGGCCTTGGCCTCGGCCGTCATGCGGCCCTTGGCCACCAGGCCGTCGTACACCTTCTCGACGTTGGCACGGCCGCGGGCGATGGAGACATCGTCGCGCTCCACCATCGTGACCGGCAGGCCGGCGTCGAGCGCCGCCACGGCAATGCCGGCGCCCATGGTGCCGCCGCCGACCACGCCGATCGTCTTGAACGGCCGGGGCCTGGCCGCCGCCGCCTCGGGGATCTTGACCACTTCGCGCTCGGCGAAGAACGCGTGGATCAGGCCGGCGCGCTGCGGGCTGTCGAGGCACTGAAGGAAGAACTGGCGCTCGAGCTTCTGGCCTTCATCGAACGGCTTGTCGAGCGCGGCTTGCACCGCATCGACGATCCGGTGCGGCGAGAAGAGGTGGCGGCTCTTCTTGGCGGTGTCGGCACGCGCTGCCTCAATGGCGGCACGGCTGGCGTCGCGGTCGGCCAGGCCGGCAGCGTCGCGCGTGCGTCGCGGACCGGCGCCGGAGGCCAGCAGCTCCTGCGCGTAGGCCAGGCCCTCGGCCAGCGTGTCGTCGCTCTGGGCGAGGCGGTCGATCAGGCCGAGCTTCAGCGCCTCGGCCGCACCCACGTGGCGGCCGGTCAGCATCATGTCGAGCGCCGCGGCGGCGCCCACCAGGCGCGGCGTGCGCTGCGTGCCACCGGCACCGGGTAGCAGGCCCAGCTGCACCTCGGGCAGGCCCAGCTTGGCGCTGGCCACGGCGATGCGGTAGTGCGCACCCATGGCCACCTCGAGCCCCCCGCCGAGGGCGGCGCCGTGGATCGCGGCGATCACCGGCTTCCTGCAGGCCTCGATCCGGTTGCACACGTCGGGCAGCGCGGGCGGCTGCGGTGGCAGGCCGAACTCGCGGATGTCCGCACCGGCGATGAAGTTGCGGCCGGCGCCGACGATCAGCACCGCCGACACCGCGGCGTTCGACTCCGCCGCGTCCATCGCGGCCGCCAGGCCACGGCGCACCGCCACGCCCAGTGCGTTGACCGGTGGGTTGTCCACCGTCACCAGCAGGATCTTGCCGCGCAACTCGGTGGTCACCGGGTTGGCGTCGGCGGCGGTGGATGCGGGTTCGTGCGCCATCAGCGTGTCTCCATGAGAACTCCGGTCGAAGGGCCGGGTGTGCGCCGCATTCTTGAGCGTCGATAGTTTCTTGACAATGGCCTAATCGGTTGACAGACTGTCAAATCTCATTTGACATTCGTCGGTTTTCGACAGGGGCCCATGGACGTTCACGCCCTGACGATGCTCGTACAGATCCTCGACGCCGGCAACCTGAGCGAAGCCGCGCGCCGGCTGAAGATGAGCCGCGCCAACATCAGCTACCACCTCAACCAGCTCGAGCGCTCGATCGGCCAGCAGCTGGTGCGCCGCACCACGCGACGGGTGGAGCCGACCGAGATCGGCCTGAAGCTGTACGAGCATGGCCGCACGATCCAGAACGAACTGCTGGCCGCGCGCGAATCGATCACCACGCTGGGCCAGCGGCTGCAGGGGCGCGTGCGGCTGTCCGTCCCCAGCGGCTACGGCCAGCTGGTGATGGCGCCGTGGCTGCTGGACTTCAAGCGGCACCACCCCGGCATCGTGCTCGACGTGATGTTCGAGAACCGCGTCGAGGACCTGATGCGCGACGAGGTCGATGTGGCGGTGCGGGTGCTCTCGGAGCCGCCGCAGAACCTGGTGGCGCGCGACATGGGCCCGGTACGCTACGTGGCCTGCGCCTCCCGGGCGTTCGCCGAGGAGCAGGGCCTGCCGCAGCGCCTCGAGGACCTGCGCACCGCGCCGCTGATCACCGCCGCGGTGATCGGCCGCCAGCTGCGCGTGGCGGCCTACCTGCGCGAGGAGCGGCACGAGGTGCTGCTGGAGCCGACGCTGATCTCCGAGAACTTCCTGTTCCTGCGCCAGGCGGTGCAGGCCGGCCTGGGCGTGGGCCTGGTGCCCGACTACGTGGTGCAGGAGGACGTCGACCGCGGCGAGATCGCCACCTCGCTCGACGAATGGCGGCTGTCGATCTTCGGCACCCACATGCACCTGCTGTACATGCCCAACCGCCACCACACCCGGGCGATGGCGACCTTCATCGAGTTCATCCTGCGCCGGGCGCGCACGTCGGCCGAACGGCTGGCCGCGTCCGCGACCGACGCGTAGGCGAGCCCGCACGCGGCCGGCGCCGGGCCGCCCCAAGGCGGCCGCGCAGCCTCTCGGAGGGTGGCGTCCTGCACTCAGGACGCCGGGTGCCCCATCCTCTCGCTGCGCCAGTACACGTCGTCGCCGCCCAGGCCGTCGAGGTTGGCGCGGTTCAGCACCCGCGCCAGCACGAACAGCAGGTCCGACAGGCGGTTGAGGTACTGGCGGGGTTCGGCCCGCACCGCGCCGGCCTCCGCGCCGGCCAGCGCCACCACCGCCCGCTCGGCCCGGCGCGCCACCGAGCGCGCCACATGGGCCAGCGCCGCACTGCGCGTGCCGGCCGGCAGGATGAACTCCTTCAGCCGGGGCAGCGCTGCGTTGTGATGGGCCAGCGCCTCGTCGAGCCGCAGCACGGCCTCGGCCTTGAGCAGCTCGTAGCCGGGGATCGAGAGCTCGCCGCCGAGGTTGAACAGCTCGTGCTGGATCACCACCAGCAGTTCGCGCACGTCGTCGGGCAAGGGCTCGGCGAGCAGCACGCCGAGCTGCGAATTGAGTTCGTCCACATCGCCCAGTGCCTGGATGCGCAGGTGGTCCTTGGGGACGCGCGTGCCGTCTCCGAGGCCGGTGCTGCCGTCGTCGCCGGTGCGGGTCGCGATTTGAGTGAGTCGATGGCCCATGGGCTGCGATCCTAGGGCACGCCGGGGCGCGCAGCGGTTAGATTCGGTGGCGTCGTGGGGTGTGGGGAGGCGGCCGATGGAATCCTTCAAGCGGAGGCGCTGCCTCCAGGTCCTGGGTGCCGCAGGCTGGATCGCCGCGGGTGGCGGGGTGCCCGCCCTGGCCGGGCCGGTCGAAACCATCGCCCAGGCCCGGCCATCGGTGGTGGCGGTGGGCAGCTACCGACCCACCGACAACCCCCGCTTCGGCTTCCGCGGCAGCGGCTTCGTCGTGGACGACGGCCGGCACGTGGTCACCAATGCGCACGTGCTGCCCGAGATCCCGGCCGAGGCCGTCGGGGCCTATGTGGCGGTGCTCGTGCGCCGCCACCGCAGCGACTCGCCCGAACTGCGGCGCGCCACCGTCGTCACCACGCTGCGCGACCGCGACCTGGCCCTGCTGCGCATTGACGGGGAGCCGCTGCCGTCCTTGGCCCTGGCGCAGCCGGAGCAGATCGCCGAAGGCCAGCCGATCGTGCTGATGGGCTTCCCGCTGGGCGGGGCGCTCGGCTTCACGACCGTCAGCCACCGCGGCATGGTCTCGTCGATCACACCGATCGCGGTGCCGGTGGCCAACTCGCGGCAGCTCAACGAGCAGGCCATCGCCCGCCTGCGGCGCGGCAGCTTCGACATCTACCAGCTCGACGCCACGGCCTACCCCGGCAACAGCGGCGGCCCGGTGCTCGATGCGGACACCGGCCGGGTGATCGGCGTCGTCAACATGGTCTTCATCAAGGGCAGCAAGGAAACGGCGCTGACCGACCCCTCCGGCATCACCTACGCGCTGCCCGTGCAACTGGTGAAGGACCTGCTCGCCGCCCCCCGCTGAAACCCCCGCGCCGCGGCCTGGCAGGTGCACTATGCTGGCTGCATGAACGCGCCGCTGCCCAACACCTTCTTCGACGTGGACGCACGTCGCCCCGTGCCGCCCGCCATGCTCGAGGGCTTGAAAGCCCGCTTCGGCGAGCGCTGCTCCACCGCGCGCGCGGTGTGCGAGCAGCACGGGCGGGACGAATCGCCGATCGACGTGCCGCCGCCCGAGGTGGTGGTGTTCTGCGAGAGCAACGACGACGTGGCGGCCGTGGTGCAGCTCGCGCACGCCCATGCGGTGCCGGTGATCCCGTACGGCGTCGGCTCGTCGCTCGAAGGCCACCTGCTGGCCGTGCAGGGCGGGGTGAGCATCGACCTCTCGCGCATGAACCGGGTGCTGCGCATCAACGCCGAAGACCTGACCGTCACCGTGCAGGCCGGCGTGACACGCACGCAGCTCAACCGCGAGATCAAGGACACGGGCCTCTTCTTCCCGATCGACCCCGGCGCCGACGCGTCGATCGGCGGCATGAGCGCCACCCGCGCCAGCGGCACGAACGCGGTGCGCTACGGCACGATGCGCGAGAACGTGCTCGGCCTGACCGTGGTCACCGCCAGCGGCGAGCTGATCCACACCGGCACGCGGGCGCGCAAGTCGAGCGCGGGCTACGACCTCACGCGGCTCTTCGTCGGCAGCGAAGGCACGCTGGGCGTGATGACCGAGATCACGCTGCGCCTGTATCCGCTGCCCGAGGCGGTGAGCGCCGCGATCTGCTCGTTCCCCAGCATCGACGCGGCGGTGCAGACCACCATCCAGGTGATCCAGATGGGTGTGCCCATCGCGCGCTGCGAACTGCTCGACACGAACGCCGTGCGCGCCGTCAACCAGCACGACCGGCTCGCGCTGGCCGAATCGCCGATGCTGCTCATGGAGTTCCACGGCAGCGAGGCCGGCGTGGCCGAGCAGGCGCAGACGGTGCAGGAGATCGCGCGCGACTTCGGCGGCACCGACTTCGACTGGGCCACCACGCCGGAGGCGCGCACCAAGCTCTGGACCGCGCGGCACCACGCCTACTTCGCGGCCATCCAGACGCGGCCGGGCTGCCGGGTCGTCACCTCGGACACCTGCGTGCCGATCTCGCGCCTGGCCGAGAGCATCAACGACTCGGTGGCCGAAGCGGAAGAAGCGGGCCTGCCCTACTTCATCGTCGGCCATGTCGGCGACGGCAACTTCCACCTCGCCTACCTGATCGACCCGGCGGTGCCGGCCGAGCGCGAGACCGCCGAGCGGCTGAACCTGCAGATGGTGGAGCGCGCGTTGCGGCTCGAAGGCACCTGCAGCGGCGAGCACGGCGTGGGGCTGCACAAGATGGGATTCCTCGTCACCGAAGCGGGCAGCGGCGCGGTCGAGCAGATGCGGCTGATCAAGCGGGCGCTCGATCCGCGCAACATCATGAATCCGGGCAAGATCTTCGCGCTCTGACACCGCCGGCCGTGTCGCGCTTCCTGCTCGCCTGGGAGCTGGGCGGCGGCCTGGGGCACAGCACGCCGCTGTCGCAGGTGGCAGCGCCGCTGATCGAACAGGGCCACGAGGTGCACTTCGTGCTGCGAGACCTGTCGACCGTGCACACCGTGTTCGGCGCGATGGCCTCCCACGAGCGCGTGCACTTCTGGCAGGCGCCGCTGTGGCAGTCGCAGCTGCGCGGCGTGCCGGAATCGGCCACCTATGCGGAGCTGCTGTTCCGCGCCGGCTTCCTCGACACACAGCGCCTCGGCGGCCTGGTGCGGGCCTGGCGCACGCTGTTCGATGCGGTGCGCCCCGCCCTGCTGCTGGCCGACCACGCACCCACCGCGATGCTGGCCGCCCGCGGACTGCCCTTCCGGCGCGCTCTGATGGGCACCGGCTTCTTCCTGCCGCTGCAACGCCAGCCCATCCCGCCGTTCCGGGAGTGGGAGCCGATACCGCCCGCGCGTGTGCAGGCGGCCGAGGCGCGTGCGCTGCAGACCTGCAACGAGATCCTGTCGCTGCTCGGCGAGCCGCCGCTGCGCGCGCTGCACGAGCTGCTGGCGGCGGACGAACGTTTCCTGCTCACCTGGCCCGAGGTCGACCACTACGCCGCGCGCGCGTCGGAGCCGGGCGCGGTCTACTGGGGTGCGCTGCCCGGCCCCGCGGCCGGGGCCGCAGCGCCCTGGCCGCCGGGCGAGGGCCATCGGCTGTTCGCCTACCTGAAGGCGGACCATGCGCCCACCGAGGCCGCGCTGCGGCTGTTGGGGGCCGGGCCCTGGCGCACGCTGGCCTACGTGCCCGGCCTCTCGGCCGCCCTGCGCGAGCAGTTGGCGTCGCCGCACCTGGCGTTGTCGGCGGAACCCGTGTCGATGGCCCGGGTGGGCGAGGCGGCCGACGCCGTGCTGTGCAACGCCGGTTCGGGCACCGTGTGCACGGCGCTGCAGGCGGGCAAGCCGGTCGTCATGCTGCCGATGCACGCCGAGCAGCTGCTGTTCGCAAGGCGTGTGCAGGAGGCCGGTGCCGGCGCCTACCTGATGGAGGCCGACGTGCCGGGCCACCTGGCCGACCGACTGCGGCGCGTGCTGCAGGAAGCCACCTTCCACGAGGCCGCCCGGCGGTTCGCCGTGCGCTACGGCGCGCCGGCCCGGCCGTTCGGCGACGTCGCGCAGCGCGTGGCCGCGCGCTGCGTGGCGCTGGCCGGCGCAGCCCCCTGAGGCGCGCGGCGCCGAGGTGAATAGTCGCGGCGTCTGCCGCGCAGCTGCGGGGACAATGCCGGCCGCCGACGGCGGTCCAGGTCGGTGACTACAAACCAAGGGAACATCGATGAAGAAGCATCTTTGGCTGGCCGCGCTCGCGAGCCTGGGCCTGGCCGCCTGCGGCGGGGGCGGCGGGGGCGGCGATGACGACGGGGCGCCTGCCGGCGCCGCGAGCGCGGGCTCCGACGTGTCGTCCACCAACTACACGGCACTCGCCGCACCGGTCGCCCGCACGCTGCTGAGCGTCAACAACGGCTCGGCGATCGGCCTGGTCACCACGCTCGGTGACGACGGCACGGCCCGCGCCGCGGCGGCCACGGCACCGGGCTTTCCGGCAGTGGCATCGCCGGCGCCGTGGGCGGTGTTCGCGCTGCGCCACGTGGCCGGACGCCCGGCGGGGCGTGCGCAGGCCCAAGCCGTCTACAGCTACGGCGAGGCCTGCCCGCTGGGCGGATCGATCAGCGCCACCATCGACGATGTCGACGACAACGATGACCTGAACCGCGGCGACACGGTCACCGCCGGCTTCGACAACTGCGTCGTGGAGCCGGGCCTGCCCGCGGTCCAGGGCACGCTGTCGATGCAGGTGAACAGCGTGCGCTTCAACCGCGACGACGAAATCACCGCACTGGACGTCAACGCCATGCTCACCAACTTCGGGGCCGTGGGCTACGACCGCCTGACCGGCGCGTCGCGGATCCGATTCGAGGACAGCGGCAACGGCATACGGCTTCGCCTCGGCTACGACGGCCTGCGGGCGGTTAACGCGCTGCAGACCGTGGTGTACGACTTCGAGGTCGACACCCTCGTGTCGGCCGGCACCGGCGTATTCACCATCTCCGGCACCATCGGCCTGGACGGCCAGACCTACGTGATCGAGAGCACGCAGGACTTCCGCGCTTCCGATGGCAATCCGCCGCACACCGGCGTGCTGCGCTTGGCCGATGCGGCGGGCGATGCGCTGAAGCTCGTCCCCCGCAGCAGCTCGCTGCTGGACTTCGAGTTCCACCCCGCGGGCGCCACCGCGCCGGCCCACACCACGCCGAACCAGGCGTGGTCGGCGTTCAAGCTGTTCTGAGAAGCGCGCGACCGGCGTCGGCGTCAGTCCGACGCCGGCGGGGGCACGTTCCAGCGCTTGGTGACATCGCCCTTCGCGTTGACGCTCTCGAGGTGAACGCCGAAGCCCCACAGCCGGGCGACGTGCCTCAGCACCTCCTGCGCGCCGTCGTGCAGCGGCCGGTCGTTGTGCTGCGTGTGGCGCAGCGTCAATGAACGGTCGCCGCGCAGGTTGACGTTCCAGACCTGGATGTTGGGCTCGCGCGAACCCAGGTCGTACTGGTGCGACAGCGCCTCGCGCACGCGCCGGTAGCCGGCCTCGTCGTGGATGGCGGACACCTCCAGCTCGCTGTCCTTCTCGTCGTCGACGATCGCGAAGAGCCGGAAGTCGCGCATCATCTTCGGGCTCAGGTACTGGCCGATGAAGCTCTCGTCCTTGAAGTTGCGCATCGCATGGTCGAGGGTGGGCAGCCAGTCGCTGCCGGCGATGTCGGGGAACCAGGCGCGGTCCTCCTCGGTCGGCTCGTCGCAGATGCGCTTCAGGTCGGTGTACATCGCGAAGCCGAGCGCATAGGGGTTGATGCCGCTGTACGCACGGTGCCCCACCGGCGGCTGGTAGATCACGTTGGTGTGCGACTTCAGCCACTCGATCATCACGCCGTCGGTGAGGTAGCCGTCGTCATACATGGTGTTGAGCAGCTTGTGATGCCAGAACGTGGCCCAGCCCTCGTTCATCACCTGCGTCTGCCGCTGCGGGTAGAAGTACTGCGCCACCTTGCGCACGATGCGCACGATCTCGCGCTGCCAGGGCTCGAGCAGCGGCGCGTTCTTCTCGATGAAGTACAGCAGGTTCTCCTGCGGCTCGTCGGGGAAGCGGCGCGACTCGTGCGCCTCCTCGGGCTTGTCGGCCTTGCGCGGCAGCGTGCGCCAGAGGTCGTTGACCTGCTGCTGCGCGTAGGCCTCGCGGTCCTTGCGGGCGCGCAGCTCCTCGGCCAGGCTCTTGCGGCTCGGGCGGCGGTAGCGGTCGACGCCGTGGTTGGCCAGCGCATGGCAGGAGTCGAGGAACTCCTCCACCGTCTCCAGGCCGTGGCGCTCCTCGCATTCGGCCACGTAGTTCTTCGCATAGACGAGGTAGTCGATGATCGACGACGCATCGGTCCACATGCGGAAGAGGTAGTTGCCCTTGAAGAAGCTGTTGTGGCCGTACGCCGCATGCGCGATCACCAGCGCCTGCATCGGCATCGTGTTCTCCTCCATCAGGTAGCTGATGCAGGGATTGCTGTTGATGACGATCTCGTAGGCCAGCCCCATGTGGCCGCGCTTGTAGTTCTTCTCGGTGGAGATGAACTCCTTGCCGTAGCTCCAGTGGCGGTAGTTCACCGGCATACCGACGGAGGCGTAGGCGTCCATCATCTGCTCGGCGGTGATGATCTCGAGCTGGTTGGGGTAGGTATCGAGCCCGTAGCGCTCGGCCGTCTTGCGGATGACGTCGTGGTACTGCTCGATCAGGTCGAACGACCAGTCGCTCGGCGCCGGCAGCGGCTCGGCGGGCCGCTGCGCCAACGGGACCATCTGGCGCAACGGGACACGGGGGGCAAGCACGGCATTCATGGCAGGACCTCGGCTGGGGTGTCGGCGCTGGGTGCGGCGGGCCTCACGCGGCCTCCTGCACACCCTCCTTCTTGAACAGGTCTCGGAAGACGGGGTAGATCTGCGAGGCGTCGGTGGCCTTGCGCATCGCGAAGCGGCGCTGGCTCTGCGCGAGCTGCGAATACTCTTCCCACAGGTTCTGCTCTTCCTCGGCCACCTGCACGTAGGCAAAGTAGCGCACCAGCGGCAGCAGCTTCTCGGCGAGCAGCTCGCGGCAGCGCCCGCTGTCGTGGTGCCAGTTGTCGCCGTCGCTCGCCTGCGCGCCGTAGATGTTCCACTCGCTCGGGTTGTAGCGCGCCTTGATGATCTCTTCCATCAGCACCAGCGCGCTGCTCACCACCGTGCCGCCGGTCTCGGTGGCATGGAAGAAGTTGTGCTCGTCCACCTCCTGCGCCTGCGTGTGGTGGCGGATGAAGACGAGGTCGATCTTCTCGTAGTGCTTGGTGAGGAACAGGTACAGCAGGATGAAGAAGCGCTTGGCCAGGTCCTTGCGCGACTCGTCCATCGAGCCCGACACGTCCATCAGGCAGAACATCACCGCCTTGCTGCTGGGCACCGGCGTGCGCACGCGGTTGCGGAAGCGCAGGTCGATCGGGTCGAGGTAGGGGATGCGGCCGAGCCGCATGCGCAGCTCGACGATCTGCGCCTCGACCTCGAGGATGGCCTGCGCCGCCTTCTCGTCGCCGGGCCTCGCGTCGAGCTTCATCTGCAGCAGCCGCTCTTCCAGTTCGCGCAGCTCGCGCCGCGATTCGGAGCCGATCGCGATGCGGCGGCCGATGGCGCCGCGCATCGAGCGCACCACGTGCAGGTTGTTCGGCGTGCCGTCGCTGGTGAAGCCCGCGCGGTGGCTCTTCCATTCGGGCGTCTCGGCGAGCTGCGTGCGCACGAGGTGGGGCAAGGCCAGGTCTTCGAAGAAGACCTGCATGAACTCTTCCTTGCTCAGCGTGAACACGAAGTCGTCGGTGCCCTCGCCCTGGTCGCTGGCCTGCCCGCTGCCGGAGCCGCCGCCCCCGCCGCCCTTGGGCCGCTCGATGCGGTCGCCGCGCAGGTAGTCCTGGTTGCCGGGATGCACCATCTCGCGCTTGCCCCCCTGGCCGTGGCCGAAGGTGGGTTCGCTGATGTCCTTCTTCGGGATGGTGATGTCCTCGCTGCGCTCGATGTCGCGGATCCCCCGCTGGTCGACCGCACGCCGCACCGCGTCGCGGATCTGCGTCTTGTAGCGGCGCAGGAACCGCTCACGGTTGCCGATGGACTTGTTCTTGCCCGACAGCCTTCGATCGATGATCTGCTGAAGCATGTGCACCACTCCCCTTGGTTGCCCTCTCGCCCGGGTCCGGGCTCAGCTGCTTTTACGCACGCGCAGGTACCACTCGCACAGCAGGCGGACCTGCTTGGGCGTGTAGCCCTTGTCGACCATGCGGGTGACGAAGTCCTCGTGCTTCTTCGCCTCGTCCGCGCTGGCCTTGGCGTTGAAGCTGATGACAGGCAGCAGCTCCT
Organism: Aquincola agrisoli; assembly: GCF_036621135.1. Classification (NCBI taxonomy): domain Bacteria; kingdom Pseudomonadati; phylum Pseudomonadota; class Betaproteobacteria; order Burkholderiales; family Sphaerotilaceae; genus Aquincola; species Aquincola agrisoli. The sequence continues at coordinate 21,689 of NZ_JAZIBG010000049.1, forward strand.
CGGTGTTCGAGAACATCTTCTTCTCGATCACCGTGCGCAGCTTTTCGTAGCTCGTCCATACCGGGTTCTTGCCCTGGTTGTTGGCCCGGGCGCGCAGCACGAAGTTGACGATCTCGTTGCGGAAGTCCTTCGGGTTCGCGATGCCGGCCGGCTTCTCGATCTTCTCCAGCTCCGCGTTCAGCGCGCTGCGGTCGAACACCTCGCCGGTGTCGGTGTCGCGGTACTCGTGGTCCTGGATCCAGTAGTCGGCATAGGTCACGTAGCGGTCGAAGATGTTCTGGCCGTACTCGGAGTAGCTCTCCAGGTAGGCGGTCTGGATCTCCTTGCCGATGAACTCGGCGTAGCGCGTGGCCAGGTGCTCCTTGATGAACGCCAGGTACTTCTGCTCGGTCTCCTGCGGGAACTGCTCGCGCTCGATCTGCTGCTCGAGCACGTACATCAGGTGCACCGGGTTGGCGGCCACTTCGGTGGAGTCGAAGTTGAACACCTTGGAGAGGATCTTGTACGCGAAGCGCGTCGAGATGCCGCTCATGCCTTCGTCGACGCCTGCGTAGTCGCGGTACTCGGCGTAGCTCTTGGCGCGCGGGTCGGTGTCCTTCAGGTTCTCGCCGTCGTAGATCTGCATCTTGCTGAACAGCGACGAGTTCTCGGGCTCCTTCAGCCGCGTGAGGATGGCGAACTGGCTCATCATCTTCAGCGTGCCGGGCGCGCACTTGGCCGCGGCCAGCGACGAGCCCTTGATCAGCTTCTCGTAGATCTTGATCTCTTCCGAGACGCGCAGGCAGTACGGCACCTTGACGATGTAGATGCGGTCGAGGAAGGCCTCGTTGTTCTTGTTGTTGCGGAAGGTCTTCCACTCGCTCTCGTTGCTGTGCGCCAGCACGATGCCGTCGAACGGGATGGCGCCGAAGCCTTCGGTGCCCTTGAAGTTGCCTTCCTGCGTGGCCGTCAGCAGGGGGTGCAGCACCTTGATCGGCGCCTTGAACATCTCGACGAACTCCAGCAGGCCCTGGTTGGCCAGGCACAGGCCGCCGGAGTAGCTGTAGGCGTCGGGGTCGTCCTGCGCATAGGTCTCGAGCTTGCGGATGTCGACCTTGCCCACCAGGCTGGAGATGTCCTGGTTGTTCTCGTCGCCCGGCTCGGTCTTGGCCACGCCGATCTGCTTGAGGATCGACGGATGGCGCTTGACGATCTTGAACTTGCGGATGTCTCCGCCGAACTCCTCGAGCCGCTTGACGGCCCAGGGCGACATGATGCGGTTCAGGTAGCGGTGCGGGATGCCGTATTCCTTCTCGAGGATCGGACCGTCTTCCGCCGCGTCGAACAGGCCGAGCGGCGACTCGTTCACCGGCGACCCCTTGATCGCGTAGAACGGCACCTCCTGCATCAGCTGCTTCAGGCGTTCGGCGATCGAGCTCTTGCCGCCACCCACCGGCCCCAGCAGGTAGAGGATCTGCTTCTTTTCCTCCAGCCCCTGCGCGGCGTGCCGGAAATAGGACACCACTTGCTCGATGGCGTCCTCCATGCCGTAGAACTCGGCAAAGGCCGGATAGACCTTGATGACCTTGTTGGCGAAGAGCCGGGACAGGCGCGGATCGTTGCGCGTGTCGACCGTCTGCGGCTCGCCGATGGCCTTGAGCATTCGCTCTGCCGCAGTGGCATAGGCAAGCGGATTGCGCTTGCATTCGGCCAGGTACTCCTCGAGAGAGAGCTCTTCTTCTCGGGTGCGTTCGTAGCGGGCGGCGAAGCTGCTGATCACGTCCATGCGGACCTCCTTTGTGGGGAAGGCGTCGGCGGGTCGCAACCCCACCGTCGTCTGGGAAGTTCTGATGGAGTCCCGGCTGGACAGGCCCAGGCGCCATCAGAGCTTTCCGGTCACTGGCGTATGTTCTTCGTCAGTTGTCAGCTTCCTCTATGCCGGACAGACACGAAGCCTCGAGAAGAAGGCGCTATGCACGCCTTCTCGCTCGGAGTGCAGCAAGGACCGTGCCCTGCCCCATTCCTTGCGACACCCTATCAGGGTGCTTTGTTCCACACAACGTTCGTGGGCTCCATTCGGCTGACCATGTCGTAGATCTGTTCGGTGATGCGATGTATCCGACTGTGCGCCGAAATCGCGTGGCCTGCACGAGGGATGGTCCCGCCCGCAGACGGGGGAGGGCCCGGCCGTTTGGGCGATGATGCGCGCCTTATGGACGACCCGAATTCCGCCCATTACCTCCAGACCGTGGTCGAACTGGGCGAGAAGCGGCCGGTGACGACGTCGCGGGCCATTTACAACACGCAGGGGCTGAAAGTGCTCGACAAGGGCGTGGCGATCAACGCCCAGCTCTATGCACGGCTGCAGCAGCACCAGTTCGACGCACCGCTGGACGACACCGTCAGCAGCAGCACCACGGTCACCGGGCGGCAACTGCGCGAGGCCGCCACGGCGCTTGGCGCCCAGCTGCCGTTTTTCGCCCGGCTGATGGCCGAGCCCGGGTTGCGCGACCTGCTGCTCGACGGCCTGGAAGCCGTGCCGCTGCCGCCGGCGGTGGCCTTCCAGCTCACGCTGGCCTGCGAGGTGCGGCCCACGCTGTTCGAGCACCTGGTGCGCAGCGCGCTGCTGGCGGCCTGGCTGGGCTACACGCCGCTGGCACCGCGGTTCGACGTGACGATGCTCTGCGCCGCGGGACTGCTGCACGACCTGGGGATGCTGCGCATCGACCCGGTGCTGCTGGCGCCCCGGCAGCAGCTCACCGCGGAACAGCGGCGGCAGCTCTACTCCCATCCCTTGCTGTCGGCCATGTTGCTGGAGCGCCATCACGACTATCCGAGAACCCTGCTGCGCGCCGTGCTGGAGCACCAGGAGTACCTCGACGGCTCCGGCTATCCCCGGGCCCTCGCCGGCGACGCCGTCAGCCCCTGGGGCCGCCTCCTGTCGTTGGCGCAGATGGCCAGCGCGATGTTCGGGTCCGGCGGCGAGGCGCCCGAGCTGCGCCTGTCGGTGGTGCTGCGCATGAATCCGCACCGCTATGACGCCGGCCTCGTCCAACGCCTGACCGGCCTGCTGGACCCCCGGTGGCCGGCAGATGCGTCGTCGCCCGAACGGCTGCCGCGGCCGGCCGAGGTGCTGGCCGACATCGACCGCCTGCTGGCCGACTGGCCCACGGCCGTGCTGCAGGCGCGCGGCATCACGCCGGAGCGGCAGGCACGGCTGGGGCTGGTGGCCGTGCAGTGCGCGCAGCTGCGCCGCACGCTGGCCGATTCGGGGGCCGCGCCGCAGCAGCTGGCGCTGCTGGCCGGGCAGCCGGAAGACGGGCAGCTGCAGCTCGAGCTGTCGCTGATGGCGCGGGAGGCCGCCTGGCAGCTGCGCACGCTGGCCCGCACGACGCGGCGGCGCTGGCAAGCCGAAGCCGACGACATGCCCGGCTCGTCGTATGCAGGCTGGTTGCGTGCATCGGAAGCGGTCTTCCAACCGCTGTTGCACACGCCGGCGGCGGAAGACGATGCTTCAGGAGAAGGTTAGCGCTCGCTGACGCCCAGCTTGTCGAGCAAGCCGTTCAGTTCCTCGAGCGAACCGAACGAGATCGCGATCTCCCCCTGCTCGCCGCGCGCGGTGCGCCGCTGCACCCGGATCTCCACCGCCGCGGTGAGCTTGTCGGCGAGCGCCTCCTCGAGGCGCACGATGTCGCGCGCCTTGTCCTTCTTCACCCGCAGCAACGGGCTTTGCCGGCCACCGGCGCCGCCGGCCGTCCGGGCGACGAGCTTCTCGGCCTCGCGCACCGAGAGCTTGCGCGCCACCACCTCGTTGGCGTTGAGGATCTGCTGGGCCGGCTCGAGCGGCAGCAGCGCCCGCGCATGGCCCATGTCCAGGTCGCCCGCCATCAGCATCTGCTGCACGGGCGGTGCCAGGTTCAGCAGCCGCAGCAGGTTGCTGGCGGCGCTGCGCGAGCGCCCGACGGCTTGCGCGGCGCCTTCGTGCGTGAGCCCGAATTCATCGACCAGGCGCTTGAGGCCCTGCGCCTCTTCCAGCGGGTTGAGGTCCTCGCGCTGGATGTTCTCGATCAGCGCCATCACCGCGGCGGCTTCGTCGGGCACTTCCTTGACGAGCACCGGCACCTCGTCGAGCCCGGCGAGCCTGGCCGCGCGCGAGCGCCGTTCGCCCGCGATGATCTCGAAGCGCGGCAGCGCCCCGCCCTCGCCGTCCGGCTCGTTGACCGGGCGCACCAGGATCGGCTGCATCACGCCTTGCGACTTGATGCTCTCGGCCAGTTCGTAAAGCGAGCCCTCGTCCATCCGCGTGCGCGGCTGGTACTTGCCAGGGCGCAGCTGCCCGAGCTTCAGCGTGCGCGGGGCGCCGTCCGACGCGGCGGGCGCATCGCTCACCTTCGGGCCGAGCAGGGCCTCCAGGCCCAGGCCGAGGCCTTTTTGCTTTTTCGTGACCATCCGCCGATTGTCGGCTACCTGGCGTCTTCCTCCTTGTGCGCCGGCCCCTCCAGCGTCGCGACCAGGCCGCGCAGCAGCGAGATGCCGTCGGGCCAATCGCCCAGGCCGGATGCACCATTGACGTGCCCTGCCTCACCCAGGGACATCGATTGCGCCTCCCAGTCGCTCACGATGGTGCGTGCGGCGCGCTCGTCGCAGAAGGGGTCGTCCTCGCTGTACACCACCAGGGCCGGGAACGGCAGCGGCGTGCGGGTGATCGGGCGCCACGAGTAGAGGTTGGGCGGCATGTCGGCCCGCTCCACGTCGGGCGGTGCGACCAGCAGGGCGCCGGCCACCCGCTGCGGATGTCGGGTGTGCGCCGCCCACGCCGCCACCAGCAGGCAGCCCAGGCTGTGGGCCACGAGCACCGCGGGCTGCGGCGCTTCGAGCAGCACCTCCTCGAGCCGGGCCATCCAGTCGCCCCGGCGGGGCCAGATCCAGTCGTCCTGTTCCACGCGCCGGAAGCCGTGGCGCGCCTCCCACCGGCTCTGCCAATGGTCGGGGCCGGAGTTTTCCCATCCGGGCAGCAGCAGTACACGGTAATCCTGCTTCATGTCCTTGCCTTATCCTTAGGGGCTTCGGATTGTGCGCGAGGGGTTTGCAATGGCGTATCAGGTTTATGTCGATGGGCAGGAAGGGACGACCGGCCTGCGCATCCACGAGTACCTCGCGCAGCGCAGCGATGTGGAGTTGCTGCGCATCGACCCCGACAAGCGCAAGGACCCGGCCGAACGCGCCCGGCTGCTAAACGCCGCCGACGTCGCCTTCCTGTGCCTGCCCGACGCGGCCGCCCGCGAAGCCGCCGCGCTGGTGACCAATCCGAACACCTGCCTGATCGACGCCAGCACCGCGCACCGCACGTCGCCCGACTGGGTCTTCGGCCTGCCCGAACTGGCCGCCGGCCAGCGCGACAAGCTGCGCAAGAGCAAGCGCATCGCCAATCCCGGCTGCCACGCGAGCGCGTTCATCCTGCTGGCCCGGCCGCTGGTGGATGCGGGCCTGCTGCCGGCGGCGCTGCCGGTGTCGGCGACATCGATCACCGGCTATTCCGGCGGCGGCAAGAAGATGATCGAGCAGTACCAGGCCGGCGGCGACGACAAGCTGCTGTCGCCGCGTCCTTACGGCCTGACGCTCTCGCACAAGCACATCCCGGAAATGATGGCCCATACCGGCCTGACGGCGAAGCCGGTGTTCCTGCCGATCGTCGGCAATTTCTACAAAGGCCTGGCCGTCAGCCTGCCGCTGCACTTCGCGCAGCTCGCGTCCGGCACCGACGCGACGAAGATCCACGCCGCGCTGCAAGCGCACTACGCCGGCGAGCGCTTCGTGCGCGTGATGCCGCTGCAGGACCCGGCCACGCTGGAGAGCGGCTTCTTCGACGTGCAGGGCAGCAACGACACCAACGACGTCGACCTGTTCGTGTTCGCGCACGATACACAGGCCGTGCTGATCGCGCGGCTCGACAACCTAGGCAAGGGCGCCAGCGGCGCCGCGGTGCAGTGCATGAACGTGCACCTGGGGGTCGACGAGGCGCTGGGCCTCTGACACCGGGCGGCACTCAGCCCGACCCGCCTCGCACGCGGTAGTGGTATGCGTAGCCGTCGGTGAAGCCGAGGCGGTGGTACACCCGCCGGGCCGGGCCGTTGTCCGCATCGACCTGCAGGTAGGCGGTGCGTGCGCCCTGCGCCCGGGCCGCCGCCAGCAGGCGCGAGCACAGGATCGCCGCCAGGCCGCGCGCGCGGTACGCGGGGTCGGTGAACACGTCGTAGAGGCCCACCAGTTCGGCCTCGCGCGCGTACTGCCCGCAGGCCACCACCGCGCCATCGTCCTCGCGGCGGATCGCCCAGGCGCGGTAGGGCACCGGCGACAGCCGCAGCCGCTCGGCGTGCGCTTCGCGCTGGCCGGCCGGCGACCCCCGCAGCGCGCCCACCGCATGCGCGAAAGCCGCCGAATCCACCGGCGCCCAGCAGAGGCCGTCGGGCAGGGGCAGCGCACGCAGGCTGCCGAGGTCCGGGCTCACCATCACGCGCGTGTCGTCGATGGGCTGAAAGCCGGCCGCGTCGAGCCGGGCATCGAGCGAAGCCGGCTGCGTGAATGGCGTGATGCGCAGCACCATCGGCAGGCCGGCGTCATCGAACACCGCCTGCGCGAGCGCGAGCTTGTCGGCCAGCGGCAGCCGGCCTTCGGCCACCGCGTTGACGCAGCGTGCGCGCTTGGCCTTGCCGGCCGAGAAGCGCACCAGCCAGCCGTCGATCCAGCGCTGCTGCGGCGGGGCGCTGGCGTTGAGCCCGGCGTCTTCGATCCGCGACAGCAGCGTGGAAGGGCTCACCGCAGGCTCGCCACCCGCTGGACCAGTTCCTGGGCGAAGCCCACGTAGGCTTGCGCGCCCTTTGACGACGGATCGAACACCACGCCGGCCTGGCCGTAGCTGGGGGCCTCGGCCAGCCGCACGTTGCGCGGGATCACGGTGTCGAACACCTTGTCCCCGAAGTGGGACTTGAGCTGGTCGCTGACCTGCTGCTGCAGCGTGATGCGCGGGTCGAACATCACCCGCAGCAGGCCGATGACCTGCAGCTCGCGGTTCAGGTTGGCGTGCACCTGCTTGATGGTGTTGACCAGGTCGCTCAGGCCTTCAAGTGCGAAGTATTCGCACTGCATCGGCACCAGCACGCCGTGCGCGCTGCACAGGCCGTTCAGCGTGAGCAGGCTCAAGGAGGGCGGGCAGTCGATCAGCACGAAGTCGTAGTCGCCCTGCACCGCTTTCAGCGCATTGCGCAGCCGCAGGTTGCGGTGCTCGAGCGACACCAGTTCCACCTCGGCGCCCGCGAGCTCGCGGTTGGCGGCCAGCACGTCGTAGCCGCCTTTTTCGCTGCGCTGGCGCGCCTCGGCGATCGTGGCCGATTCGAGCAGCACGTCGTAGACGCTGGCGGGCAGGTTGCGCTTGTCGATGCCCGAGCCCATCGAGGCGTTGCCTTGCGGATCGAGGTCGACCACCAGCACCCGCTGGCCCACCTGCGCGAGGCCGGCAGCCAGGTTGACGGTGGTGGTGGTCTTGCCGACGCCGCCCTTCTGGTTGGCGATGCAAAAGATCCGGCAGGTCATCGGGGCGGGTGGGTTGAAGTCTTTCGGGGGCAGCGGGCGATGGTACATGGAGCACCCGGCGCCACGCGTACGTGGCGCCACCCGCCGAGCGGGTCGCAGGCCGCTTGGGAGCGGCCCGGCGCTGGCCTGCGGATGGAGCACCCGGCGCCACGCGTACGTGGCGCCACCCGCCGAGCGGGTCGCAGGCCGCTTGGGAGCGGCCCGGCGCTAATGGAAATCGCGCGAGGTGGTGGCCAGGCGGCCGAGCCAGGGCGTGACGTCGATCAGGCGCTCGGCCAGCAGGTGCGAGACGCCTTCGGGCGAGATCTGCCATTGGCCGGAGATCGCCAGCAGCCGCGAGCGCAGCAGCGCCGCGCGCTGGGCTTCGCGCACCTGCCGGCGCACGATCACGTTGACGGAGCCGGTCTCGTCCTCCAGCGTCACGAAGATCACGCCCTTGGCCGTGGCGGGCTGCTGGCGCATCGTGACGATGCCGCAGGCCCAGATGGTCGTGCCGTGGTGCGTGCCGGCCAGCTCGCTCGCGGCCTGCCAGCCGCGCCGCGACAGCCGCGGGCGCAGCAGGCTCAAGGGATGGCTGCGCAGCGTGAGGCCGGTGGCCGCGTAGTCGAGCATCACGGCCTCGCCTTCCGGCGCGATCGCCAGCTCGGGCTGCTCATGGGCGGCCTCCTGCACCGGTGCGTCGGCCAGCAGGGCGCGCGGCACGTCCTGGCCGACGGCCGCCCAGAGCTGCTGGCGCCGATGGCCCGCCAGGAGCCGCAGCGCATCGGCCCGCGCCAGGGCCTGCAGTTCGCGCGGCTCGAGCTGTGCGCGCCGCGCGAGATCCGCGGTGTCGGCGAACGGCCGTTCGCGGCGCGCGTCCACGATGCGCTTGGCCGCCGCTTCCGACAACGATGAGACCAGCCGCAGGCCCAGGCGCACGGCGGGCTGCCCGCCCGCGGCCGGCGCATCGCTGCGCGGTTCCAGCGTCGCGTCGTGGTCGCTGCGGCACACGTCGATCGCAAGCACCTCCACGCCATGCCGGCGTGCGTCCTGCACGAGCTGCGCCGGGGGGTAGAAGCCCATCGGCTGCGAGTTCAGCATCGCCGCCAGGAAGATGGCCGGCTCGTGGCATTTGAGCCAGCTGCTGAAGTACGCCAGGATCGCGAAGCTGAACGCATGGCTTTCCGGGAAGCCGTATTCGCCGAAGCCTTTGATCTGCTCGAAGATGGCGGTGGCGAATTCCTCGGGGTAGCCGTTGCGCACCATGCCGCCGACGATGTCCTTCTGGAACTGTTCGATCTGGCCGTTGCGCTTCCAGGCCGCCATCGATCGGCGCAGCTTGTCGGCCTGCCCGGGCGTGAAGCCGGCGGCGATCATGCAGATCTGCATCACCTGCTCCTGGAAGATCGGCACGCCGCAGGTGCGCCGCAGCGCCTCGTCGAGCTGCGGGTATGCGGGCCTGCGTAGCGGCCCCTGGTCGAGTTCGGCGCGCCGCTTCAGGTACGGGTGCACCATGCCGCCCTGGATCGGCCCGGGCCGCACGATGGCCACCTCCACCACCAGGTCGTAGAACTGCCGGGGCCGCAGCCGCGGCAGCATGCTCTGCTGCGCGCGGCTTTCGATCTGGAACACGCCGACCGTGTCGGCCTTGCAGATCATGTCGTAGGTGGCCGGGTCTTCGAGCGGGATGTCGTGGAGCTGCCAGTCCCAGCCGCGCCACTGGTGGACGAAGTGCAGCGCCCGGCGCAACGCCGTCAGCATGCCCAGCGCCAGCACGTCGACCTTCAGCAGGCCAAGCGACTCGAGGTCGTCCTTGTCCCACTGGATGACGCGCCGATCGACCATCGCCGCGTTCTCGATCGGCACCATGCGCGAGAGCTTGTCCTTCGCGATCACGAAGCCGCCGACATGCTGCGACAGGTGGCGCGGAAAGCCGCGCAGCGTGCCCAGCAGCTCGATCCACAAACGCGTGACGGGCGCCTCGATGTCGAGCCCCGCCTCGGCCACCGCGCCGGCCATGCGCTCGGGCGTGTCGAACCACTGGAACGACCGCGCCAGCGCATCGACCTGCGCGGCGTCGATGCCCAGCGCCTTGCCCACGTCGCGCACCGCGCCGCGGGTGCGGTAGGTGGCCAGCGCCGCGGCCAGCGCGGTGCGCTGGGTGCCGTACTTCCTGTAGATGTACTGGATGACCTCTTCGCGCCGCTCGTGCTCGAAGTCGACATCGATGTCGGGCGCCTCGTCGCGCTCCTTCGAGATGAAGCGCTCGAACAGCAGCGTGGTCTGCGTCGGGTCGACGGCGGTGATGCCGAGGCAGTAGCACACCGCCGAGTTGGCGGCCGAGCCGCGGCCCTGGCAGAGGATCTTCTCGCCCCTCGCGAAGCGCACCACATCGTGCACCGTCAGGAAGAAGGCCTCGTACTTCTTGAACTGGATGAGCGCCAGCTCCTTTTCCACCTGCGCACGCACCGAGTGCGGAATGCCGCCAGGCTTCGCACCGTAGCGTTCCGCCAGGCCTGCCAGCGTCAGGGCCCGCAGGTGCTCGGTGGCGGTGAGGCCGGCCGGCACGATCTCCTGCGGATATTCGTAGCCCAGTTCGCCGAGCTCGAACCGGCATTCGCCGGCGATGGCCACGGCCTGCGCCAACCATTCGGGCCGGTAGAGCTGCGCCAGCCGCAGCCGCGAACGCAGGTGCTGCTCGGCGTTGCGCGCGAGCGCGAAGCCGCATTCCGCCACCGGCTTCTTCAGGCGGATGGCGGTCAGCGTGTCTTGCAGGGGCTTGCGCGAACGCACGTGCATCAGCACGTCCCCGCTGGCCACGATGGGCAGGCCGGAGACCTCGGACACCGCCTGCACGCGCTCCATCAGCAGGCTGTCGTCGGCGTGCAGCAGCAGCTCCATCGCGATGTAGGCATGCGTGGCGTTGGCACGCAGCCAGCGGGCCTGGGCCAGCAAGGTTGTATAGGCATCTTCGCGGCGCGGGATCAGCAGCACCGTGCCGTCGGGCCAATGCCGCAGGCCGCGCACATGCGTCGGGTCGGGCGGGTCCGGCGGTTCGAAGTCGCGCACCGTGAGGTGGTAGCTCCCCTTGGCCGCACGCAGCCGGCCGAGGGTGATCAGCTCGCACAGGTCGCCATAACCTTCCCGGTTGCGGGCCAGCATCACCACGCGGCAGCCCGGGGTGCCGCCCTCGCCTTCCAGCTCGAAGCGGCTGCCGATGAGGAGCTTGAGCGGGCTGCCGGCCTCGTCGCGCTGGCGCTTCCACTCCTCGTGCGCCCGCACGACGCCGGCCACCGAGCATTCGTCGGTGATCGCGATGGCGGCGTATCCGAGCTGGGCCGCGCGGGCGACCAGTTCGCCGGGATGCGAGGCGCCGGTGAGGAAGCTGAAGTTGGAGCGGCAGTGCAGCTCGGCGTACGGCGGCACGGCGCGCCGCGGGCCACCGGGCACGCCGGCGCCGGCCGAGGCGCCGGCAGCCGGCTCTTCGGCAGGCCGCGCCAGCGGTGGCGGCGGGCCGTGGTCCTTCGGATGTGCAGGCTCAGGCATGGCGGCCTCCGTCCCTCAGCCAAACAGCCCGTGCAGGTACCAGTGCCACTCGTCGCCCTGCCTCTCACGGTAGACCCAGCGCAGCCGGTGGTCCTTGCCTTCGGCGACGAAGTAGTCGCGGCAGGCGAGTGCCCCGTCGAACCAGCCGGCCTCGATGCGCTCGGCCTTCGTGCGCAGCACCAGCGCACCGCCATGCACCGGCCGGTGGTGCCGCTCGTCCAGCCGCAGCGGTTCGTCCAGCAGCCACGCCGGCCGGGCGCCTTCGCCGGCCGGCCGGCGGCCCGCCGGCTGCACGGGCGCACCACCCTGCGCAGGCACCGAGCCGGCCGCGCGCTCGGGCCGGTGGTCTTCGTGCAGCACCGGACGCAGGACCCGCTCCGGGCCGAGCCGGGCACTCAGGCGATCGATCAGCGCATTGAAGGCCTGCGCATCGGGTTCGGTCGCCGGGGCACCCGCTTCGCCCGAGGTCAGCACCAGGCGTCCCTCATGGCCGGCCAGCGCCACCGATTCGTCGAGCTGCAGCCGCAGGCCGTAGACCGGCCCCGGCCATTCGGTGCGCTGCAGGCGCTCGCGCAGCAGCAGGAGCAGTTGCCCGGCCTCGCGCGTGGGCTGGCCCATCGCCAGACGCACCGCGGTGGGCGCCTGGGCCTGGCGCCCGGTGGTCTCGTGCAGCAGCCACAGCGTGCAGCGGGCAGCGGCCAGCCACTGCCGTGCCAGCCAGCCGGCCAGCGGCTGCACGAGGCGTTGCGCGGCAAACGCCACCATGCCGGCATCGTCGGCGCGGTGCAACAGCTCGCAGCCGATCTCGAATTGCAGGGGCGGCTCGTACCAAGCCTGGGGATCGGGCGCATCGCCATAGGCGCGGTCCAGGGCGTCCAGCAAGGCACCGCCGCCGCGGCGCTGGAGTCCGGTGCGGGGCAAGGCGCGCACCTGCCCCAGCCATGGGCAACCGATGCCTTGCAGCAGCTCCGCCAGGCGGGCAGGCAGTTCGAGCGATTCGATCACCGACCCCGACGGCAGCCCGTCGAGCAGCCCGCGCGCCGCCTCCAGCGTGCGGGCGCGGCCGGGGCGCCCCCCCGCCCCACCGACACGGGCCAGCAGCAGCGCAGCCCCGGCCGTCGGCGCCATCCCGATGCATGCCCGTGCGCCCACCTGCTGCAGCGTGCGGCGCAGGCGCACGGCCAGGCCCCGCAGGCCGCCGAAGAGGCGCAGGGAGCCCGCCACCTCCAGCAGCACCGCATCGCGCTGCAGCACGATGTGCGGCGTGAAGCAGGACAAGGCCATCGCCACCAGCTGCACGAAGGCCGCCTCGCGTGCCGGATCACGCGCCAGCAGCTGCAGCGACGGGCACAACGACAGGGCCGTGGCCGTGCTCATCCCGGGCGCCACCCCCGCGGCATGGGCGACCGCGTTCACCACCCGCAGGCGCTGCCGCTCGACCACCGCCCGCGCCGGACGCTCGGCCCCCTCGGCTGGCGGCGGCGGGGCGCCCAAGGCCTCAAGCGGCAACCAGCGCAGGTGCAGCGCGAGCCACAGCATGCGAAGACTCCCCCGTCGGGACCACCACCCGCCGCGCCGCAGGCAGGATCGCAGGCAGCGACAGCAGGATCGGCCGTGCCATCGCCGGGCCTCGGCGCTTGAACACCTCCACTGCGAGCTGCTCGCCCGGTGCCGGCGCGATCGCCAGCCGCAGCGGCGCCGCGGAAGGCTGGCCGCGTGCACCCGCAGGCCGCAGGGCCCACAGCACGCAGCCACCGTCCTGCGCGGCCAGATGCAGGCGACGCCACACGGGCGGGGCCGCATCGCCCCACCACAACACCGCGGCGCAGCTGCGGGAACGCAGGGCCTGCTCGGCCGCCCACACGGCATCCGTGTCGCTGGACGGCCGGGCCCACACGAGCCCATCGAGGGGCAGCCCCCCCTGCTGCAGCGCCGGGGCATGCGGCTGCAGCGGCGGGGCCACCCACAGGACCGGGCGTACCAGGCCGCGCAGCACGGGTGCCAGCAGGCGCAGCTCGCCGCTGCCAGGTTGGGCCAGCAGCAGCTCCGTCAGCCCCGGTGCCGGCCACCCCCCGCCCGGCAACTCGGCATCCAGGGCCGGATAGCCGGTGGACCACGTCAGGCCGGACGTCGAGGCCATGGTGTCGGCGCGCCACAACCAGGCGGGATCCAGCGCGGGTGACGCCCGGCAAGGCGCTGGCTGCGGCGCACTGGAAGCGGGAAAGCACGAAGGAGCAGCCGGCGCAGCAGCGGAGGACAGCATGGGACCCGAAAGAGGCGGAGAATGACTGTGTATTTATACAGCATCCATCCACGTTCCGAGCCTTGGAAAAGGCTGTTTCTTAGTGCGGCGCCGCCTTCGAAAACACGTTGAGCACGACCACGCCCCCGATGATCAGGCCCATGCCCACGAGCCCCGCCAGATCGATGCGCTGGCCGTAGAACATCCACGCGGCGGCCGTGATCAACACGATGCCCAAGCCGGACCAGATCGCATACGCCACCCCCACCGGCACGCTGCGCAAGGTGATCGACAGGAAGTAGAAAGCCGTGGCATAGCCCACCAGGGTGATGACCGACGGCCACCACCGGCTGAAGCTATCGGAAGCCTTCAAGGCCGTCGTGGCAATCACCTCTGCCACGATGGCGATGCACAGGGCCAGGTAGCCGTTCACGCAGCCCCCTCCCCCGGCGCCATCCACACCAGGCAGCGCTGGGCCGCCAGGCCTGGCACCGCCAGGGGTTCCACCCGCGTGACCTGCACGTCGGGCGGCAACAAAGCCATTTCATCATCCGGAACCCGCCCCTTCATGGCCATCCACACCCCGCCCGCAGCCAGGTGCGGCCGGGTCAGCGTGACGAAATCCAGCAGCGAGGCAAAGGCACGGGACGTGACGAGCCCGAACGGGGGCAGCTGCAGATCCTCGATGCGGCGGTGTTCTGCCTGCAGGTTGCGCAAGCCCAGCTCGGTCGCCACCTGGCGGATGAAGCTGGCCTTCTTGGCCACCGCATCGACGCAGCACACCGTGAGGTCCGGGCGCAGGATGGCGATCACCACGCCGGGCAGGCCGGCGCCGCTGCCCACGTCCAGCACCCGGCGCGCCGCGCTGGCATCCAGCGGGGAAGCGGCCTCGGTCAACCCGCGCGCCAACGGGGCGACCACCGACACGCTGTCGAGCAGGTGCTGGGTCAGCATCTCCTCGGGATCACGGACGGCGGTGAGGTTGTAGACACGGTTCCAGCGGCTGATCAGCGCCTGGTAGCCCAGCAGCTGATCGACGATCCGGGTCGCCATGGGCTCTTCAGTGGGCAGGCAGCCGAGGTCGGCCAAACCTTGCACCAGCCTGGCGCGCAGGCTGGCGGGCGGAAGCGGGGCCGGCATCAGGCGACGCGGCTCGGCGAGCGCTCGGTGTGGACGGCCGGCTCGAAGAAGCCCTTGAAACGGCCCTTCTTCAAATGCACGAGCAACAAGGAAATGGCGGCCGGCGTGATGCCGGAGATGCGCGAAGCCTGACCCAGCGTTTCCGGCCGGTGCTGGGTGAGCTTCTGCCTTACCTCGAAACTCAGCGCAGCCACCTGGGCGTAGTCCAACTCGGAGGGAAGCTTCAGGTTCTCGTAGTGCGCTGCGCGTCCGACCTCTTCGATCTGCTTGTCGATGTAACCCGCGTACTTGATATTGATCTCCACTTGCTCAGTGACGGTGTCTGCCAGCGTATGGCCCAGCTCGGCCCGCAACGTTTCACGTGAAACACCTGCCTCGGGCTTGGCCAGCTGAGCCACTTCCGCCACGGCGTCATACCCGACGGCGGGTCGGCGTAGCAACTCCGCCAAGCTGTATTCATGCTCCAGCGCCTTGCCCACCAGGCGTTCTGCGTCGGCAGCCGCTAGCAGCCCAGGATGCACCCATGTCGACTTCAGCCGCTCTGTTTCACGTGAAACAGCATCGCGTTTGCGCCCAAAGGCGGCCCAGCGAGCGTCGTCGACCAAGCCCATGCTGCGCCCCACCTCGGTCAGGCGGGCATCGGCGTTGTCTTCGCGCAGCTGCAGCCTGAACTCGGCCCGGCTGGTGAACATGCGGTACGGCTCCGTCACACCCTTGGTGATCAGGTCGTCCACCAGCACCCCCAGGTAGGCCTGGTCGCGCCCCGGCAGCCAAGGCGCTTCGCCCTGCACCTGCCGCGCCGCATTGATCCCCGCGAACAGGCCCTGGGCGGCCGCCTCTTCATAGCCGGTGGTGCCGTTGATCTGGCCTGCGAAGAACAAGCCGTGGATGGCTTTCGTCTCGAAGGAGGCCCTCAGCTCGCGCGGATCGAAATAGTCGTACTCGATCGCGTAGCCAGGCCGCAGGATGTGGGCATCTTCCAGGCCCGCCATCGATTGGACGGCCGCCAGCTGGATGTCAAAAGGCAGCGATGTGGAGATGCCGTTCGGATAGAACTCCTGCGTGGTGAGCCCCTCCGGCTCCAGGAAGATTTGGTGTGAGCCCTTGTCGGCGAACCGGTTGATCTTGTCCTCGATGCTCGGGCAGTAACGCGGCCCGACGCCTTCGATCACCCCGGTGAACATCGGGCTGCGGTCGAATCCCGAACGGATGATTTCGTGCGTGCGCTCGTTGGTGTGCGTGATCCAGCAAGGCACCTGGCGGGGATGCATCGCCGCATCGCCCATGAAGCTGAACACGGGCACCGGGTCCAAGTCGCCCGGCTGCTCGGTCAGCCGCCCGAAGTCGATCGATCGGCCATCGATACGGGGTGGCGTGCCCGTCTTCAACCGCCCCTGGGGCAGCTTCAGCTCCTTCAACCGCGCCGACAAGCTCACTGCCGGCGGATCGCCCGCGCGGCCCGCGCTGTAGTTCTGCAACCCCACGTGAATCTTGCCGTCGAGGAAGGTGCCGGCCGTCAGCACGACCGCCTGGGCCCGGAAGCGCACCCCCACCTGCGTGACGGCGCCCACCACGCGGTCGCCCTCCACCATCAGGTCATCCACCGCCTGCTGGAACAGCCAGAGGTGGGGCTGGTTCTCCAGGCGCCGGCGGATGGCCGCCTTGTAGAGCACACGGTCCGCCTGCGCGCGGGTCGCCCGCACGGCCGGCCCCTTGCTGGAGTTGAGGATGCGGAACTGGATGCCCGCCTCGTCCGTGGCAAGGGCCATCGCACCGCCCAGCGCGTCGACCTCCTTGACCAGGTGTCCCTTGCCGATGCCGCCGATGGACGGATTGCAGCTCATCTGCCCCAGCGTCTCGATGTTGTGGGTCAGCAGCAGCGTGGCGCAGCCCATGCGGGCGGCCGCCAGCGCGGCTTCGGTACCGGCGTGGCCGCCGCCGACGACGATGACGTCGAATTCCTTCGGGTGGAGCACAGGCGATCAGGCCGGCGATGACCGGCCTGCCTTCAATGATGGGGATGCCTCAATTTTAGGCGACCACCACCGGGGCGCGGGCATCCTCGCCGCCTTGCCCCTGGCGCCAGCCGACCCGCGCCGCCCAGGCCTGGAACCTCGCTGCCACCGCCGGATCACCCCACCATTTGTCGAAGAAATAGTGGGCCACCATGTTCACCGCAGGCTCCACCAACGTCACCGCGCTGGCCGCCCACACGTTGCCCGTCAACGCATAGGTCACGCTGAAGGCGATGGCGAGGTGGATCACGCCGAACACCGCTGTCTTGGCCATCACCGGCTCCCAATGAGAATCAATCTTGTTCAGGATTCTGGGGCCGGCGAAGCGGCGTGCCAATCGCCATGGCCAATGGCGGCGATAGGCACCGGCATGGACGCAGGGACAATGCCCCTATGGACTGCCGCCCCCATTGCGCCGCGTGCTGCACCGCCCCGTCGATCTCGAGCCCCATCCCTGGCATGCCCGGCGGCAAGCCGGCCGGCGTGCCCTGCATCCAACTCCGGCCCGACCTGTCCTGCGCCATCTTCGGCGACCCCCGGAGGCCGGCGGTTTGCGCGTCGCTGCAGCCGTCCGCCGAGATGTGCGGCGGCTCGCGCGCACAGGCCATGCGCTGGCTCGCCGCGCTGGAACAAGCCACTGCCGCCGGCTGAATGGTCAGGCCTGCCGGCCTGCTGCACCGGCTCAGCCGCGGCCGGCGCCCACGGTGCGCAAGTCCTGCGTCACCCGCCCCTGCTCCAGCACGACGACACGCGCCGCGCTGGCAATGGTCTCGGGACGGTGCGCAACGATCACGCGGGTGAGCTCGAGCTGCCGGATGCTCTGGTTCACCGCCCGCTCGCGGTCGACGTCGAGGGCGCTGGTCGCCTCGTCGAGCAGCAGGATCTGCGGCCGCTTGTACAGCGCCCGCGCCAGCAGGATGCGCTGCTTCTGCCCCCCCGAGATGGCCGCGCCCATGTCGCCGATCAGCGTGTGGTAGCCCATCGGCATGGCTTCGATCTCATCGTGCACCGATGCCATGCGGGCACATTCCTCCACCCAGGCCCGATCGGGCGCCGCATCGAAGAAGCAGATGTTTTCGGTGATGGAGCCGGCGAACAGATGGTCGTCCTGCATCACCGTGCCGATCATCGCCCGCCAGCGCTGCAGGCCAAGCTGAGACAGCGGCAAACCCCCGACCCGCACCTCGCCACCCTGGGGCGCGTGGATCCCCAGGATCAGCTTGAGCAGCGTGGTCTTGCCGCAGCCAGACGCACCCACGATGGCTATTGATTCCCCAGGTTCAATAGTCAACGTAACGTTGCGCAGCACCTCGGCCTCGGTGTCCGAATAGCGAAAGCTCACCGCGTCGACCTCGACCCGCGCCGACGATGCACGCACCGGCAGGTCCGCGGGCACCTCCGGTTCGGGCGCGCTCAGCACGATGTCGGCCAGCCGCTCCCCCTGCAGGCGCAGCATCTTCAGCTCCACCGCCTTGTCGATCAGCGCACTGAAGCGGGTGGCGAACTGCTCCTTGAACGCGATGAAGGCGAACAGCATGCCGACGGTGAAGCGTTCGTCCATCACCAGCAGCGCGCCCACCCATACCACGGCCACACGCTCGAGCCCGAACAGCAGCTTGTGCAGGACGCTGAACAGCAGGTCGATCTTGCGGGTGGCGATGTCGGCGTTCATCGCGTCGACCACCAGATTCATGAACCGCGCCTGCCGATCGGCCTGCCGGTTGAACAGCTTGATCGCCTGCACGCCCCGCAGCGATTCGAGGAAGTGGCTGGCCTTGCGCGACTCGTGCACCAGCGACTCCTCGGTCGCTTCCCGCAGGGGCCGGAAGAAAAGCCAGCGCAGCAACGCGTAGGCCCCCACGGCACCCGCGACGATGGCAGTCAGCGTGCCGCTGTACAGCGCCATCATCGCCAGCGTGGTCAGCACCAGCAGGCCGTCGAGCACCGCCTCGATGAAGCTCGTCGTCAAGGTCTTCTGGATCTGCTGCACCGCGGAGAAGCGCGACCAGACGTCGCCCGTGTGCCGCTTCTCGAACCACGACACGGGCAGGCGCATCAGGTGCGCGAACACGTTGGACAGCCACTGCAAGTTGAGCGATGCCGACAGCACCAGGACGGACCAGGAGCGCACGGCGCCGGTCGCCACCTGCAGCAGCACCAGCAGCCCGAAGCCCAGCCCGAGCGTGATGAGCAGGTCGCGATCGGCGCTGACCAGCACCCCGTCCACCACCCATTGCAGCAGGAACGGCGACAGCAGCAGGAAGGCTTCGAGCACGAGCGCCAGCACGAACACCTGGGCCAGCGAGCGCTTGAGCCCCGATACCCTGCCGAGCAGACGCCCCAGGCTGATCGGCTGGCGTTCGACCTTGGGCTCGAAGCCGCCCGCCGGCGTCAGCTCCAGCACGATGCCGGTGAAATGGCGGGACAGCTCGGCCAGCCGCATGCGGCGCACGCCCTGCCCCGGGTCATGGATCACCGCCACGCCGCGCCGCACTTCGGTGAGCACGACGAAGTGGTTCATGTCCCAGTGCAGCACGCAGGGCAGCTGGAGGCCCGCCAGGTGCTCGGGCTCAGCGCGCAGCGCACGCGGGTTCAGGTGCAGATCGCCCGCCATGCGCACGAGGTCCGCCATCGATGCGCCCTTGAGCGACAGGGAGAAGCGACGTCGCAACGTGGGCAGGTCGGTGCGGTAGCCGTGCATCGAAGCCACCATGGCGAGGCAGGCCAGGCCGCATTCGGCGGCTTCGGTCTGCAACAGCATCGGCACCCGCCGGCGGGGCAGGAAGCCCAGGTTCAAGCGATCGAACATGGAGCGTCTACACCCGCCCGGCGATGCCCAGCAGCGGCTCGAAGATCCATTCGATCAGGCGGCGGCGGTCCAGCTGCACGTCCGCGTCGAGCTGCATGCCGGCCACCAAGGGCTGCGGCTGCCCGTACGCGTCCACGCTCTGGCGTTCGAGCGCGACCGTGATGCGGTACATCGGCTGCGAGGGCGCACCGGCCTCGCCGCGGCCCAGCTGCCCGGGCACGGGCGTGCGAGACACCTGCAGGATGTGGCCCGGCTGCTGGCCGAACTTCTCGTAGGGGAATGCGTGGTAGCGCAGCAGCACCGGCTGCTCGGCGCGCATGAAGCCGATCGCGCTCGACGGCGCATACAGGTGCGCCTGCAGCGGCGCATCGTTGCGCATCAGGCTGGCCAGCACGCCCGAGGCGGGCACCGCCTGCCCCGGCTCGGCCACCACGGCGCCCACGACGCCATCGTGCGGCGCCCGCACGACCTGGCTGCGCAAGGCCTCGCTCTGCGCGGACTGCTGGGACAGGCCCGCCATCTCCCGCTCGATCTCGCCCTGCTGCGCCTGGCTCTTCAACGGCAGCTCCCGCAGCTGCGCCTGGAGCGACGCCAGGTCCCGCTCGTGCTGCGCACGCTCCTGGGCCAGCGCCGCCAGGCGCTCGCGTTGTTCGAGCACGTCCTGGCGCTTCGCGCGCAGCTGCGCCGGGGCGATGAAGTCCTGGTCGCGCAGCGACTCGAACTGGGCCAGCGCCTGCTCGGCCAAGGCCAGCCGCTCACGCTGCAAGTCGGCGCGCACCGCGTGGCGGCCGCGCTCGCCTTCCAGCGCCGCAATGCGGCGCACGAGTTCGCCCCGCTGGTCTTCCGCGAGCGCGCGTGCGCGGACGGATGCGGATTCAAGGCTGCGGCGGCGGGCGTCCAGGCTGCTCAGCACCTGGGCCTGGGTATCGCCGGACGCCGTGGCGCGGTCCAGCGCAAGCACGAACAGCACATCGCCCTGGCGAACCGTCTCGCCTTCGCGCACGCGACGCTCGAGGACCACGCCCTCGTGCTGCGCGCGCAACTCGACCACGCCGCCCTGCGGCACCAGCACGCCGGTGACGCGTGCCTTGCGCGTGTACTGGCCCATGGCCAGGAATGCGCCCACGCCCACGGCGGCGGCGACCGCCAGGACCGTCAGCACCTGCAGCGAGACGGGCCGCACGAGGCTGATGCGGCCCAGCCACTGATCCTGCTGGTGC
Source organism: Aquincola agrisoli (assembly GCF_036621135.1). NCBI lineage: Bacteria > Pseudomonadati > Pseudomonadota > Betaproteobacteria > Burkholderiales > Sphaerotilaceae > Aquincola > Aquincola agrisoli. The sequence continues at coordinate 42,209 of NZ_JAZIBG010000049.1, forward strand.
TCGAGGGCTTCGCGACGAAAGATGCTGACCACGCGGACTACCGGTCGCGATGCTCGAATGCCGTGGACTCAGGCCGCCGGATGCCGGCGGCCGGCCGGTCTCACCAACCGCCGACGCGGGGCAGGCCACCCACCACCTGGGCCAGCAGGCGCTCGTCCAGCACCTGGGGCGCGGCGGGCGCGGGACGCTGAGCGCCTTCGACCTGTTGCGGCTCTTCGCGGCGGACTTGTTCGGGCTTAACTGCTGCGGGGGCGGTGTTGAATTGCGAGCGGTCCATGCTTGACTCCTGAAGGTCTGTTGGGGGCTTCGTCTATGCCAACGACGAAGTCCCATTCCAGCAGTCAAGCCCTATAGAGGTAACTGTAAGCTCTTACAGCTTGCCTTCGCTAATGAATCAAGCCAAGGCGCAATGCCTTCAGCACTGCCTGGTGCTTGGTAGTGCACCCCAGTTTGTGCATCGCATTGTTGATGTGCAACACCGCCGTGCGTTGCGAGATGCCGAGGATGGCACCCACCTCCCATGCGGTCTTGCCCTCCATCGTCCACCGCAGGGCTTCCAGTTCGCGGGGTGTGAGCGCGGGACGTTCGGGCTGCAGCGCCGGCGGCACCAGCACCCGCATGGCCGTGTCCTGCGCATGCACGGCGAAGAGCTGCAAGTCTGCAACGATCCGCGTGAGTTCGCGCGGATCCGTCGGTAACGGCAGGTCACGGTCGACGCCCAGCAGGAAGTGGCGCCCCTCCGGCAGGTGCAATGCCATCGCCACGCCCGTGTGGTATCCGAATGCGGCCTGCTCCTCCCAGAGATCGGCCATTCCGGTCTCGACATAAGTGCGCTGCGTCCAGATCACCGGCACGCTTTGGCGCTTGAGGTGCTGCATCACCGGGTCGCGGCGCGAATCGGCCACCCGCTGGGAGGCCTCCTCATAGCCTGCCGGGGTGTTGCCGACGGCGATGAACTCGGCGTCCTGGCCGCTGCGCTCGACCACCGTGACGGCGCTGACCGTGTTGAATCCGATCTCTCCGGTGAACCGCAGGACGGCCGTACGGAACTCCTCGATGTCGCGGGCTTCGAGCACCGCCTGATAGTTGCCCTGCAGCATCAAATTTCCTGCCCCGCCGAAGGCTGCGACCCAACCCTGTCAACGTTTACAGCTTGAACGCGGGCCACCGATGGCAAAGACTGCCGACGTGCTGCCTGGCAACGTCGGCCGATCAACCCAACATCATCCCTTCCGCCTATGACACCCTCATGGACATTGCGTGCCTGGCCCACGGTATTGTGGCAGGCCGGCTCGAAGACCCATCTGAACTTTGTCCACCTCGACACCCGCGTGCTGAATCCGGGCGACACCTGCTCGCCCAGCACCGGGCAGACGATCTGGGTGGGCCCGCTCGGCGACGTCGACGCCGGCGTTGCCTGGGACTGGGTGCAGCTCGGCCCCGGCGTCGTCGCGATGGCCGATCCGATGTGCGTCGTTACCAACCTGCGGCTCGTCGACACCGGTGGCTCCGTGCTCACCGCATGGGAGGCGGCACGCCACCTCAGCGAAATCGTGCACGGCCTGCCCTGGCAGGACGAGGTCGAGCGCGCGCTCGGCTCCACGCTGCTGAACTGAACGCGGCGCACCGCCATCACCGCACCGCCGCGCGTCGCAGGCGCCGGGCAACGTCCCGCAGGCCCAGCCCCGCCAGCACCATGCACACCAGCAGCGGCACCGCCACGTCGGCCACCGGAACGGCCTCGGCGGCGAGCACGCGGTTCATCAACGTCACCTGCCCCAGCGCAGGCACCCAGAGCTGCCACGGCTGCGGACCGCTGTCGTTGAACAGCGCCACCATGGGCAGCACCGAGACCAGCAGCACGATCACCGTGGCATTGGCCTGCGCCTCCTTGACGCTGCGGCAGCGGATCGCCACCGCCATCAGCACCGCCGACACGGCCGCGGCCAGCGGCAGCAGCAGCACCAGGAACATCAGCGCCTCGCCCCAGCCGTACTGGAACATCGCCGACAGCGTCTCGCTGCGCAACAGCCACTGGGCGGGCAGGAAGCCGAAGCTGCTCAGCAGCGCCACCATCATCGCCACGCTGGCCACCGCCGCCCACTTGCCCAGCACCAGCGCCAGCGGCCGCGGCGGGGTCATCAGCAGCGGCTCGAGCGAGCCGCGCTCGCGCTCGCCGGCCGTCGAATCCAGCGCGGCGGGCAGCGCGCCGTACAGCACCGCCATCAGCACGAGGATGGGCACGAAGGCCGACAGCTGCGCCGCCCGGCCGCGCGCGGTGGAGACATCGCGCGGTTGCACGTCGAGCACGTCGGCCACCAGCGGCGACACCCCGCGCATCGCCAGCCGCAGCGTGGCCTGCTCGCTGGCGAATCCGCCGATCAGCCGCGTCAGCCGGTTGCCGCTGGCCTGCGAGCGAGGATTGGCGCCGTTGACGACGATCTCCAGCCGCGGGGGCTCGCCCCGCGCCAGCCGGCTCTCGAAGTCCGGCGCCACCACCAGCACCGCGTCGGCCAGGCGGCTGCGCGCGAGCAAGGCCTCGTAGTCCGCCGGCGCGGCGCGGACGCGCCAGGTCTGGCGCTCCATGAAGTTGCGCAGCTGGGGCGCATGTTCGATGCCGACCACCAGCGCCTCGCGCTGCTCCGCGCGCTGCTCCATGTCGGCCATCAGCACCGACAGCACGATCAAGAGCACCGGCCCGACGGCCACCGAGCTCAGCACCACGGTCAGCAGGGTGCGGCGGTCGCGCAACGCGTCCAGCAGCTCCTTGCCGTAGACGACCCACGCCGAGGCCAGCAGGCGGACCGGACCGCTCACGGGGCCCGCTCCTCGTCGGTGAAAGCCAGTTGCACGAACGTGTCCTCGAAGTCGCTGCCACCGGTCTGCGCCATCAGCTCCGCCACCGTGCCGCGGGCCACCGCGCGGCCGTGCGAGACCAGCACCACGTGGTCGCACAGCCGCTGCACCTCCTGCATGATGTGCGTCGAGAAGACGATGCACTTGCCCTCGTCGTCACGCAGCCGGCGCAGCGTCTCGCGCAGCGCGCGCGTGGCCAGCACGTCCAGTCCGTTGGTGGGCTCGTCCAGGATGATGTTGGGCGGATCGTGCACCAGTGCGCGTGCGAGCGCCGTCTTCATGCGTTCGCCCTGGCTGAAGCCTTCGGTCCGGCGATCGAGCAGGGGCACCATGTCGAGCACCTGCGCCAGCGCCTGCGCGCGCTGGTGCGCGGCAGGCCGCGCCATGCCTTGCAGCCGGCCGTAGTAGACGATGTTCTCCTGCGCCGTGAGCCTCGGGTACAGCCCGCGCGAATCGCTCAGCACGCCCATCCGCCCCAGTGCACGCTGGGGCTCGCGCGCCACATCGATCCCGTCGACGAGCACGCGTCCCGCGTCGGGCGGGATCATGCCGGCCACGATCCGCAGCGTCGTGGTCTTGCCCGCGCCGTTCGGGCCGAGCAGGCCGGTGATGCAGGCGTCCGCCGCGACGAACCCGACACCGTCGGCCGCCAGCACGTGGCGCGCGGTCCGGCCGCGGCCCGAGGAGAAGCGCTTCTGCAGGCCCTGCACCTCGATCATCGGCGGGGCTCCATCGGCAGGTAGGTCGGGGGGCGCGGCACACCCGCCGCGCATTGCGCATCCGCCGCCACCGCAGACGCCGCCGCCGTGGCCTCGTCGGTGTCCACGAAGCGGAACAGCACCTCCCGCAGGCATGGCAGCGCCAGCACGCCGTGGCCGGCCTGCGGCACCACCACATGGCGCGCCTGCTCACCCAGCGCCCCGGCGACCCGCTCGCCGTGGCGAGGCGGCGTGACGGGATCGAGGCCGCCCGACAGCAGCAGCACCGGCGCCGTCGCGGCCGGCAGCGTGTAGAAGGCCGGCGGGACGGCACCGCGCGGCCAGGACGCACAGGCGTCGCGGTAGCTGCGTACGGTGGCGTCTTCATCGGACGATGCCGGCGGCAGCCGCGGTACATCCTCCGCACAGACCACGGAGAGGTGCATGCCCATCGCCACCCCCTGCCCGCGCCGCCCCGCCGCGGCATGTGCCAGCCCGGCCAGCGGCTCCAGGCGGCCCCGCACAGCGGCGTCCATCGCCTCGGGCAACGCGGAGGCCAGGGCGGGCGAATACAGCGGACCGCGCACCGCGGCATCCAGCACCTCGGCCGTCACGCGTTGCCGCACCACCTCGCCCGTCACGGGGTGTACCACCGGCCACTCGCGTGGCGGGCCTCCGCGCAGGGCAGCCCAGCGGGCGCGCAGGCCGCCATGGCGCCGGGCGCAGGCCGGGTCGGCTTCGCAACCCGACAACACCGCATCGACGGCGCGGCGCTGATCGGCCGCGAACGCCTGCGGCAGCACCATGTCGGGCGGCGCGACGCCATCGAGCACGACGCGGCGCACATGGCCTGGAAACTGCCGCAGGTACGCCAGCGCCAGCCGCGTGCCGTACGAGACGCCCACGAGGTTGACCTGCCCCGCGCCGAGTGCGGCGCGCACGGCATCGGCGTCCGCCGCCGCGATGGCCGTGGTGAACTGCCGCAGGTCTGCGTAGGGCAGCGCCTGCAGCCGGCTCCGGCACGCGGCCAGCCGCGCCCGCTGCGCGCCCGCCTCGGGCGGGAGGGCGAGCGCCGCGTCGACCGCATCGTCGCCGTCGCAGCGCAGCGGCGCGCTGCGGCCCGTGCCGCGCTGGTCGATGAGCACGATGTCGCGCCGGTTGCGGAACCGCGCGAGCATGCCCGCCACCGGGCCGGCGAGGTCGATCGCGCTCTGCCCCGGCCCCCCCGCGAAGAAGAACACGGGATCCGGATGCCGATGGCGTGCGAGCGCAGGCAGCACCGCGAAGTGCACCGCGATGCGGGGCCCGTCCGGCTGCGACGGATCCAGTGCACGCTCGACACGGCCGCAGCGCGCCTCGTGCTCGATGCCATCGAGCCGGCACGGCTGCAGCACCGGCGCCGCCTGCACCGCGCCGCCCATCACGGCGGCGCAGGCCAGGCATGCGCCAGCCAGCGTCTTCGACCTTCCCCGACGTTTCATGATGCGGCCGATTGTGCGGGCAGCCGCGCGGGCAATGCCGCCCACCGCCTGCCGACGTGTGCCGGACGGCGCCGGGGCCTCGTACCCCTCACGCCAGCAGGCGCTGCAGTTCGCCGCTGGCGAGCAGCCGCTGCACGTCCGACGCTCCGCCGACCAAGGTGCCTCGCACGAAGACCATCGGAAGCGTCGGCCAGCCGGTCCACATCTTCCACGCGAGCCGCTCGCGCCAGCCGGAGAAGTAGCTGCCCCGCTCGATGTACTGGTAGGTGATGCCTGCCTCGTCGAGCAGGCGGCGGGCGCGGCGCACGAAGGGGTTCTGCGCCATGCCCAGCACCACCACCGGATGGGCGGCCACCGCGGCCTGCGCCTGCGCCACGAACGCATGCCGATAGCCGGCCACCGCCTCGCGGACGGCGGCGTGGACGTGGGCTTCATCGAGCAGCGGGCGCGGCATGGCAAGACCTCCTGGCGAACGCAGGTTAGCGCATGCCCGCGGCGCTAGCATCGCTGCCCCCTTCCGCTTCCCCGAGGAACCGTCCCCATGAAGCTCTACTACAGCCCCGGCGCCTGTTCCCTGTCGCCCCACATCGTCCTGCACGAGGCCGGGCTCGCCTTCGAGCCCGTGCTCGCCAGCACCAAGACGCACCGGCTCGCGGACGGCACCGACTACTACACGATCAACCCGAAGGGCTACGTACCGCTGCTCGAGCTCGACGACGGCGCGCGGCTGAGCGAAGGCCCGGCCATCGTCCAGTACATCGCCGACCTCGTGCCCGCCAGCAAGCTCGCACCGGCCAACGGCACCATGGCCCGCTACCGCCTGCAGGAGTGGCTGAACTTCATCTCGTCCGAGCTGCACAAGGGCTTCTCGCCGCTGTTCATGCCGAACATGCCGGAAGAGGCCAAGCAAATCGCCCGCGAGCGTGTCTCGCAGCGCCTCGCCTGGGTCGACGGCCAGCTCGCCGGCCGCCCCTACCTGATGGGCGACGACTTCTGCGTCGCCGACGCCTACCTCTTCACCGTCGCCGGCTGGTCCCGGCACGTGGGCGTGGACATCTCCGGCCTGGCCCACCTGCAGGCCTACCTCAGCCGCGTCGCCGAGCGTCCGGCGGTGCAGGCGGCGCTCCGCGCGGAAGGCCTGTCGAAGTGAGCCTGCCGCGCAGGCGGGCACGGCCCGTGCCGGATCAGCCGCGTGCGGCCGCCGGCGCGGGCGCGGGCGCCAGCAGCTTCGCCAACGCGTCGCAGGCCGCTCGCTGGCCGTCGGCCGCGCTGCGTGCGGCGCACACGGCCTGCAGCTGCCGGTCCAGCCGGCGCAACGTGTCGCCCGCCTCGCTGCGCGCCGACGCCCAGCCCGCGAGCTTCTGCCCGGCCCGCTGCAGCGAACGCGCGCTGCGTTCGTGGAACGCGGCAGGATCGCGGGCCGCCTCGCTGAACAGCTGCGCAGCCACCTGCTCGATGCGGCGCGCATCGCCGGGCGACAGGTCCACGAGCGCGGACAGGTAGCCAGCCCCCCACTGCAGCCGGGTCGCCGGTCCCTCGCTGCGATCGAACGCCTTGGCATACCACTGCAGCGCCTCGTCGGATCGGCCCTGCCTGCGGGCGTTGCTGCCGAGCTGGCTCATCAGGTAGTAGGGCGAATGGCTGCGCGCCAGGTTGGCCTGGAGCAGGGCATCGCTGTCGGCCCACAGGCCCGCCTGGGCCTGGAGGTAGGCCAGCGTCGGAATGACGGCCTGGCGCTCGTGCGGATCCCGCGTGTCGTGGTCCAGGCGCAGCACGGCCGCCCGCACATCGCGCAGCAGCGGCTCGGGCAGCTGCGGCTTGGCGGTGTCCGCCGGCTGCCCCAGCCGGGCCAGGGCGACCCGGGCGATCAGCGCCGCCGCGCGGTCGGCCCGCGACAGCGCCGTGTCGGCCTGCAGGCGTTCGAGCGCGGCATCGACGGGCGCTGCCAGCGGCGCGCCGTCGCCGCCCAGGACGCGGGCCAGCCCGGGCGCCTGGCTCGCCAGCACATCCATCTGCGCCCGCGCGGCGGCCGGATCGGACAGCATCGCCAGCAGCTGCTCACGCTGCGCGCGGTCGGGCCTCAGGCCGTCGGCAGCGCCGACGCCGGCGGCCGAGGCCTTCACGAGCAGCCGCATGCGCGTCTCGGCATCCGCCGCGCCACTGCGGGCCCAAAGGTCGGCCAGCACCGCCGGGCGCTGCGCCGCGGGCACGAGCGGCGGGTCGTCCTGGTCCCAGGCATGGAAGGCGAGCATCCGCCATTCGGCCCGGCGCAATGCGCGGCCGGCCCGGGCCGCCGCCAGCACCTCCTGCGCGGGCCGGCCCCCCGACAGCCCGGCTTGCAGCAGCGCCATCACCTGGGCGGCATCGGCCTCGCCGGGCAAGCGGGTGATCTCCTGGCCGTCGGCCTGCAGCAGGACCAGCGTGGGGTAGCCGCGCACCTTGAAGCGGCTGCCGAGCTTCTGCGCGCCCGGCCGGTCGCCGTCGACATGCACGGCGACAAAACTGCGCGATTGCGCGGCGAAGTCCTGCCGGTTGAACAGCGTCGCCTTGAGCTGGTTGCAGGGCGGGCACCAGGTTGCACCCCAGTACAGCAGCAGCGGCTTCTTCTGCGCCCGGGCCTGCGCCAGCGCGCGCTCGATGTCGTCGTCCGTGGCGGCCGCCAGCCACGCCACCTGCGTCGACGGCAGGGCCGGAGCCGCGTGCGAGGCCATCCCTGTCAGCGCGGCAGCGAGCAACGCCGCGGCCGTCCAAGCACGTAAGGGTCGGCGAGCGATGCAGGGCGAGAGCGTCATGACAACAGGCTCCTCCGGCGGCCCGCCGGACGGCCTCATTGTGGCGCGACCTGGCCCCCCACGGCAGGCGCCGGTGCATCGGCCGGCTGCGATCCGTCGGGCCGCGCATAGGTGCCGATCAGGCAGCCGCTGGCCAAAGCGCGTGAGGCCAGCGCGTTCAGCACCTCCTCGCGCCCGGGCTTGTCGCTGAAGGGATCGCCCGCGGCGAGCGCAAACACCTGGAAGGCGTAGCGGTGCGTGCCGTGGCCGGGCGGCGGGTCGGGGGGCAGCCAGCCGCTGCCCAGCAGCGAGTGGCGCCCGCTGTGCACGCCCGTGCCGTCGTGGTCAGGGCTGTCGAGCGCCCCTTCGGCGAGCGCGCATGCGTCGCACGCCAGGTCGACGACGATGGCATGCACCAAGGGATGCGGCGTCGGCGCATCCGCATCCTCGACGATCAGCAGCACGCTCGCGGCCGAGGCCGGCACGCCGCGCCAGTGCAAGGGCGGCGACAGGCCTTCGCCGTCGGCGGTGTAGCGCGCCGGGATGGGCGCGTGGTCTGCAAATGCCAGGCTGCCCACTTCCAGCGCCGCCATGCCGGGGCGCAACGGAGTCTGGTGGAAGACGATCTGGTCGAGGCCGGCGCGCTGATGGCGCAGCACGTGGCCCACGGCCCCGGGGAGGTTTTCGAGCATCGCGGGTGTCCTGGTTCGGAGGCGGCGGCCGCAGTGGCCAGCATTCCCAGTGGACAACCCGGCGGCGGCGCTGGGCAGCACCGCCAGGCGGATTTGCGTGTCGGACGTGGCCGACGCGCTCAGCGCCCGGCGACGGCGGCGTCGTGCTCGGCGAGCTGCTCGCCCACCTTGCGCGCCGCGCGGAGCATCAACGTGTCGTCCAGCGGCACCTGGGGCGCCACCTGGGCGACCACTTCCTCCAGCAGGTCCGGCGAGGACATCAGCGCATGGGCCACGGCGGACAGCGCGAGCACGGCCGGACGGGGCAGGTGCGGCGGCATCGGCTCGCCGGCCTGCACGCAGACGTGGTGCCGCACGCTCGCCACCGACGGTGCGCCCAGGCCCCAGCTTTCGCACAAGGCCGCACCGAGTGCGTCGTGGCTGACGCCGAAGCCGGCACGCTCCAGCGTCCGCAGGTCGACGTCGTTCGGCGCCGCGCGCAGCATGGCGGCGTAGTGGTCGCTGGCATGGCGCAGCAGCACGGCCTTGCCGCACTCCTCGAACAGGCCGGCCGAATGCGCCGCCCAGGCATCGACCCCCAGGAACTGCCCCATGCGCCCCATGAGCAGGCCACGGCGTGCCGCCCGCTGCCACACCGGCTCCAGCAGCGGGTTGGGCGGGAACGCGGCGCGCAGGCCCATCTCGAAGGTGATGGCCGCCACTTCGCGCATGCCGAGGTACTGGACGGCCTGCATCACGGTCTGCACCCGGCCCTTCAGGCCGTAGAGCGAGGAGTTGACCGCCTTCAGCACGGCGGCGGCCAGCGCCATGTCGGATTCGATCAGCTCGGCCGCGGCCGCCAGGTTGATCTCGTCGTCCGCCAGCAGCAGCGACAGACGGACCAGCGACTCGGGCTGGGCGGGAATGTCGATGTCAAGGCTGCGCAGTTCGGAATCGACGGGCATGGATGCTGCGGCGCGGCGGCCGTCCGAAGGAGAAAGGGCTGCCGGCATGCTAGCGCCCGCGGTGCGGCGCCGCACGTCGGAACAGGCAGGCCTTTCCCGACATGTTCCGCGCTCGGCGCGGCATGCGCCCGCGCCTCGCGTCAGCGCACCAGCCCGTCGTAGCCCGTCTTCAGGATCAGCAGCGACACCACGGCGATGAACACGCCGCGCACGAAGCCGGCACCGTGCTTCAGCGCCAGCCGCGTGCCCAGCAGGCTGCCCAGCACGTTCGCCGTCGCCATCACGGCCACCGCATGCCACCAGACGTGGCCCTTCCAGGCGAACAGCGCGAGCGCGGCCCCGTTGGTGGCCGTGTTGAGCAGCTTGGCGCTGGCCGAGGCATGGAGGAAGTCGTAGCCCAGCAGACGCACGAACAGGAAGACGAAGAAGCTGCCCGTGCCCGGGCCGAAGAACCCGTCGTAGAAACCGATGACCAGGCCGATCGCCGACGTCACCAGCCGCTCCGCCGACCCCTGCCAGCGCGGCTCGTGCGTGCGGCCGAGGTCCTTGCGGACCACCGTGTAGGCCAGCACCGCGGCCAGCACGAACGGCAGCGCCCGCTTGAGCCCGTCGGCACTGACCAGCGTCACCGCCCACGCCCCGGCGAAGCTGCCCGCCAGGGCCGCCGCCATCGCGGGCGCCAGCGCGCCCCACCGCAGGCTCACCCGCCTCGCGAACTGCGCACTCGCCCACGCGGTGCCCCAGATCGCCGCGCCCTTGTTGGTGCCGAGCAAGGTGGACGGCGGCGCCGAAGGAAAGATCGCGAACATCGCGGGCAGCAGCACGAGGCCGCCGCCGCCGACGATCGCGTCGATGAAACCGGCCAGGGCCGATGCCATGGCGGCCAACAACAAATCCAACATGCAAATACCACCCGCCCACAAGAAAAAAGCGCCGGCTGGGCCGGCGCTTGCAAATTTGACGCACTCACCAATACTGGTGGGGTCAGGATTATCTTGTGGATCTTGGCGTCTGATGTCTCCTCAGTCCCCCGTTCAGCGATGGAACGGTCTGGGACCGCCTCGCTGCGAGAACCGCACTCTATGTTGCGCGGAACAGACCGTCATTGGTACTTTCCCCCGCGTGGGGGGGCCCCGCTGGACCCGGGCCCAGGCTGAAGAAAAACCGCGCACCGCCTTGGACGACCGCTTCCGCCCTCACCGAACCGCCATGCCGCTCGACGATTCGGCGCACGATCGAGAGGCCGAGGCCCGTGCCCTGGAACTGCTCGCTGGGATGCAGACGCTGGAAGGGATGGAACAGCCGCGCAGCACGCTTGGCATCGAATCCGACGCCGTTGTCCTGGACGACGAACACGCCCGGCTCGCCGTGCGAGGTCATCCGCACCAACGGCAGCGGCACATCGCGCGTGAACTTGGCGGCATTGCCCAGCAAGTTCACCAGGACCACGCGTGCCAGCGGCGCGCTGCAGTGCGCCTGCAGCCCGGGCTCGATCTGCCACTCGACCGGCACCTCGCGCTCGATCCAGGGGAGCTCGCCGATCACGCTGCGTGCCAGCGCGCTCAGGTCGACCAGTTCGCGCACCAGCGGCGTCGAGCCCGAGCGCGCCAGCTCCAGCAGGGCGGTGACGGTGTGGGACATCTCGCGCGCGGCACGTCCCTGCATCATCAGCCACTCGCGCTCGTCGTCGGCGAGCCGCTCCCACGCACGGGAGCGCAGCATGTCGGCCAGGCCCACGACATGGCCGATCGGCGTGCGCAGCTCGTGTGCGAGCTGGCGGGAAAAGGCCTCGAGGTCGCGGTTGTGTTGCTCCAGCGCCGCCGTGCGCACGGCCACCTGGCGCTCGAGTTCGGCATTGCGTGTGAGCAGCAGCTTCTCCGTGCGCTTGCGCAGGGTGATGTCGCGGCCCACGCCCTGGTAGCCGACGAAGCGGCCTTGCTCGTCATGCCGCGGCTGCCCGCTCACCGACACCCAGCGCACGCTGCGGCCCGGCACGCGCACCGCATATTCGAAGCTCCCGAATGGACGATGGGCGTCGAGGTCGTCGCGATGGCGCTGCCAGTCCTCCTCGCTCGCGCCATCGGCGTAGGCGTGCCACCGCGTGCGGCCGATGAAGCGGCGGGACCCGGCATCGCCGAGCAGCTCGCCGACGATGGCGCCCACTTCGGTGAAGCGATGCTGGTCGTCGGTCTCCCAGTACCAGTCGGCCGAGAGCGCCGTCATCACCGCGTAGCGCCGCTCGCTGGCACGCAGGCGGCGGAAGGCCAGGCGCTGCTCGGTGATGTCGCGCCCCACCCCCTCGTAGCCGATGAAGTAGCCCTCGTCGTCACGCCGCGCACGGCCGGTCAGGCCGATCCAGACCGGAGACCGCCCGGGACGCCTCACCTCGATCTCGACGTCGCGGAACGGCCGCCGCTGCCGCATGCACGCGATGAACTCCGCCCAGCCGGATTCCGGTGGCAGGAAGAACGGGACCATGTCGTAGGTGTGGCCGAGCAGCTGCTGCGGCTCCATGCCCAGCTTCAGGTGCGAGGCGAGGTCCTCGGAGACCCAGGTGATGCGCATCTCGGCATTGGTCTCCCAGTACCAGTCGCCCGACAGCCGCACCCGCGCATGCCAGCGGCGCTCACGTTCGCCGAGCAGGTGCTGCACCTCGCCGGACGCGGCATGCAGCGCAGGCACGCCGCGGGTCGTGTCCGCGCGCAACGCGAGGATCGCACCGGGCAGGTCGTCGGTGCGCAGGAGCTCCGCGAAGCGCCGCACCGCATCGACCGCCGACGTGAGCCGGTGCAGCAGCCGCTGCAGCACGAAGGCGAGCACGAGCCACGACAGGCCGATCGCCATCCACAGCGCCAGGCGGACGTCCGATGGCAGATCGCCCGCGATCGCCGCCCAGCTGAGGCCGCCCATCAGCACCGCGAGCGCCACGAAGCCGGCAATGGGCAGCGGGCCGCGGGCCGCCCCGGCAGGCGCTGGTGCGGCCGCCGGCTCGGGGTGCAGGCGTGGGTCGACGATGGTGTCGACCATGTCGCCGCCCGCCGCGAGCAGCTCGCTCGCGGGCATCGTCGTCGCATCGCCGCCTGGCTGCTGGGCTTTCAGCCGGCCCAGCGCGCGCGGATGGGGCAACGGGCTCACTCAGCGTGCCACGTGCGACGCGAGGACCGGGAACAGCTTGACCAGTCCGTCGGCCAACAGCTCGACCGCCATCGCGGCCAGGATCAGCCCCATCAGCCGCGTCATCACGTTGATGCCCGTGCGGCCCAGCACCCGGGCAATGCGCCCGGCCGCCGAAAAGACGATGAAGGTCGCGATGCCGATCACCACGCCGTAGCCGACGAGCACCGCGTGCTCGACGATCGACCGCGTCTTCTCGGCGTAGATCACCATGGTGGAGATCGTCGCGGGGCCCGTCAGCAGCGGCACCGTCAGCGGCACCACCGCGATGCTGGCACCCGCATCGGCCTTCTCCGTGCCTTCGGCCACGTCGCTCGGCTTGGTTTCGGCGGGTTGCGCATTCAGCATCTGCAATGAACTGATCAACAGCAGCGTGCCGCCGCCCACCTGGAACGACGCGATGCTGATGCCGAAGAACTCGATGATCTTCAGCCCGGCCACCGCGCTGATCGACACCACGCAGAACGCACTGAAGGCACTGACGCGGATCGTGCGCAGCCGCTGCGCACGCGAGAAGCTCTGCGTGAACGTGATGAAGAACGGCACCGCACCGATCGGATTGACGATCGCCAGCAATGCGATGAGCGGTTTCAAGAGATCCATGGAGACAAGGATCGTATACGAGTGGTTACACCGGCATGTCCGTGGGCTCGTCGTCTTCCGCGACCGACAGATACAGCGCACACACGCCGCGCAGATAGACCAGCCCCGGTACCACGAGGGCCAGCACGAACACCATGCCGCCCCCCACCAGCGCGCCCACGCCGTGCGGCGTCTGCGTCACCGGCGCCCCGGCCGGGCCGAGGCTGCGCAGGCCGAAACCGAAGAGGCCTGCCATCAGCTGCTGGGCAGGCACATCGACACCCGTCACCAGCACCGCCAGCGCGGCGACGATCCGGCCCCCGGTGACCACCACGAAGGTCGACAAGGCGGCGACGGCCGCCGTCAGAGCGCCGAGCGCCGACATCAGCAGCGCCATGAAGAGCAGCCGCTCGCGGGCCTGGACGAACAACAAGCGCAGCGTCGAGCGCACCGAGCGGCCCGACCACACCGCGGGCGCCGCCAATGGCCCCACGACACCGGCCAGCACCAAGGCCCCCAGGCCCAGCAGCAGCACGCCCGCGGGCACCACCAGCGCGAACACGAAGGGCCCGGCCACCGGCAGGCGTGCCACGAACAGCCCGGCCGACACCGCGGCCACCAACGCCGCGACCAGCAGCGAGACGAGCACCACCACCACCAGCAGCCGGTGCGCACTGCGCAGTGCGTGCTGGAAGGCATCGGCCACTTCGCGCACCGGCAGGCCACGCGCCTGGTCCATGAGCAGCAGGCCCGTGGCATTGCTGCCGTAGAAGGCGACGGTCAGCGCTGCGCCCGCCTGCAGGACCGTCCACAGACCGTCGTCGCGGGCGAGCGAGGCGCCGGCCATCGCCAGCAGCAGCCCGGCGGTGCTGAAGGTCAAAAGTAGCGCAAACAGCGCACGGCCGTTGCGCACGGCCTCGACGCTGCCCAGCAGGCGCCCGAGGGCCGCCAACGGATCTCGGCGCGCTAATAGGTTCATGGCAAGGGGATCATAGCCGCCGGTCCCAGGGGGAACCCCTCATTGGTGCGTCATCCAGAAAACAACACTTGACAAGCGAACGCTTGCGCATTTTCGCGAAGTTATTTGTTAACCTTGCGCCCTCCAAGATTGGATGCGGCGCCTTCGCTTGAATGTTTCACGACGGGTTGAAGCTCCACATGGTGTTAAGTGATTGAAGGAAGGTCTTCCCCATGGGAAACAAGCTTTACGTCGGAAACCTCGCCTACAGCGTGCGCGATGAATCCCTCCAGGACGCGTTCGGCCAATTCGGCACCGTCACGTCGGCCAAGGTCATGATGGATCGGGAAACCGGTCGCTCGAAGGGCTTTGGTTTCGTCGAGATGGGCTCGGATGCGGAAGCGCAATCGGCCATCAACGGCATGAACGGCCAGGCCCTCGAAGGCCGCGCGATCGTCGTGAACGAAGCCCGCCCCCGCGAAGAGCGTCCGGGCGGCTTCCGCAGCGGTGGTGGCGGCGGCGGTGGCTACGGTGGTGGCGGTGGCGGTGGCGGTGGCGGCGGCTACGGTGGCGGTGGCGGCGGTGGCCGCAGCCCCTACGGCAGCGGCGGCGGCCGTGGCGGCTACGGCGGCGGTGGTGGTGGCGGCTATGGCGGCGGCGGTGGTGGCCGTGGCGGCTACAGCGGCGGCGGCCGTGGTGGCTACGGCGGCGGCAGCAGCGGCTACTGATCGCTCGGGCCCTGGTCCAAGGGCCCTCCACTGACGTCAGGCATGAAAGGCGCGATGGGCTTGCAGCCCATAGGCGCCTTTTTGCGTTTGGGGCTGCAGTCGGCTCAGCCAGCCTGCCGAGGCTTGCGAGCGCGCCCGGCCACGGCCCGGTCGAACAGCGCATCGGGCAGCATGCGCATCAACTTGCCGATCACGGCCATCTGCCAGGGAATGACGCGGTAACTCACGCCTCGTTCGATGGCCTCGAATGCCCGATCGGCGAAATCCTCGGGCGCCATCAGGAACGGCATCGAATACGGATTGCGCTTCGTCAGCGGCGTATCGATGTAGCCCGGGGCGAGCGTCACGACCTTCACGCCGTGGGGCCTGCATTCGCCCCGCAGGCTCTCGCAGTAGCTCGTCACGGCAGCCTTGCTCGCGCAGTAGGCGCCATGGCCTGGCAGGCCTCGGATGCCCGCCACGCTGCCGATGCCAACCAAGGTGCCGGCACGCCGATCGCACATCGCCTGCACGAACGGATGGAACGTCGCGGCCATGCCCAGGTTGTTGGTCTCGAAGGTCGCGCGCATCACCTCGAGGTCCGCGCGGATCGCCGTCTCCATGCCGATGCTGATGCCCGCATTGGCGATCACCACGTCCGGCAGCCCCTGCTGCGCCAGGCAGGCCTGGCCAGCTGCAACGATGCTGTCGACGTCGCGCACATCCGCGGCATGCACCGAGCAGCGGTCCGCCGCGAGCTGCTGCGCGGTCGCCCAACGGACGACTTCCTCTGAACGGCGTGCGACCAGGGCCAACCGCCAGCCGGCGCGGTAGAAGCGTTGAGCCAGCGCCTGGCCGATCCCGCTCGACGCGCCCGTGATGTAGGCCAGCTGGCCCACGCCGCCCTGGCGCGCGTTCACCGTGCTGGCCTTCCGGCAGGCACGAACCGCGCGCGCACCGGCCCCTTGAAGGTCGTCTGCTGCGTCAGGTGGTTGTATTCCATGCCGCCGGCCCGGATCTCGCTGCTGCCCTGACGCAGCAGCACCGGCAGGTGCGAGCGAAGCTGCTCGGTACGCAGGAAGGCGTGCAGGAACTCGCCCTCGAACTGCATGGCCGGCACCCCGGCGCGCGTCGCGCTGCGGTCGACGCGCGCACCGCCCAGCAGCTGTACCTCGCTCGCATCGCCATTGCTCAATGCGCGGCGGGCGGTGGCATGGGTGACGGAGCCGTCGGCTGAAAAGGCCTGGATGCGCACGGCGTCGATCTCCAGTGTGTCGGTGTCCGGATAGTGGCGCAGCTGATCGCCCTCGACCTGCACCAGCAGGCGCCCGTCGTCGCCGAAGCGCTGCAGCGTGAACTGCTGCATCGTGTAGTCCGGATCATGGCGCACGGCCGCGGCCTTGTCCTCGGGCGGCGCGCCGGGCGTGTTCTTGACCAGCCACCAGGTGGCCAGCACGAGCAGCGCCATCAGCAAGAGCGGCAGGTAGGCGGACAACGCCTCGCGCAGCCGCCAGTGCCACGGCATGCGCGGCAGGCCGCCGTCCGGCGGCGGCGAGGGCCCGAGCAGGGGAAGCTCCATCGATCCGACGGTACGCGGCCGGCTCAGGCGGCGTCCAGCGTGGTCAGGTGGCCATGCAGGAGGCGGGCATAGGCGCCGCTGGCCATCAGCAGCAGGTCGCACAGCTCGCGCGCTGCCCCTTCACCCCCCTGCAAGGCGCTGACGTGGTGCGCCGCCGCCTTGACTTCGGCATGCGCATTGGCCGGTGCGCAGGCAAAGCCGGCACGTACCAGCAGCGGCAGGTCCGGCCAGTCGTCGCCGATGACCGCGACCTCGGGCCAGGCGATCCCCAGCTCGTCGATCGCGCGCTGCACCACGGCGAGCTTGTCCTTCACGCCATAGTGCGCGTGCGACAAGCCGAGGTCCGCCACGCGCCGGCGCACCGCGGGGGAATCGCGCCCGGTGCAGATGATCGGCAGGATGCCGCCCTGCGCCAGCAGCTTGAGGCCATGGCCGTCGAGGCTGTGGAACGCCTTGAACTGTTCGCCGGACTCCGCGATGTAGAGCCGCCCGTCCGTCAGCACGCCGTCGACGTCAAAAACCGCGGCCTTCATGCCGAGGCCCGTGCCCTGGGCCCGCAGCAGCAGTTCGGGCGGGAAGCGAAGCTGGGGTTCGATCTGCATCAGATGACCTTCGCGCGCATCAGGTCGTTGCTGTTGATGGCGCCGACCAGCCGCCCCTGGGCATCGACGACCAGCACGCTGGTCACGCGGTGCTGCTCCATCACGGCCGCCGCCTCGACCGCCAGCACGTCGTCACGCACGCAGCGCGGCTGGCGGTGCATGACGTCGCCCGCGTGGAAGGCGCGCAGGTCGGTGCCGCGCTCGATCAGCCGGCGCAGGTCGCCATCGGTGAAGATGCCCTGCACCCTGTCCTCGGCATCGACGACGGCGGTGAAGCCGAGGCCCTTGGCGCTCATTTCATGGAGCATCTGAAGGAAGCGGGCGTCGGGTGCCACGCGCGGCAGGTCGTCGCCCGAGCGCATGAGATCGCGCACGTGCATGAGCAGCTTGCGGCCGAGCGCGCCACCGGGATGCGAGCGCGCGAAGTCCTGCTCGTGGAAGCCCCGCGCATCGAGCAGCGCCACGGCGAGCGCGTCGCCCATGGCCATCTGCGCGGTGGTGCTCGTGGTGGGCGCCAGGTTCAGTGGGCAGGCTTCGCGCTCGACGGCACACAGCAGCACATGGTCGGCGTGGCGCGCCAGGGTCGAGCCCGCCCGGCCCGTCATCGCCACCAGCGGCACGTTGAGCCGCTTGAGCACCGGCACGATGACATTCAACTCGTCGCTCTCGCCCGAATTGGAGATGGCCATCACCACGTCCTGCAGCGTCACCATGCCGAGGTCGCCATGGCTGGCTTCGCCGGGGTGCACGAACATCGCCGGCGTGCCGGTGGACGCCAGCGTGGCGGCGATCTTGCGGCCCACGTGGCCGCTCTTGCCCATGCCCATCACGACCACGCGGCCCCTGCAGGACAGCATCAGGCGCACGACGTCGGCGAAGGACGCATCCAGCCCCGCTCGGATCGCCAGCAAGGCCTCTGCTTCGTTCTGGAACGTGTCCGCGGCCAGGGCCAGTGCGCGCTGCGGATCGAAGGAAGAAATACCCGTGGTGGGATCGGCAGTCACGTGATCCTCGTCAGCCCGTTTTTTCCGGGCGCTCACTTAGGATCGGGCATTCTAGGTTGGCAGGCATGGGGCTTGCGATCCACCCTCGCCGCATGGCTTCTACGCTCGAACTGGTCCTGCTGTATCTCGTTGCTGCGGTGGCTGGCGTGGTGGCCTGCCGGTCGATGAGGCTGCCGCCGATGCTGGGCTACCTCGTGGTCGGCGTGGTCATCGGGCCCCACGCGCTGGCGCTGGCGAAAGATGCCGGCGGCGTGTCGTACCTGGCGGAGTTCGGCGTCGTCTTCCTGATGTTCGTCATCGGCCTGGAGTTCAACCTGCCCAAGCTGCGCAGCATGCGCACGCTGGTCTTCGGGCTGGGCCTGTCGCAGGTCGCGTTGACCATGGTGGCGGCGGTGGCGGGCAACGCGGCACTCACGCTGGTGTTCATGCTGCTGGGCAAGCGTTCCGGCCTGAGCTGGCAGACCGCGGTCGTGCTCGGCGGGGCGCTGGCCATGAGCAGCACGGCGATCCTCGGCAAGCTGATGGCCGAGCGGCTGGAGCTCGAAACCGAACATGGCCGGCGCGTGATGGGCGTGCTGCTGTTCCAGGACCTGGCCGTGGTGCCGCTGCTGGTGCTGATCCCGGCGTTGAGCGCGTCGCCCGAGGTGCTGCTGCGTGAGCTGGCCTTCGCCACCGCCAAGGCGGGCGTGCTGCTGGCGGTGCTGCTGGTGGGCGGCCAGCGCGCCATGCGCTGGTGGCTCACGCTGGTGGCGCGGCGCAAGAGCCCGGAACTGTTCGTGCTGAACCTGCTGCTCGTCACACTGGGCCTGTCCTGGCTGACGGAGCACTTCGGCCTGTCGCTCGCGCTGGGCGCCTTCATCGCCGGCATGCTGATCGCGGAGACCGAATACAAGCACCAGGTAGAGACCGACATCCGGCCCTTCCACGACGTGCTGCTCGGCCTGTTCTTCATCACCATCGGCATGAAGCTCGACATGTCGCTGGTCGCCGCGCACTGGGGCCTGGTGCTGGCGCTGGCGGTGCTGCCGGTGCTGTTCAAGTTCGCCCTCGTGACGGTGCTGGCCCGGGTGTTCGGTGCCCCTGCCGGCGTGGCCCTGCGCACCGGCCTGTACCTCGCGCAGGCGGGCGAGTTCGGCTTCGTGCTGCTGGCGCTGGCCAGGCAGCACGAGCTGCTGCAGCCGCGGCTGGAGAGCCCCATCCTCGCCAGCATGGTGCTGTCGATGATCGCGACACCCTTCATCGTGATGTACAGCAACCGCATCGTGATGCGCCTGTCGTCGACCGACTGGCTGATGCAGGCCGCCGCGCTGACCACCATCGCCAAGAAATCCATCCACAGCGAGGCGCACGTGATCATCTGCGGCTACGGCCGCAGCGGGCAGAACCTGGCGCGGCTGCTGGAACCGGAGAAGATCCCCTACATGGCGCTGGACCTCGATCCCGACCGCGTGCGACAGGCGGCGGCGGCAGGCCAGAGCGTGGTGTTCGGCGATGCCGCCAAGCTGCGCAGCCTGATGGCAGCCGGCCTGGCCCGCGCCAGCGCGGTGGTGGTGACATACCACGACACCGCCTCCGCGCTGAAGATCCTGCGGCTGGCACGCGAGCACGCACCCAAGGTGCCGGTGGTGATCCGCACCATCGACGACACCGACCTCGAACTGCTGCGCAACGCCGGTGCCACCGAGGTCGTGCCCGAGGCGATCGAAGGCTCGCTGATGCTGGCATCGCACGCGCTGGCACTGGTGGGCGTGCCGATGCGCAGGGTGATCCGGCTCACGCAGGACGCGCGCAACGAACGCTACGGCCTGCTGCGCGGCTACTTCCACGGCGCGGACGACGACGGTGTGGAGGAGCGCCAGCAGGCCAGGCTGCTGACCGTCAGCCTGCCGGCGGCGGCCGCAAGCCTCGGCCGGTCGCTCGGTGAACTGGCACTGCACGCGGTGGGCGTGGAGGTGGTGTCGGTGCGGCTGGGTTCGGGCCAGGTCGTGCGCGCCGACGAAGGCCTGGTGCTGGGCGCCGGCGATACGCTCGTGCTGGCCGGCCTGCCGGAGGCCCTCTCGCTCGCCGAAGAGAAACTGCTGAAGGGCTGACGCGCCTCGACCCCGCGCGCCGCGCGATCAGCTCACCGGGACCGCACGTTCCAGGTTGGCCCGCATGCGGGCGGCCAGCACGGCCGCGGCGCCGCGCACCACCTCGAGCGCCAGCGCAGGGTGGCGGGCCGAGAGCTCGTCCAGCCGCGGCGCTCTGAACGCCCAGACCACGCAGTTGCTCATCGCTTCGACATTGGCCATGCGGGGCGTCTCGCCGAACAAGCCCGCCTCGCCGACGACCGAGCCGGCGCGCAGGATGGCCACGCGGTGGGTGCCGGGCGCGCTGCGCGTGACAAACACCTGCAGGCTGCCACGCTCCAGGAAATACATCGTCCGGTCGAGCTCGTCCTGCTTGAGCAGCAGTTCGCCGGCACGCACCTCGTGGCGAGTGAGCATCGGCTCGAGCGCCTGCCAGGCTTCGGGGCTCAGGCGCGGGCCAAAAGCGTCCTCCGAATTCAGCGTGGCAACCGCCTCCATCAGCGCACTCAAATCCATCGTCTGCTCCAGCATCGACCGGTCATGAACCAGCGGCAATTATGGGTATGTAAACAGGATGTTACATAACCGGCGCAGGTGCAGATTCACTTTCCTATGCAGAAGCGGCTGAAGATTTCTCCGAGGAGGTCGTCGGCGCTGAAGGCCCCGGTGATCTCGCCCAGCGCGTTGTGCGCGAGCCGCAGTTCCTCGGCCAGCAGATCCAGCGCCGGCTCGGGCGACAGCCCTTGCGCTTGCGCGAGCAGGAGGTGCTCACGGGTACGCCGCAAGGCGTCGACATGGCGCGTACGCGCGATGAACACGCCCTCGGGTGATGCATGCCATCCGGCGCGCTCCAGCAACACGCGCCGCAGTGCATCGAGGCCTGTCCCGACCGATGCCGAGATCGCGAGCGCCTGCGCGGGCACAGGCGCCGCGGCGGCGTCCGCCTTGTTGTAGACGTGCAGCACGCGGGCGTGCTGGCGAGGATCGGCACCGGCCAGCCGGGCGGCGATGTCCGCATCGCCCGCGTCGTAGGAAGGCTCGCCCAGCCGCGTCAGGTCATGCAGGAAGATCACCGCATCGGCCGTCTCGATTTCGCTCCAGCTGCGGCCGATGCCGATGCGTTCCACCTCGTCGGTGGCCTCGCGCAGGCCGGCGGTGTCGATCACGTGCAACGGCACGCCTTCGATCTGTATCGTCTGGCTGACCTTGTCGCGCGTCGTGCCGGGGATCGGCGTGACGATCGCCAGTTCGGCGCCCGCCAGCGCGTTCAGCAGCGAGCTCTTCCCGACATTGGGCTGGCCGGCCAGCACGACCCGGATGCCTTCGCGCAGCAACGCGCCCTGGCGGGCACGATCGAGCACGTCGTCGACCGACTGCAGCAGCCGCGCCAGCTGGCCGAGCGCATCGGCCTTCTCGAGGAAATCGATCTCCTCCTCGGGAAAGTCGAGCGTGGCCTCCACGAGCATGCGCAACTGCACGATGCGATCGCGCAAGACGCCGATCTCCGACGAAAAGGCCCCGCTCAGCGATCGGCTGGCCGACCGCGCCGCCGCTTCGGTGCTGGCGTCGATGAGGTCGCTGACGGCTTCGGCCTGTGCCAGGTCCAGCTTGTCGTTGAGGAAGGCACGCTGCGTGAACTCGCCGGGCTCCGCCAACCGCAGGCCGAGGCCCTGGCCCGCCGCGAGACAGCGCGCCAGCAGCAGTTGCAGGACGACCGGCCCGCCATGCGCCTGCAGTTCGAGCACGTCCTCGCCGGTGTAGGAATGCGGCGCCGGAAAGTGGATGGCCAGGCCGTGGTCGATCGGCTGGCCGTCCTCGCCGCGCAGCGGGAGGTAGGTGGCGTGGCGCGGCTGCAGCGTCCGCCCGCACAGGGCTTCGATCAGGGGCCGCAGGTCGCGGCCGGAGGCCCTGACGATTCCCACCGCCCCGCGTCCGGGCGCGGTGGCGATGGCGACGATGGGGTCATGCTGGCGTGCCAGCATCTTCGAGGGGCGTCAGACGCCCAGCTTCCGGTTGATGACCCACTGCTGGGCGATCGTCAGGATGTTGTTGGTGATCCAGTACAACACCAGCCCGGCCGGGAAGAAGAAGAACATCACGCTGAACACCAGCGGCATGATCCACATCATCTTGGCCTGCATCGGGTCCGGCGGTGTCGGGTTCAGCCACACCTGGAACAGCGAGGTCGCCGTCATCACCAGCGGCAGGATGAAGTACGGATCCTTGGCCGACAGGTCGGTGATCCAGCCGATCCACGGTGCGTTGCGCATCTCCACGCTCGACAGCAGCACCCAGTACAGCGCGATGAAGAACGGCATCTGCAGGAAGATCGGCAGGCAGCTGCCCAGCGGGTTGACCTTCTCCTCGCGGTAGATGCGCATCATCTCCTGCTGCATCTGCTGCGGCTTGTCCTTCAGCCTCTCGCGCATCTCCTGGATCTTCGGGTTGATGGCCTTCATCTTGGCCATCGACTTGTAGGCGCTCGCGTTGAGCCAGTAGAAGGCGATCTTCAGCAGCACCACCAGGGCGACGATCGCCCAGCCCCAGTTGCCGAGGAAGGTGTGCAGCTTGGTCAGCAGCCAGAACAGCGGCTTCGACAGGATGTGGAACCAGCCGTAGTCCTTGACCAGGTCGAGGCCGGGCGCGAGTTCGGCGAGCTTGTGTTCTTCCTGGGGGCCGGCGAACAGCGTGGCCTGCTGGGTCTTGCTCTGGCCCGGGGCGATTTCGCCCAGCGGCAGCACCATCGCGATCGAGTACAGGTTGTTGCCGACCTTCTCGGCGCGGAACTCGCGCGGCTGCTGCGAGTTGATCAGCCACGCCGAGGCGTAGTAGTGCTGCACCATCGCGATCCAGCCGTCGTTGGCCTTGCGGTCATACTCGGCGTCGTTCTTCTCGATGTGCTTGAACTCGACCTTGCGGAATTTGCTGGCGTCGGTGTAGACCGCCGGGCCGGTGAAGGTGGAGTAGAACGACGATTCCCCGGGCGGCGCGTTGCCGTCGCGCACCAGCTGCAGGTACAGCTCGGGGGTGATGGGCTGGGCCGAGCCGTTGACGATCTCGTGCGACACATCCACCGTGTACAGGCCGCGGTGGAAGGTATAGGTCTTGACCAGCTTGACCCCGTTGGTCGACGGCGACTCGAACTTGACCTGCACGTCGTTGGCACCCTCCGACAGCGTCCGGGGGCCGGGCAGCACCGACATCGCGGTGAAGTGGTTGGGCAGGCTCAAGCCCTGCTGCGCGGTGATCAGGCCCGTCTGCGCCAGGTACACCCGCTGGGCGCTGCGATCGAACAGCACCACGTTGCGCGTCGGGTCGTTCTGGTCCAGCTGGCCCAGCAACTCCATGTAGACCAGTTCGCCGCCCTTGCTGTCGAGCACCGCCTTGATGCGGTCGGTCGTCACCGTGACCTGCTCGCCCACGGGCGTGGCCGCGGCGGGCGCGGTGGGCACGGCCCCCGCGGCAGCGGCGGTTGCGCTGGGTGCCGGCACGCCACCGACCGCGGACGCCGGCGCCGAGCCGGCCGGGGCGGGCCGAGATACCTGCGGTCCGAAGATCGACGGTTGTCCCGAGTGCTTGTTCCATGCGTCCCACAGCAGAACGAGGGACATCGTGAACACCACCCACAGCAGGGTGCGGCGAATATCTGTCATGGAGCAGTCTTGTTGGAGGAATCGGA
Source organism: Aquincola agrisoli (assembly GCF_036621135.1). Taxonomy (NCBI): domain Bacteria; kingdom Pseudomonadati; phylum Pseudomonadota; class Betaproteobacteria; order Burkholderiales; family Sphaerotilaceae; genus Aquincola; species Aquincola agrisoli. The sequence continues at coordinate 66,005 of NZ_JAZIBG010000049.1, forward strand.
AACGCGATCGCCCGTCAGGAAAGCGAACAGGCGAGGAGGCCGCTCGGGCACCGGGTCGCAACCTGCTTCGCACCAGGGGTGGCAGCGCAGCAGGCGACCGGCGGCGAGCATGCTGCCCGCGGCGGCACCGTGTTTCTCCAGCGCCTGGAGCGCATAGAGCGAGCACGTGGGCTCGAACAGGCACCTGCCGCCGATCCAGGGGCTCAGCAACAGGCGGTAGGCACGCACCGGCCACATCAGCGCGCGGCGAGGCAGCAGCGTGAGCCAGTCAGGCACGGCCATTCAGCGCAGCGCCGAGGCGGCCGCGCGCATCATTCGGTCCAGCTCGGCGCGTGCTGCTTCCCGCAGCACGCCGGAGGCGGCACTGCGGAACTGACGCACATCGAAGGGAGCCCTCAACCTCACGACCCACAAGCCCGGCGCCAGATCGGCGGCGTGCTCGCCCATCGCCGCCCGGATCTGGCGCTTGAGCAGGGTGCGGGTCACGGCGCGGCGCGCATGCCGCTTGGGCACCACCAGCCCCAGCCAGTGGCCGGTATGGTGTGAGTCATCCACAGCCTGCGCCACCGCAGCGGCATCGGCTGTTGACAACCGCGACGCGCCGGCACCTTCTGCCGCTGGCGGCACTGTCGTCGAAGCCTTGGCGGGCCGCCGAGCCGGCTGGTCCGCCACGAAATGCATCGCGAAATGGGGGCTGCGCGCCCTCTGGGGCGCGCCGAGCACACGCTCGAAATCGGCGGTTTGCACGAGACGCTGCACGCGCGAGGCCGGCGGCATGCTGCGGCAGGTCGCAGCGCGGTGCTTTAGGTCGCCAGGCGCTTGCGGCCCTTGGCGCGGCGTGCCTTGATGACGGCACGGCCGCCGCGGGTCTTCATGCGCACGAGGAAGCCGTGGGTACGGGCGCGGCGGGTCTTGGACGGTTGGTAGGTACGCTTCATGGTGAGGTGCTTTCGGTGGATGCCCTGGGGCGTCAGGCGCTTTGCCTTGTAGGACGCCCGCTTTCCAGCCCAGGCGCCCGGTGGTCGCCAGCCGGACTGGCCCCGAACCGGTGCTCACGCCTTGCCCGCCGGCCGTGGCTCGAGGGGCGCGGCGCGACCTCCTCGCGTCCGGGAAACCCGCGATTACAGCAAAAAGCACGCGCAGGGTCAATTGCGTCACACGCAGGCGCCTTGCCGGCCCGCCGCCGCCGGGATTTGTCCACCACTGTGGATAACCCGTCCCGCCCCGTTGTGTCCACAGGTAGAATCCGGGTGCTCTTAGAAGACTTTTCCACAATGAGCGCAGACCTCTGGCAACGCGGGTGCGAACGACTGGCCGCCGAGTTGCCCGAACAACAATTCAACACCTGGATCCGGCCCCTGCCGCCCGCTGACGTCACCGACGACGGCGATGCCGGCGTCGTGGCCGCCGTACGGGTGCCCAACCGCTTCAAGCTGGACTGGATCCGCTCGCAGTACGCCAGCAGGATCGAGGGTGTGCTGACCGACCTGGCCGGCAAGCCGGTGCGCCTCGAACTCACGCTCGCGCAGCGGGAAGCCCCGATGGTGCGACCGGCCGGAGAAGGCCTGCGTGTCCCCACGGCCGCCAGCGCGGCGCTCAACAGCGGCGGGGCCGCGGTCCTGACCGTGCCGCCCACGGTCACCCCGCGCCCACCGGCGCCCGCCGCCTCGGTACACCGCCTCAACACCGCCCTCACCTTCGACACCCTGGTCCCCGGCCGCGCCAACCAGATGGCGCGCACGGCGGCCCTGCACGTCGCCGGCGCCCCCGGCCACATGTACAACCCGCTGTTCATCTACGGCGGCGTTGGTCTGGGCAAGACGCACCTGATCCACGCCGTCGGCAACGCGCTGCTGCGCGACCGGCCCGACGCCCGCGTGCTGTACCTGCACGCCGAGCAGTTCATCTCCGACGTCGTCAAGAACTACCAGCGCAAGACCTTCGACGAGCTGAAGGCCAAGTACCACAGCCTCGACCTGCTGCTGATCGACGACGTGCAGTTCTTCGCCGGCAAGGAGCGCACGCAGGAGGAGTTCTTCAACGCCTTCGAGGCGCTCGTGGCCAAGCGCTCGCACATCATCATGACGAGCGATACCTACCCGAAGGGGCTGGTCGACATCGACGAGCGCCTGACCAGCCGCTTCGACGCGGGCTTGACCGTCGCGATCGAGCCGCCCGAGCTCGAGATGCGCGTCGCGATCCTGATCAAGAAGGCCGATGCCGAAGCCTCCCCGATGCCCGAGGACGTCGCCTTCTTCATCGCCAAGAACGTGCGCGCCAACGTGCGCGAGCTCGAAGGTGCGCTGCGCAAGGTGCTGGCGTACTCGCGCTTCAGCCACAAGGACATCAACATCGCCCTTGCGCGCGAGGCGCTGAAGGACCTGCTGTCGATCCAGAACCGGCAGGTGTCGGTCGAGAACATCCAGAAGACGGTGGCCGATTTCTACAAGATCAAGATCGCCGACATGTACAGCAAGAAGCGGCCGGCCTCGATCGCCCGCCCGCGCCAGATCGCGATGTACCTGGCCAAGGAGATGACGCAGAAGAGCCTGCCCGAGATCGGCGAGCTCTTCGGCGGCCGGGACCACACCACCGTGCTCCATGCCGTGCGCAAGATCGGCGGGGAGCGGCAGAAGAACACCGAGCTCAACCAGCAGCTCCACGTGCTCGAACAGACCCTCAAGGGCTGAACAACCTGGTGTCAAGTGACAAGTCTGTGGACAACTTTCGCGCAACTGGACAGCTGTCCACAGGCTGCGGCCGATCGGCCGAGTTGTTGTATGTCTCGCCCGAAAATCCGGGCCTGTCGGCCCACAGGCTTTCGCAGTGGCTAAATCGTTGATGGATCAGGCCAAAATCGCGTTCTCCACAGCCCGGCAGCGGCTCTACTAGAACTACCAAGTTAAGAGGAAGACATGATTGTCTTGAAAGCTCCGCAGGAAAAATTGTTGGGCGCCCTGCAGGCGGTGGCCGGCATCGTCGAGCGCCGCCACACCTTGCCGATCCTGGCCAACGTGCTGCTGCGCAAGACGGGCCCCGAGATCGAGTTCACGACCAGCGACCTCGAGATCCAGGTGCGCACCCGTGCGGAGCTCGGCGGCGACGCTGCCGACTTCGCCACCACCGTGGGTGCGCGCAAGCTGATCGACATCCTGCGCACGCTGCCCGCCGATCAAGTCGTGTCGCTGTCCGCCACCCAGAACAAGCTGACGCTGCAGGGCGGCAAGAGCCGCTTCACGCTGCAGACGCTGCCGGCCGACGACTTCCCGCTGGTCAACGAGACGGCCGAATTCGGCCCCGCCTTCAGCGTGCCCCAGAAGACGCTCAAGGCGCTGATCGGCCAGGTGCACTTCGCGATGGCGGTGCACGACATCCGCTACTACCTCAACGGCATCCTCTTCGTCGCCGAAGGCCAGACGCTGACGCTGGTGGCCACCGACGGCCACCGGCTCGCGCTGGCGCAGGCCACGCTCGAGACGGAGATCCCGAAGCAGGAAGTCATCCTGCCGCGCAAGACCGTGCTCGAACTGCAGCGCCTGCTGAAGGACGACAAGGGCGACGGCAAGGAAGGCGAGGGCGCCCCGATCGAGATGCGGTTCGCCGGAAACCAGGCCAAGTTCAGCTTCTCCGGCATGGAGTTCGTCACCAAGCTGGTCGAAGGCAAGTTCCCCGACTACAACCGCGTGATCCCGAAGAACCACAAGAACTCGGTCACGCTGGGCCGTGCGCCGCTGCTGGCCAGCCTGCAGCGCGCCGCCATCCTGACCAGCGAGAAGTTCAAGGGCGTGCGGGTGAATATCGAGCCCGGCACCCTGCGCATCGCCTCCAGCAACGCCGAACAGGAAGAGGCCAAGGAAGAACTCGAGATCGACTACGGTGGCGACACCATCGAGATCGGCTTCAACGTCACCTACCTGATGGACGCGCTGGCCAACATGAGCCAGGACATGATCCGCCTCGAACTGCAGGACACCAACTCCAGCGTGCTCATCACCGTGCCCGAGCAGGCCGGCTTCAAATACGTGGTGATGCCGATGCGCATCTGACCGCCGGCACTTGCATAGACAAGCGGGCTCCGGCCCGCTTCAGCGTTTCTTAAGAGGCCGCGGCTCGATGCCACCGGCCTGCGAAGTGAGCCCCATGACCGACCCGAACACCCCCCCGACCCCCACGCCCGACGCCTACGGCGAAGGCAGCATCCAGATCCTCGAAGGGCTGGAAGCCGTGCGCAAGCGGCCGGGCATGTACATCGGCGACACCAGCGACGGCACCGGCCTGCACCATCTGGTGTTCGAGGTGGTCGACAACTCCATCGACGAGGCGCTGGCGGGGCACTGCGACGACATCATCGTCACGATCCACTCCGACAACTCGATCAGCGTCATCGACAACGGCCGCGGCATCCCCACCGGCGTGAAGATGGACGACAAGCACGAGCCCAAGCGCAGCGCCGCGGAGATCGCGCTGACCGAGCTGCACGCCGGGGGCAAGTTCAACCAGAACAGCTACAAGGTCTCGGGTGGGCTGCACGGCGTGGGCGTGAGTTGCGTCAACGCGCTCAGCAAGCTGCTGCGGCTGACGGTGCGCCGCGACGGCAAGGTGCACTACATGGAGTTCCGCAAGGGCGTGCCGCAGGACCGCGTGCTCGAGCAGCGCAACGGCGTCGAGACCAGCCCGATGAGGATCACCGGCGAGACGGACAAGCGCGGCACCGAGGTGCACTTCCTGCCCGACGAAGAGATTTTCACCAACATCGACTTCCACTACGACGTGCTGGCCAAGCGCCTGCGCGAGCTGAGCTTCCTCAACAACGGCGTGAAGATCAAGCTGGTCGATGAACGCAACGCCAAGGAAGACAACTTCGCGTTCGCCGGCGGCGTGAAGGGCTTCGTCGAGTTCATCAATCAGGGCAAGAAGGTCCTGCACCCCAACGTGTTCCACGCGATGGGCGACAAGGTCAGCGAGCAGGGCACCAGCATCGGCGTCGAGGTCGCCATGCAGTGGAACGACAGCTACAGCGAATCGGTGCTGTGCTTCACCAACAACATCCCGCAGCGCGATGGCGGCACCCACCTCACCGGCCTGCGGGCCGCGATGACACGGGTCATCAACAAGTACATCGAGGACAACGAGCTCGCCAAGAAGGCCAAGGTCGAGGTGGCGGGCGACGACATGCGAGAGGGCCTGGCCTGCGTCGTCAGCGTCAAGGTGCCCGAGCCCAAGTTCAGCAGCCAGACCAAGGACAAGCTCGTCAGCAGCGAGGTCCGCGCGCCGGTGGAAGACATCGTCGGGCGGCTGCTCGGTGATTGGCTGCTCGAGAACCCGAACGACGCCAAGATCATCTGCGGCAAGATCGTCGAGGCCGCCCGCGCACGCGAGGCCGCGCGCAAGGCCCGCGAGATGACGCGCCGCAAGGGCGTGCTCGACGGCCTGGGCCTGCCCGGCAAGCTGGCCGACTGCCAGGAGAAGGATCCGGCGCTGTGCGAGATCTACATCGTCGAGGGCGACTCGGCGGGCGGCTCGGCCAAGCAGGGGCGCGACCGCAAGTTCCAGGCGATCCTGCCGCTGCGCGGCAAGATCCTGAACGTGGAGAAGGCGCGCTACGAGAAGCTGCTGTCGAGCGAGCAGATCCTCACGCTCATCACCGCGCTGGGCACCGGCATCGGGCCGGAAGACTTCAACGCCGACAAGCTGCGCTACCACCGCATCATCGTGATGACCGATGCCGACGTGGACGGCGCCCACATCCGCACGCTGCTGCTGACGTTCTTCTACCGGCAGATGCCCGAACTCGTCGAGCGCGGCCACATCTACATCGCGCAGCCGCCGCTCTACAAGGTCAAGCACGGCAAGCAGGAGCAGTACCTGAAGGACGGCGCGGAGCTCGACACCTACCTGATGAAGGTGGCGCTCGACGGGGCGCTGGTGGAGCGAGGCAATGGACAGCCGCCCATCGCCGGCGAGGAACTCGCCGACTACGCGCAGCGTGCCGTCGTGGCCGATAACGTGATCGAGCGGTTGTCGAACTGGATGGACGTGGAGGCCCTGCGCGCCATCGCGGACGGCCTGGTGCTCGACCTCGACAACGCGCAGAACGCCGAGGCCGGCGCGGTGGCGCTGAAGGGTGCGCTGCATGACGCGGAGGTGGCCGCCGAATACGACGAGCGCACCGACAAGCACCACCTGCGCATCAGCCGGCGCCACCACGGCAACATCAAGAGCAGCGTGATCACCGCCGACTTCGTGCACGGCGCTGACTACGAAGCGCTGAGCGCCGCCGGCACCCGCTTCAAGGGCCTGCTGGGCCCGGAGGCGGTGGTCAAGCGCGGCGAGGGCGAGCGCCAGAAGGAGATGAAGGTCGGCGATTTCCGCGCTGCGATGGCGTGGCTGATGCAGCAGGCGGAGAACAGCGTCGGGCGGCAGCGCTACAAGGGCCTGGGCGAGATGAACCCCGAGCAGCTCTGGGAAACCACGATGGACCCGACCGTGCGGCGATTGCTGCGGGTGCAGATCGACGACGCGATCGAGGCCGATCGCGTCTTCACGATGCTGATGGGCGACGAGGTGGAGCCGCGGCGCGATTTCATCGAGAGCAATGCGCTGAGGGCGGCGAACATCGACGTCTGATGAGATGTCGAACTTCCGCAAGCACCCTTCAGCGGGCCGCACGCCCTTCGAGCGCGGCCTGCTTTGCGGGATGTGAAAGACCGGCGCCCGTAGTTCGAGGGTAGAAAGCGAACGGCTCGTCGCGCAGGTCCCGCAGTCGCAGCGACCGGCGCGAGGCGAATCGATGTGCCTTCGCGACTGCCACCACGAGCGGCTCCGTCGAAATCGCATCAAACCGGATTCGTGCCGGGCGCCGGCAACGCGCTGGCAGCGCGCCTCATCGAGGCGATGGGCTTCGAGGCCGTGTACCTGAGCGGAGCCGGACTGACCAACAGTTTCTACGGTATGCCGGACCTCGGCTTCATCAGACTGCAGGACATCGCGCAGCACGCGGGCTGATGGGCGACCGCTGTGGAGCTGTCAGCGCGGACGGCCGCTGAGGGTCGAGCCAGCCGTGCGCGCGCCGCCGGCTCAGGCCTTGGCCCGTGGCTTCAAGCGGAAGCTGATCCCCAACCGGTTGATGGCGTTCATGGCCGCGATGGTCAGCGTCAGGTCCACCAGGTCCTTCTCCCCGAACACTGCCGCCGCTGCTGCATAGGCCTCGTCGGATGCGTGCGTTTCGCTGACGCGGGTGACTTCTTCGGACCACGCCAGCGCCGCGCGTTCCTGCTCGGTGAACAGGTAGGCGGCTTCGTGCCACACGGGGACCAGCACGATCTTTTCGACCGACATGCCTTCCTTGATGAGATCCCGCGTGTGGATGTCGATGCAGTGCGCACAGCCATTGAGCTGCGAGACACGGAGAAAGACGAGGTGGACCAGGAGGCTCGGCAGGCTCGTTCCGGTCGTGACGAAGTGGTGGAGGCCGCCCACGGCCTTTGCGCCTTCAGGCGAGACGGCGAACCAATTTGCGCGCTGCATGCGTTGCTTTCCTTTCATGTGTAGAGGAGGTGAGGGCCCGGGACAGGCCGGGGCCATCACCTCCAAGACGGGCGGCGGCAGGCGTTTGTGACGGCTTCGGCAAGAAAAAGCCGGCGTCGTCTTGTCCCTTCCCGAGCAACCCGAAGACATCGACTGGCGGGGCTGCGCCGGCTCCTGGATGACCCGGCGCGCCCCTTCCCGTGCATCGGCATAGACTTGCGCCCTTTGCCGGAGCGCCCGCGGCGTGAACCGATGTCCCCCGAGCTGTCTTTTGCCTCCACGGGCCTGTGCCCCGCCTTGCTGGACGCCGTCGAGCAGCGCGGCTATGCGGCCCCCACCGGGATCCAGGCCACCGCTATCCCGGCGATCCTGCGCGGCGGCGACGTGCTCGGCCAGGCCCAGACCGGCTCGGGCAAGACCGCCGCGTTCGTGCTGCCGGTGCTGCAGCAACTGCTCGCGACGCACCGCGCCACGCCGCGCCAGCTCCGGGCACTGATCGTCGTGCCCACGCGGGAACTGGCAGCCCAGGTCGGCGAGACGGTGCGGGGCTTCGCGCAGTCGCTCGAGGTGCCGGTGAAGACGGTGACGGTGTTCGGCGGCGTGTCGATCAACCCGCAGATGATGGCCCTGCGCGGCGGCGCCGACATCGTGGTCGCCACGCCCGGCCGGCTGCTCGATCTCGTGGACCACAACGCGCTGCGGCTCGCCGGCATCGCGACCCTGGTGCTGGACGAAGCCGACCGGCTGTTCGACCTCGGCTTCGCCGACGAGCTGCAACGGCTGCTCGCCCTGCTGCCGCCGCGGCGCCAAAACCTGTTCTTCTCGGCCACGTTCCCGCCGGCGGTCGAGGCGTTGGCCAACGGCGTGCTGCGGCAGCCTGCGCGGCTGAAGGCCGAGCCGATGCCGCCTGCGCAGCAGCCCGCCATCGTCCAGCGGGCGATCGCCGTCGATCCCGGCCGTCGCACCCAGCTGCTGCGCCATCTGATTGAGCAGGGCAACGTGCGGCAGGCGCTGGTCTTCGCCGGCAGCCGCTACACCACCGAGCTCGTCGCGCACAAGCTGTCCAAGGCGGGGCTGGCCGCCGCGCCCTTGCATGGCGAGCTGAGCCAGGGCGCCCGCACCGACGCACTGGCCGCGTTCAAGGCCGGCGGCTTGCGCGTGCTGGTCGCGACCGACCTGGCGGCGCGCGGCCTCCACATCGCCGGCCTGCCCCTGGTCGTGAACTACGACCTGCCCCGCGCCGCCGTGGACTACGTGCATCGCATCGGCCGCACGGGCCGGGCAGGCCAGGAAGGCATGGCGATCAGCTTCGTCAGTGCCGCGACCGAAGCGCATTTCCGGTTGATCGAAAAACGCCAGCAGCTCAGGGTGGCGCGGGAGCAGATCGCCGGCTTCGAGCCCACGGAAGCGGCCGTCGCCGACACGACGCCGCCCCTGGCGGACGCCACCGGCGGCGTCAAGGGCCGCCGCAAGAGCAAGAAGGACAAGCTGCGCGAGGCGGCGGCCCAGGGCGGCGGCTGAGCGCCGGCGGACGGGGGTGGCCGGCCGGTGCCATGATGGCGGTCCGTCTCAGGAGGCAGTCATGGGTCTCGACAGGTTCTTCAGCCGTGCACCGATCGGCGCCACGCTGGCCGCCGCAGCGGCCCTGCTCGCCGCCTGCGCGACCGGCTACGGCCCGGGCGGCCTGCGGCCGGGCGACGACATGCAGGCGGCCCTGCAGCAGATGGGGCAGCCCACCGGCGAATACGTGCTGGTCGACGGCGGCCGGCGGCTGGAGTTCGCGCGCGGCCCCTATGGCAAGCACACCTACATGCTCGACTTCGACCCCCAGGAGAAGCTGGTGAAGGCCGAGCAGGTGCTCACCGAAGCGGTCTTCGCCACCATCCAGCCCGGCATGACCGCAGCGCAGCTGCGTGAGACGCTGGGGCGGCCGGCGCGGGTGTGGGGCGTGCGGTACCACAACCAGACGGTCTGGTCGTACCGCTACGAGACGCCCTTCTGCCAGCTCTTCCACGTGGGCATCACGCCCGCGGGCCTCGTCGAGGACACGAGCTTCGGCCCCGACCCGCTGTGCGACGTGGACGAGCGGCGGGGGCTGCTGGGGCGCTAGGCGGTGGCGGCCGCCGGCCGGCCGAGGTGCCTGGGCGCGCGCTCGTACCGGTCCATCGCGAGGCCGTCGGTGCGGATCTCGGGCCGGCGGCCCGTCACCATGTCGGCGACGATGCGGCCCGAGCCGCAGGCCATGGTCCAGCCCAGCGTGCCGTGGCCGGTGTTCAGGTAGAGGTTGGCGATCGGCGTGGGCCCGAGGATCGGGGTGCCGTCCGGCGTCATCGGCCGCAGGCCGGTCCAGAACGTCGCTTCCCGCAGGTTGCCGGCAGGGAAGAGGTCGCCCACCACCATCTCCAGCGTCGCGCGGCGGCGCGGGTCCAGCCGCAGGTCGAAGCCGCCGATCTCCGCCATGCCGCCGACGCGGATGCGGTTGTCGAAGCGGGTGACGGCGATCTTGTAGGTCTCGTCCAGCACCGTGGACTGCGGCGCCAGCGACGGATCCACCAGCGGCACGGTCAACGAGTAGCCCTTGAGCGGATAGACGGGAATGTCCAGCCCCAGCGCCTTCAGCGCCGGGCGCGAGTAGCTGCCGAAGGCGAGCACGTAGCGGTCGGCCGTGAGCCACTGGCCGCCGACGCGCACGCCGGTGATGCGGCCGTGTTCGGTGCGCAGTTCCTGCACCCCCTGGCCGAACCGGAAATCGACGCCCAGGCCACGCGCCACCTCGGCCAGTCCGCGTGTGAACAGGTGGCAGTCGCCGGTTTCGTCGTTCGGCAGCCGCAGCCCGCCCGCCAGGCGGTCGCGGGCACGCGCCAGCGCCGGCTCGGCCCGGGCGAGGTCGTCGCGGCCCAGCAGTTCGTAGGGGACGCCGCACTCTTCCAGCACGGCGATGTCGCGCGCCACCGCGTCGAGCTGCGCCTGCGTGCGGAAGAGCTGCAGCGTGCCGCCGGTGCGCTGCTCGTACTGCAGGCCCGTCTCGGCGCGCAGCGCACGCAGGCAGTCGCGGCTGTACTCGGCCACGCGCATCATGCGTTCCTTGTTGATCGCGTACCGCTCGGCCGAGCAGTTGCGCAGCATCTGCGCCATCCAGCGCAGCTGGAAGAGCGTGCCGTCGGGGCGGATGGCCAGCGGCGCATGCTTTTGGAACATCCACTTCAGCGCCTTCAGCGGGATGCCGGGTGCCGCCCACGGCGTGGAATAGCCCGGCGACACCTGGCCGGCATTGGCGAAGCTGGTTTCCTGCGCAGGGGCGTCCTCGCGATCGAGCACGGTCACCTCGGCGCCGGCGCGCGCCAGGTAGTAGGCCGTGGTGGTGCCGATCACGCCGCCGCCGAGAACGAGGACTTTCATGGTTGCCGCCGCTGAGGAAGTTGGAACGCTGAAGCCTCGAATCTAGAACCGGAGACTCAGGAGATTTGCTTGTTTTTCTGGGTGCCAACAGCAAAATCAACTGGCCTCATCCCGGGCTGCAATCCTCCGACAGCAAAATGACCGCCCTCGACAGGACAGACCGCAAGATCCTCGACATCTTGCAGCGCCAGGGCCGCATCTCGATCACCGAGCTGGCCACGCAGGTCGGCCTGTCCACCTCGCCGTGCTCGGACCGCGTCAAGCGGCTCGAACGGGACGGCGTGATCACCGGCTACCACGCCCGGGTGTCGCCGGAGGCGGTCGGTAAGACGCTGCTGGTGTTCGTCGAGATCAAGCTCTCGGCCAAGTCGCCGGAGGTCTTCGAGAAGGTGCGCAACGAGCTCACGCACATGCCGGAGGTGCTGGAGTGCCACCTCGTCTCGGGCAGCTTCGACTACCTCGTGAAGGCACGCCTGCGCGGCATGGGGGAGTACCGGCACCTGCTGGGCGACATCCTGAAGAAGCTGCCCGTGCCGGCCGAATCGCACAGCTACGTCGTGATGGAGGAGGTCAAGGAGACGCTGGTGCTGGCGGTGGACCGCTGAGTGGCGCGGTCCGGCCCAGCGCCGCTGTCAGAGGCCGGCCAGCAGCCGCTGCACTTCGGGTTGCTGCCCGAACCGGTCGCCCAGCGCGGCGAGCGCCTGCAACTCGGCGCGGGCGGGCTCGCGGTGGCCGGCCCGCACCAGCAGCTTCGCCAGGCCCAGGCGCAGCGCGGCATCGCCGGGTGCCAGCGCCAGCGCCTCCTTCTGGACGGCGATCGCCTCGTCGAACTGCCGCTCGCCGGCCAGCGAGAAGGCGAGGGTGTCCAGCAGCGCCGGCGTGCCGGGCTGCAGCGCGACCGCCTTGCGCGCATGTGCCACGGCGCCCGGCCGGCCCTGGCGGGCGGTCACCCAGGCGAGGTTGTTCCATGCGCCCGCATGGCCGGGCTGGCGCTGCACGGCCCGCGTGAAGTGCGCGGCCGCCGCAGGCAGGTCGTCGCGGGCGAGGGCGGCATCGCCGAGGTGCAGCGCGAAGGCCGCATCGTCCGGATGCCGCGCCTGCCACGCGTGCGCCAGCGCTTCGGCGTCCTTCGGCCGCCGCGCTTCGAGCAGCGCCGCGTGCAGGCGCACCGCCGCTTCGGCGCGGTCGAAGCGCTCGAGCAGGCCACGGTAGAGGGCGGCGGCGCCGGCCGCGTCGCTGCGCGCGGCCTGGATATCGGCTTCCCACAAGAAGCCGGACAGATCCTGCGGCCGCTGGCGCTGCACCGTGCGCGCGACGTCGAGCGCCTGGGCGTAGCGCTTCTCCCGCAGTTCCAGGCCCATCAGCATCTGCTGGGCGGGCAGGAAATCCGGCGCAATCTCCAGGGCGTTGCGCAGATGCCGGGCGGCCGTGCCCGCCTGCCCACGCGACAGGTTCACCGCGGCCAGGCGCAGGTGCGGCTGGGGCGTCTGCGGCGCGAGGCTCGCCAGCTTGCCGAACGTGGCGGCCGCCTGCTCGGTGTCTCCGGCGGCCATCTGCGCGCGGCCCAGCGCGTCGAGCAGTTCCTCGCTGTCGGCCACGGCGCCCACGGCCTGCTGCGCGGCGTCCAGCGCGAGGGTGTGCTCCTGGCGGGCTAGGTGGTGCTCGACGAGGCGCAGCCGTGCCTGCACGTCGCCCGGATGGCGCCTCACCGCTTCGAGCAGCGGGGCGGCGACCTGCGCCGGCGGCGCGCCCGTGCGCTCGCGCAGCGCCGAGAGGCCGAGCAGCGCCTGCACGCTGCCGGGATCGGCGGCCAGCACCGTGTCGAACCGCGACAGCGCCTGGTCCGCCCGGCCTTCGGCCATGTCGAGCGCGGCGAGCCGGCTCACGGCCGGCATGTAGGCGGCGTCGATAGCCAGCGCCCGCTCGAACGACGCGCGTGCGCCCGCCGCGTCGCGCTGACGCAGCAGCACGGTGCCGCGCAGGTAGGCGCCGTCGGGCCGGTCGGGCTGCTTCGCCTCGAGCCGGCCGATGGCGTCCAGCGCGCGCGCGACCTGGCCTGCCCGCAGGTGCGCGGCGATCAGCGCCATGTCGGCCAGCGTGCCGTCGTCGCCGGCGGCCACCGAACGCAGCTGCCCGAGCGCCGCGTCCGAAGGGTCCTTCTCCCATTGCAGCCAGGCCAGCGCCGTACGGGTGCGCGTGCTGCCGGGGTCGGCCGCCAGGGCCTGCCGGAACGCCGCCTCCGCCTTCTCGGGCGCGCCGGCCTGCAGGTGCGCCTCGCCGGCGAGCGACAGCGAAGCGCTGCCCGGCTGCGCGGCCGCGAGCAGCGGGGACAAGGTCGCCAGCGCCTTCTCAGGCTGCCCGGACCGCAGGTACGTCTGCGCGAGCAGCTGCCGGGCCAGCACCAGGTCCGGCGCGCGCTGCAGTGCCTTGGTCAGCGATCGCTCGGCGGCCAGCAACTGGCGGTTGCCGAGCTCGATCGCGCCGGCCAGCTGCAGCGCGGACGGGCTGTCTGGCGCGGCCTTCAGCACCTCGCGCACCCGCTCGTAGGCCCCGGCCTTGTCGCCGGCCTGGAAGGCCCGCTGCGCGTCGAAGAACGTCGCGGTCGTGCGCTGCCCCGGCAGCTTGCGCAAGGCGTCGGCCTCGGCGGCTGCGGCGGCGAGATCCCCGAGGGCCAGCAGCAGGCCGGCCAGCGCCGCCTGCGCCTGCACATGGCCGGGCCGGATCGCCAGCGCACGGCGGTAGGCCTCGGCGGCGGCCGCCAGTTCGCCCTGGCCGTGCCACTGCAGGTCGCCCTGCTGGCGCCACACGTCGGCGTCGTCCGGCGCACTGCGCGTGAGCCGTTCCACGATCGCCAGCGCCTCGCCGTGGCGCGGTCCGCCGGCCAGCAGACGGGCCTGGACAAGCTGGGCGGGCACCGAGGCGGGGTCGGCCGCGAGCGCCTCGCCGATCGTGGCCTGCGCCTGGTCGGGGCGGCCGGCGGCGCGGTAGGCGGTGGCCACCAGGGCCTTCAGCGCGGCCGTCGCCGCGGCCTCCGGCAAGGCCGTGCCGGCATGCTCGCGGATCACTTCCTTCCACTTACCCTCGGCCAGCTGGGCCTGGGCCAGCAGTGGCACCGCCTGTGCCGCCGGGTGGCCGAGGTCGATCGCGCGGCGCAGCTGCGCGCCGGCAGCCACCGCGTCGCCGATCTCCAGGGAGGCCCGCCCGAGGAGAAAACGGGCCTCGGCATCGTCGGGCTGCTGCTGCAGCGCGTTCTTCAGCTGGATGACGGCCGCCCCTGGCTCGTGCGCCGCGAGGTAGGCGCGCGCCGAAGCGATCAGCGCCTGCGGCGCGGGATCGCGGGTGCAGGCCGCCAGCCAGACGGCCGATGCGATCGCCGCGGCCAGCAAGGGACGGGAAACAGAGGCCACCTACACCACCCACTCTGTCGGATTGCCGAGCGCGGATGGTACGCAGCCCCCGAGACGTTCAACGCGGCGCCTGCAGCCAGTGCACGCTGAAGTGCTGGCGCTCGTCGCACCACACCGGGCCCGGCTCGAAGCCCGCCTGCCGTGCGAGCCGCCGGAAGCCGTCGACTGTGAACTTGTGCGAGTTCTCGGTGTGCAGCGTCTCGCCCTCCGCGAGCACGAACGGTTCGCCGGCCAGGCGGACGGTTTGCGCGCGGCGGCTGACGAGGTGCATCTCGATGCGCTGCAGCCGCGGCTCGTAGAACGCGTAGTGCGCGAACTGCGCCGGGTCGAAGTCGGTGCCCAGTTCGTGGTTGGCGCGCACGAGCAGGTTGCGGTTGAAGGCGGCGGTGACGCCGGCGGCGTCGTTGTACGCGGCGTGCAGCACCGAGGGGTCCTTCACCAGGTCGACGCCCACGAGCAGCCCCCCGCCGCGCAGGAGCATGGCCGCCTGGCGCAGGAAGGTGAGCGCCTCGCCGTGCGCGAAGTTGCCGATCGACGAGCCCGGGAAGAAGCCAACCCGCCGCGCACCGGCGGGGCCGGCCGGCGCCGGCAGCGTGAACGGCTTCGTGAAGTCGGCGGCCAGCGGCTGCACGGCCAGGCCGGGGTGGTCGCGCTGCAGTGCCCGGGCGGCTGCATGCAGGTGCTCGGCGGAGATGTCGATCGGCACGAAGCGGCGCGGGCGGTCCAGCGCCGACAGCAGCAGCCGGATCTTCGTCGCGGAGCCGGCGCCGAACTCGACGACGTCGGCCTGCGGGCCGATCAGCGCCGCCATCTCGCCCGCGTGGCGGCCGAGCAGTGCCAGCTCGGTGCGCGTCGGGTAGTACTCCGGCAGCTCGCAGATGCGGTCGAACAGCGCCGAGCCGGCGGCGTCGTAGAAGAACTTCGGGGCGATGCGGTGCGGCCGCTCGGCCAGCGCGAGCCGCATCGCACGGTGGAAGTCGCACGCCGGCGCGTCCGCGGCCGTGGCCGGCGGGGTGGTCGACAGACAGGGATCCAGGTCTACATAGGCCATCGGTACTCCTTCATCCGAGGTCTCGGGCGAGCCGCAGCCCGCTGAACTGCCAGCGCGCGGCCGGCGGAAAGAAGTTGCGGTAGCTCAGGCGGGCGTGGCCCGGCGGCGTGGCACAGCTCGCGCCGCGCAGCACGAGCTGGCCGACCATGAACTTGCCGTTGTATTCGCTGGCCGCACCGCCCAGCGGCCGGAAGCCGGGATAGGGATCGTAGGCGGAACGTGTCCACTCCCAGACCTCGTGCAAGCCCTCGAACGCGCCGGCGTCCCCGGCCGCGCCGGGCGCGCGCGGATGCGGGTGCAGGTCGCCGCCGCCGGTGCGGCGCAGCACGGCGCCGGCATGGCGCATCGCATGCTCCCACTCGAACTCGGTCGGCAGGCGTGCCCCGGCCCAGGCCGCGTAGGCCGCCGCTTCGTAGAAGCTCAGGTGGCACACCGGCTCGGCGGGCTGCAGCGGCTGCAGGCCGAACAGCGTGAAGACCTGGGGCTGGGCGGTCTCCACCTCGTGCCAGCCCGGCGGTGCGAGCCAGCCCGCCGTTTGCGCGGCCGCCCAGCCGTCGGACAGCCACCAGCGTGGATCGCGGTAGCCCCCGTCCCGAACAAACTGGAGGTACTCGCCGCAGCTCACCGGCCGGCTCGCCAGTTCGAACGGGTGCAGCAGCACGGCATGGCGGGGGCCCTCGTTGTCGAAGGCGAAGCCATCGTGCACGGGATGGCCGATGTCGGCGCGTGCGCCGTCGAAGGCCAGCCAGCGCAGGGCGGAGGCCTGCGGGGCCGCCGGCCGCGCCGCAGCAGGCGGCGCCGGCAGGTAGGCCGGGTGCAGCGGGTTGGCCGACAGCAGGTGCTTCAGGTCGGTGAGCATCAGCTCCTGGTGCTGCTGTTCGTGGTGCAGCCCCAGCTCGACCGCCTGCAGCGCGCCGGGCCCCGCGTGCGGCAGGAAGGCGAGCATGGCCTCGTCGACCGCCTGGCGGTAGCGCAGCACCTCGGCCTGCGTGGGCCGGGTCAGCAGGCCGCGCTGGGGGCGCGGGTGCCGCGGTCCGAGGGCTTCGTAGTAGGAATTGAAGAGGTACCCATAACGCGGGTCGACGGGGCGGTAGCCGGGCGCGTCGGGCTGCAGCACCAGGGTCTCGAAGAACCAGGTGGTGTGGGCCAGGTGCCACTTGGTCGGGCTGGCGTCCGGCATCGACTGCACGCACTGGTCTTCGGGCGACAGCGGCTCGGCCAGCGCAAGGGAATGGCGACGCACGGCGGCGTAGCGGCGCGCCAGCTCGGCGGCCGCAGGTACAGCGGCGGCCGTGGCGCCCAGGGCGGCAGGGTTTTCAGGGTGGGGCGGCGTCGGCACGGCGGTCTCCACGGTGGGGGGGTGGGCGGAACGAGGCAACGCGCATGCCCAGGGCCGGCGGTCAGGCGGGCGGCGAGAACTTGCCCGCCTCGTCGCAGGTGCGCAGCCGCGCGGCCAGCGCGTCGATGAACACGCGGGTCTTGGCCGGCATCAGTCGCCGGCCGGGAAACACGGCCCACGCGGTGCTGGCGGGCAGGCACCAGTCGGGCAGCACGCGAACCAGTGCGCCGCGGCGCACCGCGTCCTCGGCCATGAAGTCGCCGATGGCGGTGATGCCGGCGCCCGCGCAGGCCAGGCGCATCAGCAGGTCGGGCAGGTTGGCGACGGTGCGCCGCTGCGGCACGCCCTGCCATTGCTGCTGGCTGCCGTCGGCGGCGGTGCGGGTCAGCGCCCACGGCATCGGTTCGCCCGCCCGGGAGAGGATCAGCAGCCCGTCCAGCGACGACAGCACCTCGGGCGACTGCGGATCGCCGTGGGCGCTCAGGTACGAGGGCGCCGCGTACAGGCCCGTGCTGAAGACCGCGAGCTGCCGCGCGGCGAGCTGGCTGTCGTCGGACAGCTCGCCCATGCGCACGGCGAGGTCGAAGCTCTCGCCGATGAGGTCGACGCGGCGCGGCGAGAGGTCGAGCTGCAGGGTGATCGCGCGGTGCCGCTGGATGAACTCGCCCAGCATCTCGGCCATCACCACGTTGGCGAAGTCCGCCGGCATCGACACCCGCAGCGTCCCGCTGGGCAGGGCCTGGCGGTGCAGGGCCAGCGCCAGCGTGCCGTCGACCTCTTCGGCGATGGCACGCGCGTGGTCGAGCACGCCCTGGCCGAACTCGGTGATCACCAGCTTGCGCGTCGTGCGCTGCAGCAGCCGCTCGCCGAGCCGGCGCTCCAGCTCGGCGATGCGGCGGGAGACGGTCGACTTCGGCAGGCGCACGCGTTCGGCCGCGCGGCTGAAGCTGCCGCTGTCGGCCACCCGAGCGAACAGCAACAGGTCGTCGGCGTGCAGGCTCGGGCTGATTGTTGCGCTCATGGAACGATGTTATCCGGATGGACCTCTAGTGGTACGGCATTCGGGCCAATACATTGACTGCACCCCCACGCACTTTGCGGCAACCTCTTACCCCCGGAGCCTCTCCATGAACATCCTGCAAGTCAATTCCAGCGCCCGCCAGGCCGCCCACTCCTCGAAGCTGGCCGCCGAACTCGTCGACCGTGTCGCGGCCGCGAACGGCGGCGCCCGCGTCGTGCTGCGCGACCTGACCACGCAGCCCCACCCGGTGCTGGACGAAGCCGCGCTGGGCGCCCTGTTCACCCCCGCCGAGCAGCGCAGCGCCGAGCAGGCCGCTCGCGTGGCGCTGGACGACACCCTGATCGCCGAGATCCAGGCCGCCGACGTGGTGGTGCTGGGCGTGCCGATGTACAACTTCGCGATTCCCGCGCAGCTGAAGAACTGGATCGACGCCATCGCCCGCGCCCGCGTGACCTTCCAGTACACGGCCAACGGCCCCGAAGGCCTGCTGAAGAACAAGAAGGTCTACGTCGTGCTGACCCGCGGTGGCGTCTACCGCGACCAGCCTTCCGACACCCAGGTGCCGTACCTGCGCACGGTGCTGGCCTTCCTGGGCATGACCGACGTCAGCTTCATCTACGCGGAAGGCATCGCGATGGGCCCCGAGGCCGAGGCCGCCGCGCTGGCGGCCGCCCGCTCGCAGATCGCCGGCCTGCTCGAAGACACGGCGGTCGCGGCCTGAGACCGCCCGCACCCCACCCCCACCAGGAGTTCCTGCCATGACCTCAGCCCTTCTCGACCGGGACGACCGCACGCACGACGTCGCGCACGCGCGCACGGTGGAGCGGCTGGTCGCCGGCACCCCGACCAGCGACGGCGCCGGCGTCAAGCTGACCCGTGTGCTGACGCAGCCGCTGCAGCGCCGGCTCGATCCCTACCTGATGCTCGACGCGTTCGGCACCGACGACCCCGACGACTACATCGCCGGGTTTCCCGATCACCCGCATCGCGGCTTCGAGACGGTGACCTACATGATCGCCGGCCGCCTGCGCCACCGTGACAGCGCCGGCCACGAAGGCTTGCTGGGCGACGGTGGCGTGCAGTGGATGACGGCCGGCCGCGGCGTGATCCATAGCGAGCTGCCGGAGCAGCAGGACGGGCGCATGGAAGGGTTCCAGCTGTGGCTGAACCTGCCGGCCAAGGACAAGCTGCGCGACCCGGCGTACCGTGACATCCCGAGCGCGGAGATCCCCGAGTTCGAGCGCGGCGGCGTCCGGGCGCGCGTGATCGCCGGCGAAAGCCACGGCGTGCGCGGCGCGGTGCAGCGCAGCGACACGCTGCCGCTTTACCTCGACCTGCACCTCGCGCCCGGCGCCACCTTCGCGCAACGCCTGCCGAGCGAGCACAACGCGTTTGTCTACGTGTACCGCGGCAGCCTGCGCATCGGCGCCACGGCCGTGCCGGTGCAGCGGATGGCGATCCTCGCGAACACGCCCGGCAGCGACGGCGTGGTGCTGCAGGCGGGCGACGAGGCGACGCGCGCGCTGCTGATCGCCGGCCGGCCCCTCAACGAGCCGATCGCCCAGTACGGCCCGTTCGTCATGAACAGCAACGACGAGATCTTCCAGGCGGTGGAAGACTTCCGCGCCGGCCGCCTGGCCTGAGCCCTGCATCGCGCCCGTGGCGTGCAACGCCGCGCGGCGTTGTCCGACACGGGCTTGCGCCGGACCGGGCGAGCATTGCCACATGGGCTCGTTCCGCCGTCTTTCGCTGTTCGCTGCCACGCTGTGCAGCGCCTTCCTGCTCCAGGCCTGCGCGGCGCTGCCGCCGTTGCCGCCCCGCACCGCCAGCCGGGCGATCGATCCCGGCACACCCTCGCCGCTGGCCCAGCGTGTGGCGGCCGAGCGGGCGGGCGTATCGCCGCAGCATTCGGGGGTGAGGCTGCTGGCCGGGGGCGAAGAGGCGCTGGCCACGCTGATCGCGCTGGCGGATCAGGCGGAACACACGCTGGACCTGCAGTACTACGCGGTCCTGAACGAGGCCAGCTCCCGCGCCCTGCTGCAACGTGTGCGCGCCGCGGCGGAGCGCGGGGTGCGCGTGCGGCTGCTGATCGACGACTTCAACACCTCGGGCACCGACGATGCGCTGCTGCGGCTGACCCGGCATCCGAAGATCGAGGTGCGGCTGTACAACCCGCTGCCGGCGGGCCGCTTCTCCATCGTGACCCGGGTCATGGCTTCGCTGCACGACATCGGCCGCATCAACAGCCGCATGCACAACAAGCAGCTGGTGGCCGACAACGCGCTGGCGGTGACGGGCGGGCGCAACCTCGGCGACGCCTACTTCCTGCAGGCCGCCGAGGCCAACTTCGTCGACCTCGACGTGCTGGTCGCGGGCCCGGTGGTGCAGCAGCTCTCGGCCACCTTCGACCGCTACTGGAACAGCGAGCTGGCGTACCCGGCCGACACGATCATCCCGGCCAGCGCCGCGGCGTCCGAACCGCAGGCCTCGGCGCCCTCCGCGTTGCCGCAGGCCCGGGCCCAGGCGCCGGCGGCCGGCCGGACCGCCCGGGAAGACCCGGCGCCCGCCGCCAGCGCGCCGCCCTTGCCGCCGGCCGCCTCGGTGCCGCTCGACGCGCCGTCGGGCCTGGCGCCCGAGACCGTCGCCCGGCTGCGCGAGCAGGTCGACCAGCAGCGCAAGGCGCCGCTGAAGCTGCAGTGGATGCCGGCCCGGCTCTGGGCCGACCGGCCGTCGAAGTCGCTGCAGCAGGGCACGCCATCCCCCGACGAGATCATGTTCGACGACTTCACCGGGCTGATGCGCTCGGCACGCAGCGAGGTGTTCCTGATCACGCCGTACTTCGTGCCCGGGCAGGGCGGCATGGCGCTGATCCGCGACATGCGCGCCCGCGGCGTGCGGGTGCGCATCCTCACCGCGTCGCTGGCCGGCACCGATGCGCCGGCCGTGCACATCGGCTACAGCCGCTACCGCGAGGGGCTGCTCGCGATGGGCGTGGAACTGTTCGAGCTGCGCGCCGAACCCGGCGGCCCGCAGCCGCCGCGCTGGGGCGGCGTCCACTCGCGCACCAACCTGCACGCCAAGGCGATGCTGGTCGATGGGCGCACGGTCGTGGTGGGGTCGATGAACTTCGATCCGCGGTCCGAGAACCTCAACACCGAGATGGGCCTCGTGATGCGCAGCCCCGCGCTCGCGAAGCAGCTCGAGGGCCTGCTGGCCGACATCATGCGCACCGGCGCCTACCGGCTCGACCTGGATGGCGAGGGCCGTGGCCTGCGCTGGACGCTGACGGACGAGCAGGGCGGGCGCAGCGTGTCCACGCGCGAACCCGACGTGTCGATGCTCAAGCTGCTCGGGCTGAAGCTGATCAGCCCGCTGGCGCCCGAAGAGATGCTCTGAGCCCGCCGCCGCGGCGGGTCAGCCGAAGACGTCGATTGGCTTGAACGGATCGAAGCCTTCCGCCTCGCCCTTGTGCTCGAGCCCGCGGGCCTGGCACACGACGCGCGTGCTGCGGCCGCCGGCACCCGGCACCCGGTAGTCGTGGCGGCAGTGCAGGTGGCCGTGCAGCCAGAGGTCGGCCCGGGGGATCAGCGCGTCGTCCGCGTTGCAGAAGCTGGCGCTGCCCGGCTGCTTGCCGTAGCGCGGATCGAGGCTGCGCGCACTGGGCGCGAAGTGCGTCACGGCCACCGTGGCATCCCAGGCTCCGTCGGCCGGGGCCGCGAGCGTGGCCGCCAGCCAGTCCCGGCACGCCAGCGCCTCTTCACGCACCGCCGCAGCGTCGAACGGCTGGCCGCCGCGGGTCGCGCGCATCACGCGCTGGAAATACTCGCCTGCCCGCAGGGCGCGGTCGCGCTGCGCGGGGCCGAACAGGTCGAAGTCGCACCACCGCACCGTGCCGGCGAAGCGCACGCGGCGCCCGTCAGGGCCGGCCAGCACGCAGGTCTCGCGTTCCAGCAGCGTCATGCCGAGCCGGGCGCAGCATTCGCGCAGGCCGTCCAGCGCGTCCTGCAGCTCGCGGCCGTCGAACTCGTGGTTGCCTGGCACGAAGACGACCGGCACCGGCCAGCCCGCGAAGCGATCGAGCGCCTGCCAGCGGCTGTCGATGTCGCCGGCGAGCACCAGGACGTCGGCGCCCGGCGCGGGCACCGGGTCGAAGGCCTCGGTCTCCAGGTGCAGATCCGACAGCAGTTGCAGGCGCATGCCGTGCGGCCTCCGCTCAACCGCGCCCGTGGCACTGCTTGAATTTGCGCCCGCTGCCGCAGGGGCAGGGATCGTTGCGGCCGACTTTCGGCTCCTCGCGGCGCACGGTGTCGACGTGGAAGCGCTGCTTGCTGGTCAGGTCCCACAGCTCCATCACGGTGGCGACCAGGTCCTCGATGGCCTCGTCGACCGTGGCCAGCGGGTGGTCGCGTTCGAGCGTCTCGTTGAGTTCGCGGTCCTCGTCCGTCTCGGCGGGCAGGTGGCGGTACAGCCGCGCGAGCGCCAGCGCGATGGCATCGTCGGCGACGTCGAACAGCGCGGGGAAGCGCTCGAGCGCCCAGTGGAAGCCCGCCACCCACGGCATCAGCGTGCGCGAGGCCTCGGATTGCACCGGGTCGTATTCGCTGGCCGGCGCGGCGCGGTCCAGGTCGACCACCAGCGGGTCGAACCAGCCGTCTTCGGCGAGCGCCGCATTGAGCGCGGCGTACCGCCGCTCGATCAGCGTCTCGCAGCGTGCGAGCCAGGCCGGGTCGACACCCTCCGGCAAGCGGCCGGTTTCCAGGTCGAAGATCGGCGGCAGCCATTCGGCCTTGGGGACGACGCGGGGCTGCACCAGCACGCCGCAGAGGTAGCCGTCGAGCATGATGGCGTCGAGCGGCTCGGCGGGCTCGGGGGTCTGGGTCAGCAGGGTGTCGAGCTCGTCCAGCTCGTCGTCGGTGAGGTCGAGTTTCATCGTTGCATTGTCGCCAAGCGAGGAGGGCGCCGCGGGCGCCGAAAAAACAAAGCCCGGCGCCGGGGAGCACCGGGCCGGGCTGCAGGCGCGCGCGAGGCGCGCCGCGAAGGGGGCCGGGCGTCAGGCGGCCAGCCGCCGCTCCAGGCGCTGCTTGGTGGCCGTCAGGGCCTCGGGCAGGTGGTAGGCGAGCTTGTCGAACAGCTCTGCATGCAGCGCCAGTTCCTGCTGCCAGGCGCTCGCGTCGATGCCGATCACGCTCTGGAACTGTGCCGGCGTGAACGCCAGCCCGTTCCAGCTGAGGTCTTCGTAGCGCGGGCTGATGCCGAACACGTGCTCCTCGCCGTTGGCCTGGCCGTCGACGCGCTCCAGGATCCACTTCAGCACGCGCATGTTCTCGCCGTAGCCCGGCCACACGAACTTGCCGTCGGCGCCCTTGCGGAACCAGTTGACACAGAAGATGCCCGGCAGCTTGGCGCCCGAGGCCTGCAGCTTGGCGCCCAGGTCGAGCCAGTGCTGGAAGTAGTCGCTCATGTTGTAGCCCATGAACGGCAGCATCGCGAACGGATCGCGCCGCACCACGCCCTGCTGGCCGGCGGCCGCGGCGGTGGTTTCGGAGCCCATGGTGGCCGCCATGTAGACGCCGTCGACCCAGTCGCGCGCCTCGGTGACCAGCGGCACGGTGGTGGAACGGCGGCCGCCGAAGATGAACGCGTCGATCGGGACGCCGGCGGGGTTGTCCCATTCAGGGTCCAGCACCGGGTTGTTGGTCGCGGCGACCGTGAAGCGGGCGTTCGGATGCGCGGCCGGCCGCAGCTTGCCGTCGGCCTGCTTGGCGGTGTCGGGCGTCCAGTCGCGGCCCTGCCAGTCGACCAGGTGCGCCGGCGGCGTGTCGGTCATGCCTTCCCACCACACGTCGCCGTCGTCGGTCAGCGCGACGTTGGTGAAGATCACGTCGCGCTGGAGCGACGCCATGCAGTTCGGGTTGGTCTTGTCGTTGGTGCCCGGGGCCACGCCGAAGTAGCCGGCTTCGGGGTTGATGGCGTACAGGCGCCCGTCCTGGCCGGGCTTGATCCAGGCGATGTCGTCGCCGATGGTGGTGACCTTCCAGCCTTCGAAGCCGGCCGGCGGGATCAGCATCGCGAAATTGGTCTTGCCGCAGGCGCTCGGGAAGGCGGCGGCGACGTGGCGCTTGACGCCTTGCGGGCTGGTCACGCCCAGCACCAGCATGTGCTCGGCCAGCCAGCCCTCGTCGCGGCCCATGGTGGAGGCGATGCGCAGGGCGAAGCACTTCTTGCCCAGCAGCGCGTTGCCGCCGTAGCCGGAGCCGTAGCTCCAGATCTCGCGGGTCTCGGGGTAGTGGACGATGTACTTCGTCGGGTTGCAGGGCCAGGCGACGTCCTTCTGGCCCGCCTCGAGCGGTGCGCCGACGGTGTGCACGCACGGCACGTACTCGCCGTCGGTGCCCAGCACGTCGAGCACGGCGCGGCCCATGCGCGTCATCAGTCGCATGTTGACCGCCACGTAGGGGCTGTCGGAGAGCTCGACGCCGATGTGGGCGATCGGCGAGCCCAGCGGGCCCATCGAGAACGGCACCACGTACAGCGTGCGGCCCTTCATCGCGCCCTTGAACAGCGCTTTGTCGCCGGTCTGCAGCAGCTCGCGCATCTCGGCGGGGGCCGTCCAGTTGTTGGTCGGGCCGGCGTCTTCCTTCTGCTGGCTGCAGATGAAGGTGCGGTCTTCGACGCGGGCGACGTCGCTGGGGTCGCTCCAGGCGAGGTAGCTGTTGGGGCGCAGCTCGGGGTTGAGCTTGCGGAACGTGCCCGCCGCGACGAGTTGTTCACACAGGCGGTTGTATTCGGCCTCCGAGCCGTCGCACCAGTAGACGTCGGCGGCCTGCGTCAGCGCGGCGATCTCGGCGACCCAGGCCACCAGCCGGTCGTGTTTGACGTAGGCCGGTACGTTGAGGCGCAGGCCTCCCAGGGCGGGACTGTTCATGGCTTCTCCAATCGGGGGATGACTAAAGCGGAATGGGGCCAGCCTCGCGGCTCCACGAAGGGGGTCGGGGCTCGCCGCATGCCGCGGCGGAAAACGGGTGCTGGATGAACAGGGAGGCACGCGTGGGCCGAAAGTTTCATCGAGGTACAGCGGATCACGCCGGCCTCTTCGCAGCATCCCGCAGGGGATTGTCATTCGAGTGTAATCCTGCGGTAACCACGCCAATCGGGGAGGTTATGCACAAAAGGAATAGATGCATGCCACAGACGGGCACCGTGGAACACGTGAACATCGGCCGCGCCGTACCCTTGCAGGTGGCGGGGCGCGCGGTACTCAGCGCCTTCCGCAAGCAATCGGCCGAGGGGCCGGTCGACGTGGACTGGCGGGGCCTGCGGGGTGACGAGCAGGCCGATGCCTCGGTGCACGGCGGTATGGCCAAGGCCGTGTACGCCTACCCTGCCGAGCACTACCCGTTCTGGCAGACGGTGCGGGCACAGGCCCGGGCCGCGCTGTGGGACGACGCGCCGCTGCCGGGGCTGCTCGGCGAGAACCTCACGCTGCGAGGCGTGCTCGAGTCCGACGTGTGGATCGGCGACCTGCTGCGCCTGCCCGGCTGCACGCTGGCGGTCAGCGAACCGAGGCTGCCCTGCGCGAAGCTCGGCGCGGCCCTGGGTTTCTCCCAGGCCGGCAAGCTGATGACGCAGTCGGGCTACTGCGGTTTCTATCTGGCGGTCCGGGAGCCCGGCACGGTGGCGGCCGGCGACCGCTTCGAGCTGTGTCCCGGGCCGCGTGAAGTCTCGATCGCCGAGGTGTTCCGCAGCCGCCGCGGCGGCGCGCGCTGATCAGGCCAACACGCCGCGCGCCGCGCGCCGCCGGTAGAGGGGGCCGGTCAACAGCAGCACGGCGATGTAGCGCACGACGTGGAAGGCCGTGACCACCGGCACCCCCAGCTGCAGCACCTTGGCGGTGATGCACATCTCGGCGATCCCGCCGGGCGAGGTGCCCAGCAGCACGGTCGCCCAGTGCAGCGCCGTCCCCTCGATGCGCACGAGTTGCGCCAGCAGCCACGCGAAGCCGGCGGACGCCGCGATCATCGCCAGCGTGCCGAGCGCCACGGCGCCGAGCCAGCGCGGGGCCGTGCGCAGAAAGCTGCGCGAGAAGCGGGTGCCCAGCGCGATGCCGATGAACAGCTGGCCGCCGTTGCTGATCCAGCGCGGCAGGGCCGACAGCTCCACCCCCGCGCCACTCAGCGCCGCGGCCACTGCCAGCGAGCCCAGCACCCAAGGATTGGGCAGGCCCAGCCGACGCACCACCAGGCTGCCCGCCGCTGTCGCCAGGGCGAGCAGCGCCAGCCCGCCCGGACGAACTTCGTGCAGGGCCAGGGGCGTCGTGTCCAGCCCGTGCAGCCCCGCGGCCTGGTAGCCGAAGGGGATCACCAGGACCACCAGCAGCACGCGCAGCGAATGGGCCGCAGCGACCATGTCGATCCGCCCGCCGTGCCGTTCGGCCAGCGCCGCCATCTCGGACGCCCCGCCGATCGCCGCCGCGAAATGCGCTGTGGCTGCGTCGACGCCTGGCATCGCGCGCCGCAGCATGGCCGCGAACAACGCCCCGATCAGCAGCGCCCAGGCCACGCCCGCCAGCAGCGCGGGCGCCAGCGGCGTGAGCAGCGCCAGCACCTGCGGCGTGAAGTACAGGCCCAGCGCGGTGCCGATCGCCCACTGCCCTGCGTTGCGCAGCGGCGCGGCGGTGCGCAGCGGCACACCGGCCATGCAGCCGGCCGCCGTGGCGAGCAGCGGGCCGATCATCCAGGGCAGCGGCGTGCCCAGCCGCTCGCACGCCCAGGCGGCCGCCATGGCCAGCACCAGCGTGGTGCCGAGCCAGGCCAGCCGGCGGGCATCCGGGACGGTGCTGCCGGCGGTGGTCACGGCGTGCGCTTATGCGGGCTGCGCATCGAGCGTGGGGTAGTCGGTGTAGCCCTTGGCGCCGCCGCCGTACAACGTCGCCGGATCGATGGGGTTGAGCGGGGCGTTCTCGCGCAGGCGGCGGCCGAGGTCGGGATTGGCGATGATGGGCTTGCCGAACGCGACCAGGTCCGCCCGGCCGCTGGCGACCGCATCGAGCGCCATGTCGCGGTCGTAGCCGTTGTTGACCATCCAGGCGCCCGGGAAGCGGCTGCGCAGGGCCTGGTAGTCGAACGGCGCCACGTCGCGCGGCCCGCCCGTCTGGCCTTCGATCACATGGACGTAGGCCAGCCCCAGCGGCGCGATCTGCTCGACCGCATGGTTGAACAATGCCTGGGCGTCGCTGTCCTGGCCGGCGTCGTTGACCGGCGTGACCGGCGACAGGCGCAAGCCCGTGCGCCCCGCGCCGATCTCCGCGGTCACCGCCCGCAGCACGTCCAGCAGCAGCCGCACGCGCTGCGGGATGGCGCCGCCATAGGCGTCGGTACGGTCGTTGATGCTGTCGCGCAGGAACTGCTCGATCAGGTAGCCGTTGGCGCCGTGCACCTCGACGCCGTCGGATCCGGCGTCCATCGCGCAGCGCGCTGCGTGGCGGTAGGCCTCGACGATGCCGGGGATCTCGTCGGTGCGCAGCGCGCGGGGCGCCGACACCTGCTCGAAGCCCTTGGCGGTGTAGGTTTTGCCGTTCGCCGCGCGGGCCGTGGACGACACCGGCGGCTGGCCGTCCGGCAGCAGCGACACGTGCGAGATGCGGCCCACGTGCCACAGCTGGACGACGATGCGGCCGCCGCGGGCGTGCACCGCATCGGTCACGGCGCGCCAGGCGGCCACCTGGGCCGGGCTGTGGATGCCGGGCGTGTCGAGGTAGCCCTGGCCTTCGGGCATGATCTGCGCGGCCTCGGTGATGATCAGGCCGGCACCGGTCTCGGGGTTGGCGCGTTGTGCGTAGTACTCGACCGTCAGCGCATTGGGCAGCTGGCCGGGCGCGCGGTTGCGTGTCAGCGGGGCCATCACGATGCGGTTGGCGAGCGCGATGTCGCCGATGCGAACGGGGTCGAAGAGCGTGGGCATGGGTGTTCTGGAGGAAGGGTGAGCGGAAAGGGTCCGCAGCCTACGCAAAACGCCTCAACCTTGCTGGCGACGGACGAGTCCGATCCATGCTAGTTACAGTGCACACATGCTCGCCTACCGACACGCCTTCCACGCCGGCAACCATGCCGACGTCCTCAAGCACCTGGTGCTGGCCCAAGTGCTGCGCTACATGGGCGAGAAGGACAAGCCCTACACGCTGGTCGATACGCACGCCGGGGCCGGCGGCTACTCGCTGGCCGGCCGCTATGCGCAAAAGCGCGGCGAGTTCGAGACGGGCATCGCCAAGCTGTGGGACCACCCCGGCCTGCCGGCGCCGCTGGCCGACTATGTGGCGCTGGTGCGCCAGTTCAACGGCGGCGGCGCGCTCGAGCAATACCCCGGATCGCCCGGCATCGCGCAGATGCTGCTGCGGCCGACCGACCGCGTCAGCCTGTACGAGCTGCATCCCACCGATCAGCGCATCCTGGAGACCTTCCTCGGCCACCGGCCGCACACGCGGGTGCAGATGAGCGACGGCTTTGCCGCGCTGCAGAAGGAGCTGCCGCCGCCCTCGCGCCGCGGCGCGGTGCTGATCGACCCTTCGTACGAGCTCAAGACCGACTACGGCAAGGTCGTGACCGCGGTGCGCGAATGCCTGCAGCGCTTCGCCCAGGGCACCGTGATGGTCTGGTATCCGCAGGTGCAGATCGTCGAGGCGGCGCAGCTGCCCAAGCGCCTGATCGCGGCCGCGAAGGACGCGCCCAAGGGCTGGCTGCACGTCTCGCTGCACGTGCACCGCGGTGAGGGCGACGGCTTCGGCCTGCATGGCAGCGGGATGTTCGTGATCAACCCGCCGTTCGTGCTGCACGACACGCTGGCGGCGGTGATGCCGCTGCTCGTCGAACTGCTGGGCCAGTACGAGGGTGCGCGCTTCACGCTCGACCAGCACCTCGGCCGCGGCTGACGCCGCCGCCGGCCTCAGACCAGCACTTCGACGCAGCCGGGATGCCCGAGGAAGTTCTGCGGGCTGGCGCTGGCGCCATAGGCGCCCGACTGGAACACCACCGCCAGATCGCCTGGCTGGGCGACCGGCAGTTCCATGCGGTCGGCCAGCAGGTCGAGCGGCGTGCACAGCGGGCCGACCACCGAGGCCGGCTCGCGGTCGGCGGCGTCGGCGCGCGTGCCGATCGTGACCGGGTAGTTCTTGCGCACCACCTGGCCGAAGTTGCCGGACGCCGACAGGTGGTGGTGCAGGCCGCCGTCCGTCACCAGGAACACCTGGCCGCGTGAGACCTTGCGGTCGATCACTCGCGCGACGTAGACGCCCGCCTCGCCGACGAAGTAGCGGCCCAGCTCGATCACCAGCGACGCCTGCGGCATCTCGCGCGAGGCGCGCTCGGCCAGCGATGCGAGGTTGTCGCCGATGGGGGCCAGGTCCAGGCGCTGTTCGCCCGGGAAGTAGGGGATGCCGAAGCCGCCGCCGAGGTTGAGGAACTTCACCGGCCCCGGGGCGATCGCCGCCAGGCGCAGCGCCAGGTCGTAGGATTTCTGCTGCGCCTCGCAGATCGACTCGGCGCGCAGGTTCTGCGAACCGGCGAACAGGTGGAAGCCCTCGAACGCCAGCTGCGCCCCGGCGATCTCGGCCATCAGGCCGGGCAGCTGCTCGACGTCGACGCCGAACTGCTTCGGGCCGCCGCCCATCTTCATGCCGGAGCCCTTGAGCTCGAAGTCGGGGTTGACGCGCACCGCCACCCGCGCCGGCACGCCGAGCGACTGCGTGATGCCGGCCAGCAGCTTCACCTCGCGCAGCGACTCGAGGTTGATCAGCACGCGCGACGCCACGGCCCGGCGCAGTTCGGCCTCGGTCTTGCCGGGCCCGGCGAAGCTCACCTCGGCGGGATCGGCGCCGGCATCGAGTGCGATCTTCAGTTCGCCCGCCGAGGCCACGTCGATGCCATCCACCAGCGCGGCCATGAAGGCGACCAGCGCGGGCATCGGGTTGGCCTTCATCGCGTAGTGCAGCTTCACCGAGGCCGGCAGCGCCTGCCGCAGCTCGGCGACACGCTGGCGCAGCAGGCCCCGGTCGTAGGCGTAGAAGGGCGTCTGGCCGACCCGCTCGGCCAGCAGGCCGAGCCGTTCGCCGCCGACGACCAGCTCGCCGTCGCGCACCGCGAACTGGTGCATCGGCGCATGTTCCGGCGTCCGGCGTGCGGGTGTGGCGGTGGATTCCGTCATGGCGCGGCCCTTCCCGTCAGGCCTGCGCGGCGGGCGCCGTGCCGCGCCCGATGCCGACGTACTCGAGCCCGAAGGCCTTCATCAGCGCGGGCTCGTAGAGGTTGCGGCCGTCGAAGACCACGGGCTGCTTCAGCGTGGCCTTGATCATCTCGAAGTCCGGGTTGCGGAACTCCTTCCACTCCGTGACGATCAGCAGCGCGTCCGCGCCCTGCAGCGCCGCCGCCTGGCTGTCGACGAACTCCACCCCCGCCACGCCCTCCAGCACTCGCCGCGCCTCGGGCATCGCCACCGGGTCGTAGGCGCGGATGGCCGCGCCGCGCTTGACCAGCTCGGCGATGACCACCCGGCTCGGCGCCTCGCGCATGTCGTCGGTGTTGGGCTTGAACGCCAGGCCCCACAGCGCCAGGGTGCGGCCCGTGAGGTCCTCGCCGAAGCGCTTGACCACCCGCTCGACCAGCACGTGCTTCTGCCGCTCGTTGGCTTCTTCCACCGCGTTGAGCACGCCCAGGTCCAGGCCGTTGTCCTCGCCGATGCGGATCAGCGCCTTGACGTCCTTGGGGAAGCACGAGCCGCCGTAGCCCGCGCCGGCGTACAGGAAGTGCGTGCCGATGCGCGGGTCGCTGCCGATGCCCTTGCGCACCAGCTCGATGTCCGCGCCCACCCGCTCGGCCAGCAGCGCGAGCTCGTTCATGAAGCTGATGCGGGTGGCCAGCATCGCGTTGGCGGCGTACTTGGTGAACTCGGCGCTGCGCACGTCCATCACGATCAGCTTGTCGTGGTTGCGCATGAAGGGGGCGTAGACCGCGCGCATCAGCAGGCTGGCGCGCTCGTCGTCGGAGCCCACCACCACCCGGTCCGGGCGCATGAAGTCGTCGATGGCCGCGCCTTCCTTGAGGAACTCGGGGTTGCTCACCACCGCGAAGTCCATCGGCACGCCGCGCTCGGCCAGCGCAGCCGCCACGGTGGCGCGGACCTTGTCGGCGGTGCCCACGGGCACGGTGCTCTTGTCGACGATGACCTTGTAGTCGGTCATGTGGCGGCCGATGTTCGCCGCGGCCGCCAGCACGTACTGCAGGTCGGCCGAGCCGTCCTCGTCGGGCGGGGTGCCCACGCCGATGAACTGCAGCGTGCCGTGCGCCACCGCGGCCTGCGCGTCGGTGGTGAACGCCAGCCGCCCGGCCGCGGCATTGCGCTGCACCAGCGCGTCCAGCCCCGGCTCGTGGATCGGGATCTCCCCGCGCTGCAGCATCGCGATCTTGCGCGTGTCCACGTCCAGGCACACCACGTGGTTGCCCATTTCCGCCAGGCACGCGCCCGTGACCAGGCCGACATAGCCGGCGCCTACTACTGTGATTTTCATTGCCGAGACCTTTTCGAGATCGAGCGCTGGATTGCAGCGCAGGATTCTGCCTGCGGCCGGTGACGCGCCCGGTTCAAAAACGCGACGGGCCGCACGCATGCACGAAAATCGCATTCATCGTCGGCGCTCGTCACTCCACCACCCATGAAGATCCTGCTCACCGGCGCGGCCGGGTTCATCGGCGCGCACGTGGCGCGCCTGTTGCTCGAGCGCGGCGACACGGTTGTCGGCCTGGACAACCTCAACCCCTATTACGACCCCCGGCTGAAGAAGGACCGCCTGGCCACGCTGGCCGGGCATGCGGGCTTCCGTTTCGAGCAGATGGACGTGGCCGACCGCGCCCGCATGCCGGCGCTCTTCGCGCGAGAACGGTTCGACCAGGTGGTGCACCTGGCGGCACAGGCCGGCGTGCGGCATTCGCTGGTCGACCCGCATGCCTACGTGGACAGCAACCTCGTGGGCTTCATGAACGTGCTCGAAGGCTGCCGGCACCACGGCGTGGGGCACCTGGTCTACGCATCGAGCTCCAGCGTGTATGGCGGCAACACCGAGATGCCGTTTTCCGAGCACCAGGGCGTCGACCACCCGGTGAGCCTGTACGCCGCGACCAAGAAGGCCAACGAGCTGATGGCGCACACCTACAGCCACCTTTTTTCGCTGCCGACCACGGGCCTGCGGTTCTTCACCGTGTACGGGCCCTGGGGCCGGCCCGACATGGCGCTGTTCCTGTTCACGCGTGCCATCCTGGCCGGCGAGCCGATCCAGGTCTTCAACCACGGCCGCATGGTGCGCGACTTCACCTACATCGACGACATCGCGCAGGGCGTCGTCAAGACGCTGGACCGCCCGCCCGCCGCCGACCCGGCCTACGACCGCGCGCAAGCCGATCCGGCCTCAAGCCACGCGCCCTACCGCGTCTTCAACATCGGCAACCATCGCCCCGTGCCGCTGATGGACTTCATCGCGGCGATCGAACGCCACACCGGCAGGACGGCGTTCAAGCAACTGCGCGACATCCAGCCCGGCGACGTGCCGGCCACCTATGCCGACGTGTCCGAGCTGGAGGCCTGGACCGGCTTCGCGCCGCACACCTCGATCGACGACGGGATCGGCCGCTTCGTCGCCTGGTACCGCGGCTACTACGGGGTGTGAGGCGCGGCGTTCAGGCCTGCGCCTGCCGTTCGACCCAGGCCGTGGCCAGCAGCTTGCGGTCGATCTTGCCGTTGGGGTTGCGCGGCAGCGGGCCGGCCATGCCCTCGATGCCGGCAGGCACCATGTAGGCGGGCATGCGCTGCCGGCATTGCGCAAGCAGGGCCTGCAGGTCCACCGCGGCGCTGCCGTCGGTCGCGGTCGCGATCACCTGGATGGCCTGGCCCCACGCAGGATGGTCGACGCCGAAGGCCACGCATTCGCCGACCAGCTTCGTGGCGTAGAGCACCTCCTCGACCTCGGTCGGGCTCACGCGGTAGCCGGACGTCTTGATCATCTCGTCGCGCCGGCCGACGAAATACAGGAAGCCTTCGGCATCCCTGCGCACCGTGTCGCCCGAGAACACGGCGTACTCCGGCAGCTGCAGGCCCGCCTCGCGTCCGCCGATGCCGGGCGCCAGCAGCTTGTAGCGCTCGGCGGTTTTCTCGGGGTCGTTCCAGTACCCCTGGCCGACGAGCGCACCGCGGTGCACCAGCTCGCCGGGCTCGTCGGGGGCGCATTCGGTGCCATCCTCGCGCAGCACCAGGATCTCCGCGTTCGGAATCGCCTTGCCGATCGAATCGGGCCGGCGGTCGACCTCCTCCGGCGGGAGGTAGGTGGAGCGGAAGGCCTCGGTCAGGCCGTACATCAGGAAGGGCTTCGCGGAGGGCACGCGTTGCCTGAGCGCTGTCAGGGTCTCGCGCGGCATGCGTCCGCCGGTGTTGGCGAAGTAGCGCAGATGTCGGTCGATGGCCTCGGGCCATTCCAGCTGCGCCAGCTGGATGTAGAGCGGGGGTACCGCGGTGAGGCCGGTCACCTGCTCGCGCTCCATGGCCTTGAGCACATCGCGCGGCAGCAGGTAGTTCAGCAACACCACCCGCGCACCCGCGTGGAAGGCCGTGGTGAGCTGGCTGAAGCCGGCGTCGAAGCTCAACGGCAACGCGGCCAGCAGCGTGTCGTGGGGGCCGTTCTCCAGATACGACGCGACGCTCTTCGCGCCCGCCACCATGTTGCGATGGCTGAGCACCACGCCCTTGGGTTTGCCGGTGGAGCCGCTCGTGTACAGGATGGCGGCGATGTCGGTGTCGATCACCCGGTGCCCGGCTTGCGCGGGTGCGGCGAGCAGCTCGGACCAGCGGGTCTGCGCCGCCCCGCCTTCGGGCGCGGCCGCCGCCGTGGCGGCGCCGGTGACGACGACATGCCGCACGCCCGGGCACTGGGCCAGCGTCGGGCCCAGCAACGCCAGGCGATCGGGCGAGGTGATGAGCACCCGGACGTCGCAGTCGCGCAGGATGAAGCCGACCTGTTCCGGCTTGAGCAGCGGATTCAGAGGCACGAACACCGCGCCGGCCAAGCCGCAGCCGAAGCTGGCCACCACCGTTTCGACGCGCTTCTCGAGGTAGATGCCGACGCGTTCGCCGCGCTGGAGGCCCAGGTGCATCAGGCCGCTGCAAAAACCGTCGAGCAAGTCGCTCAACGCCGCGTAGCCGATGGATTCGGCGCCATGCACGAGGGCGGGTGCCTGGGGCTGGCGGTGCGCGCAGACGCGCACGAAATCAGGGAGGAGCGTAGCGTCGCGCATGCGGGGGGGTCGGCGGCAAAAGCTCCGCGTCCGGGGCTGGGGTCCTTCGGGCGGAGCGGAGCACAGGAGGAGGACGGTCGGAAAAAGTATGTCACACCAAGGCCGGGCGGCGCGGTAGTTGCGCGGCCGCGACAGGCCCTGCGCCTCCCCTAGAATCCGCGGCTTCCTGACCAGCCCACGTGGAAGCCCTCATGAACGTCGAACGGGAAGTCCTGCAGCTCCTGGACGAAGTACTCAGCCTCGACGGCCGCAGCGCTGGTTTCGGCCGCGACACGCCGCTGCTGGGTGCCATCCCCGAACTCGACTCGATGGCCGTGGTGTCGCTCATCACCGGACTCGAAGAGCGCTTCGGCATCGTGGTCGACGATGACGAGATCAGCGGCGATACCTTCGCCAGTGTCGGCACGCTGATCGACTTCGTCGGCGCCAAGATCGCCGCCTGACAGAAGCCGGTCGCTTCATGGCGGCTTCGACGGCGATGCAAGCGTTTTTCCTCCCCGCCGAAACGGCCGCGGGGGGGCAGCGTTTTGCGCTGTACCACCCGCCATCCGGCGCGCCGCGTGGTGCCGTGTTGTTCGTGCATGCCTTCACCGAGGAGATGAACAAGTCGCGCCGCATGGCCGCCCTGGCCGCGAGGGCCTTGGCGTCGTCGGGCTGCGGCGTGCTGCAGCTCGACTTGTACGGCTGCGGGGACAGCAGCGGTGAATTCGCCGAGGCCACCTGGTCCGATTGGCTCGCCGACGTGCAGCGGGGGGCGCGATGGCTGCAGCAGCGCCATCCGGGCATGCCGTGGCTCTGGGGTCACCGCGCCGGCTGCCTGCTGGCGGCGCAGGCGGCGCAGGCGATGGGAGGCGGGTATCCGCTCCTCTTCTGGCAGGCGCCGGCGGCAGGCAAGCCGCTGCTGCAGCAGTTCCTGCGGCTGAAGCTGGCGGGCTCGATGCAGGGCGGCGCGGCCAGAGGCAGCACAGAGGCGCTTCGCCAGGCGCTGCAGGCGGGCCGGCCGGTCGACGTCGCGGGCTACCTGTTGAATCCCGCGCTGGCCAGCGGCCTCGAGGCCGCTGCGTTGGATGCCCTGGCCCCGCCCGCGGGCACGCCCGTGGTGTGGCTCGAAACGACGGCCCGCGAGCCCGCCGCGTTGCTGCCGACGTCGGCGGCCCTGCTCGAGCGCTGGCGCGGCCAGGGTTGCGAAGTCGCGGCCGAGGCCGTGCCCGGCCCGGCCTTCTGGCAGACGGTCGAGATCGAAGAGGCCCCGGCGCTCGTCGACGCCACGGTCCGGCACGTGCTGAGGGCGTCGTCGCCGGCAGCCGCAACACCATGACAGAACGCGCCGTCGTTTTCTCCTGCGCCGCCCAGCCGATGGTGGGCATCGTCCACGAGGCTGCGGTGCCGTCGGACACGGCGGTGCTGATCGTGGTCGGCGGGCCGCAGTACCGGGGCGGCAGCCACCGGCAGTTCGTCCAGCTCGCGCGCCGCCTCGCCGCCGAGGGCGTGGCGTCGATGCGGTTCGATGTGCGCGGCATGGGCGACAGTGGCGGCGGGCAGCGGGGATTCGACGCGCTGGATGACGACATCGCCGCGGCCCTCGACACCCTGCAATCACAGCTGCCGGCCGTGCGTCGCGTGGTGCTGTGGGGCTTGTGCGACGGTGCTTCGGCGGCGCTGCTCTACCTCGAAGGGCGTGCGGACCCACGCATCACCGGCTTGGTCGTCGTCAATCCCTGGGTGCGCTCGGAGGCGACGCTCGCCCGCACGCATGTCAAGCACTACTACCGCCAGCGGCTGATGCAGCGGGAGTTCTGGGGCAAGCTGCTGAAAGGGGGCGTGGCGCTGCGCGCGGCGTCCGAACTGGGGCGCAACCTCGTACGCGCGCTGAGGCCGGCGCCCGCAGCGCAGGCGGCGGCAGGCGCGCAGGCGCCGTTCGCCGAGCGGATGGCAACGGCCTGGCGCGGTTTTTCCGGGCCGCTATTGTTGATACTCTCGGGGAACGACTACACGGCCAGGGAGTTCGTCGAGCATGCGACGACGAGCGCTGGCTGGCGGGGCTTGGTTTCGTCGCCCCGGGTGTCGCGCCATGACATCGAGGACGCCGATCACACCTTCTCCGACCCGCCGTCCCAGAAGGCCATGGAAGCAGCCACCGTGGCATGGTTGCAGCGCAACTTCCCGTAGAAGAGCCATGCACAAGCGCTTTTGCCGTATGAACCAGCTTCTTCGTCAACCGCTGCTGGTCCTGTTGCTTGCCTGGGCGGCGGTTCCGCTGGCCGGTGCCCAGAAGCTGCCGCCCGCGGTGCGGGGCGGCGAAGCGCCCAACCCGATGTGCGGCCGCATCTTCACGAACCACTACGGCCCTTACGACTACCGCACGCACCGGTCCGCGCTGCAGATCGTCGAGGACTTCCACTTCGATGCGAAGGTCGAGGCGGGTCTGCGAGGCATCAACGGCGACGTGGGCGGCGACATCAACTACACGTTGAAAGCCTCGCCCAATCACCACCGTGCGCTGATCTCGATGACCCGCATCACCGAGAAGGCGCGGAACGACCGGCTGCCCGGCATGGAGTGGCCGATGGAGTGCTACTTCGACCGTGCCATCCGTTTCCGCCCGGACGACACCGTGGTGCGTGTGCTGTATGCACAGTGGCTCCACAAGCGCAATCGCACGGAAGACGGGCTCAAGCACCTGGACGTCGCGGTGACCCAGGCGGGCGACAGTGGCTTCTCCCACTACAACATCGGCCTGATGTACCTGGAGCTCGGCGCCGCGGAGAAGGCGCGCCAGGAGGCCTACACCGCGCTGAAGCTGGATTTCCCTCGCCAGGGCCTCATCGACGCGCTGAAGCGTGCGGGCCAGTGGCAAGAGCCGCCACCGGCGCCACCGCCCGGTGCCGCGTCCGGGGCAGCCTCGGGGGCGGCTTCGGCGCCCGTGGCTGCGGCGTCGGCTGGCGCCTGACCGTGGCAGGCATACTGTCCGCCTTCCGCGCAATGTGGAAGGAGCGCGGGTGGGCCGTCACGCTGATGTACGTGGCACACCGCATTCTCCAGGGGGTGTCGCGGGGCCACGGCGGCGTGTTCCCCTATGTCCTGGTGGCGCAGCCGATCGGCCGTGGCAGCTACGCCCAGGTGCGCGACGATGCGCGCACGGTCGTGCGCGTCGTGGACGCCGACGATCCGGTGACGGCCAGTTTTCCACGGCCTGCCGCCATCAACCGGCAGCGGTGGGCGGCGGGCGCCACCTGCTACGCCGCCGAGAGCGGCGGCGAACTGGCCGGAACGATCTGGATCCAGCGCACGCGTTATCTGGAAGACGAGGTGTGCTGCGAGTACCGCCTTGCGGATCCCGCGGTCAGTGCCTGGGACTTCGACGTGTACGTCGTGCCGCGTCTGCGGCTGGGCCGCACGATGGGCCGCCTGTGGAAGGCCGTCGATGCCGATTTGGCGGCCCGCGGTGTGCAGTGGAGCTTCAGCCGCATCTCGCTCTTCAACGCGGCATCGATCAGCTCGCACGCGCGGCTCGGCGCCGTGTCGGTGGGCCGGGTGGTCTTCGTGCGGATCGGGCGGGCCCAGGTGGCCTTCCTTGGCCGATGGCCGGGGGTCCATGCTTCGCTGGGGCGGCGCCCACCCGTGATCGTCTTGGCGCCGCCAGCCCCCGCCCGATGAACAGGTTCAACCGCGCCTGGCTTGAGCCTTCCGGCGCCATTGCAAAGCGATCAGGCCGGCGATGAGCATGGCGGCTGCCTGCGGCTCCGGAATCATCGTGATCTGCGGCTTGTAGAGCCAGACGGCGGCGTCCTGGGTGGCGGCGTTGTACTCGTCCAGTGCGATGAAGGCCTGCAGTTCCGCGACGTAGATCCACTTGCCCAGCACCCCGTTGGCGAAGTTGCCTTCCGGTTGCGCGCCCGCGCTGGTGTGCTTGGTCACCGTCCAGGCATCCAGCAGTGTGCCCGAGGCGTCGAATTCCGGTGCGGTCGAATACACCGTGCCGAAATCCTTGCCGTCCCACAAATAGAAGCGTCCGCTGGCCTCGTCGAAGGCGATGCCCATGTCGCGGTTGGTGCGGAAGATGGCGCCCGTGCTGTCATGCAGCTCGATCCAGCGGTCGCCGATGAGGGCATCGGACCCCAGGTCGATCTGGTTCAGATCCCAGAGCCCCAGGCCGAACTCATCGTAGGTGTTCGCCTTGTTGGAGATGCGGACGTAGTAGCCGTTGTCGCTGTCGATCGCCGCGGCGGACTGGCTGCTGCTCGCGTTCCATGAGCGGCCCACCACATCCCAGCGATCGAGCTCATTCGTGGCCGGGTCTCCGGGCATGTAGCGATACAGGTTCGGAAAGCCGGACGCGTTGGAGTCTCGGGTGGTGTAGACGACGTCACGGCCGTTCTCCTCACGGTAGGCACTGGTGCCCTCGAGGGGGCTCTGCCCCCGCGTGCCGGTGTAGGTGTCGGCCCGGTTGGCCCACATCTGGCCACCTTCCACGGAGGGGAGGTAGCCCGAGCCGGTCGTGCCGCCGACCTTGTTGGCGTCTGCCTTCGAGGGATCCCACAGCCAAGGCCCGGCGCCCACCGGGTTTCCGTTGGCATCGCGTGTGACGAAGCCCGCCCCCGTATTGAAGGCGGCTCCGCCGAAGGTCACGTAGCGATCGATGTGGGGAAGAAACAGCCCGTTGTCATAGCTGTGGGCAGACTGCGGTGCGGCGTCGTCCACGACGTAGAACACGGCGTTGCCTCCGCTGACCAGCCGGCTCGGCAGCGATCCGCGGGTCCACGTGCCGCTGGCGCCTTCCCACAAGTACATCTCGTTGCCCATGTACGCCGCGTGCCCGCCGCCCCACAACATCAGCCGGGCGCGGTTCGGATCCCAGGCGATGTTGCTCCACGACTTC
Source organism: Aquincola agrisoli (assembly GCF_036621135.1). Classification (NCBI taxonomy): domain Bacteria; kingdom Pseudomonadati; phylum Pseudomonadota; class Betaproteobacteria; order Burkholderiales; family Sphaerotilaceae; genus Aquincola; species Aquincola agrisoli. The sequence goes on from NZ_JAZIBG010000049.1 coordinate 104,953, forward strand.
ACAACGGCGCCGGGGTCGGAGTAGGTGCCGCTGGGCAGGCCGCCATCCAGTGGACTGGCCCAGGCGTCGGAATAGAGGTTGGTGCTGGCCTTCACCCAAGTGCCTTCCGCCATGGCGTCGAGCAGCCCTTGCAGGTAGCTCAGGTCCTGGGCTTGGGCGGCTGTCGTCGTGCCCGCCGTCATCATGCAGACCACGGCGAAGGCGCTGGCGGTGCGCCGCGCGAGGCGGCGGAAAGTGGTATCAGGAGTCATGGCAGCGTCCGGTCGCGAAGAAATCGGTGTGGACGCGCAGTTTGTTACGGTTCCGCGCCCTGCGACGGGGCGGCGAATTTTTTCCCATGCGGGTTTTGCCTTACTGCGGTTTTCGCGACGCGCGCATGCCAAGTCCGGCACGCTCCTGTGCAGCGATGGTCGGGTGGTCGAGCGGTAACATACTCTCCAGTTGCCACAGCATCCTGCCTGCGGCGGGAGCGGACAAATGAGAAGTTACGGGACGATCAAGCGCGTGATGGTCACCGGTGGCGCAGGTTTTCTTGGTTCGCACCTGTGTGAACGCCTGATCGAAGCTGGCCACGACGTGCTGTGCATCGACAACTTCTACACCGGCACCAAGGACAACGTCGCACATCTGCTGGGCCATCCGCACTTCGAGCTGATGCGCCATGACGTGACCTTTCCGTTGTACGTCGAGGTTGACGAGATCTACAACCTCGCGTGCCCTGCATCGCCGGTGCACTATCAGTACGACCCCGTGCAGACCACGAAGACCAGCGTGCACGGCGCCATCAACATGCTGGGGCTCGCCAAGCGGCTGAAAGCCAAGATTCTGCAGGCGAGCACCAGCGAGGTGTATGGCGACCCGCAGGTGCACCCGCAACGCGAGGACTACTGGGGCCACGTCAACCCGATCGGCCTGCGCAGTTGTTACGACGAAGGCAAGCGCTGCGCCGAGACGCTGTTCTTCGATTACCACCGGCAGCACAAGCTGCGCATCAAGGTGGCGCGGATCTTCAACACATACGGGCCGCGCATGCACCCCAGCGACGGCCGGGTGGTGAGCAACTTCATCGTTCAAGCGCTGCGCGGGGAGCCGATCACCATCTACGGCGACGGTTCGCAGACCCGGTCCTTCTGCTATGTCGACGACCTGATCGCGGGGCTCATGCGGCTGATGGACACGGGCGACGACTTCACCGGCCCGGTGAACATCGGCAACCCCGGCGAGTTCACCATCCTCGAACTGGCCCGAAAGGTTGTGGCTTTCACCGGATCCAAGTCGGAGATCCTGCACAAGCCGCTGCCGAGCGACGATCCGCTGCAGCGCCAGCCCGATCTCACGCTGGCGCGCGCCCACCTGAACTGGGAACCCAGCACGGCGTTGGACGCCGGGCTGCAAAAGACCATCGCGTATTTTTCGCAACTCCTCGCCAAGGCCTGATCGGCCTGGCAAGGCAGTCAGCCCGATCCGTTCATGGCTTCGCTCGTCACCGTCATCATCCCGGCGTACAACTGCGCCGCCACTGTCGCAGAGACGCTGGAAAGCGCGCTGGCACAAGACCACCCGGCCACCGAGATCATCGTCGTCAACGATGGCAGCACGGACGGAACCCTCGATGTGCTCAGGCGGTTTGGCGACCGCATCCGTGTGATCGACCAGAAGAATGCGGGCCCGCCTGCAGCGCGCAATGCTGCACTGCAGGCCGCGCGGGGCGACTACATCGCCTTTCTCGATGCCGACGACGTCTGGGTCCAGGGCAAGCTGGCGGCGCAGGCGCGGCACCTGGATCGGCACGCCGATGTCGGTACGGTGTTCACCCACTGGCACGTCTGGATGCCGGAAGCCGACGGCAGCTTCAAGCGCCGGCCAGACATCGAGGCGCGGCACGTCGACGACAGCGTGGACGCCGTCAACTCGGGTTGGCTCTACACCCGATTGCTCTTCGACTGCGAATTGCTGACCACCACGGTGATGCTGCGCGGCAGCATGGTCAAGCGGCTCGGGGGCTTCGACCTCCAGCTGTGGAATGGCGACGACTACGACTATTGGCTGCGTTGCTCGCGCGAGGGCAAGATCACCAAGCTGGCCTCCACCGGCGCGCTGTATCGGATCCTGCCGAACTCGGTGTCGCGTCGCCCGCGGGAAGTGAACTACGAGCACGAGGTCATTGCCAGCGCCGTCAAGCGTTGGGGCTTGACTGGCCCCGATGGCAGCGAAGCCGATCCGGTGCGGCTCCAACGCCGATTGCATGATTTGCAGGTGGCTCATGCCTATACGCATTTGCTGCGTGGGGACGCTGCCGTGGCGTTCAACGGCTACCGGGATGCGCTGGCGCGCAGGCCCAACGAGCTCAAACTGTGGATGAACACCGCCCGCGCGGCGATGAAGCTTGGACTGCGCGGGGCAGGCAAAGGGGTTGGTTAGCTTGAGCCCCGGCATGGTGTCTGCGAGCCATCACGTCAGGGTGCGCACGTCATGACCAGCGTGCGCCGCGCGTTGGCGCTGTCCTTCCTCGAGCGCTACCTGACGCTGGTGCTGGCGCTGGCCAGCAACATCATCCTTGCACGCCTACTGACACCGGAAGAGATCGGCATCTATTCCGTCAGCCTCGCGGTGATCGGCATCGCGCAGGTGCTTCGAGACTTTGGGATAGGCAATTTCCTGATCCAGGAGAAGGATCTCAGCGACGACCACATCCGAACGGCGTTTGGCATGTCGTTATTGCTGGGTGGGGGATTGTTCCTGATCGTCCTCTTGCTGGCGCCGATGGCGGCACGATTCTATGAAGACGAACGCATGCTTCAGACGCTGCGCATTTCGTCATTGAACTTCGCAATATTGCCGTTCTGTACGATCTCGCTGTCTCTCCTGCGGCGTGAACTTCAGTTCAAGCGATTGCTGTATGTGAACTTGGTGGCGGCGCTTGTGGGGTTCTGTTCGACCATTGCCTTGGCCTGGGCGGGGTTTGGTGCCAACAGCATGGCGATCAGCGCAGTCGCCACAAACATCTGTGTCGGCGTGGGGGCTTGGGTCGCGCAGGCGCAACGCCGCATACTTTTGCCGAGCTTGAGCCGCTGGCGTCAATTGTTGCGTTTTGGTGGGCAGAGCGCAGCGGTCAACGTGGTGACGACCGTGTCGATGGACATCAATGATCTGGCACTTGGAAAGATCCTTGGTTTCACGCCGGTGGCCTTGTTCAGTCGAGCACAGGGACTTGTCAATCTGTTCAGTCGGGACCTCATGGGAGCGGTGCGGAATGTGGCGTTTCCTGCGTATGCGCAGACACACCGGTGCAATGGCTCTGTTGAAGCTCAGTACATTAGCAGCGTTGGGGGCGTAACGGCATTTGCGTGGCCCTTTTTTGGATTCATGGCCCTGTTTCCGTTGGAAGTTCTTCGCCTGTTATACGGACCTCAGTGGGATGCCGCGGCAAAGCTCGTGCCGCCGTTGGCTGTTGCGGGGGGCTTGTATGCCGCGAGCAGCCTGATATCAACCCTCCTGATGGCCGCTGGGCGAATGGATCAGGTAGCGCGGTTGGAGTTAATTTTTCAGCCGTTGCGTGCCGTCATCATCGTAGCTGCAGCGCTCGTATTCCGATCCCTGGAAGCGTGCGTTTGGGCTTATCTGCTGTGTTTTATTATATACGTGCCTTTATCCTATGGGGTCAAAAATGCATCTCTGGCCAGCGACTGGTCAGCTTTGCGGCACCAGTTGTTCTGTAGCCTCAAAATTACCGTTGTCACTTTGGCCTTGCCTGGCGCTCTGAGCTTCTGGTACGGCTTGGACAGGGCGGCGCCTATGAGTGCAGGGTGGTTTGCTATGGTCATTCTGTCGGGCATATTGTGTTGGGTTGCTGGGTTACGGATCAGCGAGCACCCATTGGCCAGTGATCCGCTGATGCAGCGCTGGATGAGGCATTTTCCTGGCCTGCGGCTAACGCCTCGGCGGGGTTGATTCGAATTTGCAACCATGAAAGGTCGCGATGTTTTTCTTGGAAACTCTATTGGTTCTAGGCTTGGTAGTGATCGGCGGCGTTGGATTGCTCACTTGGCGAAAAATCCGAGCGGTGCATTTGGCTACTTATAAGCTGCTCAGTGACGTTGCTGCTATCAGAACCGAATCGGAGAATTTTTTTTCGCAAGTCCAGGCGCTGTTGGCGCTGGAGCGGCGTCTCCAATTAGACATGGCTTTGCCCGCCATGCGTGGTTGGGCCGGGTCACCGGACTTCTTATTGCACGTTGCGGAGCAAATTCACCAGCGCCGCCCGGCTGTGATCGTTGAATGCAGCTCGGGTGTTTCGACGATCGTCGCGGCGCGATGCCTGCAGCAGTTGGGGGCTGGTCACGTATGGAGCTTAGAGCATGAAGAGCAGTACGCGCAAAAGACCCGCGACATGCTGGTGCGGTATGGGTTGAGCGACTGGGCGACCGTGCTGCACGCACCTCTGCAGACGACTCATACGTCAACACCTTGGTATCAAGAAGATGTGCTGCCCATCAATATAGGGCAGATCGATATGTTGGTTGTGGACGGACCCCCCGCAGGGCTTGCGCCAATGGTGCGTGCACCTGCCTTTCCTCGTTTGCGTTCTAGGTTAGCGCCCAATTGCATTGTTTTGGTCGACGACGCAGATCGCCCGGACGAAACTGAAATGGTTCGCCAATGGGCCGCCACAGAGCCTGGTTTAGTCATTGAGCGTCCTACGGCTGAAAAGGGATTGGCAATGGCCATACTGTCAACGAAGAGTTGAGAATGCCTCGCGTTGCTCTGCTTTGCCCGGGCCTGGGGCGTGTGCATCGTGGGCATGAGTCGTTCGCAAGGAATCTTTTCGACCTGCTGTCTGACTCTCTCGATATCACTCTCTTCAAAGGCGGCGGGCCGGCGTCGGCGAGGGAAATTGTCGTGCCCCATATAGCACGCGACGCCGTGGGCTTGCAAGACATAAAGCTGCCGGTTTCTCCACGCTGGCACGCTTCGGAAGCAGGCCAGGAGCGCATCCGCATAGAGTGCACTAGCTTCGCGTGGGCGGCGCTAGGGGCGTTGCTCGAAGGTGGATTCGATGTTATTCACTGCCTCGATCGGGATGTCTGCAATGTTATCTACGCACAGCGGCATCTCTTTCGCCATACACCCAGAGTACTGTTTTCAAATGGTGGTGCTATTCCCGCTGATGATTTGCCTTCGTGTGACTTTGTCCAGGAGCATACAGAGCTAAATCTCAAGCACAGTGTACGAGGGAAGGCGTTCATGATCCCCCATGGGGTGAACATGGCGATTTACCATCCTGATATCGAGACAGATTTCCGTGCGCGTCATAACATTCCGGCGGACGCGGTGCTCCTGATTTGTGTGGGAACGATATGTTTTTGGCACAAGCGCATGGACTACGTTATCAAGGAGATTGCTGCCGCAGGCCAAGACCTACATTTGGCCATCGTTGGCCAAGACAGTGAGGATTCGCCCGCGATACGCGAGCTGGGATACAAACTGCTTGGCGACAGGGTGCATTTCGACTCCCTGGCGCCGACGGAGCTTCCTAAAGCTTATGCGGCCGCTGATGCTTTTGTTTTGGGGAGTATTTTTGAGACCTTCGGTCTTGTGTACATTGAGGCGATGGCCATGGGCCTGCCTGTAATATGTACCAACCACCCTAATCAAAAGAGCATTGTTAAGGAGGGTGTTTTCATTGATATGGCCCGGCCTGGCGCTTTGACCGAGGTTTTATCGGTGGGGCATCAGGCGCGTTGGCAGGCTCTCGGGCGACGCAGTCTTGACATAGCCAGGAAGTATTACGACATACGTTCTCTCAAGCAACAGTATTTACTAAAATACGCCGAAATTGCAACTGCGCCCACGAAATTGCCAACGTGGGACTTGGCGCGAAGAGCCACGCAAAATGTGCGCGGCACGCTACGATGGGCCAAACGTACGATACGTGGGCAGTCCGAGTAGAGGGCACTGGGGCACTGCACATGTTGACTATCTTGATGGCAACGCACAACGGTGCTGGTACATTGCCGCGCGTACTAGACGCATATACACAGCTGCGGTACCCAGCCGTTCCATGGAAAATTGTGGTGGTGGACAACGCGAGCACCGATGGAACATCAGCCATACTGGCTGCATATGCCGGCCGGTTGCCGATTGAATCGATTTATACGCCTCGCCGGGGCAAGAATATTGCACTTAACCTGGGAGTGGCGCATTGCCAAGGTGACCTTGTCGTATTCACTGATGATGACGCCGTACCTCAGGCCGATTGGTTGTCTAAATTATTTGAGGTGGTGATATCTAGACCGGAATTCGATATTTTTGGAGGCGGTATAGATCCTTTATGGCCGGATGGTCAATGTCCGCCTTGGATATCTCGTTTGGTGAACTTGGGTGCGACGTTCGCCGTCACTCCGGTGGACTTGGGTGAGGGCCCGGTGCCCGCGGCGCAGGTGTGGGGTCCGAATATGGCTGTGCGTCGTCGTGTTTTTGACGAGGGCCATCGATTTGACGAATCCGTCGGCCCGTCAAGTGGTCAATACGTGATGGGAAGTGAGGTGGAATTCACCACGCGGCTTGAACGAGCCGGTTATCGCGCCTGGTTTGCTGCTGCGGCGCGGGTAGGGCATATCATCCGATCGCATCAACTGCAGCCAGCATGGATCATCCAGCGAGGCTATCGCCTGGGTCGGCACATGTTTCACCAGGAGTCGTCCCAAGCGATGGGTAACGGTGTTCCTCGGCTCAGAGGTGCACCGCGCTGGATGTACGGAAAGTTGGTCAAGCAGGCTGCACAGGCCTTTATCGGCCGTGTGAAAGGCGATTTTGACCAGCGCTTTCTTGCGGACTGGGAGATCTCATTCTTGCGTGGCTATCTCTACGAGGCAGCGCGGCATGCGAAGTCGGCACACTGAAAACTGATGAAGTTCAGCGTCGTCATACCCACCTACAACCGCAGGCCCCGCATCGCAAGCGCGATTGAGTCTGCTCTTGCTCAGAACACGTCCACGATCGACGTGGAGGTCTGGGTTGTCGATGATGCTTCAACGGATGGAACCGTGGAATGGTTGCGTACGGTTTACAAAGGGCGTCCCGTCAGGATATTGGCCAACGTTGGCAGCAAAGGCCCTGCAGGGGGACGAAATTCTGGGTTGGCGGCCGTTCAGGCGGCTGGCCAAGCCGAAGCTGTGGCGTTGCTGGATTCTGACGATGTGTTCTTGCCGAATCATTTGGCCGACGCTGCCGCATTGCTGAAGCGGCATCCGAATGTCGACGTTGTCTTTGGGCGCGCCCGCTATGAGCAGGGGGGGAAGGAGGTCCCATATATGGGACCCGCTTTCGAGCGGAAGCTCGCAACGGCGCCTGTCGCACAATGTATTTCAGATGCGACGCTGTTCGACAGTCGCTTTTTCGAATATCTATTAGAGCAGGGCTGCTGGTTCAATCTCTCCAGCGTCGTACTGAGAGCGAACGCTGCACGTGAGCGCATGGTGGAGACGCTGCGCGTCTCGGAAGACTATGAGTTCTGGGTACGGCTGGCCCGCAACCACCGCTTCGCGTGCCTGCACAACCCGCAGATCATTTACAACTTGGGTGCTGACAACGTTTCTTTTGAAGCGGATGCGAACGTCGAGGGGCATTCGAGTCAATTGCTATCTGCGCTGTCGCGTATCGCTTCCTATCCCGGCCTGACCGCCCGGCAGCACGGCGTGGTGCAGGCGCAGATGGCCAGTGTGCTGTTCGATTGGGGTTGGCGCTCTAGCCAAGCGGGCCATCTGCGGCAAGCAGCGCGGCTTCATCTTCGCTCGCTGCGCCTGGGCCTCCGTCGGGCCAATATGACGGCATTGGCCAAATTGCTGATACCGAGGCAGCGTTCCATATCTAAGATTACATCAAAGAACAAGGCTGTTCGATGAGCTCAGAATATCCGCCGGCAACTGTGCAAACTTGGGGACGGCCTCGATTCACCGCACCGCAATGGGCCGAGCTGGCGCGCAGCCAAGGCGATGCAGCGGCATGGCAGGCAGCCTTTGATGAAGCGGGAGTGCTGGCTCCGACCCGCGTCGAGGGGGGGTTTGCGGTCGGCATCGTCGACCAGGTGGGCCGTGCATTTCTGGCTGTCGATCGCTTCGCCGAGCATTCGCTTTGCTATCGCATCGAAGAAGGGAGCTTGCGGTTCGCCGCCCGCGCGGATACGTTGGCGGATGCTGGTTTGGACGCGATCGACCCGCAGGCAATTTTTGACTATCTCTATTTTCACTGCATTCCTTCGCCGCGCACTATTTTCAGGAATGTCCACCGTGTCCCACCCGGGCATTATGTGCGCTTCGAGAACGGTCGACTGGAGACTGGGCCATACTGGCAGCCGCGTTTCGATGAAGCGCCCCGTGGTGATTTCGACAGTCTGCGCGATGACTTTCGAGCTTTGCTTCGTGATGCCGTGGCTCGCTGTCTGGATGGCGGCAAAGCGGCATGTTATCTCAGCGGTGGCACAGACAGCTCCACGGTGGCTGGCCTCATTGGCGAAGTGATGGGGCGTCCTGCTGCCACCTATTCGATCGGCTTTGAAGCGCAAGGCTATGACGAAATGTCCTATGCGCGCGTTGCTGCGCAGCATTTTGGCACGGAGCATCACGAGTACTATGTGACGCCGGCAGACCTCGTGGCGTCCATTCCCGCAGTGGCTCGGCACTACGACCAGCCTTTTGGAAATTCGTCAGCGTTGCCCGCATACTATTGCGCGCGCATGGCGCGCAACGACGGCGTAAGCCGTTTGCTCGCCGGTGATGGCGGCGACGAATTGTTCGGGGGCAACGCACGCTATGCCAAGCAGCGGGTTTTCGGCTGGTACGAGCATGTTCCGATGCCGCTGCGCAAGGGGATCGTCGAACCTATCTTGTTGCAGACCCCTGCCGGGCGCGTGCCATTAGTCCGTAAGGTTGCAAGCTATGTCGATCAAGCGCGTGACGAGATGCCGAACAGGCTCCAGCAATATAACTTGTTGCTGCGTTTGGGCGTCGATCAGGTGCTTACACCTGATTTCCTGGCAAGCATCGACATGGCCGCTCCTCTGCAGCACCAACGGGCAGTTTGGCACGCGGTAAAGGAGCCCGCCAGTGATCTCAACCACATGCTTGCATACGACTGGCGTTACACATTGGCGGAAAGTGATTTGCCGAAGGTCCGCGGAAGCGCAGCGTTGGCGGGAATGGACGTTGCGTTCCCGATGCTTGACGATGGGTTGCTTGATTTCTCCTTGCGTCTGCCTGTTTCATACAAACTCAGGGGCCTCAAGCTGCGCTGGTTCTTCAAGGAGGCGTTGCGCGGATTTCTTCCAGACGAAATTCTGACTAAGAAGAAGCAGGGCTTCGGCTTACCTTTTGGGGTGTGGGCCATGCAGCATGATGCTCTGTATCGCCTGGCTCAAGCATCATTGCATAGCTTCGCTACACGCGGCATCGTGCGAGCTGACTTCATTGAGGCGCTGCTGCAGACGCACTTGAAGGCCCATCCAGCTTATTACGGCGAGATGATTTGGATCTTGATGATGCTGGAGCAATGGCTGCAGTCGCGGGAAGGCGCTTGATGGCGTCTCGGATCTACGGCGTTGATCGATATTTCAGAGCTTCTTCATAGAGCGGTTTGAGTCCGAATCCGCTGCATATGTCCGATAGCTTGAAGTTGGCGGACAGTTCCTTGGACAGATCGCGCCGCCAATCATCCACGCTGGCGGCTATGTAGTTCTTGCGCCGCATACGGGTGTAGTGGCCTTCGTCGACCTCTGCTTCCGGAATCGCCATCAACTTGCCCCCCAGCGCCTTGTGCCAATAGCGGATGCCGACCCCGCAGTCCCAGTACATCGTGGTGCGCCTCTTGCGCTCCTCGTCGCCTGGACAGTTGGGGTGGAGGTAAAAGCAGAGCCACCAGCCGCAGCCCAGGTCGAAATTGCTGCGACTGGCGCCACGGGTCACGCAGCCGAGCAACTCCCAGTAGCGAAGTGTGTGGGGTTGCTGAAGCCGCTGTCGCATCGATGGCCGGGGCTCCACAGTAATCATCGCGCCGTCTTCCAGCGTTTCGAACCGCCGCGCGTACGCCTGCATCTGCTCGATCGGCATCAAAAGATCCGCATGCCAGAAGGCCAGCCGCTCGCACCAGGCGAACGCGAAGTCCAGCGGGAAGTGCGGATACATCGTGCCGAAGCCGAAATGCCGGTTGAAGTCGATCAGCACGGCGCCCGGCAGCAGCGGCGGTGGGCCCACTCGCGGATCGAAGCCGACCACCGGCGTCCAGCCCACTTCCAGCACCATGCGCTGTTGCAGCAGGCTCCACTCGGCGTCGACGTTCCAGCACAGCCACGGACGCTCCACGCCGGCGAGTTGGCTCTCCCACTCCCGGGCGACCGACAGGATGTCGTGGTACGTGAAGGGCGAGGCGTTGAACCCCTCCCAGTTGCCGATGCCGGCGCTCATGCGTTCGCGCTCGCCACCGGTGAGCCACGGACGCGTCAAATGGAGGGGAGGCTGAACGTTCATGACTCTCGAGGATGAGGAGCAGACGCCTTAAATGCGTTCGGGCTTGCGGCGCAGATTGGCAACCAACCGCAGGCCGAATCGCGCGCGGTGCTGGTCCCAAGGCGTGAATCGGGGAATCTGGAACATGTCGGAACCCTGTTGCGCAGCACCCCACGCCGTGGTCACGGCGGCACGGAAGCCGGCTCGGCGGGCGAGCGCCACGCTGCGGCCTGTGTAGTCGGTGCGCGGCTTGCCGTTGGGATAGGCGAACAGGTCGATCGGCGAATCCAGAATCTCTTCCAGGGCCGTTTTGCCGCGTGCGATCTCTGCCATTGCAGCGTCATCGTCGAGGACTGCCAGGATGGGGTGCGAAGCGGTATGGCCGCCCACGGCCATTCCCTGGCGCACGAGCTCGCGGACTTCTTGCGAACGCATCATCAGCGTGCGGGGGCGCTGCACGCCGGCGGCTTTCAGCACACCGTCCACCGCCTGCTCGCGGCGTGCGGGTTCCAGGTACTTGAGCCGGCCCAGCAGGTGGTCGATCGCGGCACGGCGTTGCTGCACGCCGCCGAGTTCAATGCATCCCAGGCTGCCGTCGTCCACCTTGGACAGGTCCAGCGAGGCGTGCGACGTTCGCCGCACGGCTTCGACCACCCCATCGTTCCACATGCAGCCGCCATCCAGGTAGTCGCTGGCGACGAAGAAAGCGGCCGTCAGGCCATGGCGTTGCAGTATGGGGACGGCCACGCGCAGGTTGTCTTCGTAGCCATCGTCGAAGGTGATCGCCAGTGCCCGCTCGGGCAGCGTGCGTTCCTGCAGATGGCGGACTGCCGTACCGAGCGGCAGCACGTTGAACCACGCGGCCAGCCAGCCGCAGAGGCTGTCGAAGCGGGCGGCGTCGATCTCTTCCGGGAAGAGCGGATCGGGCGCGTCGAGCACACGATGGAAGATGAGCGTGGACAGCCGTGCCCGCGGACCGCGGGGTGTCGTGAGGTTCAGCAGGGGCTTGATCATCGGTGCGGCTGCAGCGTTGCGGAGGATGTCCGTGCCGGCTTGCGGCCTGCAGGGGCGGCAGGCGGTGTGCCATGCAGCGGTTCGACCAGCCCCAGACGGTACTGCCACGGGCGGCCCGTGTGTGTTTCGGTCTCCCAGCCGCGGTTGCGCACCCAGGCGCGCGCGAGCACCACCATGGCCATGATGTAGTAGGGCAGGTCGAAGTACGACAGGCTCAGGAACGATCCCCCCACGAGGTAGCCGAGCAGCGACGCCTGGGCCATGCCGGCCAGGTCGAAGCACCAGCGTGCCTGCGCGATGCTGGCGGCCTCCTTGCGCAGCTTCGAGGCCATGCGCCAGGTGCTGATCCAGATCATCACGAACAGGAAGAAGCCGATGAAGCCATGGTGGCCCATCACCTGGAAATAGATGCTGTGTGCGACAGGGGTGCCCAGTTGGGGCGTGGGTGAATACAGCTGGAAGAGTTCCGGCCGTGCGAGGTTGAAGCCGATACCGAACAGGTAGTGTTTCGCGACACCCCAGGACACCCACCAGGCGCTGAAGCGGCCCTGCGCCGACTCGTCCTCCTGGTACTCGCCGATCGTGTTCATTCGCTCAGTCCACGTGTCGGGCATGAACGCGAGCAAGGCCATCGCTGCCAAGGCAATGAACACGCCGCCGAGCATGCGCTTGTGCCCCCGCCACCACAACAACAACGTCATTGCGCTGATAGCAAGCAGACCACCACGCGATTGCGAGCCCAAAACCGAGATGGCGCACAGCAGCATGATGGCTGTCATCGCGAGCCTCGCGCGCGCCGATGGCATCTGCAGCTGGCAGAAGCGCAATAGCGGTATGGTCATCACCAACGCCAATGCAAATTCGTTGTTGTCCGCGATGAAGGAGTCCGGAGGGCCCCATACGTGGTAGCTACCACCGTGAGCCAGAGTGAACAACCCGCCCTTGGCACCCAGCAACGCCAAAGACAAGGCGCAAACCCAGGCGAGCGCAACGATCTGCAGGCGAGAGTGAATCATCGCCAGTGCGACGAAGACCATGAGGTACACCTTCATGACCTTGTCCCATTGGAGGTAGTCGGTCTTGTAGTCCAGGCCCATCAACCAAGAGACAGTGACCCACATGAAGAAAAGCAGCAACCAGACTGTGGGCGCGCCTTGGAAGGGTGACTTCTTCTGTCGATAGAACACCAGCGCGAGCAACGTGGTTCCGGCGGCCATCGCCGCCACCGGCGCCGTATAAGCGAACCCGTAGGTATAGCGGTGCGGATTCATCAGGCTGATCCAGCACCAGGCCAGCACGCCGATCCACGGACGTCGCAGCGTCAGCAGCACCAGCGCGACGATGATGCCCATCACCAGGATGTCACGCATGGGCCGCCTCACGCATCGAGCCTGGGGCCACGTGGCTCACGATGTAGCGGAACTTGCCAGATCGTTCGGGCGCGATCGCCTCCACACGGACGACGTCCACGGCCACCTGCATCCCCAGGCGCTGGCGGAACCCCTTCACCACCGCGGCTTCCGATGCCGCATCGAACGCAGGACCTGCAACGATCTGCACCGACGTGCGGTACAGGTCATGTTGCTCGACGCGGAAAGCCTGCACGCCCGGCAGGTCCCGCAGCACGTAGATCAGCGCCAGGCCATGGATCACCGTGCCGTCGGTCGCCACCACAAAATCCGTGGCGCGGCCTTGGATCTCTCGCAGCGTGGGCAGTCCCCGCCCACAAGTGCAGGGGGCCTCTCCCATCACCGCGATGTCGCCCGTCCGGTAACGGATGAACGGAAAATCGTGTGTCGCCAGATGCGTGACGACGATCTCGCCGGGTTCTCCGGGGGCCGCCGGCTGGCCATCGCGGTCGATCAGTTCGACCACCACGTCCTCCGCGGTCAGGTGCATGCTGCCGGCCGGACACTGGTGCGCGATGAAGCCGGCGTCCCGGCTGCCGTAGCCGTTGGCCACCGGGCAACCGAACACGCGCGAGATGGCGTCCCGCTGCTCGTCGTACAGCCGCTCGCTGGTCACGAACGCCACGCGGATGCCGAGGTCGTCCATGCGTTGGCCGCGCTTTTCGGCATGCCGCGCGATGTGCGACAACGCCGACGGATAGCCGAAGAGCATGCGCGGCCGCCGGGCGCGGATGCGCGCGACGAAGCCGTCGAGCTTGGCCTCGCTCATCTCGAATGCGGGCAGCAGTTCGGTGCGCATCAACGCATCGCGCCATCGGCGCACCCGATCCTGCGCCCCGAGCTCGATGGGCGAGCCCCAGACGACGATCTCCGGGTCGCCGATGTCCACGCCCCACCAGCGGGTCGCCCGCCATTTGGCGGCCACGTCGTGGCTGACCCGGCGTGCACCGATGTAGAAGATCAGTGGCTCGCCCGACGATCCACCCGTGTTGAAGCGGGCCAGCCCGATGGCGTGGTCGTGGCGCAGGGCTTCGGTATGGGCGCGTATCGCGGCCTTGTCGAGGAAGGGTAGCGCCTGCAGGTCGGACACGCTCTGCACGCGCCGCGGATCGAACCCGAGCCGGGCGAAGATGTCGCGGTAGTAGGGCACGTGCTGCCCGGCCTCCTGCAGCAAGGCGCGCAGGCGCTGCAGCTGCAGGTCGGCCAGCCGATCGGCAGGCCACCACTGCGTCTGCTCCATTTCACGGCGTACCCGCACCGTCGTGTGCGACTTCAGCTTCTCCTGGACCGGGAATACGAGGCCCGAGACGAGTCGTGTGTACAAGCTGGACATGGTGTTTCGTTCGGGCCGGCTTAGCGTGCGGCGAGGCGCTTGAAGGCGCCAAGAAGTGTCTGGACGCGCTGGTCCCAGGTGTTGGCCGCTGCGTGCGCGCGGATGGCCTGCCGGTTCCAGGGCCGGGCCAGGGCATCGGCCAGCGCGTCGTGCAACTGCTGTTCGTCATCGAACGGCACCACGATGCCTAATGCGGGATCGGACACGACCTCCTTGTTGCCTCCGACATCGGTGGTGACGACCGGCAGGCCGCAGGCCATGGCCTCGAGCAGCACGTTGGCCCAGCCTTCGTTGCGGGTGGCCAGCACGAAGACGTCGGCGGCCGACAGCACGGCACTCAGGGCCTGCGGAGGCAGCGGGCCGAGGAAGCGCACGGTCTCGCCGAGCCCCAGCTCGTCGGACAGCTTGTGCAGCCGAGCCGTCCAGTCGCCTTCGAGGCTGGGCCCGCCGACCACCAGGTACACCAGCCCCGGAAAGCGCCGGCGCAGTGCGGGCAGGCAGGCCATCACGCGATGGAAACCCTTGCGCTCGACCAGGCCGCCCACCGTGACCAGGACCGGCACGCCTTCCGGCAGGCCGAGGCGCTGGCGTGCTGACGGCTGCGGCTGCGGCGTGAACTTGTCGAGGTCGACGCCGTTGCCGACCACCTGCACACGCTCGGCCGGTACGCCGAGTCCGTGGGCCACGGCCGCGAGCGAGGCCGACACGGCGAACACGCGGTCCGCACGCAGCAGCGCCTGCCGGAGCAGGGGCGCGAGCGCCAGATCCTTGGCATGGCGCGTCTCGGTGCCCCGCAGCGTGATGCAGACAGGCACGCCGAGCCAGCGGCCCAGCAGCGTCGCGGCGTAGCCGTCGGGATAGCCGAAATGCGCGTCGATCAGGTCGAGGCGCCCCGCACGCTTCAACGCGCGCAGCCGCGGCCAGGCGGCCAACGCCATCGACAGGCCGTCGAGGCGCTTGAGCAGGCCAGGGAGCGAGAAGAACCGCGGGAACCACACCTCGTGCGCAGATTGCTGCTCGAAGCGCGGCGCGCCCGGCCGGAAGCCCGGCTTGAATCGCGCCAGCAGGCCTTGCAGCGGAAACCACGGCGTGGGCGCGACCACGCACAGCGGCAGCTGCCGGCCGACGCGGAACATGCGCTCGCGGATGAACAGCCCCGCACCCGGCTGCATCCGGCTCGGGAACAGGCTGCTGAACACCACCACGTGCGGCCCCGGTTCACGCATCGGCGGTCTGCGGCACCGCGTGCCGGTAGGGCGCCTGGTAACGCGCCACGCTGGCAGCCCAGTTGCGCTCCTGCTCGACGAAGCGGCGGCCCGCCTGCCGCAGCGCGGGCCAGTCGCTGCGCCGCGCCAGGAGGTCGGCCAGCGCGCGGCTCAATGCAGGCGCGCTGCCCGCGGTGAACAGCGCGCCGGTCTCGCCATGACGGATCAGCTCCTGATGCCCGCCGACGTCGCTGGCCACCAGCACACGACCTTGCGCCATGGCCTCCAGCGGCTTCAGCGGTGTGACCAGCTCCGTCAGGCGCATCGAGTGGCGCGGATACGCCAGCACGTCGATCAGGTCGTAGTAGCGCTGCACCTCGGCGTGCGGCACGCGCCCCGTGAACACGACCTTGTCGGCCACGCCGAGCGCCGCGGCCTGAGACTTGAGCGCCGCCTCCTGGGGGCCGCCGCCCACCAGCAGCAGCCGGGCGTTCGGCCGTTCGCGAAGCAGTTCTGGCAGCGCCGCGAGGAGCAGGTCGAGGCCTTCATAGGCGTAGAACGAACCGATGAAACCCACCACTTCGCCGCCCGATAGGCCAAGTTGCGCACGAAGCGTCTCGTCGGCCGCGCCGCCCGGTGTGAAGCTCTCGATGTCGACGGCGTTGGGGATGACGGTCACCTTGGCCGCCGGGATGCCCCGTGCGACGATGTCCTGCCGCAAGCCTTCGCAGATCGTGAACACATGCCGAGCATGGCGCAGCGCATAGGTTTCGAGCCAGCGCGTGAAGCGGTAGCGCAGGCTGCCTTCGTGTGTCGTGCCATGGTCGACGGCCGCGTCCTCCCAGAAGGCGCGCACCTCGTAGACCACGGGAATGCCGAGCTCGCGGCCCACGCGCAGCGCCGGGATCGCGTTGAGCACCGGCGAATGGGCATGGATGATGTGCGGGCGGACCTTCAGCGCGACTTCACGCAGCCGCACTTGCACCGCCTTCATCAGGGAGATCTCGGCCAGTCCGGGCAGCCGAGGGCCTGCTGGCGCGGGCGTGCGGAAGAAGTGCAGGCCGTCCACGGTCTCGTCGGGCTGCGAAGGCGCCGTGTGTTTCGGGCTGGTCAGGTGGAAGGTCTCCCAGCCCAGGCGGCGCTGCTCGCGCAACAGCGCCGCGGTGCGGAAGGTGTAGCCGCTGTGCAGCGGGATCGAATGGTCCAGTACATGGAGGACACGGAGCGTCATGCCGTCACCGCCTCCTGCTGCGATGCGGGCCGGCGCACGGCCGGCGCATCCACCACCGTGCGCAGGAACGCCTCGAACATCATCAGCGTCCAGAGGGGGGCGCTGTAGTCGCGCACGCCCGATTGGTGCGCATCCACCAGGTGCTGGAGGTACTTGCGGTCGAACCAGCCGGTCTCGGCCAGGCGCGGGCCCAGCACCGCGTCCCGCACACGCTGCTTCAGCGGCCCCCGGAACCAGCGTGCCAGCGGCACCGAGAAGCCCATCTTCGGGCGGTACAGCACGTCGTGGGGCAGCTTGGGCTCCATCGCCTTCTTCAGCAGGAATTTGCCTTCCTGCCCGCGGATCTTCAGGTCGGAGGGCAGGGTCGCGAGCCATTCGATCAGCTCATGGTCCATCAGCGGCTCGCGCACCTCCAGCGAATGCGCCATGCTCGCGCGGTCGACTTTGGTGTTGATGTCGCCGACCAGGTAGGTCTTCATGTCGAGGTACTGGATCAGCGCCAGCGGGTCGTCGGTGCCGGCGCGTGCCGCGTGTGCGTCGAACACCTGGCGGGCGTCGTAGCCGGACAGCGCCGCCTTGAAGCGCGGGCTGAAGAGCGCGTCGCGCATCGGGCCGCGCAGGATGGACACCGAATGGAAGTAGGCCTCGACCGAGGTGCGTGCCATGCCTTCGAACGTCGTCTTGGCCCGCAGGACACGCGGCGCCCAGTCCGCCTTCGGGTAGACCTTGCCCAGCAGGCCGAACAGTGGCTTGCGCACGCCCTCGGGCAGCGCCGAGCGCATGCGTTCCTCCATCAGGTGAAGGCGGTAGCGGCGATAGCCGCCGAAGGTCTCGTCGCCGCCGTCGCCGGACAGCGCGACGGTCACCCGCTGCCGCGCGAGCTGGCACACGCGGTAGGTGGGGATGGCGGAGCTGTCGGCATAGGGCTCGTCGTAGAGGCGCGCCAGCGTGTCGATCAGGTCGAAGTCGTCGCTTTTCACCGTCTCGACGTGATGGCGCGTCTGGTAGCGGTCCGCCACGAGCTGCGCGAAGGCCGACTCGTTGAACTGGGGGTCGTCGAACGCGATCGAGCAGGTGTTGACCGGCTCACCGGAGACCTCCGCCATCGTGGCGACCACCGCGCTCGAGTCGACGCCGCCCGACAGGAAGGCGCCCAGCGGTACTTCGGCGATCAACCTCAGGCGGACGGCTTCCTGCAGGCGGTCGCGCAGTTCGGCGCAGGCATCTTCCGCGGTGATGCCGTTGTCCAGCGTGAAGCGCACGTCCCAGTAGGGGCGAGGCTGTGGCATCGGTTCGCCGCGGCGCCACAGCAGGGTGTGGGCCGGCGGCAGCTTCCTGGCCTGCTTGAAGATCGTGCGGGGCTCGGCCACGTAGCCCAGCGCGAAGTACTCCTCGACGGCGAAGGGATCGATGTCGCGATCCAGTTCACCGTGCGCCAGCAACGACTTGAGCTCCGAGCCGAAAAGAAGCCATCCGTCGGCCAACGCCGCGTAGAACATGGGTTTGACGCCCAGGCGATCACGTGCCAGGAAGAAGGTCTGGCGCTTGCTGTCCCACAGTCCGAACGCGAACATGCCGCGCAGCCGGTCGACGCAGCGCTCGCCCCACGCCTCCCAGGCATGGACGATCACTTCCGTGTCGCTCTTGGTGTGGAACACGTAGCCCAGCGCCTGCAACTCGCTCATCAGCGCCTGGTAGTTGTAGATCTCGCCGTTGAAGACGATGGCGACCGTCCGGTCCGCGTTGAACAGCGGCTGCTGGCCGGTGGCGATGTCGATGATCGACAGCCGCCGGTGCCCCAGGCCCAGGCCGGGCTCTGTGTGCAGGCTGCCTTCGTCGGGCCCGCGGTGAAACTGCGAGTCGTTCATGCGCTGAAGCGCTGCCCGGTCGATCGGGCGCTGCCCGCGGCTGTCGAATAGGCCGGTGATTCCACACATGCTTGTGTACTCTCTGGCTTAGGCGGTGCGCGCGGCGCGCAGTGCCTGATCGTAGATGCCCTGGTAACGCGCCACCATGGCTTGCAGGCTGAATTGTCCGACGATCCTCGCACGGCCCGCGCGGCCCATCGCCTCTGCGGCGGTGGGTTCGCACGCCAAGGCGGCTATCGCACGCGCCATGGCCTGCGGATCGGCGGCGGGCACGACCAGGCCAGTCGTGCCGTCGACGACCAACTCGGCGTTGCCGCCCACGTCGGTCGCCACCACGGGCAGGCCGGTGGCCATCGCTTCGAGGATCGTGTTGGAGATGCCTTCCGCCCGGGAAGGCAGCACGAAGCAGTTCAGGCCGCGCATCACGTGGGCCACGTCCGTCCGCTCGCCGGGCAGCCAGCTCAGGTCGGCAACGCCCGCCTCCGACAGCACGCGCTGCACGGGCTCCCGCAGGGGGCCAGCCCCGACCATGACCAGGCGCAGCCTGTCTCTCAGGGCGGGTTCTTGCTGCAGCACCCGCACGAACGCGTGCGCGAGGGTCAGCTGGTCCTTCACCTGCTGCATGCGGCCGACGGTGCCGACCAGCCAGTGGCGTCCGGGCGGGAACGGGCAGCCTTCGATGCCGGGCTGCGCAGCCCCGGTTGCCGGCCGAAAGCTGTCCGCGTCGACGCCGTTGTAGACCTGGCTCATGCGCGCCGGTGCGACATGGATCCGTTCGGTCAGGTAGCCGGCCAGGTCGCGCGACAGCGCGATGTAGTGCGTGACCCATGGCTTGTAGGCGCGGCGCATCAGCTGGTACTTGCGCTTGGTCCCATCGAGGTCTTCGACATCCCGCCCGTGTTCACCGTGCATCCGCACGGGCACGCCGGCCCACCAGGCCGGCAGCACGCACTCCAGCGCGGCGAGGTTGCGCGTGTGCACGACGGCAGGGCGGAGTTGCCTGAACAGGCGCGCCAGGCGTGGGTAGAGGCGCACGGCATGCCCCGGCGGCTTGTGCAGCGAGATGAACTCCACGTCGCTGCGGCGGATGCGCCGGCTGAACGCCGTGACCTCCGTCAACGCGATGATCGCGTGCCGGTAGGTGTCGGCCGGCATGTGGTTGATCAGGTTGACGAGCCCGTTCTCCAGGCCGCCGGTGTCGAAGCGGTAGACGACGTGGGCGATCAGGGGCCGGGGGTCTGCTGCCACGGCGGCGGCCGGGACCGGGCCGGGCTGCAGGGGAGGCGAGGCTTGGAACTTGTCCATCGCCTTCAGCGGGTGGCCCGCGTGCGCGTGAGGCCTTGTTCGATCAGGCCCCAGTTCGCACGAAGGAAGTCGTGCAGTGCCGCCGCCGCGGTGGCTTGGCCGGTGGTGTCTTCTGCATAGAGCATCACCGCGGCGCCGTCGTCGCCCTCGCCGCGCAGGCGCTGCCATGCGCCGATGGCCTTGGCGACATGGTCGCTGGAGGTGACAGGGCCGCCGAGCCAGTAGAACTGCCAGACGAGCATGCTCCGCCGGTCGACGAGGTGGCTCGAGTCGGTGCGCAGCAGCGTGGTCTGCAGCACCTTCAGTTCGCGGCCGTCTTCGAGCGCAACGGTGTGCGTGGCGGTGTCGACGGGATTCCAATTCCTGTCCTGCAGCGAGACCACCTGGTTCTCCGCGGACGCCAGCTTGCGGCCTTCCGACTGCTGGCGGTAGTAGGCGAGGTAGGCGCCCACGGGCGGGACGCCTGCATGGACGTAGCGCCTCGACGCTTCGGCATCGGGGTTCCTGAAGGCGGGTTTCCACGCTGAGTCGCCGGAGGCATCGACACGCCAGCCGCCTTGCAGCTCGGCAGGCAGCGACAGTTGCGGCGGACCGGCTGTCGTCGCCGGGTCGTCGATGCGGTTCAGGGCTTGCTGCGGTGTGGCGGCGGCGGCGATGGCCAACGCGGTGGCGCACCAGAGATGCCAGCCCGGCCGCGCCGCCACGTCGGACGGCGGGAGGGCGTGCTGCGGTCCGGCAGGCGCCTCGGACCATCGGGCGCCGAGCATGAAAACGGCTGTCACCACGACGCCGAAGAACACCCAGCCATAGAGAAGATGGTCTGCCCCGACGGCGAGCTGGTTGCTGGAAAGATGCCCCAGCATCACGATCATGTAGGCACGTACCCAATTGGCGACGATGGGCACTGCCAGCGACACCAGGGCGAAGACGGTGCGGCGTTGCCACGACCGGTAGTTGAGGTAGGCGAACAGGCTGCCGACCATGAACGAGGCCATCAGGTAGCGCACGCCGCTGCAGGCCTCGACCACTGACCAGTTGCCGCTGGGGATCACGAACTGCAGGCCTTCCCGGTAGACCGGGATGCCGCTCAGCCGCAGCGCCAGCACCGTGAAGTCGGCCGTGGCATGCATCAGCGGCGGGATCATGAACTCGCCGATCGGCACGGCGAAGAACAGAAACGCGAGCGGGAAGAGGATGACCTTCGCGGTGTGCCAGCCCAGCACCAGGGGGACCGACAGCACCACCAGCCCGGTGGCGCTGAGCTGCGTCACCGCGTTCACCGCCGCGAGCTGACCGACGAGCCATGTGGCGCACAGCAGCAGGAACGGTGCGAGCAGCCAGACCGTGGGCGCCGGCATCTGCCGTGCGAGCGCCGTGCGCTGCCGCCAGATCAGCCAGAGCCCGATCGGTGGCACGACATAGGCATGCGCGAATGTCTCGGAGCGAGACCAGATCTGCTCCATGCTTCGAAAGGTGTCGAAGAAGAACACGCCGATGCACGCCAGCAGCAAGGCCAGCGCCAGCCCTGAACGCCGCCATTGCGCCGCATGGGTGGGGTCCATCGCGGCGGACGAAACGAGCCCGGTCATGCGGCCACTCCCGCGCGGGCGGCGATGGCCGCATCGAGATGGCCGTCCAAGCTGCCCAGGTGTGCCGCCCAACTGTAGTGGCGGACCACGCAGGCGCGGCCGGCTTCGCCCAGGGACCCGGCCTGCTGCGGATCGCGCAGCAAGGCGGAGATGTGGCGCTGGTAGTCGCCCGCTTCGTCTGCACCGATCAAGTCACGTCCCGGCATCGCGTCGATCGCCTCGACGCAGGACTGCGCAGCGACCACGGGCCTGCCCATGGCCATCGCCTCCAGCACCTTGTTCTGCACCCCTCGGGCGAGGCGAAGGGGCGCCACCACGACGCGCGCGTGCTGCAGGTACGGCCGCACGTCCGGCACCGTGCCCGTGACGTTCACCGCTTCGCCAGCCAACGCCCGCACCGCCGGGGTGGGCGCACGCCCGACGATGTGGAACCGCAGCCGCGGCCATTCGCGGCGCAAGGCGGGCAGGACTTCCTGGGTGAACCAGACGGCCGCGTCGATGTTGGGCCAGTAGTCCATCGCGCCCGTGAAGACCAGCGGCCATTCGTCCGCGGAAAAAGGCGAGGACAGGTTGGCGTCGGGCGCGAAGTAGTCGGCATCGACGCCGTTGCACAGGGCGTCGACGCGACTGCCGCATTCCGGCGCGAGCTGGCGGAACAGCGCGGCCTCCTTGCTCGTCACGAAGAACGAGCGCTCGGCACGGGATGCGGCGCGGCGCTCGTAAGCCAGCAGGCGCTGGCCCTCGCGGCGGTAGAGCCACGACAGCGGCCACAGGTGGCGGCCGGCATATTCGCCCCACTTGGCGGAATCGACATCGACAAAATCCACCAGCATCGGCAAACCCGGCACGCCTTCGGCGTACTGCACCATCGATGACGAGAAGACGACGGCTGCGTCGATGCGCTCCGTCGCCAGCGTCTGCCGCACCCATGCGGCCAGTGCTTCGTCGCGGTAGTAGCGCAGGGTGAGCGCTTCGCCCGTCGCCAGGCCCGCCAAACTGGCGACACGCGCGCGCCGCGGTGAGAGCTGGGTGGCATGGAAACCCGCACACCAGCGGCGCACGGTGTCGAGGTGCGCCAGGTCCTGCGGGTCGTCGACGAAGGTGCCGAGAAAGACTCGGTGCCCGGCCAGCAGATGCTTCAGCACGTGGTACGACCGGACCTTGTCGCCCTTGTTCGGCGGGTAGGGCAGGCGGTGCACGAGGTAGAGCAGGTTGGCCATCGCAGCACGACCGGCTAGCCGAGGTTCCGCACGATCAGCGGTCCGAGGCGGTTGGCCAGCGAGATCGGCATGCGCCGCCATGCATTGATCAGCAGCTTGTACTTGGCATTGCTGGGGTTGTTCTGCGGCACCGTCTCGCGGCGGTACAGGCAATGCTCATAGTGCAGCGGTGTCGGCTCGAAGCCCCAGTTCTTCTTGAAGGCGTACGAGCCCGTGCCTTGCTTGCTGCGGCCGTAGTCGAAGACCTTCAGTCCGCTGGCGCAGGCGTGCTGCATCAGCGCCCAGTACTTGAAGTCGTTGCCTGCCAGTTCCCGGGCGTCCTCGTCGTCTCCCGCGTAGTACGGCAGGATCTCGTCGCGGAAGCGGAAGCTCAGCACGCCGCTGATCGGTCGGCCGTCGGGCGCGGTGACGATGAGCACGCTCGCGTCGGCGCCGAAGGTGTCCAGCAAGCCCTGGAAGTAGCGCCGCGGCATGGCCGGCGTGCCGTGGCGGTGCACGTTGTCGGCGTACAGCGGGAAGAACCGGTCGATGCCGTCGTCGAAGGCGGCCTGCAGCCCGTTCTTGATGCCCTTGCGGACCATCGCGCGTTGCTTGCGGGGGATGGCCAGGAGGTTGGCCTCGTCATCGGGCAGGATCTCCTTGCGGAACGTCACGTACAGATCCTGCACGGGCCAGTCCGCGTGGCGGCGAACCGTATTGCGCAACTCGAGGTGTTCCACGCCCAGCCGCCTCGCCAACTGCTGCGCCTCCTGTTCAAGCGCCGCGGCAGCCTCTTCATCCAGCGCGGCCACGCCGCCATAGACCGCGAACGGCAGGCTGACGAGCGATTGCCCGAAGAGCGCGCTGTGCACATGCGCCAGCGGCAGCACGCCTCGGATGCCGGAGGCATCCTCGGCAGAGAGGAAGAAGGTCTGATGCCGGAACACCTCGCGCAGCAGCGGCTGCCAGCCGGCCAGGTGGAAGAAGGTGGCCCCGGGACAGGAGCGCACAAAGGCATCCCAGCGGCCCGCGGCCAGAACGTCGTGCGGGCCGAGCCGCCTGATCTTCAACATAGGGTCAGGACGCGCGTGCCGCTGCGGGGCGCAGGAAGATGTCGTCCATGCGTCCCCACTGGAAATCACCCAGCAGCCGCTCGAGCCGATGGGCCATCTTGCCGATGTTCACGTAGTGGCGGAACCGCGTCTTGGCATCGATGCCGGCCACGCGGGGCTGCGCCTCGTCGATCTCCCACGGGTGGAAATAGAACACCGCGGACGCACGATCCTGCTGGTTGACCTGGCGCAGCATCCAGCGGGACACGGCGTAGGGCAGCAGCCGGAAATAGCCGCCCCCGCTGGAAGGGAGGTTGTGATTGAGCACACGCAGCGTCGTCACCGGTATCTCGATCAAGCCTTCGCGGGTTTCATAGGCGAAGCGAGGGGAGTCCGGCATGCCGTAGTGGTCGTGGCGGATCGGGTAGACGCTGGAGCTGTACCGGTAGCCTGCGCGCGCCAGGCAGTCGAAGGCCCACAGGTTGCGCTTGCCGATCGAGAAGCTCGGTGCGCGATAGCCTTGCACGGCGGTGCCGGAAATGTCTTCGAGCGTTTTCTTCGCGCGCTCGATGTCCTGGCTGAAGGCCTCGGGGGTGAGGTCGCTGGCACGCTCGTGGCCATAGCCGTGGCTGGCCAGTTCATGGCCCTGGGCGACGATGCGATGCACCAGCCCCGGATAGCGTTCGGCGACCCAGCCGAGCGTGAAGAACGTGGCGCGGGTCTGCTGGTGCTGGTCGAGCATCGCCAGGATGCGCTCGACGTTGCATTCCACCCTGCAAGGCCGCGAGTCCCATTCGTCGCGGCGGATGTAGGGGGCGAACGCGGAGACCTGGAAGTAGTCCTCCACGTCGATGGTCAGGGCATTCCGGATGGGCGGGGCGGCGTGCATGGCGCGTTGGGGTGTGGTTTGCCGGGGTTACTCGGCCGGTGCGCCGGCGTTCAGCCACCGGAAAAGGTCGGCCGCGATGCGTTCTGCGGCGCGGCCGTCCCACAGTTCGGGAACACGCCCACGCTTGCCGCGGCCTGACAGGATCTCGGCGACCCCGCTTCGGATGGCGGCCACGTCATGGCCCACCAAGGTATTGGTCCCCTGCTCGATCGTGATGGGCCGTTCGGTGTTCTCTCTCAACGTCAGGCACGGAACGCCCAGTGCGGTCGTTTCCTCCTGCAAGCCGCCGGAGTCCGTCAGCACCATCGTGGCGCCGGCCATCAGGCCCAGCATCTCCAGGTAACCCTGCGGCGGCAACACGGCCATGCGGGCGGGATCGATCAGCGAGGCCAACTCGAAGCGGTCGATGTTGGCACGTGTGCGTGGATGCAGCGCAAACACCAGCGGCAGCTGTTCGGACACCTCGCGAAGCACCTCCAGGACGGCCCGCAGCCGAGCGGGTTCGTCGACGTTGCTGGGGCGATGGAGCGTTACCACGCCGTAGCCGCTGGCGTGTCGAAGCAAGGACGGGTCGATGCCGTGCGCCTGCAAGGTCTGCTCCCCGGGGCGGGCCTGAGGCCTGTTCGAAAGCAGCGAATCGATCATCACGTTGCCGACGAAGTCGATCCTGCCGGCAGGAATGCCCTCGCGCTGCAGGTTGTCGCCGGCGCTGCGCTCGGTCGTGTAGAGCCGGTCGGCCACCTGGTCGGTCAGCACGCGGTTGATTTCCTCCGGCATCTTGCGGTCGTAGCTGCGCAGGCCCGCCTCGACGTGAACGACAGGAACGCCTTTCTTCACCGCCACCAGCGTGCAGGCGAGCGTCGAGTTGACGTCGCCCACGACGAGCACGCAGCTCGGCTTGTACTGGTCGATCGCCGGTTCGAAGCGCTTCATGACCTCCGCCGTCTGCACGGCGTGCGATCCCGACCCCACCTCGAGATTCAGGTCGGGCTGGGGCAGGCGCAGGTCCACGAACAGCTTGTCGTTCATGCCGGCGTCGTAGTGCTGGCCCGTGTGCACCAACACGGCGGGCAAGGGCGGCTGGTGGGCGGCGAGTGCGCGCAGGATGGGCGCCATCTTCATGAAGTTGGGCCGCGCGCCGACCACACAAATGACGGGGCCGATCATGCGTCGCTCTCCGGAGAGGGGGGGGTGGCTGCAGCGACGAGGCGCTGCAGCAGGGACAGGGTGTCGAGGTTGATGCGTTCGAGCCGCAGCAGGCTGCGTTCCAGTCGCTGCAGGCGGTCGTCGTTCTGGCGCGCCGCGAGCGCGTCGAGCTCACGCGTCATGCCTTCGGCGGATTCGACGCTCAGGGTCAGCCGGGGGGCGTCGATGTCGCCTGCCGGAGCGCTGCTGGGTTGTGATGCCGCGGCGCCCCCTTCGCGGGCGAATTCCTTGACCACCTCTTCGACATCCGCGACCGTGAGCCGCGTCTTGTCGTTCAGGTACCCGAGCAACAGCAGGCGATCACACACTGCGTTGATACGGCGAGGCACACCTTGGCTCGCATTGAAGATGGCGTGGAAGGACTCGGGCTCGAATTCGGGATGGCCGGTCGAGCCTGCGCACTTCAGGCGGTGCTCGATGTAGTGCTGCGTGTCTTCCAGGTCGAGCGGGCCGATATGGCAAGTGGCGGCCACCCGCTGGCGGAACTGTTCCATCTCGGGCCGCTGGAGGATTTCGCGGAACTCGGGCTGGCCCACCAGGAAGCTCTGCAGCAAGGCCTGGGTGCCCAGTTGGTAGTTCGACAGCATGCGCAGTTCTTCGACCGCGCGCGGAGACAGGTTCTGCGCCTCGTCCACCACGAGCAGGCAGCGTTTGCCCTGGCTCGCCTGGCCGATCAGGAACGCCTCCAAGGTGATGAGCAGCTCCGACTTGGTGACGCCCTTGACTTGAAAGCCAAACGCCGCGCCGACCATGCGAAGCGTGTCTTCCGCATCCAGCTGCGTGGTCACCAGCTGGCCGACCACCACGTCGCTGCGGTTGAGGCTGTCGAGCAGGCCGCGCAGGATGGTCGTCTTGCCGGCGCCGATCTCGCCGGTGATGACGATGAACCCCTCGTTGCGCATCACGCCGTACTCGAGGTAGGCCTTTGCGCGACGATGCTGCTTGCTGTCGAAATAGAAACTGGGATCTGGGTTCAGCTGGAACGGCTTGCTGCTCAGTCCGTAGAAGGCTTCGTACATGGTCAGAACTGATACCCGAAATTGGCGATCAGCGCCCGCTCGGTGAATTGCGTTGTGCCGCTGGACTGGCTGTAGCGGGCGGACACACCCAGGTCTGCGCGGGGGCTGAGGCGCGTGGTCCAGCCCGCCGAGAGGCTGCGCACGGACGTGCGTTGAGAGCTGAACTCACCCGTCGAGCGCACCCAACCCAGCGTGGTGTTGATCGATGATTGCTGGGTGAGCCGATGCGACCAGTTGGCATTGAAGCCGCGCTGGTGAACCGAATTCGAGGCGCCGAAATCATCGCCTGTGTCGGTGGCGCGCTGGAGCTGGCGCGACGAGGTTCGTGTTGCCTGGAAGACGACCGTCGAGCGGATGCCCATCAGTGCCAGCGACAGCGATTGGACGCGCTGCAACGTGGGCGATGCCGTCAGGAAGCCCGGGATGGCGGTGCTGTTCGGGTTCAACCCGTAGATCGCGATCACTTCGCGCACGAGCAGATCACGCCGGAGCAGGTCAGGCTCCGCCGAGGCGAACTGCTGGAACAGGAGGTCATAGACGGTGATGCCCCCCGAGCGGCCGTTGGGGCCGCCCGTCGAGACGTCCCGGGAGTCGATGAAGTTCCAGACGGTGCGGGGCGTCCGGAAGGTGAAGCTCACGGCGTGGGACGAGCCGAAGAAGCGCTTTTCGTAGCGGGCGGAAAGCTTGGTCCGTTCGCTCGGCACCCAATCCAGCTGCAGGCCGGCGATCTCGTACGATTTCTTTTCAGGGCTTTGCAGGTCCGTCCATTCGGTGCCGCCGATGCCGGTGAGCACCAACGACGACATCAACGGATAGCTCAGCGTTCCGCGCAACGTATCCGTCTCGGTGGAGGTGCCGGAGTCGTAGTCGACCGTGTCCCGGCTCGCCGACATCGACCAAGCCAGTGTGCGTTGTGTATCCCCTCCCCGAAGCGAGAGCCTGCCGCCTGTGGACTTTGAATTGGCGGCGCTGAAGCTGCTGCTGCGATTCACCCCGTAATTCAGGCGCGCCTCGTATCGGGCCAGCGAACCGAGCTCCCCTTGGATATACGGCGATACGGAGAAGGTTCTCGTCTCCGAGCGGTTGCCGCTGGCCAGCGACGGATCGGTGGCGGTGGGGCCAAAAGCGGAAATCTGCTGCTGCGAGATGGACCCCGCCAAGTCGACGAAGGCCCAGTTGTCGACCAACTCGGCCGTGCCGACGCCGTTCAGCGTGTTCTGCAGGTCGTTTTCCTCGGAATGTCGGGCGTACAGCAAGCTCGACAGCGAGTATTCGAGGCTGCCTCGCACCCGGCTGCCGGTACCGAGCAACCGCACGCTGACCGTCGCCTGCGTGATCGCGTCACTTTCCCCGTCGCTGGATGCCTGGTAGTTGTCTGTCAGCGTCTGCCGCAGGCTCGCCGCGGGCGACAACGTCCAGGTGCGGCCGCTGCCATCGCTTTGCGCCAGGGCCATGGACGGGATCCCGACAAGCGGCGTGACGGCCAGCGCCATCGCCCGGATGGCACGCCATTCGAAGGCGGCCGTTTTCTGCCTGGCCCGCCTGGTCACGACAGCGTTCCGGGCGCGGACGTCGACGGGGCTGCTGCACGGTCGGGACTGGGCCCGTAGCCGTAGCCGTACCCATAGCCATAGCCGTAACCCGACGCATAGCCGTCGGTAGAAATCGTGCGAGCCTGGTTCAGCAGCAGCATGCGGACAGGGCAGTGCTCGATGGTGGAGAGCGCATGCTGCACGTCGGACTGCAGGGTCTTGTCGGCGTGGACGACCACCACGATCTGCCCCATGTTGGTGGCGAGTGCCCGCGCTTCCGTGGTCAGCAACAGCGGCGGTGAGTCGAAGATGATGATGCGATCCGCATAGCGGGTCGCGATGTCGTCCAGCAGCTGGCGCATCGCATCGCTGGCGAGCAACTCGGTGGCCTTGGGGCGGGGCGCGCCGCTGGGCAGGATGGACAGCTTGTCGACGTTGGTACGCAGGAGCACGTCCGCCATGTCGGCTTGCTGCTCCAGCACTTCCAGCAGCCCGGGCCCTTGAGGAATGCCCAGCATGCGGGGCAGAGAGGGCCGCGCGACGTCCGCATCGACCAGCATCACGGTGTGGTCGAGTTCGTTGGCGATGCTCATCGCCAGATTGATGGACGTGAAGCTCTTTCCTTCCCCGGCCAGCGCGCTGGTCATCATGATCAGGTTGGCGTGGGTGATCGTGGAAACGCCCTTGCCGACCGCGTTGCGAATGAGCGGGCGCTTGATCACACGGTACTGGTCCGCCACGTTGGAGCGTGGTGCCGCGGGCGTGACGATGCCTGCGGCCGCGAGCCTGTCGAGGTCGAGTTCGACCTTGCGCGAGGCGGGCCGCGCGAGATTCGTCGCAGCGTCGGAGGCAACTGCCGGGGACGGCACCGGCTCGGCGGGCGGCCCTCCTCGCGAGGGCGACGAGGTCGCTGCCGAGGCCGGCTGGGGAATTTCGATGCCGGCTTCCCTGAGTTGCGCCAACCGCTGCGCGGCTTGCTCTATCAAACTGCCATTCATGGTTATTTGCCTGTCATCACAGACATGGCGACCATGCCCAGAACGAATAGACCGACCAAGCTGGCGCTGGCGGCGGAAAAGCGAAGCATGTCGCTGCGGTCACGCCGGTGGTCGGCGTCCGTTTGAATCAGCGACACCACGCCCAGCAGCGGCAGATCGAACTTCGCACGCAGTTCAGACGCACGGTGGAACACCGGACGAAGCTGGCTCGCGCTGAAGGCGACGAACAGGCCGGCCCCGATCGCCGCCGCCAACGCCAGGGGCAGCAGCAGCATGCGGTTGGGGGATACCGGCTTCGGTGACACCCGCGGCGGCTCGATCAGCCGGAAATCCGCCATGCCCGACGCGACGTCGAGATCCCCGGACATCGCGGCCGCCTCGCGTCGCGCCACCAGATCTTCGTAGTTCTTCTTGTGAATCGCGTAGTCGCGGTTGAGCTGTGCCGCCTCTGCTTCGATCTTGGGGGTGAGCCGGATCTTGGAGTGCGCATCGTTGTACCGCGCTTCGTACTCGGCGACCCGGGCCCGGAGCGCCGCCACCTGCACCTCCGAGGTCGCCAGCACACGGTTCATCTCTTGGGCGGCCAGGCTGGACTGGTTGCCGCCGCCCATCATCGATGGCTGCTGCGCCTGCTGCTTGCGAAGTTTGGCGACCTCCGCGGCCTTCTGTGCTTCCAGCTCCTTGACGAGGCGGCGCGTGCTGACGACCTCGGGGTGCTGGTCGGTGAACCGTTGCAGCAGCGCGTCGAGGTTGCGCTTCTGGCTTTCCAGGCGCCCATCGATCTCGGGCGTCGCGATGTTGAGCGAAGACTCTTCCAGCAAGCTCTGCACCGTGGAATTGACGCCGGCGGAGGTTTCGGCGGCGAGGGCGGCCTTTGCGGCGGATCGCGCGTTCTCCGCTTCTCTCAGTTGCAGCCTTGCGGCCTCGAGCTGGGCCGCCAGCTCCGCCAGCCGCGTTGCAGAGTCTTTCCCGTCGCTGAACTGGAGTTCGATGTTCTTCAGCCGGAAATCTTTCAATCGGGCTTCCGCCTCCTCCAGCTTCGCCTGGTAACTGCGGATCTGCTCATTGATGAAGACCTTGGCGCTGTCCGTGTCCTTGCGGCTGGCACCCATGCTCGATTCCACGAAGATCGACACGAGCGACTGGATGGCACGCTTCGCTTTCTCAGGATCGGAGTCGCGGAAGGACAGCAGGTAGAGGTTGTCGCGGTCGGCGCTCTTGATCTGCAGCGTGTTCATCAGCCGCTCGACGGTCGCCTCCTGCTTGGCCTTGGTGCTCTGGTCAAGGTCGAGATCGGCCATGCGCACCAGCTTCTCGATGTTCGGCCGGCTGATCAAGGTGCGGCTGAGCATGTTCACCTGCTGGTTCACATCGGGTTGAACTGCCAGCCCGGACATCAGCGGTTTCAGGATCGTCTGCGTATCCACGAACACGCGCGCACTGGCTTCATATTGGTCGGGAATCCGCATCACGAATATGGCGCCCGCGATCGCCACCAACCACGCCACGGCCACGCCTTGCCAGCGGTACTTGTACATACCGCGCGCAATGCTGGTGATCTGCTCAATAAGTTCGTACATTGCGCGTTCCTGCCGCCAACACCCGGCTCATGTCAGAAGAAGCTCTGCGGAATGATGAGGATGTCGCCCGGACGCATTTCGACATTGGCTGAGATGTCTCCGTCCTTGATCAGGTCCTTGAGGCGGACGGCGTATTGCTTATTGCCGTCGGAGCCCCGCAGGATCGTGGCCTTGTTGCCGGCCGCAAAATCAGTCAGCCCGCCGACGGCAATCATCACGTCCAGCAGCGTCATCTTCTGCTTGTAAGGCAGGAATTGAGGCCGCGCGGCCTCGCCGACAACGCGGACCTGTTCGCTGTACGGGCCGATGAAATTGGTCACGACGACCGTCACCACCGGATCGCGGATGTACTTCTCGAGTTGCTTCTCAATATCCCGCGCAACCTGGGTCGGGGTCTTTCCCTGCGCCTGGAGTTCATCGACGAGGGGGGCGGAGATCTTCCCATCGGGGCGCACCGGCACCGACATCGACAATTCGGGATTGCGCGAGACGATAATGTTCAGCGCATCACCGGCACCGATGATGTACGAGTAATCCGGCGCAGGGGTGTCGGTCGGTATCGGCGGATATTTGGTGGAAAACCCGGAGCAGCCTGCCAAGATCATCAAAGAAATTGCCACTAATGGTAGTTTTAGCATGATGCGTCCTTCAAGATGAGAAGGGCGCACGATGGATGCGCCCTTGGCATGGCTGTGGTTCGGTGAATCGCGGGTCTGTCTAGCTCAGGCATACAACGTTGCCCACAGGTGTCAGCAAACCTCGGATAGGGTCTCGCGGATGGTAGGCCCAGGGGCCGGGCGAGTCGTCGCACAATTTACTACAAGGCCTTGACGGCACAGGGGCATGCCGACTCCTGTGATCGCCCGTTGTCGTGCGGATACGCACTGTTTGGCCATGGTTGGTGTGCAGCCGGCCTGTTGGAACACCCCCACATGGGTGGCGCTGAACATCGGAAGTCGTCGTGCCACGGGGCACGGGTGGTAACGGCGTCGCCCTGACACGGGCCGGCGACCCGTGCTATTGGATATAGGGATCGCTCAGATCCTCTGCGCGCGCTAGCAGCACCGCGCGGTCGCGGCCGTTCCGTGTGAGCGACGCGGCATGCTCGAAGGCCGCGCGGGCCTGTGCCCGCCGGCCCATCTGCGCCAGCAATTCGCCCTGGGCGCTGTAGAACCACGGATAGGCCGCCATCGCAGGCTGCGAGGCCAGGGCTTCGACCAGCGGCCACGCCGCGGCGGGCCCGCTCGCCATGCCCACCGCCACCGCCCTGTTGAGTGCGACCACCGGCGAGGGTGCGGCTTCCAGCAAGGCGTCGTAGAGCTGCACGATGCGTTGCCAGTCCGTGTCGCCGGAGCGCGTCGCGCGTGCGTGGCATGCGGCGATCGCGGCTTGCAGCGCGTACGGGCCCCATCCCGCGCCGGCGTCGGCCAGGGCCTCGGCACGGGCCAGTGCCGCCAGGCCGCGGCGGATCAGCAACGGGTCCCAGCGGCTGCGATCCTGGTCGCGCAACAGCACGGGGTGGCCGTTCGTATCGATGCGCGCGTGCGCGCGGGACGACTGCAGCTCCATCAGCGCCGACAGTCCGTGCGCCTCCGATTCGTTCGGTACGAGGCCCGCGAGCACCCGTGCCAGGCGGATCGCTTCATCGCACAGGGCGGGCCGCATCCAGTCGTCCCCGGCGGTGGCCGCATAGCCTTCGTTGTAGATGAGGTAGAGGACGTCGAACACCGAATCGAGGCGTTCGGCCCGTGCGTCGGCGGCCGGCACCTCGAAGGGCACACGCGCCGCCGTCAGGGCACGCTTGGCCCGCACGATGCGTTGCGCGACGGTCGGTTCGGACGTCAGGAACGCGCGGGCGATCTCCGCGGTGCTCAAGCCGCCCAGCAGGCGCAGCGTCAGCGCCACGCGCGCCTCGGTCGGCAGCACGGGATGGCAGGCCGTGAAGATCAGTTTCAGAAGATCGTCGCCGATGTCGTCCTGCCGCGCGGCGTCGAGCGCGTCGACGAAATCCGGGGTCACGTGCGCGCCCAGCGCATCGGCATCGGCACCCAGCTCCTCGTGTTTGCGCTGCTGCATGGACAGCTGCCGCAGCCGGTCGAGCGCCCGGTGCTTGGCCGTGGCCATCAGCCACGCCCCGGGGTTGTCGGGCAACCCGTCTCGCGGCCAATGTTCCAGCGCGGCCACCAGCGCGTCCTGCGCCAGTTCCTCGGCCAGGCCGACGTCACGCACCAGCCGCGCCACCCCCGCGATGATGCGCGCGGACTCGATGCGCCAGACCGCCTCGATGGCACGGTGCGTCGCGTGGGCCGTCACGGGCGGGGGCTTTCGGCGCCGGCAGTGGTCGCAGGCCTCATGACGCCTGCTGCGCGGGTTGGGCAGGGGGTTCGCCCGTCATCGCGACCAGTTCCCAGATGTGGCCGTCCAGGTCTTCGAAGCCGTGGCCGTACATGAACCCGTGGTCCTGGGGCGCGCGAGGTGCCGTGCCTCCGGCGGCGACGGCCTTGGCAACCAGGGCATCGACCTCCTCCCGCGTGTCGCAGGAGACGCAGATCAGCACTTCCGACGTCCGGGTGGCGTCGGCGATCGGCTTGCTGGTGAAGCCCTTGAAGAAGTCCTCGACCAGCAGCATCGCGTAGAGGTTCTCCCCCAGCACCAGGCAGGCGCCCTGGTCGTTGGTGAACTGCGGGTTGAAGCTGTAGCCCATCTGCTCGAAGAAGCGGCGGGAGCGCTGCATGTCCTTGATCGGCAGGTTGACGTAGATCTGCTTGTGCATTCGAAAAGCTCCTTGGGGGTCGTCGTGTTGGGGGCCAGCCTCAGCGGGCGGGCCCGAGGCCGGAAACGTCGGCGCGGCGATCGTCGGTGTCATACAGCTCGCGCACCTCGATCTCGGCCGGCATCCCTTCGCCCATCGGCGCGGGGAAGCGGCGCGCCCACTCCATCGCTTCCTCGCGGTCGCGCACCTGAATCAGCGTGTAGCCGGCGATCAGTTCATTCGTCTCGGCGAAGGGGCCGTTGGCCACCTGCTTGGACCCGCTGCCGTAACGGATGCGCCAGCCGTCCCGGCTGGGCTTGAGGCCGGCGGCGTCCAGCAGCACGCCGGCTTGTCCGAGTTGTTCGTGGTACGCGGCCAGCGCCGGCCGCAGCGTCTCGTCGGACCCCGGGGACGACCCGGCTTCGGTGTCGGGCGTGGCCCGCACGATGATGATGTATCGCATCGCATCGCTCCTGTCGTGTGGTGCGCCAGCGGCGCCCCTGATTCACGACGATCCGATCGCGCGGAAATCGACAATGGCCGCGCTGCGTACGCCGGGAAGGGTCAGGAGCCTGGCGCGCTGGTGGGGACCGCGGCGGCCTCGGCCTCCCAGCACGGGCCGAGTTTCCGGACCTCGACCGTGCACCACTCGGCCGCCGGGCAGTCGGCCGCGATCGCCAGCGCCTCCTCGCGCGTGGCGACATTGAGCAGGAAGAAGCCCCCCACCATCTCCTTCGTCTCGGCGAAGGGTCCGTCGATCACCGTGCGGCGGCCGCCGCGGACCTGCAGGCGCGCGGCGTGCGGCCCCGGCTCCGCGAGCGATTCGGCGGCCACCAGCAGCCCGCGCGACGTCAGGCCGGCTGCGAACGACTGCATGCGCTCGTAGACCGCCCGCCCCGCCAGTTCGCCCCGCTCACGGCGCTGGCCCGGGGGCTCGATGATCAGCAGCATGTACGACATGGCGGCAGGCTCCTTCCGATGAGACAGGGGTCAGGGGGACTGGCCATTCTGCCGGCCGCGGAACTTAGTCTGGCTCAATCAGTCACATTGAATCAATAAATCCACGCGATGCCGTTCGACGGCCACAATCCACTCCGCGTTACCACCAACCCACCACCTAGGAAGCACACATGTCGCTCATCAACACCCAAGTCCAACCGTTCAAGACCCAGGCCTTCCACAACGGCAAGTTCATCGAGGTCACCGAGCAGACGCTGAAGGGCAAGTGGTCCGTGCTGATCTTCATGCCGGCGGCCTTCACCTTCAACTGCCCGACCGAGATCGAGGACGCCGCCGAGAACTACGCCGAGTTCCAGAAGCTGGGCACCGAGGTCTACATCGTCACGACCGACACGCATTTCTCGCACAAGGTGTGGCACGAAACCTCGCCGGCCGTCGGCAAGGCCAAGTTCCCGCTGGTCGGCGACCCGACGCACCAGCTGACCAACGCCTTCGGCGTGCACATCCCCGAAGAAGGCCTGGCGCTGCGCGGCACCTTCGTGATCAACCCGGACGGTGTCATCAAGACCGCGGAAATCCACTCCAACGAGATCGCCCGCGATGTCAAGGAAACCGTGCGCAAGCTGAAGGCCGCCCAGTACACCGCCGCCCATCCCGGCCAGGTCTGCCCGGCCAAGTGGAACGAAGGCGCCGCGACGCTGACCCCGTCGCTGGAACTGGTCGGCAAGATCTGATCCACGACACGTGACGAAGCGCAAGGCCGGCACGCCGCCGGCCACGCAAGCTTCCAGGGCGGGCCGGCAGCACCGGCTTGCCCCGGCCCGCACCGGGCCCTGTTGAAAACGTCCCGCGGCTTGCGGCCTGGGGGCGTCTTCAACGGGGTCGGACCGACCTCGCCCGAAAACGCGCAAAACCCACCTCAAGGAGCTGCCATGCTGGACGCCAACCTCCAGGCCCAACTCAAGGCCTACCTCGAACGCCTGCAGCACCCGATCGAGCTGATCGCCTCGCTCGACGACCGCGACGAATCGCGCCAGGTCAACGAGCTGCTGACCGAGATCGTCGGCCTGTCCGACAAGATCAGCCTGCGCACCGACGGCACCGACGCGCGCCGCCCCTCGTTCCAGATCACCAAGGCCGGCGCCGACATGGGCGTGCGCTTCGCCGCGCTGCCGATGGGCCACGAGTTCACCTCGCTGGTGCTGGCGCTGCTGCAGGCCGGTGGCCACCCGCCCAAGGTCGACGCCGACGTCATCGAGCAGATCAAGGCGCTGCAGCCCGAAGGCGAACTGGTCTTCGAGACCTGGATGAGCCTGACCTGCCACAACTGCCCGGACGTCGTGCAGGCCCTGAACCTGATGGCGGTGCTCAACCCGAAGATCAAGCACGTCGCGATCGACGGCAGCTTCTTCCAGAAGGAAGTGGAAGAGCGCCAGATCATGGCCGTGCCGACCATCCTGCTGAACGGCCAGCCCTTCGGCCAGGGCCGCATGGAGCTGGAAGAGATCCTCGTGAAGGTGGACACCGGCGCCGCGGCGCGCGGTGCGGCCAAGCTCGACGGCAAGGAGCCCTTCGACGTGCTGATCGTCGGCGGCGGCCCGGCCGGCGCGGCGGCCGCGATCTACGCAGCGCGCAAGGGCATCCGCACCGGCGTGGCGGCCGAGCGCTTCGGCGGCCAGGTGCTGGACACGATGGCGATCGAGAACTTCATCTCGGTGAAGGAAACCGACGGCCCGCGCTTCGCGGTCGCGCTGGAAGAGCACGTCAAGTCATACGACGTGGACATCATGAACACGCAGCGCGCCGAAAGCCTGAAGGCCGAAGGCGGGCTGATCGAGGTCAAGCTCGCCAGCGGCGCCACGCTGAAGGGCAAGACGGTGATCCTGGCCACCGGCGCGCGCTGGCGCGACATGAACGTGCCGGGCGAGGCCGAGTACCGCACCAAGGGCGTCACCTACTGCCCGCACTGCGACGGCCCCCTGTTCAAGGGCAAAAAGGTGGCGGTCATCGGCGGCGGCAACTCCGGCGTCGAGGCGGCGATCGACCTGGCGGGCGTGGTCGACCACGTCACGCTGCTCGAGTTCGACGGCCAGCTCCGCGCCGACGCGGTGCTGCAGCGCAAGCTGCACAGCCTGCCCAACGTCAAAGTGCTGGTGAACG
Organism: Aquincola agrisoli; assembly: GCF_036621135.1. Lineage (NCBI taxonomy): Bacteria > Pseudomonadati > Pseudomonadota > Betaproteobacteria > Burkholderiales > Sphaerotilaceae > Aquincola > Aquincola agrisoli. Next base: position 141,753 of record NZ_JAZIBG010000049.1, read on the forward strand.
CGCAGACGACCGAGGTGAAGGGCGACGGCAGCAAGGTCACCGGCCTGACCTACAAGGACCGCAAGACCGACGAAGTGCACGAGCTCGATCTGGCCGGCGTGTTCGTGCAGATCGGCCTGGTGCCCAACACGCAGTGGCTGAAGGGCAGCGGCGTAGAGCTGTCGCCGCGCGGCGAGATCGTCGTCAACGCGCACGGCCAGACCTCGGTGCCCGGCGTGTTCGGTGCCGGCGACGTGACGACCGTGCCGTACAAGCAGATCGTCATCGCGCTCGGCCAGGGCTCGACCGCGGCGCTGGCGGCGTTCGACCACCTGATCCGGACGTCGGCGCCGGCCGAAGCCTGATCGAGGCGCAGCGCAGGCCGCTGCCATCACGTCCCCGAGACCCCGTGGCGATGCCCCGGGGCCTTTTCCTTTGGCAACAGGGCGTTATCTCAAATGCGAACAATTCGCATTTAACATGCAGCCTCGCTGACCACGAGGTGCACGATGAACCGTCCTATCCAGAACGAGCCGGCCACGCTGGCGCGTGAGCACACCGCGCTCGTCATGGCGTACGGCCAGGTGCAGCGCCGCTGCAGCCGCCTGATGGCCGAGCAGGCCGCGTTGATCGAGCGGCAGTCGCGCGAGCTGATGCGCCTGCGCGCCGCGGTGATCCTGCGCGACACGGCGCTGGGCTGGGCGCACGAGGACCGCGCCGAGCTCGAAGCCGCGGTGCCCGGCCTGCCCACGCGCCGGGCGTTGGCGCAGCGGGTCGACGCGCTCGTCGCGCGGGTGCACGCGCTGTTGCGCGAGCGTGACCGCTGGGGCGCCGGCACCGTGCCGTCGCTCGTCGGCAAACCCCGCGGCGGGCGGGGCTTCGGCCCCGCGGCGTAGGCTCGGGGTTCCGTCCGAGGACGCTGCTCCGCCGCCCCATGCCCGCTACCGCCGCCTCCCCCTTCGCCGCCCGGCTCGGCATCCAGTTTCCCGTCATCCAGGCCCCGATGGCCGGCTCGCAAGGCAGCCGGCTCGCGCTGGCCGTGTCCGCCGCCGGCGGCCTCGGCTCGCTGCCCGCGGCGATGCTGACGGCCGACGCGCTGCGCGCCGAACTCGCTGCGCTCCAGGCCGGCGGCCGGCCCTACAACGTCAACTTCTTCTGCCACCGCCCACCGGAGCCCGATGCGGCCCGCGACGCTGCATGGCGCGGCAGGCTCGCAGCGCTTTACGACGCCGAGTTCGGCCTCGACCTCGCGAACGCGCCGGCCGGCGCAGGCCGGGCGCCCTTCACCGCGGAGATCGCCGCGCTGGTCGCCGATGTCCGCCCGCCCGTCATCAGCTTCCACTTTGGCCTGCCCACCCGCGAACTGCTGGACGAGGTGAAGCGCTGGGGCTCGTTCGTGCTGTCGTCCGCCACCACGGTCGACGAGGCGCGCTGGCTGGAGGCGCACGGCGCCGACGCCGTGATCGCCCAGGGCTGGGAAGCCGGCGGGCACCGCGGGCACTTCCTCGACGACGACCTGACGCGCCAGCCGGGCCTCTTCGCGCTGCTGCCGCAGGTGGTCGACGCGGTGAAGTTGCCGGTGGTCGCCGCCGGCGGCATCGCGGATGCGCGCGGCGTACGGGCAGCCTTCGCGCTCGGCGCGAGCGCCGTGCAGGTCGGCACCGCCTACCTGCGCTGCCCTGAAGCGGGCACCTCGGCCCTGCACCGCGCCGCGCTGGGCAGCCCGGACGCGGCGCACACGGCCCTCACCAACGTTTTCAGCGGCCGGCCGGCACGCGGCATCGTCAACCGCGCGATGCGGGAGCTCGGCCCGCTCGCCGACGACGCGCCGCGGTTCCCGAACGCGACCGCGCCCATCGCGCCGCTGCGGGCGGCGGCGGAGAAGGCCGGGACGGGGGCGTTCTCGCCGCTGTGGGCGGGGCAGCACGTGGCGGCGGAGGCGCTCGACGCGGCCGCGCTGACGGCCGCGCTGGCGCGCGGCGTGCCGCCGGACGCGCCGTGAGCACACGACGACAACGCCACCGCCTCACTCCACCGGCGGCGCCACCCGGTACGTCGCCGGCGTGCGGCTGAGCTTGATCGGCGACGCCACGCCCTGGTAGTCGCCGATCTCCACCACCATCTCCCGGTGCGCGGTGTGCGGATGCTTCAGTGCCGCATCGACCGACAGCACCGGCGCGCAGGGCACACCGCGGTCCATCAGCGCCTGGGCCAGCGCCTCGCCGTCGAGCGCGGCGAAGCGTGCGACGAGTTCCTCGCGCAGCGCCTGGCGGTTCACCGAGCGCTGGCCCGGCGTCGCGTAGCGCGCGTCCTGCGCCAGGCCGGGCACGCCGAGGTGCTCGCAGAGGCCGGCGAACTGGCGGTCGTTGCCGACGGCGAGGAACACCGGCGCGGTGGCCGTCGGGAAGGCGTCGTAGGGGTAGATGTTCGGGTGCGCGTTGCCCGACAGCCCCGGCCGCCGGCCATCGAGGAACCAGTTGGCCGCGTGCGGGTGCAGCAGCGACAGGCCGCAGTCGAACAGGCTCGCCTCGACGAACTGGCCGAGCCCGCTCACCGCACGCTCCTGCAGCGCGAGCAGCACGCCCAGCGCGGCGTTCAGGCCCGTCACCATGTCGACCACCGGCAGCCCGACGCGCAGCGGCTCGCCGTTCGCCTCGCCGTTGACGCTCATGATCCCGGTCATCGCCTGCACCGCGGCGTCGTAGCCGGCCAGGCCGCCGAGCGGGCCGTCGGCGCCGAAGCCGCTGACGCGCACGTGCACCAGCCGCGGGAAGCGCGCGTGCAGCACGTCCCAGCCGATGCCCCACTTCTCCATCGTGCCGGTCTTGAAGTTCTCGATCAGCACGTCGGCGCCTGCCAGCAGCGTCATCAGCACCTCGCGGCCTTCGGGCTGCGCCAGGTCCAGCCGCGTGCCGCGCTTGTTGCGGTTCAGGCCGAGGTAGTACGACGCCACGCCGTGGCGGAACGGCGGGCCCCAGGCGCGGGTGTCGTCGCCCTGCGGGGGCTCGACCTTCAGCACGTCGGCGCCGTGGTCGCCGAGGATCTGCCCGCAGTACGGTCCGCCCAGCACGCGCGACAGGTCGATCACGCGGAGGCCGGCCAGTGCGCCGGGGCCGCGGGAGGGCAGGGCGCGGTCGTCGGGAGAAGGGGCGGCGTCTTGCGGGATGCTCATGGCGGGCCTCGGCGGTGGGGAGAAGGCGGATCAGTCGGCGCGGGCGCCCGAGGCCTTGATGACCTCGCGCCACTTCGCGGTTTCCTTGCGCATGAACACGGCCAGCTGCGCCGGCGTGGTGGCCGGCGGCGGCTCCAGGCCCTGCTTGGCCAGGCCCTCCTTCACCTCGGGCTGCTGCAGCACCGCGACGAAGGCGTTGTTGAGCTGCGTGACCACCGCCTGCGGCGTGCCGGCCGGGGCGACGATGCCGAAGAACACGCTGACATCGAAATCGGCCACGCCCTGCTCCATCAGCGTGGGCACCTCGGGCAGCGCCTGCGAGCGCGTGCCGGCCGTCACGCCCAGCACGTGCAGCTTGCCGGCCTTGATGTGGGGCAGCGCCGTCAGCACGTCGGTGAACGACATCGCCACCTGGCCGCCCAGCAGGTCGTTCAGCGCCGGGCCCGTGCCCTTGTAGGGGATGTGCTGGATGTCGGTGCCGGTGCGCATGTTGAAGAGCACGCCCGCCAGGTGCGACGAGGCGCCGTTGCCCGAGGACGCGAAGCTCAGCTTGCCGGGGTTCTTCTTCGCGTAGGCGATCAGTTCCTGCACGTTCTTCGCCGGCATCGACGGGTGCACCACCAGCACGTTGGGCAGGTGGCCCACCTGGATCACCGGTGCGAAGCTCTTCACCGGGTCGTAGCCGATCTTGCCGAACAGGCTGACGTTGATGGCCAGCGGCCCCGAGGTGCCGAACAGCAACGTGTGGCCGTCGGCCTCGGCGCGCGCCACCGCCTCGGCACCGATGTTGCCGCCGGCGCCGGCCTTGTTGTCCACCAGCATCGGCTGCCCGAGCTGCGGCTTGATGGCGTTGGCCAGGATGCGCGCCATCGCGTCGGTGGGGCCGCCGGGCGCGAAGGGCACGACGAGCGTGAGCGGCTTGCTGGGAAAGCCCTGCGCGAGCGCGGGCAGCGGGCCGGCGGCGGCCAGCGAGGCGGTGGCGGACAGCAGCCAGTGGCGGCGGTTCAGCATGGTCTTGTCTCCGTGACGAAGGTCGGGTCGGGGGATCGGCACCGGGATGTCGGGCTCTTCGGCCCGTTCGGCGCCGCAGGTTCAGGGAATCAGGAACACGGCCTCGGCGGCCGCCTGGGCGGGCGCATCGAACGCCGCGGCCAGGGGATCGGCCGCTTCGAGCCGGTGCTGAAGCACCAGCCCGGCCAGGTGCAGGCGATCGGGCGTGCCGATGCGGGCCGCCTCCCATGCCATCGCGGCGGCGGTGGCCAGGTGGTACAGGCCCGAGGCCGCACGGCGCGCGAGCACGTCGCCGCCGTCCGCGGCCGCGGCTTCGGCCAGCACGCGCACCCGCGGCAGCTGCGCGTCGAAGCGGGCGCGCAGCGCGGCGTCCATCGCCGACGCGCCGAGCAGGCCGTCGACGTGGGCCATCAGCGCGTCCAGCGAGCTTTCGCGCTTGATCGCGCGGACGACGTCGAGCGCGACGATGTTGCTCGTGCCTTCCCAGATCGAGCCCAGGTGCGCATCCCGCACCAGCCGCGGATCGGCCCATTCCTCGATGTAGCCGCAGCCGCCGCGCACCTCCATCGCGTCGCCCGTCACCTTGCGCGCATCGCGGCAGGCGCGGAATTTGATCAGCGGCGTGAGGATGCGCGCCAGCGCGTAGGCGCCGGGCTCGCCGGCATCGGCGCGGCGCAGCGCGGCGGCGGTCTGGAACACCATCGTGCGCGCCTGTTCGGCGGGCAGCACCAGCTTCATCAGCTGCCGGCGCATCAGCGGCATCTCGACCAGCTTGCGCCCGAAAGCCTCGCGGTGGCGCGCGATGTGCAGCGCCTCGCTCACGGCGCGGCGCATCAGACCCGCGGCGCGCACGCCGTTCGACAGCCGCGAGTTGTTGACCATGTCGGCCATCTGCACGAAGCCGCGGCCAAGCTCGCCGACGAGGTACGCGCGTGCGCCTTCGAGGCGGATCTCGCCGCTGGCCATCGAGCGGGTGCCGAGCTTGTCCTTCAGCCGCACGATGCGGTAGCGGTTGTGGCTGCCGTCCTCCAGGTCGCGCGGCAGCAGGAAGAGCGACACGCCCTTCATGCCGGCCGGCGCGCCGTCGACGTGCGCCAGCACCATCGCCAGCGCCGCGTCGGGGTTGGAGCAGAACCACTTGTCGCCCTCCAGCAGCCAGGCGCCGGGGTGGTCGGGGTCGGGCCGCGCACGGGTGGCGGTGGCCGAGATGTCGGAGCCCGCGCCCTGCTCCGTCATGAACATCGCGCCCTGCGACAGCGTGTCGAGGTCGAGGCTGGTCAGCGACGGCAGGTACTTCTCCACCAACTCGGGCGCGCCGAACTTCTTCAGCGTGCGCGTCAGCGAATCGGTCATCGAGACCGGGCAGCACAGGCCGAACTCGGCCTGCACGAAGAGGTAGGTCAGCACGTACTTGACGGTGGCCGGCATCTGCCCGGGCCAGCCCAGCACGTCGCTGCGGTGCGAGATGGCGGCCAGCGCGTACTCGCCGAAGGCCAGGCGCTCCATCTCGACGTAGGCCGGGTGCTTGAGGATGCGCGGGTCGTCCTGCCCGCTGCGGCTGCGCAGCTGCAGTTCGGGCGGATGCTTGTCGGCGGTGCCGGCCAGGTCGTCGAGCCGGCCGCCCGCCAGCGCGCCCAGCTGCTCGAAGCGCGGCGTCAGGTGCGTCACCAACTCGGGCGGCAGGTACACCGGCAGCAGCGCCGCGAGCTGCGGGTCGGTGGTGAAGAGGTTGGCGCCATGCTGGTCCGGCACCGGGTGGGCGGTGGGCGCGTCGAGGTCGATGGACGGGCGGGCCGACATGGGCTTGTCTCCTGGGGGTTCACTTGCTGGTTCATCCCATTCTTGGCAGTGCGACGATAGTTGTCCAATATCGATTAACTCTTCATCGATACAAATCTGAAATCATGGAGTTCCGTCACCTGCGCTACTTCCTCGCATTGGCCGAAGAGCTTCACTTCGGCCGCGCGGCGCGTCGGCTGGCCATTTCGCAACCGCCGCTGAGCCTGAACATCCAGCAGCTCGAAGCCTCGATCGGCGCCAAGCTCTTCGTGCGCAACAGCAAGGAGGTGCGGCTGACGGCGGCCGGCAAGGCCTTCGAGCCGGCGGCCCGTGCGCTGCTCGACCAGGCGCGCGAGGCCGCGCTGCGTGCCCGCGACGTGGACCGCGGCTTCGCTGGCCAGCTGCGCGTGGGCTTCGTCGGCGCGATGCTCTACCGCGGCCTGCCGCAGAGGCTGCGCCGCTTCCAGGCCGAGCACCCGGGCATGCGTCTGATCCTGCGCGAGCTCAACTCGGCCGACCAGCTGCTGGAGCTGGCGCACGGCCAGCTCGACGTGGGCTTCGTGCACACCGCGCGTGTGCCGGCGGAGATGTCGCGCCTGCTGTTCACCGCCGAACCCTTCGTGTGCTGTCTGTCCGAAGACCACGCGCTGGCCGGGGAGGCGGCCATCACGGCCCGGCAGTTGCGCGACGAGCCCTTCGTGATGTTCTCGCGCGGTGTCTCGCCCGACTACTACGAGCGCGTGCTGTCGATTTGCACCGACGCCGGCTTCCACCCCGAGATCCGCCACGAGGTGCGGCACTGGCTGAGCGTGGTGTCGCTGGTGTCGCAGGGCCTGGGCGTCGCGCTGGTGCCCGACGCGCTGCGCCGCTCGGGCATCGCCGGTGCGCGCTTCGTGCCGCTGGCCGATTCGCCCACGCAGTCACAGTCGTGGTGCGTATGGAACACCGCCGACCCGAGCGCGGCGATGCAGGCCTTCCTCGATGAGGTGCGCACGGCGGCCGCGGTGGAGGCAGCCGCTGCCGACCCGGCCGGCTGAGGAAATGCGGGGGCGGGCTGGGCTAAGGCGCCGCGTCGTCCGCGAGGTGCTGCGGCCCGAAGCTGGCGGGCAGTAGCTGGCCCAGCGTGTAGCGCGCACGCAGCGTCCCCGGGTCGCCCGAGAGCACCGGTGCGTCGGCCGCGCCGAACTCGCGCAGCTTCTGGCGGCAGCCGCCGCAGGGCGTGACCGGCTCCGGGCTGTCGGCGATGACGGCGGCGGCCTGCACGTGCCGCCCGCCCGCCATCACGAGGTGCGCCAGCGCCACCGCCTCGGCGCACAGGCCTTCGGGGTAGGCCGCGTTCTCGATGTTGGCGCCGGCATGCACGCGGCCCTGCTCGTCCAGCAGCGCGGCGCCGACGGCGAAGCGCGAGTACGGCGCATGCGCCCGGCCGCGCGCCTCGCGGGCCGCTGCCAGCAGGCGCGCTTCGGTGTCAGGCGGCAGGTTCATGTCAGTTGCCGCCCGGCCGCCCGAAGGCACTGACGCGCCCCTCGGGGGCCGCGAACGAAGTGAGCTGGGGGTCGTTTCATCAGCACCTCATCCCCACGATGCGCTGCCGGGCTGCAGCACCACGTCCGAGCGCGGCTGCGCCACGCAGGGCAGCACGCAGCCGTCGCGCCGCTCGTCGGCGCTCAGCCCCGGCCAGTCGATCACGTAGTGCACCTCGCCTTCGATCAGCCGCGACAGGCAGGCGCGGCAGGTGCCGTTGCGGCAGGCGCTGCGCAGCGGCAGGCCGGCCTGCAGCGCGGCCGCGAGCAGCGTTTGCGTGGACAGGGCGGCATAACGCGGGCCGGCCGGTGCCAGCTGCACCGTGTGGCAGCGCGGCAGCGGCGCGGGATCGTCTGCAGGCGGCATGGGTCGGACGGCAAAGGAGGGCGGCCAGTGTAGGACCGGCACTTCGCAACAAGTTGTTCCAGCAGCTCAGGTCGGCCATTGCGGCGTCGATATGAGGCGGATGTCGATGGGTGAGACCGCTCCCGCACCGCTGGAAAACGCCGTGCCGCCTGCGCTGATGCCGGGCCGCACGCCTGATCCTGCGCGTTCGCTGCCGCGCACGCCCATCGCCTCGCCCTTCCGCCGGTTCGGCGCCCAGCCGATCTACCGCGTGATCGAGATCACCCGCGATCCCGGCGGCCGCCTGCACCTGCAGGGCCACATCTGGCATACGGACCTCGACCGCCTGCGCCGCTTCGGCCGGGCGCTGGCGGCCAACTCGGCATCGCACCGCGTGGTGATCGCCGACAGCCGCGGCGAACTGGTGGAGGAGCTGGCCCTGGCCGGCCCCGACCAGCGGCAGCCGCTGTGGAACGACTGGCAGCAGATCCCGCTGCCCCCGCCGCCGCCGCGGTCGCCGTACGCGACCCGCGTCGCCGCGCCCCTGGGCCGGCCGCCCGTGGCCGAGCCGCCCCCGCCGCGATCCCCGCTGGCGGCGCCCCCGCCGGCGCCCGCCGCTGCACCGGGTGTGCAGGCCGCACCGGCAGCAGCGCCGGCGGCCGCCGTGCCGCCGCGCGACCTGCCCCGCCTGTCCTCCGACATTCCCGGCGCACAGCCCCCCCCGGGGCCGGGCACGGACGGCTGACCGGCGCCCGCCGCGGCGCAGCGGCACCGCGAGCGGGTACAAAGCGCGGTGCGCGCGCCATCCCGGCGGCGCCCAGGAGCGACCGCATGACGAAGGTGTACGCATGACCCGCCCCGGCGCGCCCGAGGCCGCGCTCGACCCGCTGCTGACGGGCCACTGCAAGGGCTACCCGACCACCGCGGCGCCGCGGCGTGCCAGCGAGCTGGCCGAGGCCGGCTGGAACGTCCTGGCCGGCGACCTGCCCCTGCCGCTGGCGGTGATCAAGCGCACGGCGCTCGAGCACAACCTGGCCTGGATGCAGCGGCAGGTTCGGCAGTGGGGCATCGACCTCGCGCCCCACGGCAAGACGACGATGTCGCCGCAGCTGTTCCGCCGACAGCTCGATGCCGGCGCCTGGGGCCTCACCTTCGCCACCGTCACGCAGCTCGCGGTCGGCGTGGCGGCCGGGGTGCGCCGTGCGGTGCTCGCCAACCAGGTGTTCGACGACGGCGACCTGGCGGGCCTCCAGTCGCTGCTGCAGGCGCACGAGGGCCTGCGCGTGGTGTTTCTCGTCGATTCGCTGGCGCAGCTGGCGCTGATCGAGGCCTGGGCCGCCGCGCGTCCCGGCAGCCGGCGGTTCGAGGTGATGCTTGAGATCGGCGTCGACGGCGGACGCACCGGCTGCCGCACGCACGCGCAGGCGCTGGCGCTGGCCGCCGCGCTGCATGCCAGCCCGGCGGTCAGCCTCGTGGGCATCGAGTGCTACGAAGGCCTGGGCGCCCAGGGGCGCAGCGAGGCAGACGCGCCTTATGCACACGCCCTGATGGACCGCGTCGATGCCATCGCGGGCCACTGCGACCAGGCCGGGCTCTTCGAGGCGCCGGAGGTGCTGGTGTCGGCGGGCGGCTCCGCGATCTTCGACCTCGTGGCGGGCCGCCTGAAGCCGGCGCTGGCGCGCCCGGTGCGCGGCCTCCTGCGCTCGGGCTGCTACGTCACCCACGACCACGGCTTCTACAAGCGCATGGTGGACGCGGTGAACCGGCGCTGCGGCTGCGCCGACGGACTGCGCCCGGCGCTGGAGGTGTGGGCCGCCGTGCAGTCGCGGCCCGAGCCCGGGCTGGCGATCCTGGCCGCCGGCCGGCGCGATGTCTCGTTCGACATCGAGATGCCCATTCCCTGGGGCCGGGCCGCGCGGGGGGCGCGCAGGCCGCAGGCGGCGCCCGCCAGCTGGCGCGTCACGGCGCTCAACGACCAGCATGCCTACCTGCGCTGGGATGCAGCCGACGAGGCGGCGGCGCCAGCGGTCGGCGAGCGGGTGGGGCTGGGCATCTCGCATCCCTGCACCACGTTCGACAAGTGGCACTGGATGCCGATCGTCGAGGACGACTACCGCGTGACGGGCGCCGTCACGATGCACTTCTAGCCGCGCCGCCGCCGGGCGGCGGGCGTCAGCGTTGCAGGAAGCCGCGGAGGTTGGCGATCAGCCGGGCCCCCAGCCCTGCGGGCACCGGCGGGGCGGGCGGACGCACCGGGCGGGCGCGGGCGGCGGCCCCGCCCGCGGCGAGCACGGGGGCGGGGGCGTCCGCCGGCGCCGAAGGCGCGGCCACCGGCGTCTGCGCTGCGCCGGCCGCAGCGGCCGCGAGGGTCGCGTGGTCGCGGGTGACGTAGCCGACCGCGGTCCACTCGCGCAGCATCAGGCACCAGGGGCGCGCCTCATCGGCGGCAAGGGCAGGCACTGCCATGGACACCGGGCCGGTGGACGCCTGGCCCGGCAGCGTGCCCAACGGGGCCGACGCCAGGCAGCGGCCTTCGAACGGCCCGCCGCGGTACGGCGCGGCCAGCAGCCAGAGTTCCAGCGCCAGGGTGCCGCTCAGGTTGTCCGGTGGCCGGGGGTTGTGGACCCGTTCGGCCAGCAGCGTCAGGCCTCCGTCGGGGCCGCGCGTGAGGGTGACGCCGTGCAGCCGGGGCTGGACGAAGCGCTCGGGCTGCCCGAAGGCCGCCCGGTCGTGCACCACGGCCCGGCCGTCGGGGCGGGCCGCGGCCAGCCGCAGCTCCATCGTGTACGGGCCGGTGCCGGCCGGCGGCAGCGCCGTCACGTAGCCTTCCACGCACAAGGGCTCGCCATGGGTGTGCAGGGGCACCGCCACCGGCAGCGCCGCGACGAGCGTGCCGGCCTCCGCGCCGCTGCCGCCGGCCGGCGTCGCCCACAGCTGCAGGCTCCAGCTGCCGGCGTCGGCCGCCGTGGGGGCCCAGTCGATCTCGGCGTTGAGGCAGGCGGTGTCGCCATCCACCCGGTACCCGAAGGCCCCGACGATCCGGGCCGATGGGATCGAAGCCGCAGCGGCCTGCGCGGCCGGGTGGGGGGCTTCGGATCCGGCGGAGGGCGTCATGCCGGCAGGTCCGCTCAGCGCGGCCGGCGGGTGCGCGCGAAGCCCGCCGCGCCGAGCGCGAGCGCCGCCAGCGCCAGGCTGCCCGGCTCCGGAATGGTGCCGCCGGGCGTTTCGGCCAGCTCGAAGCGCAGGTTGTCTATGTAGAACATCGGATCGAGTTCGGAGGTGATGTACAGCGTCGCCTCGCTGAAGCCGGCGAGATCCTCGAGGCCCACGAAGGAGGCGCTCGTGCCGGTGCCGTAGAGCAGCTCGCCGCCGGCCGCCTCGATGAAGAACTCGGTGCCGTTGGAGAATTGGTCCATGCCCAGGCGGACGATCGGGTTCGCGAAGCTCAGCGTGATCCATGCCGAGGAGGCCGGCGGCAGGGCATGGTTGTGGTTGCTCGCCCCCTGGCTGCCGAACGCGGCCTGCGCGGCAGCGCTGTTGTCCGTGTACATCAGGCCGCCCGTCACCGTGACGCCCTGCGCGGCGTAGAGGTTCCCGACCAGCAGCTGGTCGCTCAGCGCATTGAAGTCGATCACCGTGGAGGGGCCGAACGCCCCGAGCCCGACGGCCACCGGCGCCGCCATCGCAGGAGAAGCTGCTGCCGCGATCGCGGCCAGCGCCAGGGTCGACGTGAGATTTTTTATCACTGGCATCACCTTGGTGCGGGGGTTGCAAAGGGTGCCCATACTACGCAAGAAAAGGGCCGCACCGCATGACGGGCCGTCAACTTCCGGCCGGCAGCCGCAGCTCGACGGCCAGCCCCGGCGCCGCGTGGTGGAAGCTCAGCGTGCCGCCGTGCGCCTCGGCGACCAGCCGGCACAGGTACAGGCCGAGCCCGACGCCGCCGCTGCGCCGCAGGCGCGCGCCGTCGGTGCGGTAGAACGGCTCGGCCAGGCGGGCCAGCTGGTCGTCGCCGACGCCCGGGCCGCGGTCGCGCACCGTCAGGCAGACCGCGTCGAGGCCGTCGCGTCGCAGCGACAGCGTGACCGGCGCGCCGCCCGCGTGCCGTTGGGCATTGCCCAGCAGGTTGCGCAGCAGCAGGCGCAGCCGCGTGCGGTCGAGCGGCATCGGCGGCAGGCCGTCTTCGAGCGCCAGCGCGACGGTGCCCGGCGGCGCGTCGGCCGCGGCGTCGCGCACCAGCGCGGCCAGGTCGGTGGGCTCGGTCTGCAGCGCCGCATGGCCGGCCGCCAGGCGCTCGCTGTCGAGCAGGTCGGCGATCAGGTCGCGCATCTCGCCCAGGTCGCGCAGCAGGCCGTCGCGGGCGGGGCCGTCCTCGACCAGCTCGGCGTGCACGCGGGCGCGGGTCAGCGGGCTGCGCAGTTCGTGGCTGATGGCCAGCAGCAGCCCGCGCTTGGCTTCGAGCATGCGCTGCAGGTCGGCCGCCATCGTGTCGACCTGCCGCGCGAGCAGGCCCAGCTCGTCGCGCCGCTGCATCGCGATGGGCGTGGAGAAATCGCCCTGGCCGTAGCGCTGCACGCCGGCGCGGATGCCTTCGATCGGGCGCAGCAGCCGGCTGACGCCGCGCCAGGCGATCGCCACCAGCAGCAGCAGCACGCCGAGCGTGGCCCAGCCGAAGCCCCGTGCCCGCAGCTCGTGCGGCGGCTGCGCCAGGCGGAAGGTCACGCGGTGGCCGTCGGCGAGCACCCGGGTCTGCCAAGCGCCGCCGTCGTCGGCTTCCGCGCCGCGGCCGCGCCAGCGGCGCGCTTCGGCCGGGGGGCGGCCTGGGTCGGAATCCCACTGCACCGTGGGCCCGTCGATCCGGATGTGCAGCGGCAGCCGTGCCGCCATCGCGGCGGCCTTGTCGATGGAGGGGGGCGTGCCGAGGTCGGCCACCGCGAGGTCCAGGTAGTGCTTGGCGAGCGGGCGCGCGTAATCGCGCCAGCCGCCGCGCATCACCTGCTGCATGCCCACGACGAAGACCACCACGGTGGCCAGTGCCAGCAGCACGAAGAGCCCGACCAGCCGCCAGCGCAGCGAGTACGACAGCCGCGCCCGTGCACCCTGCCAGCGGCTGCGCCAGCGCGGTGCGCGTGTGCCGCCGGGGGGAACGCTCACGGCCGCCCGCCGGCGAAGGCGTAGCCGACGCCGCGCAGCGTCTTGATGCAGTCCAGCGGCTCCAGCTTCTTGCGCAGCCGGCTCACGAGGATGTCGACGGCGCGGGTGAAGAGGTCTTCGGCGGCCTGGCCGCGCAACCGCTCGAGGATCTCGTCGCGATGGAAGACCTTCTGCGGCTCGCGCGCCAGCAGCACCAGCAGCTCGAATTCCGTGCCGGTGAGCTCCACCGGCAGCTCGCCGCGCAGCACCTGGCGGCGGTCGAGGTCGATCACCAGGCCGTCGAAGCGCAGCACACGGCCATCGGCAGCCGGCACGGGCGCCGCGGCCGTGCCGCGGTCGCCGCTGCGGCGCCACACCGTCTGCAGCCGCGCGAGCAGTTCGCGCGGCTCGAAGGGCTTGGGCAGGTAGTCGTCGGCGCCGAGCTCGAGGCCGATCACCCGGTCCATCACGTCGCCGCGCGCCGTCAGCATCACGATGGGCACGTCGCTTTCATGGCGGATCGTGCGGCACAGCGCGAAGCCGTCCATCTCCGGCAGCATCACGTCGAGGATGGCGGCGTCGAAGCGCCCGGCGCGCAGCAGCGCGAGCCCGGCGCTGGGCGTGGTGGCCGCCTGCAGCTCGCAGTCGAAACGGCGGAAGAAGGCCGCCAGCGGAGCGGCCAGTTGCTCGTCGTCGTCGATCAGCAGCAGGCGGCGCATGGGGCGGGGGCGTGTGTCAGCCGCGCGGTCCGTGGCCCGGCCCGTGGCCGCGGCCGCCGCGGCGCGCCATGAACTCGCGCACCTTCTGCTGCTGCTCCGGGCGCAGGCTGTCGTAGAAGTCCGCCATCGCGGCGATGACGGCCGGGCTGGCCGCCTGGAGGGCCTGCGCCTTCTCCTGCACCAGCGACTGCGCACGGGCGCGGTCGAAGGTGCTGCCCGCCACCAGCGCCTGCATCTCGGCGCGCGGGTGGGTGGTGCCGCCCATCACCGCCTGGCGCTGCGCCTGCAGCGTGCTGGCGAGGGTGTCGAGCTTGGCCTTCTGCGCGGCGTCGAGCTCGAGCTTGGCGGCCACGCGCTCGACCATCCGGGCGCGGTGCTTCGCGCGGTCTTCGGGGCTGTGCTGCGCCCAGCCGCCGTGGCCTTCGAAGCGGTGCGAGCAGGCGGCCAGACCGCCGAAGAGGACGCTGGCGCCGAAGACGCCGACGAGGGTGCGTTGGATCCAGGCTTTCATCTGTGGCTCATCGAGGAAGTTGCGATGGGGCCATGGTGTCCGCCGATCAGGGACGTGTCCTTTCGGCACGGTATCGGCGTGTTGCGTTTCTTTTCAACGGGAACGGCCGCGCCGTCGCCGGGGCCGTTCAGCCGATCTTCTTCAACCCGTCGCGAAAGCGCGCGGCGTTGCCCACGTAGTGCCGGGCGCTGCGCTCGAGCCCGGCGATCTGCTCGGGCGACAGCGTCTTCACCGCCTTGGCGGGGCTGCCGATGATCATCGAGCCGTCGGGGAACTCCTTGCCCTCGGTGACCAGCGAGCCGGCGCCCACCAGGCAGCCCTTGCCGATCTTCGCGCCGTTGAGCACCACGGCGCCGATGCCCACCAGCGAGCCGTCGCCGATGGTGCAGCCGTGCAGCATCACCATGTGGCCGATGGTCACGTTGTCGCCGATCGTCAGCGGCTTGCCGGGGTCGGAGTGCAGCACGCTGTTCTCCTGGATGTTGCTGTTGCGGCCGATGCGCACCGTGTCCGCGCTGTCGCCCCGGACCACCGAGCCGAACCACACGCTGGCGCCTTCGTCCAGCGTGACGTTGCCGATCACCTGGGCGCTGTCGGCCACCCAGGCGGTGCTCGCAATGCGGGGCCGGAGGTCGTCGAGTTCATAGATGGCCATTCGGCATGCTCCTGTCACGAGGCCCACGCCCCGATCACGCCATCCTAGCTGCGCCTCGCGCGCGGCAGGACCCAGCAAAAGCCGCGGATCCGGCTGCGCCGGTCCGCTGGCGAACGGCCCCCTCGGGGGGTAGCGAGCGCCAGCGAGCTTGGGGGCTCAATACAACACGCGGCACCGGATCGTGCCAGGCACGCTGCAGAGCTGGCTCAACGCGGCATCGCTGGTGGCGCTGTCGACGTCGATCACCACGTAGCCGACCTCGTCGTTGGTGCGCAGGTACTGCGCGGCGATGTTGATGCCGGCCTGCGAGAAGCGTTCGTTCACATGGGCCAGCACGCCCGGCACGTTGCGGTGGATGTGCAGCAGCCGGCTGCGGCCGGTGTGCTCGGGCAGCGCCACCTCGGGGAAGTTGACGGCCGAGACGGTGGAGCCGTTGTTGCTGTAGCGGATCAGCTTGGCCGCCACCTCGCGGCCGATGTTGGCCTGCGCCTCGGCGGTGGAGCCGCCGATGTGCGGCGTGAGGATCACGTTCTCGAACCGCGTGAGCGGCGACTCGAACACCGCGTCGTTGCCCTTGGGCTCGACCGGGAACACGTCGATCGCCGCGCCGGCGAGGTGCTTGCGCGCCAGCGCGTCGGCCAGCGCGTCGATGTCGACCACCGTGCCGCGCGACGCATTGATCAGATGGCTGCCCGGCTTCATGCGGGCGAGCTGCGCCGCGCCGATCAGGTCCTTCGTGCCCTCGGTCTCCGGCACGTGCAGCGTCACCACGTCGGCGGCGGCGAGCAGCTCGTCGAGCGACGCGAGCTGGCGCGCGTTGCCCAGCGTGAGCTTGGCCTCGATGTCGTGGAACACCACCTGCATGCCGAGCTGCTCGGCGAGCACGCCGATCTGCGTGCCGATGTGGCCGTAGCCGACGATGCCCAGCGTCTTGCCGCGCACCTCGTAGGAGCCGGCGGCGCTCTTGTCCCAGCCGCCGCGGTGCTGCTGCGCGTTCTTCTGCGGGATGCCGCGCATCAGCAGGATGGTCTCGGCCAGCACCAGCTCGGCCACGCTGCGGGTGTTGGAGAACGGCGCGTTGAACACCGGCACGCCCTGGCGCATCGCGGCCAGCAGGTCGACCTGGTTGGTGCCGATGCAGAAGCAGCCCACGGCGGCCAGCTTGGGCGCCTGCGCCAGCACCTCGGCGGTGAGGTTGGTGCGCGAGCGGATCCCGAGGAAGTGCGCGTCGCGGATCGTCTCGACCAGCGCATCGCCCGACAGCGCCTTGGGCGACGTGACGATCTGCGTGTAGCCGTCGGACTGCAGCGCCTCCACCGCCGTGGCGTGGATGCCCTCGAGCAGCACGAACTTGAGCTTGTCCTTGGCGACGGAAAGGCGCTGTGTCATCGGTGAATGCGGTTCGGAAAGGGGGCCGTGATTGTGGGCAATGGTGCTTGACTGCGCCGCCGGTGGGGCCATGCGGCCTTAGCCGTTGCGCTTGATCGTCAGCGGCCCGAAGGACTGGCAGTTGGGCATCATCGAGATCGCGTTGATCGTCACGTGCGGCGGACGCGAGGCGAGCCAGTGCACCGTCTCGGCGATGTCCTCGGCCGTCAGCGGCTGCGTGCCGGCATAGACCGACGCCGCCTTGGTGTCGTCGCCGTTGAAGCGCACGTTGGAGAACTCGGTGCCGCCCACCAGGCCGGGCTCGACGCAGGTGGCGCGCACGCCGGTGCCCACCAGGTCGGCGTTCAGGTTGTGGGTGAACTGGTGCACGAAGGCCTTGGTGGCGCCATAGACGTTGCCGCCCGGGTAGGGCACCTCGCCGGCGATGGAGCCGATGTTGATCACGCTGCCGCGCCGGCGGGCCACCATGCCGGGCAGCACGGCCCGCGTCACGTTGGCGAGGCCCGCGCAGTTGGTCGCGATCATGCGCTCCCAGTCGTCCATCTCGGCCTGGTGGGCCGGCGCGAGGCCGAGCGCGAGGCCCGCGTTGTTGACGAGCACGTCGATCTCGGCGAACTCGGCCGGCAGCGCGGCCAGGGCCGCGGCGGTGGCCGGACGGTCGGTCACGTCGAGCGGCAGGGCCAGCACGCGGCCCGGGTGGCGCGCGGCCAGCGCCTCGAGCCGCTCGACGCGGCGGGCGGCGGCGATGACGCGGGCGCCATCGGCCAGGAAGCGCTCGGCGATGGCCAGGCCGAAACCGGCGCTGGCGCCGGTGACGAGTACGGTGGTCATGGGCAGGTCCTCGGAATGCGGTTGCGCCGCACTGTAAAGCGGGCGCCGCGGGGCGGGCGTCAGCGCGGCGTGGGCAGCCGGGTGCGCATGCGCCCGAGCAGCCCGGCCAGCTGCGCACGTTCGTCCTCGGTGAAGCCGGCGACCAGCGAGGCCGCCAGGCGCTTGCGATGCCGGTTCATCGTGCGGTTCGCGGCCTTGCCCGCCTCGGTGAGGCTGAGCCGCCAGCAGCGGCCGTCGAGCGGGTCGGCTTGCCGCTGCAGCAGGCCGGACTGCACCAGGTGCGCCACCATCCGCGTGACCTGGGCCTTGTCCCGGCCGGTCTCCAGCACGAGCTGCTGCTGGGTGAGGCCGCTGCCGGCCGCCACGATGGCGAGCAGCCGCAGCTCCAGCGGGCTCGCGGCGATGCCCTGCTCGCGCAGCGCCTGCTGCATCCAGGCGCGATAGCCGCCGAAGAGGCTGATCACGGGTTCCAGCAGGTCGTCGTCGGGGCTCGGCGTGGCGGGCATGAGGGCGTCTCCGTGGGGCTTCTTGTACCGGACGAGCCCGCATCATATAGAGGGCATACCGTTGATGTGATCAACCAATTGCCCTGCCGAACCACGCGCGAGCGTCAGGCGCCGCGCAGCGCGAACCGCCCGCCGGCGCCGGGTTCGTCCATGCCGCAGAACGCGAAGTCCACCTCCGGCCTCTGGCCGCCGACGATGTCGGCGATCGCGCGGCCCGAGCCGCACGAATGCGTCCAGCCGAGCGTGCCGTGGCCGGTGTTGAGGAAGAGGTTGTCGATCTTCGAGCGGCCGATGTAGGGCACGTTCGACGGCGTGGCCGGACGCAGCCCGGTCCAGAAGCGGGCGTTGCGGCCGTCCGTCATGCCCGGGAACAGCTCGCGGGTGCGGCGCACGATGGCCTCGCAGCGCACCAGGTTCAGGCTGGTGTCGTAGCCGTTGAGTTCGGCGGTGCCGGCGATGCGCAGGCGGTTGCCCAGGCGCGAGAAGACGAGCTTGTACTCGTCGTCCGTCAGCGACACGGTGTAGGCCTGCGACGGGTCGATCACCGGCAGCGTGACCGAGTAGCCCTTGGCCGGGTAGATGCGCAGCGCGATGCCCAGCTGCCGCGCGAAGTCCGCGCTGAAGGAGCCCATGCAGAGCACGAAGCCGTCGGCCTCCAGGCGGCTGACGATGCCCTGCGCGTCCGCGACGCGCACGGCCGCCAGGCGCTGGCCCTCGCGCTCGACGCCGACGATGCGCGTGTCGTGGAGGAAACGCACGCCCGCGGCCTGCGCGTGCAGCGCCAGCGCCTGCGTGAAGGCGTGGGCGTCGCCCGACTCGTCGCTGGGGGTCATGCTGCCGCCGACGATCTTGTCGCGGCACTGCGCCAGCGCGGGTTCGATCTGCACGCATTCGTCGGCGGTCTTCATGTCGAGCTCGCAGCCGTGGTCGCGCATCACCTGCGCCGGCGCCTGCGCGGCGTCGAACTCCTTCTGGCTCGTGTAGAAGTGCAGGATGCCCTTCGCCAGGTGGTCGTAGGGCAGGGCGAGCTGCTGGCGCAGCTGCTGCAGCGTCGTGCGGCTGTAGAGCCCGAGGTTCACGATCTGGCGGATGTTGTGCCGGGTGCGTGCCGGCGTGCATTCACGCAGGAACTGCAGGCCCCACAGCCATTGCTGCGCGTCGGGCCGCAGCCGGAACAGCAGCGGCGCATCCTCGCGGGCGAGCCACTTCAGCACCTTCAGCGGTGCACCGGGGTTGGCCCACGGCTCGGCGTGGGAGACGGAGACCTGCCCGCCGTTGGCGAAGCTGGTCTCCAGGCCGGCAGCGGGCTGCCGGTCGACCACGGTCACCTCGTGGCCGGCCTGGCGCAGGAACCAAGCCGAAGTCACGCCGGTCACGCCGGCGCCAAGAACGATCACTTTCATCTGAACCTCTGGGTACGCATCGTCGGGAGGGAACGAGCGGTGACTGCCGCGCGCCGGGGCGTGCGGCCATCGGGCCTCTCGTGCCGCTCCCGCTGTCCTCGGTACCTGAGAGATTCCGCGGCGGCCCTTCACGGGCGGCGCGCGTTGCTCCTTCGGTGGAAGCCCCGGGGGGCTTCGCTCTCCAGCGTCGGCCAACTTCGGATTCAGTACGGAGCCTGAGCGTGCATGGGAGGTTGCGCCTTCGGCGGCATGCACGGGTGCATGCGCTCTCCTGAATCCAGCGGGCATTCTAGAGTTGCGATCGCCGCCGACGGCGTGTTGTCCGACACCCGGCCAGGGTCGCTTGCGGCGACACTCGCCCCCCGGACCGCCGTTGGCGGCTCGGGATCGACAAGGAGAAAACCATGAGTCGTACGTTGCTCGTGCTCGCCGTGCTGGCATTGACCGCCGGCTTCGCGCTGCTGAACTGGACCGCCTTCGCGACGCCCACGTCGCTGTACCTCGGCTTCACGACGGTCGAGGCGCCGCTGGGCCTGATCATGCTGGGCCTCGTCGCGCTGCTGAGCGTGGTGTTCGTGGTCTGGGCGATCTCGCTGCAGGCCACGCTGCTGATGGAGCAGCGCCGCCTCAACAAGGAACTGCAGGCGCAGCGCGCCCTGGCCGACACCGCCGAGGCGTCCCGCTTCACCGAGCTGCGCAGCTTCATCGCCGCGGAAACGCTGCGCATCGCGCAGTCCACCGAGCAGACCCGTGCCGCGCTGGTGCAGCGGATGGAGCAGTTCGAGGACCGCCAGCGCACGGCCTTCGAGCAGAGCGCCAACGCGGTGGCGGCCTCGCTGGGCGAACTCGAGGACCGGCTCGAGCGCGGCCAGGCGCTCACGAGCCCGGCCCTCGCCGACCGCTCCCGCTTCTGACACCGGCGTTCGCGCCGCAACCCGCCAGCCCCCGCCCGCCATGACCGCCCTGATCGCCGGACTGCTGTTGTTCCTCGGCCTGCACTCGGTGCGCATCTTCGCGCCGCAATGGCGCAGCCGGCAGATCGCCGCACGCGGCGAGAAGGCCTGGAAGGGCCTGTATTCGCTGGTGTCGCTCGCGGGGCTGGTACTGATCGTCTGGGGCTACGGCCAGACCCGCGCGGCACCGATGTGGCTGTGGGTGCCGCCGCTCGGCATGCGCCACGCGGCCGCGTTGCTCACGCTGCTGTCGTTCATCCTGATCGCGGCGGCCTACGTGCCGCGCAATGCGCTCAAGGCCCGGCTGCACCACCCGATGGTGCTGGGCGTCAAGGTCTGGGCCTTCGCCCACCTGCTGGCCAACGGCACCGTGGCCGACGTGTTGCTGTTCGGCAGCTTCCTGGCGTGGGCGATCGTGCTGTATGCCGTGTCGCGGCGGCGCGACCGCGCGGCGGGGGTGACCTACCCACCCGGCACGGCGGGCGGCACGCTCCGCGCCGTGGCGGCCGGTGCGGCGGCGTGGGCCGTGTTTGCGTTCTGGGCGCACGAGTGGCTGATCGGCATCGCCCCGCTCGGTTGACGGCAGGCGCCGGCCGGTGGTGATCGCCCAGCGCGGGGGATGGCGCACGGCGCTGCCGCGTGCGCTCGGCGTCCTGCTTGCGCTGCTGCTGCTGGGCTACGGCGCCGTCCTGGCCAAGCTGTGGTGGGGCCAGGAAGGGCTGATCTTCCAGCCGACCCCGCTGCCGGCCACCCACCGCTTCGCGCTGCCGGCGGACGTGCACGAGGTGTTCGTCGACGTGCCGGGGGCCCGTCTGAACGCGCTTCACCTGCGCCGGCCGGATCCGCAGGGGGTGGTGTTCTTCCTGCACGGCAACGCGGGCAACCTGGAGCGCTGGTTCGTCAACCTGGACTTCTACCGCGCGCTGAACGTCGACCTCTTCATGCCCGATTACCGGGGCTTCGGCAAGAGCACCGGGGCGATCGAAAGCGAGGCGCAGCTGCTGGCCGACGTGCAGGCCGCGTGGCAGGCCATCGCACCGGCCTATGAGGGCCGCCGCGTCGTGTTCGTGGGCCGGTCGCTGGGCACAGGGCTCGCGGCCTCGCTCGCGGCAGCGCTGCCGCCGGAGCGGCGGCCGGACGCCCTGGTGCTGATCTCCCCGTACCGCAGCATGGTCGCGATGGCGGCCGAGCAGTACCCGCTGGTGCCGTCGGTGCTGCTGCGCTATCCGCTGCAGACCGACCTGGCGCTGGTGCAGCTCGCGGGCTCGCGCACGCGGGTGCAACTGCTGCACGGCGACCGCGACGCGCTGATCCCGCTGGCGCACAGCGAAGCGCTGGCGAAGGCGCTGCCGGGCGTCACGCTGCAACGCATCGAAGGGGCAGGCCACGGTGACCTGCAGTCGTTCCCCGCCTACCTGGATGCACTGCGCGCGGCGATCCAGCCGCCGTAACCGGCCGCGGCCGCGTCACCGGGCGGCGCCGTACCGTTGCGCGCCGTTGCGCTGCAGCTGCCAGTCGCGGTGCATCATCTGGCGGGTGTAGGGCGCGTCGCGGCCCGCCAGGCCGATCGAGATCGCCGTGACCCAGTCGTGCGTGCGCGAAGCCGGCGCGCCCGGCACCGCCACCAGCAGCCAGGCGCCGAGCAGCAGGATGAGCTTCTTCGGCGCGCTCGTCCTGGGCATGTGCACCAGCGACAGCGCCGCCACGCTGGCGCCGGCGCCGAGCAGGAAACCGGCCCAGCTTTCGGACGGGGAATGGGCGTACACCTCCACGCGCGACACCGCGACGAGCGCGGCCAGCGCGAGGCCGATCCCGACGGCGGGCCCATGCCAGCGCGGATGCGCCGCGCCGACCGCCTCGCGCGCCAACAGCGGCAGGATCGCCGCGGCGAACATCGCATGGCCGGAGATGCCAGTGAAGTCCAGCGGCGCATAGCCGATGCCCCAGCCGATGAAGGCGATCTTGGTGACGGTGGTGATCGCCGCCGCGACGCCCGTCGCGCCCAGCCAGGTCAGGGCGACGCGCGGAGCCCGGGCCCGCAGGGCCAGCCAGGCGGTGGCCGCGAGCAGCGCCGGCAGCAGCAACTGGGCTTCACCCAGGCGGGTGACGGTGTTCCAGAACAAGGTCATCGATCGCGTCGGCAACAAGAAGGCCGGCTCATGGCCGGCCAGAGCTTTGGGGGAAAACCCGGAAGCTTACTTGCCGCCCAGCTGCTTTTTCAGGTCTAGGCCCACGCCTTTGTTGACAAATTGCAGCGTCGCCACTTTGGACAAGTCCACCTCGCCCGGCTTGTAGAGGCCGGCCCTGACCATCTTGTCGTGGAAGTCCTTGATGCGTTCGGGCTTCATCGCACCGATACCCAGCGTCAGCGCGTCGCCGGAGTCGACGATGCCGAGCTCCTTCATCAGCGCGACCGACCGGCCGATCATCTCGTCGGTCATCTCCGGGTTGTCGCGCTTGATCAGCGCATCGGCGCGGCGGCGGTCGCCGTAAAGGTAGTTCACCCAGCCGAGCACCGAGGCGTTGACGAAGCTGCTGATCAGCTCCGGCTGTTGCTTCACCGTGTCCAGCCGCGCCTCGATGGTCGTGCTGTAGGTGCTGTAGCCGTGGTCGGCGAGCAGGAAGGTCAGCGGCTTGAACCCGCCCTGCTTCTCGATCGAGATCGGCTCCTCGACGGCGTAGCCCTGCTGGATGCTCTTCTTGTCGGCCAGGAAGGGGCCGAGGTTGTAGTTGTAGGGCTTCAGCCGTTCGTCCCTGAAGCCGTAGTCGGCTTTGAGCCAGCTCCACCACGAGAACTGGGCGTCCTTCGCGATGAACGCCGTGGGTGCGTTCTTCAGGTCCGCGAACTGGCCATAGCCCTGGCCGGGGTGGGCGAACAGGGCCTGCGGATCCTTCTGGAACATCGACGCGACCACCACCACCGGCACGCCGTTCTTCACGTTGTCGAAGCTGTGCAGCAGGTTGCCGGTCATCAGGAAGTCGATCTTGCCGGCCGGCAGCAGCGGCCGGTTGTTGACCTGCGGCCCGCCCTGGCGGATCTCGACCTCCAGGCCCATTCGCTTGTACGTGCCGTCGGCGACCGCCTGGTAGAAGCCGCCGTGGGCGGCCTGGGCCTTCCAGTTGGTGGCGAAGACCACCTTGGTCTGCGCCTGGGCGGCGAACGCGGCGAGGCACAGGGCGGACAGAGCGAGGGCACGGTACGGCATGGTGGAAGCGCGTGCTGGAGGTGCGCGACTATAGCCAGCGGCGCGGCGTTCGTAACAGGACGCCCCGCCGGCAGGGCGGGTCAGTCGAGCGGGCGTTCACTGTCGTGCCAGCGCCCCAGCAGCCATCGCGACAGCAGCAGCGTCAGCCCGTACAGCGCGATGCCGGTCAGCGAGACCAACACCAGCGCGGCGAACATCTTTGGAATCTCGGTGCGGAAGCTCGCCTCCAGGATGCGCGAGGCCAGCCCCGTTTCCCGCCCGGCGGCGCCCGCGGTGAACTCCGCGACGACCGCGCCCACCAGCGCCAGCCCGGCCGCCACCCGAAGCCCGGCGAGGAAGTACGGCAGCGCCGAGGGCACCAGCAGGTGCACCAGCGTCTGCCACGGCGTGGCGCGGTACAGCCGGAACAGGTCGCGCAGCCGCGCGTCCGCGCTGCGCAGGCCGACGACGGTGTTCGCGAGGATGGGGAAGAACGCGACGATCCAGGCGCACAGCAGCAGCGCGGCCGTGGTGCTGTCGACGAAGATCAGGATCAGCGGCGCGATCGCGATGACGGGGGTCACCTGGAGCACGACGGCGAAGGGGAACAGGCTCAGCTCCACCCAGCGCGACACGGCGAACAGGCCGCCCAGCAGCACGCCGCCGAGCACCGCCAGGGCGAGCGCGCCGAGCGTGATCTTCAGCGTGAACCACCAGCTCGCCATCAGCGAGCCGGCGTGGGCCCACAGCGTCTTGCCCACCAGCACCGGGCCGGGCAGCAGGTACTGCGGCAGCTCGTAGATCCGCACCGCGGCCTCCCAGCCGCCCAGGGCCGCCAGGGCCACGGCGGCAGGCACCACCCAGCGCAGCCACCGCGGTTCCGGCCGCCGGGCGGCACCACGGTCAGCGGGCATCGGCGCCCTCGGTGGCCTGTTCGAGGGCGGCGGCGACCTCGGCGCAGGCGCGGGCATAGGCCGCCGTTGCCCGGAAGCCGGCGTCGCGCGGGTAGGGCGCGTCGACGGTGATCTCCCGGACCACCCGGCCGGGCCGCGCGCCCATCACCACGACGCGCTGGCTGAGGAACACCGCCTCGTAGACGCTGTGCGTCACGAAGAGCGCGGTGAAGGCGTCGCGCTGCCACAGCCCGAGCAGCTCCTGGTTCAGCCGGAAGCGGGTGATCTCGTCGAGTGCCGCAAAGGGCTCGTCGAGCAGCAGCAGCGAGGGCCGGGTGACC
The DNA here is from genome assembly GCF_036621135.1 of Aquincola agrisoli. Lineage (NCBI taxonomy): Bacteria > Pseudomonadati > Pseudomonadota > Betaproteobacteria > Burkholderiales > Sphaerotilaceae > Aquincola > Aquincola agrisoli. The sequence goes on from NZ_JAZIBG010000049.1 coordinate 166,082, forward strand.
ATCGCCCGCGCGATCGAGGCCCGCATCCTCATGCCGCCGGACAGCTCGCGCGGCAGCGCGCGGGCGAAGTCGGCGAGGCCCACGGCCTGCAGCGCCTCGCGCACCGCCGCGTCGGCCGCGGCGCGCGGGGCGTGGCGCAACCGCAGCGGCAGGCGCACGTTGGCCTCCACGCTGGCCCAGGGCATCAGCGTGGGATCCTGGAACACGTAGCCGACGCCGTCCGCCGGCCGCTGCACCTGGCCGCTGCTCGGCGCGTCCAGCCCGGCCAGCAGGCGCAGCACGGTGCTCTTGCCGCAGCCGGAAGGCCCAAGCAGGCTGACGAACGCACCCGGTGCGGCCTGCAGGCTCACGTCGGCCAAGGCCTGCACGCCGTTGGCGTAGCGGCGGCTGACGTGTCGAAGGGCGATGGCCGCGGCACTCACCGCGCGGCGGGCCGCTGGCGCGCCAGGCGGGCGGGTTGCAACTGCAGTCCGGTACGGCGTCTCATAGCAGGCATGATGCCGCAGCGGGCCATCCCTCATTGGAGGCCCCTACATTGCAGCGCCCGTCCCATGGCCGCGCGCGCCACCATTGCCTAAGGTCAAAGAGCCACGGGCCCGAACGGCCCGCTCGGAGGTTCCCATGTCGCTGAACCCGGAAAACAGGCCCTTCCGTCCTGCCGCCAAGTGCTGCTACGACTTCATCCTGCCTCGCAACCTGATGCGCCCGCGCCCGCAGGCGGTGGGCGTCGGCGGCCGCCTGCGTGCCGTCGGCATCCGCGGCACCAACTGGCTCAACGGCTCGACGCTGCGGGTGCGCTTCATGGGCGGCACGGCGGCCGAACAGGCCGTCGCGCGCGAGCAGGCCGGCTGGTGGCAGGCGGTGGCCAACCTGCGCTTCCAGTTCGACAACGCACCCGATGCCGAGATCCGCATCAGCTTCGACGCCAGCGACGGCGCCTGGTCGACCATCGGCACCGATGCCCGCAGCGTGCCGCTGAACCAGGCGACGATGAACCTCGGGTTCCTCGATGGCGGCACCGCGGCGCACGAGTTCGGCCATGCCATTGGGCTCGGCCATGAACACGCGAACCCGGACGGCGGCATCCAGTGGAACGAGCCGGCGGTGATCGCCGCCCTCGCGGGCCCGCCCAACTTCTGGGACGAGGCGACCGTGCGCCACAACGTCTTCAAGAAGTATTCGGTCGATCAGATCAACGGCACGGAGTTCGATCCGGCGTCGATCATGTTGTATGCGTTCCCGGCGGAATGGACGCTCAACGGGGTCGCCACGCAGGCCAACGAGACGCTGTCGGCGCTCGACAAGGCGTTCATCTCCGGCGCCAAGATGTACCCCAAGGCCAAGCCGGGCATGGAGGCGGCGATCGCGCTTGCCGTCGGTGGGCCGCGCCTGGAGGAGAACATCGGGCAGCCCGGCGAGGAGGATGTATTCCGCTTCACGGCGGACCGGGAGGCGTCCTACGAAATCGACACCCGCGGCCGGACGGATGTCTACATGAAGCTTTTCGGGCCGGGCAGCCCGACGGCCTTGATCGCGGAGGACGACGACAGCGGCTACGGGCTCAACCCGCGCATCTCCGCCGAGCTGATGCCAGGCGAGTACTTCGTCCAGATCCGCCACTACGATCGCAGCAGCGGCACCGGCCGCTACACGATCGGCGTCAAGCGGCGGTGATCAGGCGCGGCGGCGCTGCAGCAGCGTCATCCAGCCGATGCCGCTGCCGGTGCGTGCCTGGACGGCCGTGGCGTGCAGCGCCTCCTCGGCCTGGTGCTCGAGCCGCAGGTTGAGGCCGAACTCGGCCCCCATGTCGGCCGGATCGAGGGGCTTCGGTGCGGGCGTGTTCTTCCAGCGGCGAAACAGCAGGGAGCGGGCGGTCGGAGCATTCATGGCGGCAGCCTCGGCAGGGTGTCGTTGCAGTGTGAATGTGAACCGATCGTCAACGCCTCGTGAATCCCGAGGTCGATGCGACACACTTCACACCCCCCGAATGCCTGGGGGTTGGCTGTCGCGCAGCGTCCACAGGCCGATCGAGGGCATGCCGCCCATCGTCGCGATGCGATGTGTCAGGTCTGCGAAGACTGAAGCTTGTATGTTCAGACCAGACCGGCACGGTAGAGTCTGAACGCCGTTGAGGCGGCCAGACCGGCCCGTGCAGTTTGGTAGCGGCTGGGGTGATCGAG
>NZ_JAZIBG010000050.1:0-727 GCF_036621135.1 Aquincola agrisoli
CCGATGGAGACGAAGGCGTTTGCCAGGCAGATCAACGAGCTGGGCTGCGACTACCTGGACGCGCCGGTGTCGGGCGGGGAAGTGGGCGCCAAGGCGGGCAGCCTGACCATCATGGTCGGCGGCGACGAAGCGGTGTTCGAGAAGGTGAAGCCGCTGTTCGAGCTGATGGGCAAGAACATCACGCTGGTGGGCGGCAACGGCGACGGGCAGACCACGAAGGTGGCCAACCAGATCATCGTGGCGCTGAACATTGCGGCGGTGAGCGAGGCGCTGGTGTTCGCGAGCAAGGCGGGTGCGGACCCGGCGAAGGTGAGGCAGGCGCTGATGGGCGGCTTTGCGGCCAGCCGGATCCTGGAAGTGCACGGCGAGCGGATGATCAAGCGCACGTTCAACCCGGGGTTTCGCATCGGGCTGCACCAGAAGGACCTGAACCTGGCGCTGCAGGGAGCCAAGGCGATCGGGGTGGCGCTGCCGCAGACGGCGGGGGCGGCGCAGCTGATGCAGGCGGCGGCGGCGCAGGGCTGGGACCAGCTGGACCACTCGGGGCTGGTGAAGGCGCTGGAGCTGATGGCCAAGCACACGGTGGCGCCGGACGCCTGACGGTCTGCCCTTTGCTGGGCGCTTGGGGCGCGTGAGGGCCGGGTGCTGGGGAGAGGGCGGCTGCGTGTGAGCGTGCGACCGAGGCGGTCGGCCCGGAGGGCCGACTGCCCTGCGTTGCTCGGTCGCC
>NZ_JAZIBG010000051.1:0-55073 GCF_036621135.1 Aquincola agrisoli
ACCGCGCGTTCACGGACCTCGGGGGAATACTTCGAACTTCTCATCTTGGCTCCATCATCTCAAACGAGGGAGCCTCCTGGAAATCCGGGGCGCTTCAGGGTGAGCGCGGGCTGGACTGATAGGCTGATTTGCAAAAGCGCGAACGGCAGCAGAGGGTCGGAAGCTGCCGGCGGCGGATGTCGGCCATCCGGTAGCTCAACTTGGGCGTCAGCTTCCCGGCAGTGAGCTCGCGCGGCCGACCGGCGCTGGGCGACCCTTAACAGCCGTTCGCAGTTCTACTGGCCTGCCCAACGGCCTGGCCTCCGCTCCACGCTCTCGGCTTCCACGAAGCAGCCGTTCGTGATCTCTTGGACCTGGCATCTGCATGTGCGCGCGCCTGGCCTCGGTCTCCCTTGGCCGCGGATCAGACAGCCGCAATCAAGTCACTGCACACCGTTCGACCCCGTTCGATGAGCACGACCCGGTAGACGCCTGCGCGCCCGAGCCTGAACGGCACATCAAAAGCCGTCTGCCCCACCCGTGGCGCGAGCGCGGTGTTCGAGATCTCGACATTGCTCGCCGCGTCGACCACGCTGACCGACGTCCCCTGCATCGGAACTGCCTGGAAGTCGAGCTTCGTCAAAAACTCCTGCCCGACCCGAACGACATCTTCGCTGCGCATCGACACGACCCGTCCAGATCGCCTGCTCGATGGCATCCCAGACTTGATCGTGCCGACAATGTGATCGATGGCCGCGTCGTAGTTCTGAATCGCACCGTGGAGCTGGTTGCAATGCATAACCGACGCAGGCTCATCACCGGTCAAGGGTTGCGCGAACTCGAAACCCGGGACTGTCCCATCACCGAGCGTCGGATTGCCCTGGACAGTCTCCACGGTCAGGAGCTTCTGCCCGTCCCACTGGCCTCGCGCACTGGTCCGATGGGTGCTCGCCTGAATCACATGAATCGGCACGCCCTTCGCGCCGAGCTCGCGTCGCTTCCTTGCCGCGCCATTGCATTCCTCGTGGAATGCGAGCCCGACCTCCTTGACGCGCTTCGGGTCCAGCATGCCCCCGCTCGGCAAGGCAGAGTCCCCGAGCGTCGCAAAACCCGATCCCGTCGCCAGACACGGGTAGGTCGGCATCAGCTGGTAGACACTGTCGAAGGAGGCGACGGTTTCAGTCAGGCCGGCGGTGAGCATGCCGTTGACGATGCGGCTGAGCGCTACGAAAGAGCCTTGGTAGGGTGTCCCGAGCGAGAAGATGCAGCGGAACATAGCGTGGGCGCCTAGCACCTCGGCCGCATATCGCGCCACGAGGCCGCCCATCGAGTGGCAGATGAGCACGACCCGCGCATCTGCGTTACCGGACTTCGCCTGCCAGGCGCTCAGCCACTCTCGGCAGCGGTCCCGCAGCAGTCGCGCCGAGATGCGGTTGTCCCGGCGCCAGTCGTAGGCGAACTCGAAGTAGTTCTCGCCGGGTTTCGCTCCGAGCTCCCGGGTCAGCCCGTCCCTCAGTTCGGTATAGCCATCGAGCTTCCAGAACCCGGGAATCAGCGTCGTGGAGTCGAACAGCTTACCCACAGTGACCGGCGCGGCTGCGTTGCTGTCGCGAAGATGCGCCAAATCCAGATTGCCGGCCTGCAGCAGGGGCGCGAACGCCTGCGGGCTCAGGCCCCAGATAAGCTTGCCATCGCGGTACAGCGTGCTCCCCATGATGCCGGGCACCACGATGAGCAGGTCGGTGAAAGGTTTGGCGGTCTGACCCCATGCAACGCCGGCTGCGCTCAACGCCGAGGCCACAAGCAGACTGCGGCGGCCGCACAACGGTGGTCGGGGATTGAAGTAGCGGGACGAACGCTCGGTCATTCGGTGCTTTCCAAGAGAACGGTTCAGTCCCGACCGAGCCGGGAGGCGGCGCCGGACCGCTCGACTGGCGGGTCCATATCATCGGTGTACCAATTCTGGACCGCCTCGTTGGTCCCCGACACGACGAACGCACCCCAGCGCCGCGGCGCGCGCCAATCGGGCCGGGTAGGGTGCGTGCGGAAGGCGGCCTGCGCCTGAGCTAATGCCTGCGCCGGTGCAGTGCCTCGCCGCACGGCATCGTAGAAGAAGGACATGAAGGCGGCGGTCGCCTCGTCGTCCACGTCCCACAGCGAGGCGACGACGGACTTGGCGCCCGCCTGATGCGCGGCCCATTGCAAACTTGGTGCGGCCAGGCCGATGCGGTCGCTGGCGATCGAGGTGCTGCACATTGACAGGGTGGCGAGCTGTGTGCCGTTCAGGTTGAGCACCGAGAACATCAGTGCGGAGATGCCGCCGCCATGCGCCAGGCCCTGGCCTGGGCGATTCGCGTTCGCCAGGGCGACGCGCGTGCCGGTGATCGCCAGCAGCACCCGCGCCGCGTCCTCGCCACCCGAGGTCAGGCGGTCGGTGACCACATCGCGCAGGGCCTTGGACATCTGCGATTGGCTGTGGGTGCTGAGGTGCAGGATCGCCGGTCGGCGCACGCGCAGCAGTTCCAGCGCCGTCGCCTGCTCGCCGCTGTAGAGCTTCCCGCTGATGCGCTGCGCCACGACGGTCCCCTCCTGGGCCGACCAATGCAGCGGGTCGAGGGGAACCGTCCCCGGCGCCGCAGGCCCGAACGCCGGTGCGGCCAGGACGATCGGCCGGCCGCGGGTCGGCTGGGCGCGGAGCAGGTCTTCGAGCATGGTGGCGGAGGGCAGCAGTCGCACCGGGACGGTGGTCGCTGGGGCCGGCGCGTACTGACTAAGCATCACCGACCACGGCAGGGCGGGCAGGTCGCTCTCCACGCGCAGGTTTAGCAACTCCTGCGCACCCAAGTCCCCCACGGCTTGCTTGAGCAGCATGTCGTAGAGCCTCGCGCCCGCGCTTGATTCGACGAACGGTTGCGATGAGCGGTCCAGCGCCGCCAGCCACTGGCCGGCCAGTCGCTCGATCTCGTCGACGGCGCCCACGCGCCGGACGGATACGACCCGTTGGTCGCGAACGACGATGGCGGCCACTTGGGGGTGTTTCAGGTTCTCGGGGCTGCATTGGCCATCCTGCAGCATCGGGGCGTAGCTCAGCAGGTGCACTAGCGATGTAGGCAGCTCGATCTTGCGGTCAGGGCGGCTCGGGATGGTCCTGCCCAGGGTTGGGCCGTAGACCGAACGGCGCTTCAGACTTCCGCCACGGCTGTCGTTGACCCAGGCACTGTCCAGCAACTGGCTGATGCGTTCGGGGCGGTTGGACATCAGCACCCGCTCAGCTGCGGCAGCGTCGAGCAACGCGAGCTGGCGGTCGGCGTAGCTCCTCGACACCGCGGGACGCGGCAACACGTCCTCGGACCGGTTCTCGAGGTCCTGGAGGGCGGCGTAGTGCAGCGATGCGGCTTCGGGCTTGCCCGCTTCGAAGGCCCGCACGACCCACTCGATCAACATGTCGCGTTCGCCCGACAGGCCGCGTGCCCGGTTCAGGCGATCTTGCCAGGTGTCGCGACGCAGTGCCGTGTCCAGTTGCAGCTTGGTCGTCGCGAGACCTGCATAGTGGTTGAGTGAGTCGTCCGGGTCGGCGGCGCAGAGCCTGTCGTCCAAGGCCACGAGGTCCGTCAGCAGTTGCTGCAGCACGCCGAGTTCGGCCGACGACACGGCGGCGGGTCGGTCGAGCGCGCGCAACACGGCGCGGCTAGCGGCGTTGCCACGAGGCGCGTCTGCGCCGGCGTAGGTCTGCAGAGTCGACACCATGTCGGCCCTAGCTGCCTCCGGCACACGCAGCGTCTTGACCCGTGCAGCCGTCACCGCAGCGATGAGCGCGTGAAGCGGCTGCAGATCTGCTGGCACCTGGAGCATCCGAACGCGCTCGTTCGTCGCCTGCAGGGCCTGCTCTCGCTCCAGGCCGCTCTGGATCCGGCTCATCTGCAGCAGCAAGGCCAGGGTGCGCGGTGGTGGGCTCGGCTGCCAGAATCCCCAGGCCTCCTCGTACCTGGCCAGTGCATCGTCGGTCTTGCCGAGCGCCTCGGCCAGGCTCGCGAGGGTTTCCAGCCACAGGGCCTGGTCGGGCCGAGTCCACTTTGTGCCGATGGGCGGTGGCGTCCATCGCTTGTCGGCGGCGATCTTCTCCGCAGCGCTTGGGTCACCGCCCGCGACCAAAAACTTGATCTGCGCTGCGGCGACACGGGAGCGGTCGTCCGGACCTAGCGGCACGTTCCCACGAGACACTTGGTCGAAGGCGTACGCCACGTGCGCCGGTTGGTAGTACCGATCCGTCGCCCCCAGTTCGTCGAGCCATTTCGAGACGTTCGTGCCGGGTCGGAACGGGGTCGAGGCGGACATCATGGGTTCAGCGACCGGTGCTGCGGGAGCCGACGGGTTGAAGGTCGCGACATCGTCGACCAGCGTGCGCAGAGCGCGTTCTAGGCGTGGGATGTCGCGTTGACGGAAGGGGCGGGTCCACGCGTCGTCGCGGGCCGCAGCCGAAGGCCTCGCCGTCAAGGTCTTCAGCGCATCGATGCTCGCCTGTGCCTCTGCGACTTCCGACGTCGCCAAGTGCAACGCAGCCTGCCGGACCAGCAGCTTGGCGCGCCACGGGGCCATCTCGGCCGAGGTGGCCGTGTAGGTCAGTGCTTCGCGTAGCGTGGTGCGCTGCTCGGGCAGCCGGTCGATGTCGCCGAGGTACTCGATGAGGTCTGCCCATTCGGTGACGAGTTCATCCCTGGTCTCCGCGTCGACCGTGGACTTAGCGGCGCGTGTGGCTTCCTCGAGCGAACGGCGCAACCAGTGAGCTCGCTCTTCGGCCAGCTCCAAGGTGTTGGCTCGGGCGAGCAGGCTGCTCGGGATGCTGATGTGAAGGGGAACGGCAGTGTGGTCCCGCGCTTCAACGGTGGCGATGGTTCGCAAGGCTTGCTCGCCCCAATCACGAGCCAGCTGCGGATCGTCCGCCATCACGTAGCGCGCAAGACGACCGCGCAACTGCGCCAGGTTCGCGGACTCTGCGCCATAGCGGATGTGAGACGCCTCGATGGCTGCGTTGGCGAGCAGGAGTCCTTGCGAACGGAGCCTTCGGTTGAAGGCAACCTTGGTCAAGTCGGACACGACCCAGTGGGCTCGCAGGCCTTGCACGGCGGCCGCACGATCGAGGCGGGTCCCATCGAGTTTGGACGCCGCGTCCAACGCGCCTTCGATGTCGGCTTTGGGAGCCTCGTCGTGGATCGCCCAGACGGCAGCGGACAGTGTGAGGGCATCCTGAACAGGTTCGGTCGTGCCCGTCACCGCCCGGGCATCTCGCAACAAGGCCGCTACCTGTTGTGGGTCCGTGGTGCTCAGTGTCGACCACGCTTGGAGGCGGCACAGCTGCGTGAGGACCCGAGCGTCCGGTGTGGTCAACGTGCGTCCCAGGCGCTGCAAAGCATCGGCGAGCCGCCTGACTTCGGTGGGGTTGTCCTCGCGCGCCTTGTCGATCAGTTTCGTGCAGGCCGATGCCGCTTCGTCCGAGTGGAACGCGCTGGTCCAATCGGCTGCACGCGCGTCGGAGACAGAAAGCGATGCCCCACATGCCAGAGCCGATGAGATCACCATGACTTGTAGGCACAACCGCGTAGCTCGCATGTACTTCGCTCCCGAGTCGACCCGGAAGGTATGTTAGGCCAAGGAGGGCTCCGGCGGGCCGCTTGGAGAGCGGTAGCGCGTCAAGCGAGACGGTGGAGGCAGCCTAACACCGTCCGCCTTACGCCCAGCCCCCGATCGCTCACTTCTGGCCGGGTCGAGCCGACGCCGAGCCTCGGTAGCTCGCCTGGAACCTGTCGTTCGCCTTGGTTTAGGGGCCCGGAAAGAGGTCGCGACCTGTGGGACCGCCCATGGGACCGCCCATGGCCAGGCTCGACCGCCGAGGCGACGCCAACGAGCGGTTCCGATGCGTCAGACAGCGGTCAGTGAAATACCTGGTTGACCGCTCCGTGCAAGTTTGCGGGCGTTCGCCATCGCTCGCCGAGCGGCGCTAGACGACCCTGAGCGGACCCTGGCGCGGCTCAAAAAGGCAGGAAAGTCTTATGAACTCAAAGCACTGCTTCTCACCTTGACGCCTCCTGGAACAGGTGACGGTTGCAGACCTGTCCGCGTCCGCAGGCTTTCCGCGTTCAACTCAGCGCCTGCCGGGCGAGACGCGCTACGGCCAGCTCATTGTTGGCCGCGTCACGCTCCCCGTCCTCCAAGAACCAAGCGGCCGACAGCGCTGCATGGGCCATTACCCACTGGAGCAGGCGATAGCGTTCCAGTCCGGCGGCGTCAACGACAATGTCAACCTGCTTAGCAAAACGCATCGGGTCGATGCAGGTCTTCAGATCGGGGTTGCAAAGCACGTTCACGTAGTCGTAGCAACGCTCGCCCGTCACGCGCTTGGGATCAATTGCCAGCCAGCCGCGTTCGCCGAAATCGAGGATGTTGTTATGGTGGGCATCACCGTGTAGCACCACGTGCTCGCGCTGCGAGCCCAGTAGCGCTTCCGCCACCACCGCGCACTCGGCCATCAAGCCGCCTTCGCGTTGAGCCATTGACGCCAGCGACTTGAAGAAATGCGTTAGCGGCAAGAGTTCACTCGGAGATGGCGATGGCCGATTCGCATGTAGCCTACCGATAGTGCGGCATACGATGCTTGTGGCTGCGTCGTCCTCACCTTCTAGAGCCATGTTCAGCAGGTTTCCCAAGCCGGTAGCACGCTCCATCAGCAGAACGCCTGCAACTTCGTCATAGGCATAAATGCGTGCCGCGCCGTCGCCATCCCACCAGCGCATCACTTGGCCGCCGATCCGCTCGTCGATGTGCCGCGCGATTTTGATCATCGCCGGGCGTCCGTCCGAATGCCCGGAAAGACGGACCGGAAGCAGGTGGCCGGCATGGGTGGCGAAGGGCTCGCCGTCCGGCTGCGCGCTCCAGCGTTCGAGGTAGGCCTCGAATAGGTTAAGGTTGGACATGCAGTTGAGTTGTTGGTTGGTCCAATGTAAGGATCATCGTTGGGCACATCGAATGTCATATTCTGGGCGACAGTACCCGCTGCAATGCGCCTATAGCAGCCCTCCCTGGACGCGGGCCTTATTATTTCGCCATGATGGAAATTTCGCGCGTCTCCAATGAAGACGCCCCAAGTTGGACCACAGCGGACCGAAGCCTTCTCGTTGAGCAAATCGGGAGCCCTCGCTTCGAAGGCAGCAAGCTGACATTGGAAGCAGCGCAAGTGGACCCATTCCTTAAGAGCTACACCCTCGATGCGCCTTCGGAAGCCGAATGCCATGTAGCCTTTTTTCGGGATCAACCTGCTGGTGAACTTCGATGTGGGCCGCATTGGAACGGCTATCTCTACGTACATGACTTGGTCGTCGGGGTTGCCTTCCGCGGTCAAGGAGTTGGCAAGGCGCTTGTTCGGCATGCCACTGAACGCGCCAAGAGCTTGGGGCTTTACGGCGTGACACTGGAGACGCAGAACACGAACATGCCTGCCTGCCGCCTGTACGAGCGCTGCGGCTTCGTGCTGGGCGGGTTCGACCGGCTTCTTTACCAAGCCCTGACGCCAACTTCTACCGAGGCCGCGCTGTTTTGGTACTGGACCCCGGACTAGCAGGTGACGAGGGCATGAACGCCCGCTTCTGGCCGGGTGTGTGAGTTCGCCGACCCATTGCCGAACGTCGGCTTCGCACTGCGAACGGGGCACCGAGCCCCTCGGCCCGGCGACCGAGACCCGCAAGCCCCGGTCATTCCGGCCTGCCAGAGGCAGGCGCTGACCGTCGATGCCGACAGCCTCGCCGAAGATGATGCCATCCAGTCGGCGCGTAGCGCGGTCCCGGCGGCGACTTGACGCTCGAAATCGTCGGTTCAATCGCAGGCACCGGCGGCTAAATTGCTCCCACGGTGAGCGCGTCCTCGTCAGAGCAACAGACCCGCAATGCTCGCCGCCCTTGGAGAGCGTCATGCACACGAAGTCCCTCGCGGTTCTCCCCGCGCATCCGGGATCGGCCCGCGGTCAAGGTGTGCTGCGGCAGGGTGTCGTCGCCTTGTTCGCGGTGCTCACGCTCCTGCCCACGCCGGCGCGCGCAGTCGATGGCTGCCTGGTGTTGCTGTGCCTGGCCGCGCCAAGCTGGCGTGCGATCCCTCAGTGCGTGCCGCCGGTCAAACAACTCTTCCGCGATCTCGCGCGCGGCAAGCCGTTCCCGACATGCAGCATGTCGGGCGCAGGCAACAACGCCAACCACACTTGGTCGAACGCGCCGACGTTCTGCCCGCCGCAGTACACCCGAGTGTTCGACAGCGAGAGCGCGCCGGTATACCAGTGCGACTACAGCGGCGCCATCTCGGTGTCGATCAACGGCGCCGCGTTCTCGCGCACTTGGTGGAGCTTCGGCGGCGACTCGGTGACCGAGTTCAGCCCGGCCGCCAAGACGCAGCTCGGCACCTGGGACACGCGCTTCGACGATGACTACGCCACGTGGCTTGCGTCGCTGCCGCCTCCTGCGCCGGACATGCCCTGAGCGAGGTCGACGTGGACGCCGCTGTCTTCTTCGCGCTCGCGCTGGCCTGCGCGCCGCAGGTCCATCCCGACACCGCCCGCGCTATCGCCAGCGTCGAGAGCGGCTTCAACCCGTACGCCATCGGCGTCGTCGGCGGTCGGCTCGAACGGCAGCCACGCACACGAGCGGAGGCTCTCGCGACCATCGCGGCGTTGCGGCAAGCCGGCTGGAACTACAGCGTCGGCATCGCGCAGATCAACGTCGCCAACTTCGGGCGCCTTGGCCTCACGCCGCGGACTGCCCTCGACCCGTGCACCAGCTTGACGGCACTGCAATCCGTGCTCGGCGAGTGCTACGCGCGGGCTTCATCGACCGGCGCGGCGCAGATCGCTCTGCGTCAGGCCTTGTCCTGCTACTACAGCGGCAATTTCACGACCGGCCTGCGTCACGGCTACGTGCACAAGGTCGTCCGCGCATCGGTTGCCGGTTCCGCTCTCTCCAACCGCAAGGAGCGTCTGTGAAAAGCCTGTCTCGCTTCAACCGCATGAGCGCGCGGGCACGCGGGGTCGCCGCGACGCTCGGAATGGCGCTCTGTGCGTGGGCGCCCCTGCTCACCCACGCCCAGGGCTTCGACAAGATCAACACGACGGTCACCAACGTCAACGCGATCCTGGTAACGATCTCGATCGCGGTGGTGACGATTGCGATCATCTGGGCCGGCTTCAAGATGATCTTCCAGGGTGCCCGCCTGGCCGACGTGGCGAACGTCTTGATCGGCGGCACGCTGGTCGGCGGGGCCGCGGCTTTCGCCAGCTACATCGTCACCTGAGGCACGGCATGACGATGCTCGGCGAAGCCATCTACAAGGGCGCGACCCGTCCGGCTATGAAGCTGGGCATCCCGCTCGTGCCGCTGGTGATTCTGTTCGGCACCGGCATGCTGCTCGTCATGTGGGGCGGCATCTTCCTGAGCTGGTGGGTCGCGTTAGCGGTGCTGCTAGCGGTCTTCCCGGCGCTGGGATGGATGCGCTACGTCACCGCGAAGGACGACCAGCGCTTCCGGCAGATGTTCATCGCGACCAGGCTGCGGCGGCACGACCGCAACCGGCGCTTCTGGAAGGCGCGCAGCTATGCGCCCACCTTGTTCTGTGGAGTCTGCGATGCTTGGCACGTCTAGAGCCTCCAACTCTGCTGCTGCGTCTCCCCGGCCCCGGTCGTCGCCGCGCTACTGGCAGCAAGCGCAGCGCGAGAACCCGCTCGCGCGCTTCGTCCCGTTCTCTTCGCTCGTCAGCCCGTACGACGTGATCACCCGCGGCGGCGATTACCTGCGGGTCTGGCGGCTCGACGGCGTGCCGTTCGAGTGCGCCGACGAGCACCTCATCGCCGAGCGTCACGAGGCGCTTTGCAGCCTACTGCGCAACCTCGCCGGCGGCCAGTGGGCCGTCTGGATGCATCGGCTGCACCGGGTGGTTCACGAGGAACTGGAGCATCCGCGCGAGCCGGGCTTTGCGCGCGACCTCTCGATGGCGTACCAAGCCCGCCCCGGCCGGCACCGGATGATGGCCAACGAGTTGTACCTGACGCTCGTCTACCGGCCAAACGTATCGCGCGTGAGCCGGGCACTGCAGTCGCGGCAGCGCTCGCGGGAGGCGATCGATGCGGCGCAGGCCGACGCGCTGCGCGTCATGGGAGAGCGCTCGGCGCTCGTCGCACGGGTGCTTCGAGGTTTCGGTCCCGAACTGCTGGGCGTGCGCGAGCAAGGCGGACGCCGGTACTCGGAAGTTGCCGAGTTCCTGGGCCATCTGGTCAACGGTTGCAGGCGCCCGATCCCGATGACCGCCGGCCCGCTGTACCGGATCCTCCCCACCGCGCGCCTGTCCTTCGGCGGCGACAAGCTCGAACTGCGGCACGGCGATGGCCGGCGCTACGCCGCTCTCGTCGACATCAAAGAGTACGCCGACGCGGTGCAGCCCGGCATCCTGAACGCGCTGCTGTACGAAGCCAGCGAGTTCATCGAAACGCAGAGTTTCTCGGTTCTGCCGCGGCGTGAGGCAATGCGCGCCCTCGAACTGCAGCGCGACCAGCTGATCGCCGGCGACGACGTGGTGGCGAGCCAGGTCGCCGAGATGGACGTGGCGCTCAACGAGCTCGGCGACGGCCAGTTCTGCATGGGCGAGTACCACTACAGCCTGGTCGTCTTCGGAGACGACGTTTTGGATGCCGGCCGACGTGCTGCGCAGGCCATCGGCGCGATCGGCGAAGCGTCGAGCCTGCAGATGTCGCCGGTGGACCTGGTCGCCGACGCGGCCTGGTTCGCGCAGATGCCGGGCAATTGGCAATGGCGACCGCGGGACGCGAAGCTGTCGTCGCGCGCCTTCGCGGCGCTGGCGGCCGGCCACAACTTTGCCCGCGGCAAGCGCGATGGCAACCCCTGGGGCGAGGCGCTCGCGCTGATGCGCACGCCCTCCGGGCAGCCCTTCTATCTGAACCTGCACGCCAGCCGGGAGGGCGAGGACTCGGCCGACAAGAAGCTGCCGGGTAACACGCTGATCATCGGCTCCACCGGCGTCGGCAAGACGACGCTCGAGATGTTCCTGCTGACGCTGACGCGCAAGTGGGACCCGGCTCCGCGGCTGGTGCTCTTCGACCTGGACCGCGGCTGCGAGATCGCGATGCGCGCGCTGGGCGGGCGCTACCTGGCGCTCGAAGCCGGCAAGCCCACTGGCTGCAACCCGCTGCAGCGCGAGCCGACTCCCGCGCGGCTGCAATTCTGGGAGCAGTTGATCCGGACGTGCATCGAGACACCGGCGCTGCCGTTGATGCCAGCCGACGAGCGGGCCATCGCCGATGCGGTCAGAGCGGTTGCGATGATGCCGACGGCCCTGCGCCGGTTCTCGACGGTGCGGCAGAACCTGCCGAAGGCGGGTGAGAACAGCCTCTACGAGCGGCTCGGCCGCTGGTGCCAGGGCGGCGCGCTCGGGTGGGTGTTCGACATGGCCGACGACCGGCTCGGCGCGCTGGCCCGGGCTTCGGTCATCGGCTTCGACACGACCGAGTTCCTCGACCTGCCCGAGGTGCGTACGCCGGTGATGCTCTACCTGCTGCAGGTGATGGAAGAGGTGGTCAACGGCGAGCGGCTCATTTACGTGATCTCCGAGTTCTGGAAGGCGCTCGACCATCCGATCTTCAGCGACTTTGCCAAGCAGAAGCAGAAGACGATCCGCAAGCAGAACGGCCTGGGCATCTTCGACACGCAGAGCCCATCGGATGTGCTGCGCCACCCGATCGGCCGCACGATGGTCGAGCAGAGCGTGACCAAGATCTTCCTGGCCAACCCTGAGGCGGTGCGCGAGGAGTACGTCGAAGGTTTCGGGCTCAGCGACGCCGAGTACGACATCGTGCGCAGCCTCGGTGCGCAGGGCGGCCGGCGCTTCCTGGTCAAGCAGGGGCATGCCAGCGCAATCTGCGAGTTTGACCTGTCCGGCCTCGACGACTTCGTCACCGTGCTGTCCGCGACGACCGACAACGTAGCGCTGCTCGACGACATCCGCGCACGGCACGGCAACGATCCGCAACAGTGGCTTCCCGTGCTGCTGCGCGAGGTTCAGGATCGAAAGTCCAGGAACTCGAGGAGAGTTGCATGAGGTTCGCGCGCTCAATGGTCGTCGCCGCCGGACTTGTCGTGGTAGCGGGCGCCGCATCGGCGCAAGTCGTCGAGGGCAATGAGGCCGTGCGCGTGATGCCCGATGGCACCAGGAAGGTCGAGACCCCGCCTTCGTCGGCGGCGGCAAGCAAGGCCAAGCCTTGCGCAGCGAACGTCGGATGCCACGCCGGGCCCTGGCACATGGTCGAAGCCGCCGGAGGTCTGCGCGAATGCACGGAACCGTTCGCGCGGCCGACGACGTGTCGCGAATCGACCTACGGGTCGCAGCAGCTGTCGCGGGTGTGGGTTGCGAAGCGCGGCGCGACCTGGCTCTGGTGTCAGTACCCGGACCTCAAGAAGAAGTGCGTCGACATGAACGTACGCCCACCGCTCAACCTTCCGGTCTCGGCCGTTCAGTAGCAAAGGAGATCAGCGGTGTTCACCTGGGTCGGATCGCAGCTTGATGCCGTGCTGAACACCTATGTGCTCGGCGTCGTGTCGGTGCTGATGACTGCGATCGCGCCCATCGCGCTCACCGCGCTGACCCTCTGGGTCGGCTTCTACGGCTGGGCCGTGCTTCGAAACGAAGTTTCGGAGTCCTTGCCCGTGTTCATGTGGAAGGTCTTCAAGATCGGTTTGGTCTTCGCGTTCGCGCTGCAGTCGGGCTTCTACATCAGCAACGTCGCCGACACCGCCAACGCGCTGGCGATGGGCGTGGCATCGACATTCCTGCCGGCGGCGGTCGACCCGAACACGGTGACGACGCCCTACGCGCTGCTGGACAAGTTCAACGACGACGCGAGCACGCAGGTCTCGGACATCATGAAGGAAGCCGGCATGTTCCGGCTCGACCTCGTCCTGGCGGCCGTCGTGTTCTCGATCGGCTCTGTGGTGTTCCTCTGCATCGCGCTCTTCGTCGTCACGCTGTCGAAGCTGCTGTTGACGTTCGTCATCGCCGTCGGCCCGCTGTTCGTCCTGTGCCTCGCCTGGAGGCCCACGGCACGCTTCTTTGACAGCTGGCTATCGATGGTCCTGAACGCCGTGGTCCTGACCTGGTTCGCGTTCTTTGCGCTGGGGCTCAGCACCTTCGTCGGGAACCAGATGTTCGCGGCGATTCAGGCCGGAGGCGGCTTTCTCGGTGCAACGTTCAACGTGCTTGGGGAAGCGACGCGCTACTGCGTGCTGATGTTCCTGATGGCGATCATCTGCTTCCAGGCCCCGAGCCTCGCCGCGGCCCTCACCGGCGGCGCCGTCGTGCAGCAGGGCATCCAGATGATCCAGAACGCGCTGATGGTGTCGGGCCTGCGTTCTGCATCAGCGGCACGCGCCGGAAGCGGAGCGAGCGCAGGCGGCGTCGTCCGCGCCGGGGTAGGCCTGCCCTACGCGGCCGGCCGCGCGACGGCCGCTGCTGCATCGAGCGGCAGCCGCTTCGCCGGAACGATGGCTGCCGGCGCCGGTGCCTTCGCCCGCCAGGGCTACACCGCGGCGCGCACCGCCGCCTACCGCCTTGCCGCGTTGCGCGGCCGGGCCTGATCCACCGCAAGGAGCATGCACATGCGCTTCCGCTTCAAGCTCACCGCCGCGGCCTGCCTCGTCACGGCCGCGCTCGGCACGACTCCGGCGCACGCCGGCGGCATCCCGGTGATCGACGTCGCCAACCTGATGCAGACCATTCAGCAGGTGCTCAACGACATCACCGAGATCCAGAACCAGGTTCAGCAAATCACCCAGCTGCAGGACCAGCTCAACAGCATCAACGGCTTCCGCAACCTCGGCCAGGTCTACAACAACCCGCTGCTGCGCAACTACGTGCCGGCCGAGGCCTACACGATCGTCAACGCCGTCAACACCGGCGGCTATTCGGGCCTGACCAGCACCGCGAGGGCGCTGCGCGACGCGGGCATGGTCTACAACTGCATGGACCTCGCCGGTGCCGAGCGCACGCGCTGCCAGGCCGCGCTGGCCGCCCCGTACCAGACCAAGGGCCTGCTGCAGGACGCGATGAAGTCCGCGGCCGGGCGCCTGGCGCAGATCAACTCGCTGATGGGCCAGATCAACGCCACCGCCGACCAGAAGGCGGTGCAGGAGATCCAGGCCCGCATCGGCGCCGAGAACGCATTGCTTGCCCACGAAGTCTCGCAGGTGCAGATGCTGCAAGGCATGGCCGACAGCGAAGAGCGCATCGCCCGCTCGCGCGACCGTGAGCGCCAGTACCAGATGCTCGGCCGCACCGGCAAGGTCGCCGACTACCTGCCGTAGCGGAGTAGCTTCATGAGTGCCGTCCTGACGGCCGGCGGCAAGCCGGCCGAAGCCGCTGCATTGCCCGATGCGCCGCCCCGCGCGGCCGAGGCTGACGACGAGTTCGCGACGAACCGCTCGTGGGAGCTGGATCGCGCGCTGATGCTCGAACGCTCCGAGCAACGGGCATGGCGCGTCGCGATCGCCGGGATGTTGCTCGGCCTGATCGGCCTCGCGGCTGTCTTCGTGCAGGGCCCGCTGCGGCGCGTCGTCGAGATCCCGATCGTCGTCGACCGAGTCACCGGCGAGGCGACGATCCAGCAACGCCTGTCGGTCGAGACCATCCCGCCGATGGAGGCGCTCGACAAGCACAACCTCGCCACCTTCGTGCGCGCCCGAGAGGGCTACAGCTGGATGTTCCTGCAGCGCGACTTCGACCAGGTGGCGCGCATGGCCGTTCCGGCCGTCTTCGGCGACTACAGCCGCCAGTTCGAGGGCGACGCGGCCTTGCAGAAGAAGCTCGGCGCCGGCGAGGACTGGCGGATCCACGTCGTCAGCGTGCGCCTCGCCGCCACCGGCCGGGCTGGCAACAAGGGCGAAGCTCAGGTCACCTACGACAAGGTCGTGCGCCTGACGGACCGCAACCTGCCCCAAGTGACGACGCGCCACGTGGCGAGCGTGGTCTACGAGTACCAGCCGAAGGTCCTCGCCAAGGAGAAGGACCGCCTCGAGAACCCGTTCGGCTTCGTCGTCGTCGCCTACCGCTCCGATCCCGAAATCAACACCGCGGTGCCGGGAGCGAAGCCGTGAAGTCCGCCGGCCTTCTGCTGATCTGCGCCTGCGCGATACCCGCCGCGGCGCAGGTACCGGCTGCGCCCCCAGCAGCCGACCCGCGCCTGCGAGAGGTCGTCTACGACCCGAGGGCCATCGTCACCGTGCCCGTCAAGCGCGGTGTCGTCACGCTGGTCATGCTCGCCGCCGACGAGGTCATTACCGACGTGGCGGCAGGCCTCGGCGGTGACTGCGCCAAGCCCGAATCGGCCTGGTGCGTCGCGGCCCAGCCGGGCGGCCGCAACCTCTTCGTCAAGCCCAAGAGCACGGCAAGCGCCGCGAACAACCTCGCGGTCGTCACCGACCGACGCACGCATGCGCTGCGCTTCGTCGTGCTGCCGGACGGCGACCCGAGGCAGCCCGTCTACCGGCTTATCGTCAAGGCGCCAGTGACGAAGGCAGTCACGCCGCCACCGAGTGCCGCTGCCGACGCGGAGCTGCTCCGGGCACTGACCACGCTACCGTCCGCGCACGAAGCGCCGAACGTGCAGCAGTTGATCGCCGAGCGCCTCCAGGCCAGAGCGCAGGTGCTGAACACGAACTACTCGATCGCCGAGGGCGAGCATTCCGAAGACATCGTGCCGACGCTGGTCTTCGACGACGGCCGCTTCACCTACCTCCGGTTCCCGGGCAACCGCGAAGTACCTGCGGTGTTTCACGTGCTCGGCGACGGCAGCGAGACGCTCGTCAACGCGCGAATGGAAGACGACCTGCTTGTCGTCGACCGGGTGAGCCGCCGTCTGATGCTGCGTGCCGGCTCAGCCGTCGTCGGGCTGTGGAACGAAGCCTTCGACCTTGACGGCGTGCCGCCAGCGGGAGGGACCACGGTGCCCGGCGTGCAGCGAACGATGAGACAGCCGGCGGTCACCGCTGGGTCGCGCAATGGCGAAGCAAGCGGAGCGAGGCCATGACCAAGCGAGACGATCGGACCGACGAATTCCCGGACGGCGCGGACTCGATCTCGCCGCTCCCCGGTGAAGCTGGCATCCCGAACGTCGCGCAGCGGCAGAACATCTCGATCTCCAAGAAGAGCCTACTGGCAGTAGCGCTCTTGATCCTGTCACTCGTGGTCGTCGCCGCCTTCACGATCCAGCGCTTCGCGTCGAGCGGTAGGAAGCCCGCAGAGGACGCCACGAAGCTGGTCAGCAATCGGCCAGCGGCGACATCGACCGAGTCGCGCCGGCTCGAAGTGCCGATCCCCGCGGCGGCGGCCAGCACGCCCGTGAGCCCACGCATCCCGGCCATCGTGCCGACCGCCGAGGAGCTGGCCGAGCCGATCGGTGTGCGGCGCACAAGTACAGCGGCACCCGCAGGCGGGAACACCAAGGTGGTCCCTCCGGAGGATGCACCCGTGCTGCTGGTCTCCACCCGACCCGGCACGCCCGGCGTGACGAAGTCCACCCCGGCGCCGAGTCGCGAGCCGACGACTTCCGCGCCGGCGGAAGCCGCGGCACCCGACCCGCGCGATCCGATCGCCAGCACCGCGCGCAATCTGCAGGCCTATCAGCACCAGCTACAGGGCCTGATGGATAGCCTGACGCGCACGACGGCCGCGGCGACGGGTCAGGCCACGGGCACCGCCCCGACGGGGGCACTCCTTGGCGGGCAGTCACTCGCGGGCGGACCGTTCACTGCGCAGCCGCCAGTGGCCGGCCTCTTCGGCGGCCAGCTCCAGGGCTCGGCCACGCCGCGCGCTGCCGCGTCGATGCTCGGCAACCGCAGCCTCACGCTGCCCAAGGGCACGGCCTTCACCTGTGCGCTGAAGACGAAGGTGATCAGCGCAGTGTCCGGCCTCGTCGGCTGCCAGGTGCAGCGAAACGTCTACAGCGACGACGGCCGCGTGCTGCTGATCGAGCGCGGCTCACACCTCGACGGCGAGTACCGCATCGCATCGGTCCGACCCGGCACCGTGCGCATCCCCGTGTTGTGGACGCGCATCCGCACGCCGCACGGCGTGACGGTGGACATCGACTCGCCGGGTACTGGCCAGTTCGGCGAGTCTGGGATCGACGGGCACGTCGACAACCGCTGGCCCGAGCGCATCGGCGCGGCGATGCTGCTGTCGCTGATCGACGACTCGGTCAAGTTGATCATCCAGAACCAGGCCAACGAGAGCAACGCCGACACGATCGTGCTGCCCTCGACGACGGCCAACACCAGCAAACTCGCCGAGAAGGTGCTGGAAAGCACCGTCAGCATCCCGCCGCTGATCTACCGCAACCAGGGCGGCATCGTCGGCATCTACGTCGCTCGCGACGTGGACTTCTCGTCGGTGTACGAGCTGCAGGCGGTGCAGCGATGAATGGCCGCTCGATGGAGCACGAGACGAGCGACGCCGATGCTTGGCGCGGCGACGCCACCTCGGTGATCGAGTTCCTGCGCCCCTTGCGCGAGCAGCTCGATGCCGACGGCGTGCTCGAGGTCTGCCTCAACCGGCCGGGCGAACTGCTCGTCGAAACGGTTCGGGGATGGCGCACCGTGGCCGCGCCCGAGATGACGCTGGAGCGCTGCCTGTCGCTCGCGACCGCGGTCGCCACGTACTGTGACCAGCAGGTCAACCAGGAGTGCCCGCTGCTGTCGGCGACGCTGCCAAGTGGCGAGCGCATCCAGTTCGTGATACCGCCGGCGGTGACGCGCGGGACCGTCTCGATCACGGTGCGCAAGCCTTCGCACCTGATCAAGCGGCTCGACGACTTCGAGCGCGACGGGCTGTTCGAGCGCACCGCGACCGTCACGCGCACCGCGTCGAGCGAGCTGCTGCCCTTCGAGCAGGAACTGGTCGCGCTCAAGGAAGCGGGCCGCTACGCCGAGTTCCTGCGCCTCGCGGTGCGCCGGCACCAGACCATCGTCGTCAGCGGCAAGACCGGCTCGGGCAAGACGACCTTCATGAAGGGCCTCGTCGAGGAGGTGCCGAAGCACGAGCGGCTGATCACGATCCAGGACACCGCCGAGCTGACGCTGCCGAACCACCCGAACGTGGTTCACCTCTTCTACAGCAAGGACGCGCAGGGCACGGCCAAGGTCACGGCGAAGTCGCTGCTCGAAGCGTGCCTGCGGATGAAGCCCGACCGCATCTTCCTGGCCGAGGTGCGCGGCGACGAGTGCTTCCACTTCGTCCGGCTCGCGGCCTCCGGCCACCCGGGCAGCATCACCAGCGTGCACGCTGGCAGCTGTGCGCTGTCGTTGGAACAGATGTCGCTGATGATCCGCGAGAGCGGTGGCGGCCACGGCCTGCGCATGAACGAGATCAAGGGGCTGCTCGGCATCGTCATCGACGTGATCGTGCAGTTCGATCGCGACGAGCGCGGGCGCTTCATCTCCGAGCTGTTCTACGAGCCGCGGCGGCAGCGGCTCGGACCTTGGCGTGATTCTGACGACGCGATGGGAGCGGCAGCGTGAGCAATGTCGCCGCGCTCTCGATGGCTTCGTGGCCGTTGCCGCGCAAGGTCGCCGCGGCGGCGTTCGGGGCCTTTTGCTTCGTCGGCCTGGCCTGCGCGGCGGTGTACGTCTCAGCAGTGCTGTTCCTCGTGCTGAATAAGGCCGACCCGAGGCAGGCGCAGTTCGCGAGCATTGCCCGGTACTGGCAGCTCTATGCCGACGACCCCCGCCTGCGAAAGCGCCTGGTCGCGTCGATGGCCGTCAGCGGTGTCGGGCTGCTCATCGTGCTGCCGGCGGCGCTCGTCGCGGCGGCACGGCCCCGGCGCGCGCTGCACGGCGATGCACGCTTCGCGAGCGCGGCCGAGTTCGAGCGTGCCGGGCTCACCCGCCGGACCGGCGCTCCGAGCATCCTGGTCGGCCGCCACGGCAAGCGCTTCCTGTCGCTGCCCGGACAGCTCTCTGTCATGCTCTCAGCACCGACTCGCAGCGGCAAGGGCGTCGGCGTCGTCATCCCGAACCTGCTGAACTGGCCCGACTCGGTGGTGGTGCTCGATATCAAAGGCGAGAACTTCGACGTGACGGCCGGCTACCGGGCCACGCACGGCCAGGCCGTGTATGCCTTCTCGCCGTTCGACGAAGGCGCGCGCAGCCACCGCTGGAATCCGCTCTCGACTGTGCGCACGAGCCCGCTGCACCGAGTCGGCGACCTGCTCGCGATCGGGCAGGTGTTCTTCCCCAACGACGGCGGCAGCACGTCGTCGGAAGCCTTCTTCAACGACCAGGCGCGCAACCTGTTCCTCGGCATCGGGCTGTACCTGCTGGAGACGCCGGCACTGCCGCGCACGATCGGCGAGATGCTGCGCCAGTCCTCCGGCAAGGGCCAGCCGCTGAAAGACCACTTGACGGCAGCGATCCGGCAGCGGCACGAGGACCCATCTTCGTCAATGCCGCCGCTGTCCGAGGAGTGCGTCGATGCGCTGCAGCGCCTGCTGTCGAACTCCGAAAGCACCTTGTCGAGCATCGTCTCAACCTTCAACGCGCCGCTGGTGATCTTTGCGGATGCGGTGGTCGATGCGGCGACGAGCGCCGACGACTTCCGGCTCGAGGACGTACGGCGCCGGCGCATGTCGGTCTATGTGCGCATCCCGCCGAACCGGCTGGCCAACGCCCGGCCGCTGCTGAACCTGTTCTTCTCGCAGCTTGTGAGCCTGAACACGCGCACGCTGCCGACGCAGGACAAGACGCTGTCGATGCAGTGCCTGCTCGTCAATGACGAGTTCGCGGCGATGGGCCGCGTCGGCATCATCAGTTCGGCCGCCGCCTTCCTCGCCGGCTACAACCTGCGCCTGCTCACCGTTGTGCAGGCGATGTCGCAGCTCGACGCCGTCTACGGCGAGAAGGAAGCCCGGACCTTCGCGACCAACCACGGGCTGCAGATCCTGTACGCGCCGCGCGAGCAGCGCGACGCCGACGAGTACAGCGCGATGCTAGGGCACTTCACCGAGCGCGCCACCTCGCGCGGCCGCAGCCGCTCCTTCAGCGGCCACGGGCACACGACGGTCAGCCGCAACGAGTCCGATCAGCGCCGCGCGCTGCTGCTGCCGCAGGAGTTCAAGGAACTCGGTTCGGAGCGGCTCGTGGTCGTGATGGAGAACTGCAAGCCGATCCTCGGCGAGAAGATCCGCTACCACCGAGAGAAGGTCTTCAAGGCCCGACTGCTGCCGCCGCCCGAGGTGCCGGCGATGGACATGGAGCTGCACTTCGCGCGCGTGCAACGGCGCTGGTCGTTGGCGCCGGATGAGATCGGCGACGACGAGAAGCTTCGGATGGAGCAGCTTGCGCTCGATCCGGCGAGGCTGCCGGACTTCGCGTCGGCCTTGACGGAGTTCGACATCCGGTCGAGCGTGAACCGATTCTTCGAGGCGACGCTGGTGTCGGGCGTCGTCGAGCGGGTGCCGGACGCCGAGGCCGGCGGCGCAACTGAGTCCGGCGAGACAGGCGAGCAGGACAGTGGCGCCGTGGACCGCGAGCCGCGGAACCCGAGCCGGCACGACACGACGAGGTGACGCCATGAAGAGAACGACCGCCCTTCTTCCCTGGCTGCCGTGGTTGCTGCTGATGTCCTCCTGCAGCACGCCGCCGAAGCCACCGACCGTCGACGAGTCGCGCAGGCGCCCCGCGAACACCGCGATGGCGGTGGAGCTGCAGTCATGCCGAAGCGACCTCGAGAACACGCGCATCCTCGCGGCCGAGAGCGTGCGCAGCACCGAGGCGAACAGCCAGGCGATGGCGCGCATGGTCGCTCAGCAGCATCTGCTGGCGCGCAGCATCGAAGCCCGGTCGGCACCGCCACGCAACCTGCTCGTGCCGGTGCTCTTCGCGTTCGGCAGCACGCAGGTCCATGTGCCCGAGGGCGACGTAGCGAAGATCGTCGACGAAGCGCGTAGCGCGCCGCTGGTGGTGCTGCGCGGTCGCACCGACGGCATCGTCGAGACGCCGGCGGAGAGTGCCATCGCGCGCCAACGTGCCCTCGCGGTCGAGGCCTGGCTGGTGAGCTCGGGCATCGAGCGCTCGCGCATCCGCACTACGTGGCAGCCGGTGGGCGACCACGCGGCCGACAACGCCGTCGCCAGCGGGCGCGCTCTCAACCGCCGGGTCGAGATCGAGATCTACCGCGCCGCGCCGGTCGTCGCTGCTGCGGGCAGGCTCGATGTGCCGCTCGCACGATCGGCGAGCGAGTGATCGGCGACCCCAACTGAACGGAGATGCAGCCATGGACCAGATCACCCGCTCCCGCTTCTGGACCGGCAAGGGTGGCATCGTCGAGCCCGGCGACCGGGCACAGGTTGCCGTGCAGACCTTCCAGGCGCCGGGCCCGAACGAAGGGCCGCGATTCGAGCTGCGCGATGCGACCACCGATCTGGTCTATCGCTCGAAGAGCTTCGACGACATGGTCGCCAAGGCCGATCACGTCGGCGCGCTTCGCTTCACCGCAATCGACGAACATGGGCAGCGCAGCTTCGTGCACAAGGCCGATGGGTCGTGGCAGCGTCCGGCCTGGCTCGAATCGGTACCCGCTCGCGAGCGAGAGGCCGCCGAGCGGCCGACCAGGTCAGCCGTACCGGAAGGCGCCAAGCGGGACCAAGGCGCCAAGGTCGTGCCGCTGACCCCGGCCCCCAGCGCCGAAGCCGCCGTCGCGCGTATCGACGCCGAGGCCGAACGGGACGCCCTGGTCGCCCGTCTCGAGGCCGCGCTGAACGAGCGCTACTTCATCAAGCGCGCAATGGTGACCGTCCACGATCGCCCGGTCGGCGAGACCGAGTACCGCTTCCGCGGCGACACCTCGCGCGTGGCGTTCACCGAGTCAACGTTCCGGCTCGCCACCGACACGAACAGCCCCTCGGTCGCGCGCTCGATGGTCGACGTCGCCCAGGCGCGCGACTGGAAGGCGCTGCGCGTCTCTGGTCACGAGGAGTTCCGGCGCATGGTGTGGTTCGAGGCGTCGCTGCGCGGCGTCAGGACGATCGGCTACGAGCCGATGCCGAGCGACATGGCGTGGCTGCGCAGTGAGCGCGAAGCGCGGCAGGTCAACCGGATCGAGCCGACGACGGGCGCGGAATCGGCGTCAACCACGGCCAAGACCTCGGCCCGAGGCAGCGGCAGCCGCAAGACCGTGCTCGCGGCCATCGAAGCCGTGCTCGTCGCCCAGAAGGTGTCGGAGAAGCGGTGCGAGGCGATCATGGCCGCGGCTGCCGAGAACCTCGCGAAACGCCTCGCGGCCGGCGAGGTGCACAAGGTCAAGGTGTACGACAAGGCGGCGCCGCAGCAGCAGCCGCTCGTGAAGGCACTGCGGCCGGGGCCGGAGCAGCAGCGGGCTCGCGAGCGCACGGCGCCCGTGCGTTGAGGCGGAGAGCAAGGAAGTCGCCGACCGATGGGCACCTACCTCTTCGGCGACCGTCGCTTGGACAGCGAAGACGAGGGCTTTGCCGAAGCACTTGCGACCGCGCACGCCGACCGACTGCGGCCGAAGTGCCTGTGCCTCGTGCGAGGCATCGAGATGTACGTGGCCCGGCTGGGTGAGGGTTTCATCGTCAAGCGCATGCCCTTCACGGGCAGCGAACACGCGCCCGACTGCCCCTCCTACGAGCCGCCGCCGGAGGCATCGGGTCTGGGCCAGGTGCTCGGAACGGCGATCAAGGAAGACCCGGCGACGGGGGAGACGGCGCTGCGGCTCGGGTTCTCGATGTCGAAGCTCGGCGGGCGGACGACGATGCCGGCGCCCGGCAGCCCGTCGGACAGCGTGGCTTCGGACGGCAGCAAGCTGTCGTTGCGCGGGCTGCTGCACTACCTCTGGGACCAGGCCGAGCTGACGCGCTGGCAGCCGGGTTTTGCGGGCAAGCGCAACTGGTCAACGGTGCGCAGGCACCTGCTGCTCGCGGCGGAGAACAAGGTCGCGCGGGGCGAAGCACTGCGCAGCCGGCTCTACATCCCCGAGCCGTTCTCGGTCGAGCAGCGCGACGCGCTCAACGCGCGCCGCGTCGCGCAGTGGAGCCACGCCGTCGCCGCACCAGGTAAGCCGCAGCACCTGATGCTGCTGATCGGCGAGGTGAAGGAGATCGTGCCGGCGCGCTACGGCTACAAAGCAGTCATCAAGCACGTGCCCGACCAGGCGTTCGCGCTCGACGAGCAACTTTACCGCCGCCTCGGACGGCGCTTCGACCCGGAGCTGGCGTTGTGGGCGTCGGCCGACAGCGTGCACATGGTCGTGATCGCGATGTTCGGTGTGAGCGAGGCCGGTATTCCGACGATCGGCGAGATGTCGCTCATGCCGGTGACGCTGCAGTGGCTGCCGATCGAGGACTCGTTCGAACGCCAGCTCGTCGAGCGGCTCGTCGCGGAGGGGCGGGCCTTCATCAAGGGGCTTCGCTACAACCTGCACCGCGACCAGTGCGTCGCGACCACTACGCTGACGGATGCGGGCGGCGCCGGGCCGCTGATGTTCATCGTGCCGCCGGGGATGGTGGACGACGCCACCGGCGACGGCATCCCCGGTGCCGGCCCTCGCGGCGAGACGCCCGTGTGGCGCTGGCGGCCAGCCTTGGAAGCCATGCCGCGGCTTCCTCCGGCAGCGTGGAAGCGGCAAGCCCCTGCGCCTCCGTCCTCGTCACCTACCGGCATTCAGGTTGAAACCGACACAGAGCCGACTTAGATTCGAGGCATCAAGACCATGCTGACTGCCGACATGGAAGCGGATGCCGGTTTCCAGGCCTTCGCGGACGAGCTGCGCAGCCCGGGTCAGCCGGTGATCGCGCCCGAGCGGTTTGCTGCCGCCATGCACCTGCGCCAGCAGGATCTGGCGCAACTGGCTCGCGTGCATCGAACGACCGTCGCGGAAGCGCCGACGAATGCCAAGCTGCAGGCCTTCATGCGCGACACGCTGCGGGTGCTGTCGGCGGCGATGGGCGTTGCCGGGGATCGTGACCGAGCGATCTACTGGTACCGCAACACGCCCATCCCCAAGTTCCAGCACCGGACCGCGGAGCACCTGGTCTCGACCGGCAAGACCGACGCCGTCGTCTCCTACCTGCTGTCGATCGAGTCCGGCTCGGCCGCATGATCCTCACGTCGATCGGACCGGACACGCCGTTCCATCGCGCGTTCACGCCGTGCTGGGCGCATGCGCCGGAGAGCGGTGCCGGGGCGGTACTGGCTTGCGGTCCACTCAATTGACGGGGTTTCGCGGCAGCACAGCCGGGTCGCGCAGGTCGTGGACTTCGCTCAGGTGTCGACAGCGGCCCTGTACCGAGTCCTCGCCATCTGCCCACCTCAGGCTGCCGGGAACCGCACTCGCCACACTGCCAGCATCGCCTCGCACAGTACAGAAAGCGACGGTCCTTCTACTCCGGTGCTACTCACTGTCTGTAGATTCATAGACATCATGCCCTGACACTGGTACGCGATTCGCCCTCAAGCATCGCGTGCCAAGTGAATGAGAAGAACAAGAGCGCTCCGCAAGCCTAGCTCCCCCCTCACGGCCATCCTGGCCGCCAACATCCGCGCCTTCCGCGAAGAGAAGAGTCTTTCGCAGGAAGAGTTCGCCGACATCTGCGGTCTGCACCGCACCTACGTTGGGTCGGTCGAGCGCGGCGAGCGCAATGTCACTCTCAGCACGTTGGAGGTGTTCGCCTCCGTCATGGGCGTCTTAGTTCCCCAGCTACTCACAGGGAAGACGCCCGAGAAATGACTACAGGCCCACTAGGCGGCGGCAAGCTCCCCGGTAAGACCCTCTACGCCGGCCGCCGCCGTGCGATGACGAGGACATCCGGCTTCAAGGTACACAAGGACACTACGGGCGGCGAGTTTCGCCGGCACCTTGAGAAAAGAATCCCGCTGCAGCCAGGCGAGGCGGTGACCGTCACCTTCTCGATAGCCGGACATGCCAAAGGCGACCTAATCGGGTACGGCGTCTGGTTCTGGCGCACCGCAGCGGTTACCTACACCCTGCAGGGCGGCTCGGACAAAAGAACGCTCACGGAGTACGGCGACGCATCGTGGAACAAGGCCGGCAGCATGTGGCCTGCGCCGGACACCTCGCCGGTAGAGGTCACCCTCACGCTTACAGCCAAGGCTAAGGGGGCAGTGGCCCTCTATGCGCCCATGTGCGGCCGGGTGCAGCACAAGTACTTGGACGACGCCCGCCCCGAGCTGATGCGCAACATGTACCAGTTCGCCCCGGAGGCGCTATTCATCAGCGAAGACGGGGCCGGAGAGGTGGTAATCGAGGCGGCCGAGGACGCTTCGAGCACCGACCTGCCTGTGATTCTGAAGTCCTGCAATCGTTGCGGGCGCTTTCTGCCCGTCAACGTACCGGTAGAGCGTGACCAGCTCAGTTTCAGTAACCACTGCGTCGCCGACCATCGTCGGCCTTGCAAGCACGCGACCTTCGGACGGCTCCGCAACGTCGAAGATGCCAAGGAAGTTCTCCAGCTCGACTACGGCTATCAGCTCGAATGCCGGTTCTGCAAGAAGTTCGAGGTCAACGCCGCGCACAATCCGCAGCGCACCTCGGCGCAGATGAAGGAAGACGGCGCGCGCCGTCGAGCGTTTGAGCTGTTGCTCGCCGAGCTGTACGGCGGCACGCCTCAACTCCGCTACCGGCACGAGAAGGGCACCGAGCTAGCCGATGATGTGTGGAAGCGCTTCGGCTGTGCCTGCTTCAACTGTGGTGCAAAGCTGCCGACACCCCGCGACATGCACCTAGACCACACGAGGCCGCTCGCGCTGCTGTGGCCTTTGGACGGCACGGCGACAGTCCTTTGCGGGTCATGCAACAGCGAGAAGCGCGACCGCGCGCCATCGGACTTCTACACACCGGCCAAGCTCGCAGCGCTGGCGAAGATCACCGGCATCCCGCCCGATGACCTCGCCAAGACCCACCCGAACGAGGAGGCGCTCGCCCTCCTGCTGCGTCGCCTCGATTGGTTCTTCGGCGAGTTTCTGCTCCGCGAGGAGATGACGAAAGAGCGGGACGGCAAGATAGCCGGCGAGCTGGTCGTCAAAGCGCTGCAGAAGGTGCTCGCGCGCAGCGGACAGCACAAGGGCATGAACCTGCAGGCGGAGTACGACCGCCGCCGCACACAGAAACGCTAGTTCGCTACAAGCACCAGGTAGGTATGGCCGTGTACGGTGCCCTTGTCGCGGATGCCGTGTGACTCGCAGTGCTCGACGCCTTCGGTGAACACGTCGGCAACCGAAAACCACGGCGCGACCCGCTTGCTCAGCTCAGCGCCCATGTCGCACTTGGCGCTGTTGCCGAGGTGCAGAACCAAGAGCCCACCGGCACGCAGGCGCTCCCGAGCGGCAGCGTAGAACGAGTGATAAACGTCGAGGTTTTGCTTCTGCCTGGTCTCCAGGAACTCGCTCGCTCGTGTGTCGAAGTCCCCCCGCTCCCATCCGACGAACCAGAACCGCATCCAGTTGGTCATGTAGAACCGCGTTGAGTCGAAGAACGGCGGCGACGTGATGATGACGTCGGCCGTTGGGATCGATGCCGGCCAAGTGACCGTGCAGTCACCTTGAGCCGAGCCGCCCCACTCACGGGCATCGTTCGTCAGCTCCTCGTGAAGCCGCGCGAGCTTGTCCCGGAGCCGTGGCATCAACTCCCGGTGCTCGAAGTTGCCAGTGGGCTTGAAGGGCGTCACGGGATGGCTTCGCCGGCTCAACGCGTAGGGCCTGTTCCCGTGCAGCAGATGCAACGTGCAGGAGAACAGCACAGCCCACTCCGGCCCGCTATCCCAGCGGGACAAGAAGAACGACCTGGCCGCGATGACCTCCTGCAAGGTCTCGGGGTGGAAGTAGTCAGGAATGGCGCTGTTGAAGCGCACCTCGGCGGCTTGCTCGACCTCGCTGGTCTTCAGCCGATATTTCTTGATGGAGGCTTCAAGCTCACGCAGCAGCTCCTCCATCTTGACCGGCGAGGTCTTTGCGACCTTTGCCAGCGTCAGCACATGCCCCAGGCGCGAGATGTCGATTCCATAGCCACGCCGCCCCATCCGGCATGCCTCAAGGGGGATGGTGCCCGCCCCGGAGAACGGGTCGAGCACAACATCACCGGGGGCCGAGAAGCACTTGACCAGGTGGTGTGCCAGAGCGGGCTTCATCTTGCCCTGATAGGAACACATCGAGTGCGCGGGGCCGCCCCACTCTCGCTTTGAGTAGGGCATGAGCTGATGCGGGAGGGTCTTCTTGAAGACCTCCCAGTCTGTCCGCCACTCAGGCCTCAGCTTCGTTTTCGGGGCGACCTCTTGCGTCGCCTTCGTTGCACTCTCAGGCTTGCCCGTGCGCAGCTTCTTGGGTCGCTCGAACACCAACAGTTGCTGCCGCACAGCTTCGCCACCCTTCGAGATGCGCTTCCTGAGGTGGACGCGCTCCACCGTCTTGTATCCCATGCTTTCGGCGACCTCTACGAGAAGGTCGTCTGTAGGCACATGGACGCGGTTGTAGATGCTGTCACCGATGTCGATGCAGAGTCGTCCACCCGGCCGCAGGCACTCCCCGAGGGAGGAAAACACCGCTGCCATGTCGTGGAAGTAGCCGCCGACCATCTTCGCGATGCGAGAGTCGTAGGCGTTCGCCTCGATAGCGCGCACAACGCGCTCAACGCCAAGCGTCACTGGCTCCCAGCGAGTTTGAGCATGCACGTCGTTGATGCCGGACGTGATGACACGATCCCGCAGGCGGCGAAGGTCGGCGTTCTCGCCCAGGTGGCGCAGATACCAGAGTTCTAGCCGCGCGTTGCGGATGTAGTTCGTCCCGTTGAGGTAGGGCGGGCTAGTAATCACACCGTCCCAGCCGTCGCCGAGGTGCTCATGCAGTGCCCCGGCCGTCGCACATGCGAAGCGGGCTTCGGCCTTCAGCGGCTCACTCTGTTCCAGGTCTTCGGCCTGAGCGATGAGCCGGCTAGAAGTCTGCTCGACCGGGTGCGGCAGTCCTGCCGCAAGCTCTTTGGGCGTCCGATAGCGGAGGTCGCCAGCGCGCTTGAGCCTGGATGATGGGATGAGGCTAGACAGCACCGCCACGGCGAAGCAGTCGCCGAGCAGGCGGTCTTTTGCTATCAGCTCGTCGTTTACGGTGCGGAGACGCAGCACGGCATCTAGCGCCGGCTCATCGAAGAAAACGCTCGCCCCGAACGTCGTCGCATAAGAGGCTCGCAGACCTTCGTCAGTTACCGATGCCGCCACGCGCTGCGGCAACTTAACCGCAAGTGCTGTGAGGCTCCGAGCCAGAGCTTTGCGCGCCGGCTCCTCCAGCCGAAGGACAGCGAGCTTGGTCTGAGCGATGAAGACCATCGCAGGGTTAGCCTCGGAAAAGGCGCACTCGATGCCCGACTGGCCCAGCACTATCGGGGTCGTGCCAGAGCCGGCGAAAGGCTCAATGATCCGCTGCGCGTCGCGCAGGTACTCATGGCGCACGCGCTCCACAAAGCGGGGCGAGTAGCCCTCCAGGTACGGGAACCACGAGTGCAGCGGAGCTTCGCTGCTGTCTCGGAAGGTTGCGTCTAGCGGTTCTAGGTCGAGCTCGACCCCATCGCGCACGTTTCCGGATGCCTCTGTGAACATCCTGAGCTGCTTCGCGCTGCTCCGGCCGGTGACCTTCTTCCGGCTGACCGGCTTACGGAGGGCGACTTGCTCGCCAGAGATTCCAAGGTCGTCAAAGAGCTCTGGGGTCTCGAAAGCATGGCTCATGTGCGCTGGCCCTCGAACAGCGGCCACTGCTCCGCGATGTACTTCTCGGCCGCATCTCGAATGACCCAGGCAACTGAGACCTTCTTCTGCTTCGCGATGTCTTGCAGCGTCGAGTAAATCTCGGGCGGCAAGCTCGCCGATGCCCGTGTCGGGCGTGGCTTCCCCGTGGGCTTCCGTCCTCGCTTGGCAACCATCGAGCGCCGTCCTCGTCGAATAACTTGCACCACTTTACATCACCTCGCATCACGACGTACTTCGTTCCCTTGTGGCGACCGAATCGGGCTGGACCGCTCGAGCCGAATGGCAGGGTCGAGGCGGTCACAGCGGGTCGGCTACTAACCCCGCCCTGCCACTGTACGTTCATCCAGCATTTTGCGCCATGGCTACCGCACGGGGCCTGTCTGCGTTGGCACCTTCGTGCCAGCGATTGGGCGTGCGGGTTCAGGCACGGCCCTATGCGAAGCCCCACCTGCGAATGCCTCGATCGCGCGCGCCAATTGTCTGTCTACCTCACGGCCTGTGGCGGCAAACGCGGCAGCGAGCCGCCGCCAGGCGGATCGGGCTGCATCCCGGCTGGCCTGCGTAACAGCGCCCTGCCTAGCGACCTGCCGAGGCTTTAGCAGTCGCCCATCGTCGCTCGCCTTCACTTGCCAAAGCGCCGGGTAGTACCGCGACGCACACCGCGTCGCCTGCCGCGTCGCTTCCGCCTCGATGCCTCGCTCGCGCAGCTTTGCGGCAAAGGTCTCTCGCCAACGCTGCAGGTCGGTCTTGCGCGGGTTCAGGCGGCGGCCATGCTTCGACTCGGCGCGCACGCTGATGTGCACGTGCGGGTTGGCCTGGTGGTCGTGCAGCACCATCACGTACTTGTGGTCAGCCAGCTCGGCCTTGGCGAACTCGCGTGCCGCCCACTCCACGCTCGCCGGGTCGGTGCCCCTGGGCATCGACAGCATGATGTTGAAGGCCTCGCGCCGGCTGCTCGTGTCTTCGATCAGGCTGCCGCCGTAGCGCCAATCGTCGGCCAGTTCGCGCAGCGCGTCCTTGCCGCGCATCGTCTGGCCACGTTCATCCTCGATCTCGAGCCGGCCGTTCTTGCTGATGTAGCGGAAGTGCGCGGCGATGGCCTTCATGCCGCGCCCGCCGCCCGTCACCTTAACCATTACCTGCGGCGCGCGACGTATGACCGTCGCTTCTATCCGCTTGCGTATTGCCGCCGCACGTTGCCGCGCTGCCAGCGCGCTCAGCTTCGGTTGCGGCTGACCCTTGACGATGCGGTTGCCGGGATAGAAGAGCCGGTCGCCCCAGGTGATCAGGACGCCGTCGATGTCTTGAGGCTGGGACATGGCCTTTCCTTCGCTTCACGCGGCCGTCGGGCGGCGCCGAGCATCGACCGCACTGCCCTTGTGCGACGGCCGCAGCTCGGCCAGCGTGCCGGCCGCCAACGCCAGGTGGCTGCGCACGTCGTCGCCGATCGTGTCGAGCGCGCGGCGGTACTCCATCGCAGCTTGCACGTCGCCGTGACGGAGCAACTGCGACAGGCGGTGCAGGTTCCGGCTCAAGGTCGAAAGCTCGGCACACGACGCGATCAGCGCGGCGATGCGGTCCGGACGACTCGATGAGCCATCGCCCGCCAGCGCGGGAATGCCTGCCACCAGGCCGGAGAGGAACGCGCCGCGCGAGAGGCCGGCGCTGCGCGCGGCGGCGGCCAGTTGCTCCGCTTCGGTGCGTGTCATGCGGATCGACAGCTTCACGGTCGAGCCGGCGAAGGCCGTCAGTTGAGGCTCGCCGGCGGGCTCGCGAGACGCATCGAGGCGCTCCAGCTCGAGTTCCACCGCGCGTCGAACCAGCGCGGAAACGCTGACCCGTTCGGCCCGCGCGCACGCCACCAGCGCGGCCTTGAGGCCGCGCATGTCCGCCGTGACGAACTCGTGAGTTGGAGTGTCCATGAGCCGAGTAGTGCGATGCGAAACGAGGCTTGGCGCAGTTCACAACTCGGCGGCACGCCGCCTATCCTGCACTCACCTTGAGTTCAGCTTAGGCCTCGATCGAGGT
Source organism: Aquincola agrisoli (assembly GCF_036621135.1). Classification (NCBI taxonomy): domain Bacteria; kingdom Pseudomonadati; phylum Pseudomonadota; class Betaproteobacteria; order Burkholderiales; family Sphaerotilaceae; genus Aquincola; species Aquincola agrisoli. Next base: position 30,857 of record NZ_JAZIBG010000051.1, read on the forward strand.
CGCAAGACCGACGATTTCGAGGCCCAAGTCGTCGAAGCCGAGGCCTGACACGGCGAGGCAGATGACGAAGAGGCGACGCAAAGCCGCCGCCACGTGACGCAAAGCCGTCGAAGAAGCGTCGAAGAGCCGACGCGGACGAAGTCGCGGCCGGCCGCCTCGACGCACGATGTCGCTCGGGTGACGCGAAGCCGTCGGCCAGGCGACGCTGCATGACGCAGAGCCGTCGTGCAGGCGCCGGACAGCCGACGATTCAGAAGCCGAAGTCGTCGCGCGCTTGCGTCGCGCAGTGGCCTAGATTGAACGCCTCGGCATCTCGAGGACAGCATGCAGCTCCAGCCCAGGCGCGAACGCGGACGCAGCGACCGAAAGGCGGCCGCGTACGCATCGGAGATCCTGCGCCTGCGCCGCGAGGGCTACACGTTCGAGGCAATCCGCGAGGCACTGATCGACATCGGCATCGAGCTCAGCGAGGCCACGCTACGGCGCGAGGTGCGAAGGCAGCCGCAGGCGGCAGACCCTGGGGGCTCGACCGTGTCGCCGGCATCGCGCGTCACCGTGCTCACCACAGCGCCACCATCAGGGACGCGGGCGGCGGCGCCAGCTGCGCCCGCCGGAACCAGCGGTCGCGAGATCGCCGAAGCCTTCTTCAACGCCAACCCCAGCAACCCGCTGCTCAGAGCAAAGGACCACCCATGAAGCTCGCCGTGATCAACTTCTCCGGCAACGTGGGCAAGACCACGGTGGTGCGCCATCTGCTCGCGCCGCGCATCCCGGGCTGCGAGGTCGTGTCGGTGGAGAGTATCAACGCGGACGAGGGGCAGCCGGTGACGATCCGCGGCCGGCAGTTCGCCCAGCTACAGGAGTTCCTGCAGAGCGTCGATGACGTGGTGGTGGATGTCGGCGCGAGCAACGTCGAAGACCTGCTCAGGCTGATGCGGCGCTACCGCGACAGCCAGGAAGACTTCGACGCGTTCGTGGTACCCACCGTGCCGGCGCGCAAGCAGCAGCAGGACACGGCGGCCACGCTGGCCGAACTCGCACGCATCGGCGTGCCCGCCGCTCGCCTGCGGCTGGTGTTCAACCAGGTCGAGGACGATCAACCCATCGAGCAGGCCTTCGAGACGCTGCTGGCGTACTGCGCGGCGTCGGGCGCGGTGCAGCCGCGGATCGAGGCCCGCATGAACTACAACGAGGTCTACGCACGGGTTCGCAGCACAAGCCAGTCGCTGGCCGAGCTGGCCGCCGACGCGACGGACTACAAGGCCGGGATCGCCAAGGCCGCGTCGGCTGCGGACAAGCTGGCGCTGGCCCAGCAGCTGGCAACGCGGCGTCTGGCCCGCGGCGTCGTTCCGGAGCTCGACGCCTGCTTCGCGGCGCTGGACTTGCCGGCGTGCCTGGTGCGGCATGCCGAGCCGGCGTTGCAGTCACCATGACCGAGCCGGGCACGGCGCGCGAGGCGCTGATCGTCGAAGCGATCGGCGATGTCGCGAAGCTGCTCGACCGCGTGGAGGCCGTGGCCGCCGCGATGCAGGACGCCGGCGGTGCATTCCAGCAGGCGCGCCTCGACCTGAGCGAGCAGGTTACCGACTTCGAGCGCCGGATGAAGGCGACGACCGAATTCGCGAAGACCGAGGTCGTCAAGCACCTCGCCGCACGCACCGAGGACGTGGCGCGACGGTCCATCGACCAGCAGAGCCGGGCGATGGCCGACGCGGTGCGGCTGGCGTTCGGTATCGAGGTCGGTGCCGCGATGCAGCGGTTGCAGGCGACGTTTCAGCCGCTGCTCGAACGCGGGCGCCGGCGCCGGGACACTTGGCTGACGCATGCTGCGGCCGCAGGCGCAGCGGCGGCGGCGACCTGGGTCCTGGCCGTGTACGTCGTGCCGTGCTCGTTGGGGTAGCGGGACGCGCGAGCCGGCCGAAGCGAAAGCGCAGGCCGGCGAGCGCGTCAGCTGTCCGACGGCCAGTGCAAGCCCCAGCGCCGGATGACGGCCTGCACGCGCCGGTCCCCATCGGGGACGAGCGTGTGCAGGTCGGCGCGGCCCCAGCGCAGCGCGTCGAGGGATTGCAGCATGTCGTCGCTGATCGCGACATCGACGGCGCGCAGTTCGAAGACGTCGAGCGGAAACGCCTGGCCGTTGTAGGTTGCGGCAAGGAAGCGCGCGACACGGCCGATCTGCCCGGAGTCGCGCTCTTCGGCCAGGTGCAGCAGGCGCGCGAAGGCCTGCGCGCCGGCGGCCGTGGCCGCGCGCGAACGGGTCTGGTACTCGTCGAGCGCGGCTTCGATCTCTTCGTGCGGTGTCATGGCGCGGCTCCGGGAGTCGAATCCCGCCTGATGGTCGGGCCTGCTGCGGGCGGAAGCGGCGACGACTTCGGGCTCGAAGTCGTCGCCGTGCCTCACGTCATCACGACGCGGCCTTGATCTGCCGCATCTCCTCGGCCAGCATCCACAGGGCGCGGTTCAGGCTCACGCCGCGGTCGATGCTGCCGACCGGGCGCGTCTGCAGTCGGCGGCCCTGCGCACTGCGGCCCGGCTGTCCTCCAAGCATCACGTTGGCCTGCACGCGCTGGAACGTGGTCCAAAGATCATGGCCGGTGTCCTCGATGCGGCGCGCTTCATTGAGCTGGTCGGCTGTGATCGGTGCCGGGCGGTGCCCGCCGGCCTCTTCGACAGGCCGCTCGCCGAAGCGCAGCGCCAGAGCAGCGGTCGCGAAGGCAATCTCTTCGCGCGGCTCCAACGGCAGCGCCTTCATCGCCTCGGCGTGCTCTTCGACTACTTCGAACTCGTCGAGCACGCGGAATGCGCCTTCGATCACCTCGCCCTGGATGTTGCCCTTGTGGGGGATGCGGATGTCCTCCACGATATCGCCGACGACGAGGCCGTTGCAGCAGACGAATCTCAGCATCCCGGCGAGCATCTGGTAGCTGCTCGCGCCGTCATGGCTGTTGATCAGGATGATCTCGTTCGCCTCGGGCTTGGTCTGCACCTGGCCCGCGTGGCGCATGCGGATCATGTGCTTGGTATAGGCGGCCTTGCCTTCGATCCGGCTCGCACCCTGGGCGACCATGAAGGGCTCGAAGCCCTCCTTGCGCAGGCCGCGCAGGACCTCGATGGTCGGGATGTAGGTGTAGCGCTCCGAGCGGCTCGCGTGCTTGCTCTCGGCGAAGACCGACGGCGCCGTGGCGCGCATCTGGTCCTCCGACAGCGGGACATCGGCACGCAAGACGTGGGTGTTGCGCGCGAAGCGCGTGGCAAGGGTTGGCGTTGAGTACATGATGGTTCCTTCAATCGTCGGAATGGATGAAGGACGAAGCCGAGCGGATCCCGGCTCGCCCGCCTCGGTCAGAACGGAATCGGGTCGCCGCGCTCGTCGAGCTCGGCTGCGGCACTCGCCCTGCGACCCTTCGTGCTCCTGGGTGCCCTGTCGGGCGCCGGCTTGACCTGCGTCGCGTGCTGTTCTTGGTCCGGCCCGGGCCGCGCGCGCAGCGCATCGCCCTCGGCCTTGGTGTCGAGGTAGTCGACCTCCTCGGCGGTGAAGGCCATCGAGTAGACGGTCAGGCCATCCTTTTCGTAGTTGTTGTTCTGCACGCGGCCTGTCAGGTTGACGTGGCTGCCCTTGGCCAGGTACTGCGCCGCGTTCTCCGCCTGTTTGCCCCATAGGGTCCACAGGATCACGGTCGCCTCCTCGCCGCGGTTGTCGCCCGAACCGCGCCGGGTGTTGCTGATCGCGGTCAGCGTCGCCTTGCTGACGGGGCCGTCGCGCCCGGCCACAGAAACCAGCCGCACCGCCGAAGCCAGGTGTGCATTGCGTTGCTCGACTCGAACGAAAGCCATGATGAACTCCTTGTCGAATGACCAGCCGCCTCCCGTCACGGGTTGCTGAAAACTGATCCTTCGCTCGGACTCCTCGCTCCCGCCTTGGGGCGGGCGGGGGGTGGGGTGGCTGTTCAGGCGGTCGCCAACACGAGAAACGGTGAGCCGGTTACCCGGCCCACCGCATTGAAGATCCCCCAGCAAGTCCCCCTCGCTGCGGACGGGGGCGCTGTCTGGGGGATCGCGGTGGGCTCAACCGGCTCGTCCGGCAGCGACCGCGCACCGAGAGGGCCCGAGCTGAAGCAGCAGGCGTGACAGCTCCGCTGGCGCGACGGCTGCCGCGTGCGGCCCGCCCATGTTCACGAGGGTCGGCGGCTCTGCGACCGACGTGCCACCAAGCGCAGCGACTGGCGCGGCGGTCGAGCCGGCTCGAGCACGCCTCGCATTCAGGCGGCCCGGCTTCGGGCGTGGCGGGCGGCCGGGGCGACGATCCGGCACGTGCGCAGCAAACGAAGCGAAGCGCAACGCAGTGCAGCGCAGCGCCGTTCGCGAGCAGCGGGCCGGTTCGTCGAGCGGGCCCGTCGGTCGCGTACCCGCGACGGACATCACGGCCCGCGATCGCCGGCTACGGGAAGGGCCGCCTTCGTGATGACGCCGGCGCAGCCGGCCTAATCGTGTTGCGAAAGGGATGGAAGCCCGGCGGGTTCGAGACGCTGCGCCTTTGGCAGCGGTTCGATGTGAAGCACGACAGCCCGGCGCGCGCAGCGGGTTCGCCCGGGTCTACTGGCGCAGAGTATCTGATGACGGGCGCAGCGTTGTTGATGTCTGAACGGTCCAGTGACTCAGCCGCGTAGTGTGAGGATCGCGCTTCGCAGCATCGCAGGGACCTCCTCGGGCCTATCGATCAGCTGGCCGGTACCGGCCAGTGGACTAAACCGATCTCGCGGTAGGTACGAGTGGCGAGGCCGCGCCGGTTCGCCGCGCCGCCAGATCTGCGAAGTTGGGAGACGAGGCAATCCGCCTCGCCTCCCGGACGGAGCAGCACTATGGAGACGAACCCCTCAGCGGTCCACCGGCTGCGTCAACGCATGCTCGACGACATGCGCATGCGCAAGTTTGCGGCTTGACGGCCATTCCCAGCGACGCGCTGCTGCAGGTGCTGGGCGGTGTCTACCAAGGCCACCACGTCGATGTCGAGCCTGCCGTGCCGGTGCTGCGCGCGGCGCTACAGGCGCCGGAGGAGGGCTACTTCTCCCAACGGCTGGACGTCCAGGTGTTCCCGCTGGCGCGCGCCGACAACGGCAGCGGGCTGCTGGCGGTGAGCTTCAGCTATGACGTGCCCTGTGCGCAGGCCATGCGCAGCCTTGGCGCGAAGTACCACCCGAAGGCGCGGGCCTGGCAGGTCAACCGCCCTCGCTCGGCCGTCGACCAGTTACTCCAGGTGCTGTGGGCCGTCGCAGGCGTGGACCCTGACTATGTCTTCGTGCATGAGAAGCCTGTACTGCTCGAAGACCTGGCCGAGGGCGGCCGCTCGGCTTCGCCGCTGATCGTGCCCGCAGCGTCGCCTGACCGATCGGAAGGCGGTGCCGGCGACACAGAACAAGGCGGTGGCTTCATCACGGCCGAGTTGGACGACGCCCAGCAGTTCGAGATTGACGAGGGCGCGCTGGCCAGCCTGGCTGTCAGCGAAGACCTGCGCGACTACCAAGTGCAAGGCGTGCGTCACCTGGCGGGCCAGTCGGGTGCCTGCCTCGGCGATGACATGGGGCTGGGCAAGACGCGGCAGTGCGTCGTGGCGGCACGGCTGATCGCGGGACAGGGCAGGGTGCTCGTGTTGTGCCCGGCCAGCCTGCGCATCAACTGGATGCGCGAGATCCAGGCGGTGTTTCCCCACTGCGGCGGTGGGACTGGTGGGCGAAACGCCGCATGAAGGCCTGATCCACTGCGATTGGGTGGTGGCGAACTACGAGCGGCTCGGAGGCCTGGTGCGTGATTCCGCGCTGGCGTTCGCCGCGCTGTTCATCGACGAGGCCCACTACCTGAACGAGCACCAGGCCGGCCGGACCCGTAACGTCTTTGTGATGGCCACGCGGATCCCGCGGCGCTTTGTGGTGACCGGCACGCCGCTGCTGAATCGCGAAGTGGAACTGCACACGCTGCTGCGGATGACGGGGCACCCAATGGGCGGGCTGTCGCTGCGCGAGTTCACCAAACAGTTTGCCGGCGACAAGGCCCGCCGCGCGGTGCTCGCGGACAGCCTGCGCGGTTGGATGCTCCGGCGCAGCAAGTCGGTGCTGAAAGATCTGGGAATGAAGACCCGCCAGGTGCGGTACATCTCTCCGGCCGAGGGCCTCGGCACCTACCAGCAGATCTACGACGACATGACGCTTCAGGCCATGCCGAAGATCGTCAAGCTGCGCCAGGCGCTGGAGCGGTTGAAGACGCCGTTTCTGATCGAGACCGTGGAAGGCTTGTCCGAAGGCGACAAGATCATCATTTTTTGCGAGTACATGGCCACTGTGCAGCTAATGCAGGCCGCCTTCTCGGCTCAAGGGATTCAGAGCGTGTCGCTGGTTGGGTCAGATTCGCCGACCAAGCGCCAGAAGGCGATCGATAGCTTCCAAACGACCCGACGGTAGCCGTGTTCATCGGCACGACCTCGGCCGCCGGCGTGGGTATCACTTTGACCGCTGCCAACTACGTCGCCTTCGCTTCGCTGCCGTGGACGCCAGCCCTGATGCGACAGGCCGAGGACCGCGCATACCGGTTAGGGCAGCAGCGCAACGTGATGGTGATCGTCCCGCTGATCGAGCGGACGATCGACATGGGGGTCTGGCACCTGCTGAGCACCAAGCAGGAAACGGAGCACGATGTCATTGATACTGTGCGAGCAGCGCTGCCGGGACAGCTTGGCGGACCGGCGCTGGGCGATATTCGCGACGTGGCAGGGCAGTTCCTTCCAAGTCGTTGAACGAATGATTGCTCTGAATCGACTCTGGGTGAGGCGCCAACATTGTCGCCTGATCATCATGGCTCGGCCTACCTGCCGACACGTCAACCAAATGACACGATCGCTGCATTTTTGGGGCTCTCATGCCATCGTCCACCGCCCGTGAAGCATCGACACACCGGTGAAGGCGGGGGCGGGACGAGCCGAGCGATCGACTGACGTCCTGAACCCGATTTCAAGTCGTCACGGACAACCGCAGAGGCTTCCGAAACTAGATCGATTGGAGACAAGAAATCATGGAACGTCGTAGCTTTTTGTCGGGCGCTGCGGCGTCTGCCGTCGCGGGACTCGCCGCCAAGGAAGCGGTCTTCCCAGGCCAGGCACATGCGCAAGCTACATCGGAACAGGTGCTTGTGACCTCGGTCTGGTCTCGACACGTGCAGTGGGTGCGCACCGAAGAGCAAACCTATTCGGATCCGTACGGCACCGGCGTGGCGATCGGCGAGGCGCTTCGGGCCGGGGGATATGCGGCGGTCAATCTCACTGTTCGCGACGGCGGCCACGTGCGCCCGGCACAAGTGTCGACGCACCTTCCGCTGATGTTGAACGGCATCCGCAGCACCGGCACGATCTGCGACCACATCGGCGTCAACGTCACACCGCCGGCCGACCCGGCGAACACGGCGTGGATAGCGAGCCAGTTCGTGCATGAGATCCTCTCGGTGGCCAGTGCCCATGGCATCAAGAAGTACCGGTTCAGCGGCGTGAGTTTCCCGGCCAACACCTTCGGCCAGCAAATGACCAGCTATCTCGATGGCCTGCGCTTGAACCTTCGGCGCCTGGCTGCCATCAACGCGCAGTACGGAAAGCTCTGCGGCGTGGCCCATACGCACGGCAACAACGTCGGCACGACCGTTGAGCCGTATGCCTACGCGATGCAAGGCATTGACCCGAACCTGATCGGCATCAACCTCGCCATCGGCCATGTCGCAACGGCGGCGCCGGGCACGGCCTGGCAGATTGCCATGAGGCGCTGGATGCCGCACATCAAATGCGTCTGCCCCGAGGACGTGGCGGCGACGATCAACGCCACGACGGGCGCCTTGAGCGTCGGTCGCACCAAGCCCGGGGGCGCGACGGGCAATGGCGGCGGTGTGATCAACTGGGCTACCTTCTACTCGCTGCTGCGAATTGGGGGCTACAGCGGCGCCGCCGAGAATCAGCTCGAATACACCATCGTCGGTGGAACGGGTACGAACGTCAGCCTGAACAACGGCGCGTTCGCCAACAGCAGCCAGTTCACGAGCGGACAACTGACGCCGGAAATCATGATCGCGGAGTTCAAGCAGAACTCCGATTTCATTCGGTCCCGCGCGCTGCTGGGGGGCTGGGCCGCCTCACAGATCATTTGAGGGCCTTCGGCGATCAACTGGTTTGGTCAGCTCGCTACGTGAGTCGACCAGCCGCGCCCTACTTATGCCCGCGGCCGCCGCCGAGGTAGAGGTTACACAAGGATTCGTGCGCGAATCAGCCTCGGCTCGCAGAGCTGTCCAGATCGCAGCGGCTGGAAAACCAGCCCCGCAAAAGCCCTCCATCCGCTGCGGCGAGCGCCTGGCCGAAGCCGGCATCGAGCCCTCGGTGGGCAGCACCGGTGACAGCTACGACGCGCATTAGCCTAGACCCTCAACGAGCTCTACAGGGCCGAGGTCATCCACAGGCGCGGTCCGCGGACGACGCGCGAAGCGGTCGAACTGGCGACGCTGGAGTGGGTCTCGTGGTTCAACAACCATCGTCTGCTCGAACCCCTCGGCTACATCCCGCCGGCCCAGGCCGAGGCGAACTACTGGCGTCAGCAGCGGGCGTCGAACACGAACCAGCCTGCGCCGACCGCAGCGTCCCAGGAGGGTTGAACCCTGAATACTTGGCCCAACCGGCGGGTCTCCGACGGCCCCTGCGGGGGGCTGAAAGAGTGAGAGCCAGAGCCTCAAGTACGTTAGACCAATGCGGTCTGACTCGGGTCAAAAGGCCTCATTGATTTCCGGTGCGGTTCAGTAGTTCCTGAAGTCAGTGTTCCGGCGAGAGCGGGTTCCGAGCATCAAGGCAAGCAGACCGAGGGCGAACATCACTGTTGTGGACGCCTCAGGTACCGCCGGGGTCACAGCATCGAGCGCCAGTTGCCCATAGTTGGGGGTCATGATGTCACGCAGCGTGAGCCCGCTGAATTCTGCCAAATCCAGACTTTCCAGCTCCGCTAGCAGAGCTTGTAGATTTTCAACGGTAGGTTCCGTGTCGCTGCCTGACGAGCGAAGACTGGCCCCTTGCAACTGCATCGTGGCGATCGCCGCCCGAAGCGACGCCTTCGCCGCGTGTAGCTCGTCGATTGTGAGCGTTGGCATTTGCATGGCGCCTAGGGACTCATCCGCGGCGAGCCAGAGATTGGCCATCGTTGTAAAGTAGAAGTTCAGTCGACTCTCATACAAGCGGTAGCTTTGATAGTGGGAGTTGGCGAGCTCCAAATCTCCTGACAAGAAAGCACCGCTGTACCTTTCATATGCTGTTCCCATCGCAGTCATTTCTGCTAGGTAGAGATTCGTAACATTAATCATACCCTCAAACGAACCTACTCCGTCAAGCACAAGCCCCTTGCTGAAGGCCTCGCTCAGGGTTTGTGCGAAGTCGCTGCGCCCGGTGCCGAGCCCATATTGATCGAGGTTGAGATAGTCATAATCTGGTGGGTCCTCACGCAGCCATTGTCCTAACGCCGACGCTGCCACGCCCGTGCCCATACCCATCAAGTTGCCGGCCCTGATCATTTGGGCTAAACCGGTTTTCCCCCCGGTTAATCGCGTTTGCACAATCTCCTTAAGAAAATTTACGTTGGACATAAATGTCTCCTTCGAATAATCCTGACTGGACTTTTCGGGGCGTGCAGCCACGAAATCCGAGAAGTCTTGGGATAGTGTGCGGAGATTCTGTTCTGTGGAGACTGAGCTTTTGAGGGAAGCCAGGTCCTCGAGGCTCAGGGTGCCGTCGGGGCGAACCGGTACGGGCTGAGCGAGGGACTTCGCGAGATCCAGTTTTGAGAGTGCCGAGTCCAGAGCCAACGCACGCTGCACTTGACTACGGCCGGCCATGTCCAACGACAAACCAGCGGACTTTGTGAAGTCGCTCATGGTTTTCGTGGCCAACTCCCCATTATATTCATAATTCAGAGACAGTTCCACCGAATTTATTCTATTCAAATAATATTGAGTATTCCCGTATGAAATTGAGTCGATCGCGACACTGAAATCGTATGGGTAGTAAGGTACGGTCGGGCTTGCGTTGAGGTCGATGAACTTCACGGAAGCAATGGGAGGGGCACTCCACGACGCTTCCGGCGCAGTTGTTTTGCAATAGTCAGTGCAGAATGCGGCAACTTTGAATTCGTATGGCAGCGGAGCGTAGTTTGCAACCTTGCCATCTTTCGAGAAGTTGAGATGTCCCTGCACTGAGAACTCAAGATTTAGCGGATTGATCCCCGCAATGGGCCGAGGAATGTTCATCGCAAAGCCTGTAAAGTCGACCGTCAAGTCCAGACTCTTGAATACGATCGGGCTGAGCGCTGCGTTGAGGGAATGCCTTAGCGGTGACGCATACGTGATGTTGCTAAGGACCATCCACGGATCGTTTTGGCTCACCTTCGCTGACCCGCTCGAAAGTTCTCCATATTGCCTTGCATAAGACTCAGCAGCTGGAGAGACGGATGGGACCACAGAAAACATAAGGGCCGTTATGACGAATCGCATGGTGGTATTTGATTGCGCTAAATCGTTGCCGGAAGATAGACATCAGTTGGCGTCAACGCGGATCGCTTCTGGTGGCGCCAAACTATGCCGTCCGGTTGAGACTCTGTCTTGTTTTGTGAGGGCAATTTTTTGCCTGCTACTTCGACACCCTTCAAATGAAGGGGGGCATCTAGCTAGACCGCGGTACGTGTGTCTGCGCATGTCGGGGTCGACGCGATCCTAGATGGTTGTAGACGCACGACTATTGGTGTCCTTGCCTCGCGTCAAGTGGCCGTAGTCGTGTACGTTGAATGGAGCCGACCTGGGTTGAGCAGGCCACCCTCTGTGGGTAAGCGGTACTCCAAGCCTGGTGAGCAGCGTTCGGCGCCTGCTGTCGGAAGTGACCATGGGCGCCGCGGAAAACACACGGCCGGCCGGGAATTGTCTTCACGTTGGTGTATGCGAAGACGAACCAAATTCGGCGATGATCCGCTGATTACCCCAGCAACCAGAAAATCATCGCGGACAGGGCCAATGCGCTGCGGCCCTGGCTCGCAGCCTCAGAATAATTCAGGGGCCTTCCGGCGGATGCGGCGGGCAGTTTCGTTATGGAGCCGCTATCGGCAACCGCGGTGCGGGACATCGTCATGAAACGGTATGCGGCGGCCGTAGTGGATGAGAAGGGGTGCTCGGCGCACTCGGGCATTTGTCGGTTTCCTGGCGCTCGTGGGCAGAGTTTTATACGAGCATGACGTGCTGTGATGGAAACCTCGTGTGCGACTTCCTGAAGCACTGCGGGCAGCGAACCGCTTCACCTCCACTCATTGAGCAGGGCCTTGTACTTCAGATGACGCGTCCGATCATAGGTGTGGATGTTGACATCGCGGCTGGCTTCCCTTGACTCGGCGTCCCGCAGATATTTCAGGGCTTCGGGACGACGGTTCATCGCCCGGCAGACCATAGCGACCGCATAGTAGCTGAACGGCTCATCCGGCTGGTTGCTGATGGACAGTAGGCCCGCGTTCAGCGCATTCTCCAACTCCGCCAAGCTTGAGTTCGCCTTGGCAGCCGCTTCCGCATATCCGGCGCCGATGAAAGCAGCCGCCCTTTTGTCTGGCGATCTCTCGTATAACAAAGCATAGGCATCCCGGCCTTCTTGCGGTCTCCCCATCTCGACCAAAAGGGCGGCAATGTCTTCGTGGAAGCGCTGAAAGTCCGGAAAGGCTTTGATCGCCTCCTGGTAGGCTGCATATGCGACGTCGTATTTCTTCCACTCCCAATAGAGAGTAGCCTTCGCGAGCATCGACTGCTGCTTTTGCTTTTCGGTACCGGCTACCACCAGCATCTGATCTGCCAGCTCAGCACCCCTGCTGAACTTAATGTCCGCAATTTTGGGGTGGTCGCCGACGCGGAACTCGACACGCCCCGGCGGCGCAGGCGGCTCCGGTGGAGGATCGTAGGGCTTGGGCTGCTCCCCTGGCCCGTTCAGCGCCGGTTCGATCGCCACGTACGGGATCTTCCAGGTCCGGCGCACGCTGTCTTCCAGCACGGTCGCCTGCACGTCATGCTGGGCGATGAGCTTGCCGAGCCGGACCTGACCCGTGCGGTGATCGATGAACCGAACTGGCTGGCCCAGGTGCAGGGCCGAGCGCGCCGCGATCATGCGCTTCGTATCGGCGAGCATCCCCTCGATGAGCGCCTGCATCTGGGAGAGCTGCAGGCTCGATGCGCCTTGCAGCGCCTCCACCATCCGCGCAGCGTTGTCGTCGTCGGCCATGCCCCGGATCTTGCCAGCGGCTCAGGCCGCCGCCCGGCGCTGCTGCGGGTTCGTCGCGATCGCCCAGGGCAGGAGCTCGTCGATCCGGTTGATCGGATGCTCGGCGATGCGCTCCAGCACCTCGCGCAGGTAGGCCTGCGGATCCAGCCCGTTGAGCTTGGCTGTCTCGACCAGGCTGTACAAGCTGGCCGCCCGGTGCCCGCCTTCGTCGGACCCCATGAACAGGAAGTTGTTGCGTCCGAGCGCGACCCCGCGCAGCGCCCGTTCGGCCGCAGAGTTGTCGATCTCGATGCCGCCGTCGTCGACGTAGCGGGTCAGCGCCTGCCAGCGGCCCAGGCTGTAGCGCGCCGCCTTCGCGAGCGCCGACTTGCCGGAGACCTTCGTGAGCACGCCCTGCAGCCAGTCGTGGAACTCGTCGAGCAGCGGACCGGCGCGTGCCTGGCGCTGCGCCCGCCGCACGGCCGGCGGCTGCCCTCGGATCTCGGCTTCGACGGCGTACAGCGCCTGGATCCGGCGCAAGGCCTGCGTCGCCAGCCCGGTCTCGTCCGCGTGCTGCGCGTGCAGGTCCCACCACGGTCGGCGGGCATGGGCCCAGCAGGCGGCTTCGGTCACTTCGCCCCCGCCGTAGAGCCCGCCCCAGCCGCCATAGGCATCGGCCTGCAGGATTCCGCGGAAGCCGGCCAAGTGGCGCTGCGGATGTTCGCCCTTGCGGTCGGGGCTGTAGCGGTACCAGGCCGCGGGCGGCATCGGGTTGCCGGCCGGGCGATCGTCCCGGACGTAGACCCACAGCCGACCCGTTCTCGTCTTGCCCCGGCCTGGTGCCAGCACCTTCACCGGCGTGTCGTCGGCGTGCAGCTTCGCAGCCTGCCGGACGTAGCGGCCGAGCGCCGCGACGAGCGGATCCAGCAGGTCGTGCACGTGCTCGATCCAGCCCGCCATCGTCGAGCGGTCGATCTCGACGCCTTCGCGCCCGTAGATCCGGCTCTGGCGGTACAGCGGCGTGTGGTCGCAGTACTTCGACACCGCCACGTGCGCGAGCAGCCCCGGGCCGGCCACGCCGCGGGCGATCGGCCGGCTCGGTGCCGCGGCCTGGAAGATGGCCTGGCACTTCGTGCAGGCGAGCTTCGGACGGACCGTGCGGATGACCTTGAAGCGGGCCGGCACGTACTCGAGCTGCTCGGAGATGTCGGCGCCGAGCCTGCGCAACCGGCCGCCGCAGGTGGTGCAGCCGCACGGTTGGCCTTGCGCGTCGCGGTGCGCCGCTGTCGCCTCGGGACGGACTTCGCGTTGCTCGCGCGGCAGGTGTGCAGGCAGGCTGCGATCGACCTGGCCCGCGTTGGCCGCAGGCGGGGCCGGCTTGCGCGCGGGCCATTCGCGCAGCGACACGGGTTCGATGAGGCTGCCCTGTGTGTCCTCGAAGCGCTCGCACGAAGCGCCGAACTGGTCGCGTTTCCTGCGCGCCAGCTGCAGCTTGAGCTTGTCGACCATCAGCGTGAGCAACGCGACTTCGTCGTGCTTGACACGAAGGTGCCGCTTCAGCACCTGCGCGTCGTCGGGCAGTTCGCTGATGGGGTCGCGGGTCGGGATCGGCACAACGTGTCTGTCCGGTCTACCCCGTCTCATTGACGCGGCGCTGATGGCGAGTTCAGACGTCGAGCACGCGCCGCAGGGCGTCGTAGGGGACACTCCAGGTGGCCTCGCCGGTGTCGACGCTGGCAGTCTTGGGGTTGCTGCGGGTGATGACGCCGACGTGTGTCTGGAGATGGCGGTCGGTGAAGGAGACCTTGTCGCCTCGGGTGAAGTCTGCCCGCGTGGGCTTCGGCGGCACCGGTGGAGACGGCGCGGCCTGTGAGTGCGTAGCCGGCCGCGACCCCGGCTGCGGCGGCTCGATCGCCGCATAGGGCAGCTTCCAGTGCACGTGCTGCTGCGTATCGTGCAGCGTCAACTGTGCATCGCGCATCTCAATGATTCTGCCCTCTCGCATCGTGTCGCGCCGGGCGTCGTAGAAGCGAACGACCTGCCCGAGATGGAGGTCCTTGCGGGTCGCGACGACGCGCCGCGGGTCGGTCATCAGCCGCTCCACCAGCGCGCTCAGCTGGTACAGCTCCAGGCTCGTGGCATGGTTGAGCGCCTCGATCAGCGTCGCGTCCTGCATCGGTGGGGTGCGTGTGCTCATGCCGGGCTCCAGTGCATCGGCAGCAGTTCGGCCAGCCGGTCTTGCCGGTGGCCATTGATGCGCTGGAGCACATCGCGCAGGTACGCGTAGGGCTCCACGCTGTTCAGGCGCGCCGTCTCGATGAGGCTGAAGGCGGTGGCGGCAGCCCGCCCCCCGCGCTCGGAGCCTGCGAAGAGCCAGTTCTTGCGCGACAGGGCCACCGGGGTCATTGCGCGCTCGCTGAAGTTGTTGTCCGCCTCCAGGATGCCGTGCTCGACGAAGGTGTTGAGCGCGCGCCAGTTGCTCAAGGTGTACCCGAAGGCCTCGCCCAGGGGCGACTTCGGCAGCACCGTCGGCGCATGTGCGGCCAGCCAGCGCTGGAACTGGGCCATCAGCGGCCGGGTCTGCACCTGCCGCACGCGCAGCCGCTCGTCGGGATCGGCCCCGCGGATCTCGCCCTCGATGCGGTAGATCTCGGCGAAGTACCGCATCGCCTCGTGCGCGAGCCCCGGCGGTGATGCCTTAGGGGCATCCTTGACGATCCTAGCGAAGCGTCGGCGCGCGTGCACCAGGCAGGCCGCATGCACGACGCCCGAGCGGAACGACTCGGCGTAGCCGGAGAAGTCATCGGCCTGCAGGAAGCCGCGCCAGGCGCCCAGCATGTTGCGGGCGTGGACGCCGGCTCGATCGGTCGTGAAGTCGTACAGCGCTGCGGGCGCGACGCGACGCCAGCGCTGGAGCCCGCCAGGCTCCTGCGGCAGCCAGCCGCCGGCCAGGTACACCCACAGACGCGCCGTCACCGTCTTGCCCCGGGACTCGCCGCGCGCAGCCTTCAGCGCCAGCGTCGTGTCGTCGGTAAAGATGACCGCGCTGCCCAGCACGTGGCGCTTCAGCGGCACCAGCAGCGGGGCGAGCAACTCGGCCGCCCCCAACGTCCAGTCGCACAGCGTCTGCCGCGAGCGCCGCACGCCGTGTCGCGCGAGTTGGCGCTCCTGCCGGGCCAGCGGGTTGTGGTCGGCGTACTTCGACACCATCACATGAGCCAGGAGCCCGGCGCCGGCGTTGCTGCGCACCAGGGGTGACGCCTGGGCCGTCGCCGTGCGGATCGTCGAGCGGCCGGCCTCGTCCTCGCACCGGTACTTCAGCCGCGCGTGCTGCAGCACTTCCAGCTTCGCGGGCGTGTACTCCAGCGTCTCGCTGAGCTCCTCGCCGATGCGCTCCACGCGGGCGAACGCGGCCTTGTCGGCCTCGCTCAGGTCGTGCTCGATGCGCCGGCGCGGCAAGCTCGCATCGAGGGCCGGTCGGCCCAGGCGCCGCCGCCGGTGGCCCTTGACCTCGTCGAGCTGCTCGGGCGGTACCGGCAGCTCGACCACGTCCTGCCACAGCTCGGGCTGCAGCACCGCCAGCACCTCGCTGCGACCACCGAAGGCCCGGCGCTTGAACTCCGCCAGCTGCGCGGCCAGCGACGCCATCTGCTGGTTCGCTTGGGCTCGCAACGCATGGAAGGCCTGCGCGGCCTGCACCAGCAGGTCCTTCAGCGCCTCGACCTCGTCGGGCAAGCTCGCGCGATCGACGGGGGCAGCCAGCAGTTGCATGAGGCGCCATGATCGCAGCCGCAGGCCACCCGGGGCAGTCGGAGAACTTCGAATTGCCCGCCGCTGCCTCGGCCACCGTGGATCAGACGACGGCGCTGACCTCCACGGACTGCAGCCGCTGGGTGCGGCTGAGGTCGATGCCGTCGAGCCAGGCGACGAGCTCGCTCATCGCGATGCCGCCGCCGGCCAGCCGCGCGGGGTCGGTGAAGCGGCCGCGCTCCAGGCGCTTGTACAGCACCCAGAAGCCGTGCCGGTCCCACACCAGCAGCTTGGCGCGATCGCGGCGCCGCCCAATGAAGACGAAGACCTGGCCCGACAGGGGGTTCATGCCCATCGCCGTGACCACCATCTGCGACAGCCCGTCGATGGACTTCCTCATGTCCACGGCCTCGCTGTAGACGTGGGCACGGATCGCCGAGGACAGGATCATGCGAGGCGCTTGAGCACGCCTGCGATCACGTGCTCGAGCACGCGCTCGGCCGCCGGGCCTCGCAAGCGCAGCGTCACGCCTTGCAGCTCGATCTCCACGGCCTCCTTCGACGCCACCTGCGGCATCGGTACCGCGACGAAGCCGGGTGAGCGCGACGCCATCGATGGCGCCACTGGCGGCGTTGACGCCCGCGCACTCGGCGATCCGCGCGCCTTGCCCCCTACCCGATGTCGGTACGTCGACAGCGCCAGCGCATTGGCAGCACAGTACTGCGGCACGCTCAGCTCCTGTTCCAGCCGGCGTCGTTCATGCGCGGCCCAGAACGCCGCATCGCGCTGAATCATCGGCCGACCCGTTCGCCAGTCAACCCGCACTCGCGGCTCGCCGCCGTCTTCGCCCACAGCTGCATCTTCCGTCATCGATCTCAAGCAACGACGATCGACGATCCGCTACAGCGACGCAATGACGGGGCTCTTCGGACACTCACGGACCAACAACCAAACTAACAGCAGGACCAGCAGTCGCGTAGCGACCTGCAGCGCGGCCAAGGCACTGCTCAGGCCGAACAGCAGGGCGGAAACACCGAGCGCAGCCCACGCAAACAAGACGAGCGCCCAGACGACGAGCCCGGCAAGAACCGCTGACATTGGTAGGGCCCAGCTGGTGGGTCGCAGGCAATAAGCTGAGACGAGGCGAATGTGGCTACCGGTGATGCAACTGCGGAGCTCCACGCTCCACCACCTGAAGTTACCGGAAGTCCCTGCTTCTCTGTGCGTCAGCCAGTCGACCTAGCAGCGGTGTCCAGTTCTCCAACCGCTCAGCGATGAGGTTGCAGACCTGACCTTCCCGCTGCCAGGTCCCGCGCACCGCGAGCAGGCGCGATCCCAGCAGCTCGGCCCGCTGCTCATCCCGCACGCGCTTCCAGACGATGACCTGTACCACGCCGGTCTCGTCTTCCAGGCTCACAAAGATCGTCCCCTTGGCCGTCGAAGGCTGCTGCCGCAGGGTGACGATGCCGCAGGTCGTAACCTCGCGGCCGTTCGGCAGCCGCATGAGCTGCTCGGCCGACAGCGCGTGCCGCTGGGCCAAGCGCTCGCGCAGCAGCGCCAGCGGATGCCGGCGCAGCGTCAGGCCGGTCGTCTGGTAGTCGAACACGATCTCCTCGCCTTCCGGCGCATGGGGCAGCTCGAGCAGGTCTTCCTCGACCGGTGCATCCCGCAGCAGTTGGGGCGGTCGGCGCAGCGCCGACGCTTCCCACACCTGCTGCCGCCGATGCCCCGCCAGGCTCTGGAGCGCGTCGGCGCCGGCCAGCAGCCGCATGTCGTGCTGATCCAGCGCCGCGCGGCGCGCCAGGTCGTCCGCGCTCTCAAAAGGCCGTTCGGCGCGGGCGGCCTCGATGTTCTGCGCACAGGCCTGCTTCAAGCCCGCGATGCGCCGCAACCCCAGCCGCACGGCCGGCGGCCCCGGCAGTCCTTCGAGCGTGCAGTCCCAGCTGCTGTGCATCACGTCCACCGGTAGCACGTCCACCTGGTGCCGCCGCGCATCCTGCACCAGCTGGCTGGCGCTGTAAAAGCCCAGCGGCTGGCTGTTCAGCATCGCCGCCAAAAACTCCGCCGGGTGGTGGCACTTGATCCAGCAGCTGGCGTAGACCAGCAGGGCGAAGCTGGCGGCGTGGCTTTCTGGGAAGCCGTATTCGCTGAATCCTTTGATCTGCTCGAAGATGGCTTTGGCGAAGTCTTCGTCGTAGCCGTTCGCCTGCATACCGTCGACGATCTTGCTGTAGTACTGCTCCAGCCCCCCCTTGCGGCGCCAGGCCGCCATCGAACGCCGGAGCTTGTCGGCCTCGCCGGGCGTGAACCCCGCAGCCAGGATGGCCACCTGCATGACCTGCTCCTGGAAGATGGGCACCCCGAGCGTGCGCCCCAGCGCTTCCTTCAAGGCCTCGCTCGGATAGTGGACCGGTTCCTTGCCTTGCCGTCGGTTCAGGTACGGATGCACCATCTGCCCCTGGATCGGCCCCGGCCGCACGATCGCCACCTCGATCACCAGGTCGTAGAAGGTGCGGGGCCGCATCCGCGGCAGCATCGACATCTGCGCACGAGACTCGATCTGGAACACGCCCACGGTCTCGGCCTGGCAGATCATGTCGTAGGTCGCGGCATCTTCGTCCGGAATGTCCTGCAGCTCGAAGCTGTGCCCCTTGCGCTGCTCGATGAACGTGAGCGCCTTTCGGATGGCTGTCAGCATCCCCAGCGCCAGCACGTCAACCTTCAGCAAGCCGAGGGCGTCGATGTCGTCCTTGTCCCACTGGATGACGGTGCGCTCGGCCATGGCCGCGTTCTCGACAGGCACCAGGCGTGTCACCGGCCCCTGCGTCAGCACAAAGCCCCCGGGGTGCTGCGAGAGGTGGCGCGGGAAGTTGATCAGCTGGGCCGTGAGCTGCATCAGCTGCTGCACGGCCAGGTCGTCGGCCTGCAGTCCGGCTTCTGCAAGGCGGTCCACGCTCACCTCCCGGCCGTCCCACCACTGGTGGCCTTTGGCCAGGACGTCGAGCGTGCCGGCATCGAAGCCCAAGGCCTTGCCCACGTCCCGGATGGCCGAGCGCGGCCGGTAGCTGATCACCACGGCGGTCAGCGCCGCGCGGTCCCGGCCATAGCGCTCGTAGAGGTATTGGATGACCTCTTCGCGCCGCTCGTGTTCGAAGTCCACGTCGATGTCGGGCGGCTCGTTGCGCTCCTTCGAGATGAACCGCTCGAACAGTGTGGCCATGCGCGCCGGGTCAACCTCGGTCACGCCCAGGCAGTAGCACACGACCGAGTTGGCGGCCGAGCCGCGGCCCTGGCAGAGGATGTGCCGCGAGCGCGCGAACATGACGATGTCGGCGACGGTCAGGAAGTAGTGCTCGTAATGCAGCTCCTCGATCAGCTGCAGCTCGTGCTCGATCTGCGTCTGGACGGTGGCCGACATGCCCTGCGGCCACCGGCGTCCCGCGCCTTCGTAGGTCAGCTGCCGCAGGTAGGACGATGCGGTGTGACCGTCCGGGATCACTTCGTTGGGGTACTGGTACTTCAGCTCGTCCAGCGAGAACTCGCAGCGTGCGGCCACGCGGAGGGTCTCTGCGAGCAGGTCGTCGGGGTACGTCTGGGCAAGGCGCAGCCGGGTGCGCAGGTGGCGCTCCGCGTTGGGCTGCAGCGCCCATCCGCACTGCGTCAGCGGGCGGCCCACGCGCACGGCGGTCATCACGTCCTGCAGGGGTTTGCGCGAGCGGACATGCAGGTGCACGTCGCCCGCGGCCACCAGCGGCACGGCGGTCGCCTCACTCACCTGGCGCAGCCGGTGCAACCACATCTCGTCGCTGATCTCGCGCAGCAGCGCCACGGCGAGCCAGCAGCGCCCGCTGAAGTGCTGCAGGAGCCATTGGCCGATCGTCGCCAACTGCGTCGGCGTCGAGGCACGCGCCGGTGCGGCGAGCACCAGGCAGTCCTGCAGCGCAAGGGCATGGATCTCGTCTCGGTTAAGCCGGTAGGTGCCCTTGGGTGCCGAGCGGCGCAAACGGGTGATGAACTGGCACAGGTTGCCGTACCCGTGCATGTTGGTGGCCAGCACGATCATCGTGAAGGGCGCGTCGCCCTGCACCTCGAACTGCGACCCGATGATGATCGGCAGGCCGTGCTCCTTGGCGGCGACGTGGGCCCGCACCACGCCTGCCACGGAGCATTCGTCCGTCAGGGCGAGGGCGGTGTAGCCCAACTGCCTCGCGCGTTCGACCAGTTCCTCGGGCGAACTGCCGCCGCGCAGGAACGAGAAGTTCGACAGGCACCACAGCTCCGCATAGCGGGGCACCTGCAGCGGATCATGCGAACGTGCCATGGAGGTACCACGCCCATTCGTCATCGAGCCGCGTCTGGAACACCCACAGCGCGCCGGCGTGCGGGCTCAGCGCGAGCCAGTAGTCGCGCTGCAGCTGCAGCGCGCAAGGTCCATCCTCACCTTCGACGCGGTGCCACCAGCCGCCTTCAATGCGGTGGGGCCCGGTCAGCAGTTGCAGCACGCCCTGGTACATCGGCCGCGGCCCGCTCATCGCCAGGCGGATGGGCTCGGGGAACAGGCGGGTCGGCTGCGGCAGATCGGTGGCCGGCAGCGGTCGGCGGGGCAGGGGCTGCGATGCCGGTTGCCAGTGCTGCATCCATTCCACGCGATGATCGGCATTCAGCACCGGCCGCAGCACCTTGTCCGGCCCCAGACGCGCTGCGATGCGCTCCAGAACCAACGCCAGCGTCTCGCCCTCATGGACGACGTCCGGCAGCAGCGATGCGCTGCGCTCATCGAGCGGCTGCACGTCGAGGGCTTCGAGCACCAGGTCCCCGGCCGGCGCCTGCAAGGTGATCTTGGCCAGGTTCTCGGCCAGTAGCCGGCACAGGTGCTCCAGGTCCCGAGTCGCCGTGGCGGTGCGCACGATCAGTTCGTCGCCCGGGTCCGCGCTGCGGGGCCGCATCGCATCGTGCATCCACCGCAGTCGGATCGCGGTCGTCCCGGCATGGCGCGCAGCCAGCCAGCCGCAGAGCTGCAACAGCAGGCGCCGGGCACCGTACAACAGGGCCGGCGCCACCTCGACGCGGAACGGCAGTTCCAGGCGCGCCTCGAAGGTGTCGGGCAGCGACAGCCACTCATGCGCCTCGGGCCGCAGGCCGTAGGCCTGGTCCAAGGCCGACAGCAAGCTGCTGTCGAAGCGCCGCACCAGGCCGCCGCGCGGCAGGCGCCGGAGGTCGCCGAGCGTTTGGCAACCCAGCTGCGATAGCGTCACCAGGTGCGACCGTCCGGCGGTCAGCGTCTGCATCGGCAGCCGGTCGAGCACTTCGGTCAATCCCGGCCGAAACCCGCTCTCCACCCCGGCACGTGCCAGCGCCAGGCCTGCGATGCTGTTGGGCGCCCAGGCCACGGCAACCACCCCCAGCTCCTTCGATTCGGCCGTGATGCGATCACGCAGCGCGCGCTTGCCGCCGAACAGGCGGACGGAGCTGGCCAGCTCCATCACCACCGCCTCGTCGCGCAGCGCCACCCGCGGCGTGAACTGCAGCGCCCACAGCGAGAGCCCCCTCAGTGCGTCAGTGGGCGGTGCTGTGGCTTCGGCGGGCAGGCGCAGGGCGGCCCACAGCATCAACGTTCCTTTCCACGCGCTCAATGAGGCGGCTGGGCTGCAGCAGGCGCGGCGTCAACACGGCGGCCAGGCCGCCCGGGATCGATGGCACCGTCAGGACACCATCGTGCGTGCCACCGCGGCGTTTGAGGATCTGCAGGTGCAGTTCCCAATCCAATCCGACCGTGGCCAGC
The DNA here is from genome assembly GCF_036621135.1 of Aquincola agrisoli. Classification (NCBI taxonomy): domain Bacteria; kingdom Pseudomonadati; phylum Pseudomonadota; class Betaproteobacteria; order Burkholderiales; family Sphaerotilaceae; genus Aquincola; species Aquincola agrisoli. The sequence continues at coordinate 52,675 of NZ_JAZIBG010000051.1, forward strand.
ACACGCAGCGGTGCGGCCGACGGTTCATGGCGTGCGGCCAGCGGGCGCAGCAGGAAGGTCGGCGCATCGCAGGACTGGGCGCAGACCTGCAGCCGGCGCACCTGTTCGGGCCGCGCCTGGGGCAGCCAGGCCACCACCGCACCGCAAGCGCCGGACTTCACCAGCAGTTCTGTGCACCACAACCGTTCGGACGGCGCGTCCGCTCGAATCCACACCACATGGCGTTCGTCCAGGCCCGCATGGCGCAGCCCCGGCAGGTGCGGTGTGCCAGGCGGGCCGATCAGCACGACGGTGCGACCTGCGGCCACGGCATGGCGCAGGGCGCCGCCCAACAAGCGGTACTCCAAGACGCCGGGCTGCGGCGCCAGGATCTCGGAGACTGCACGACAAGGCCAGCCGCCACCGGGCAGTTCGGCGTCGAGCGCTGTGAAACCCGATGGCACAACGTCGCCCGTCGCGCTGCCCAACTCCGACGCGCGCCACATGGCCGTCGCGACGTGGGCCGGCAGCGGGCTGGCAGAGAGAGCAGGGGTGGTCGCAGGAGCGGCGGCAAGGACGGCGGCGGACATGGCGCAGGAGGCTGTTGTTTTATACAGTACCTCAACCGGTGCCGCCCTGTCGAATCGGCACTCCGGCCACGGCTGTCAAATCTGCCGTTTGATGCTTTGTGCAGCAGGCTTGCCGCAGGCCCGCATTTGCTGCGTTGCCTGAGATCGGTCCACCGGTCACCCACACGGTTGTCCACACCATCTGTGGATAACTGAAATTGTTACGGCAGCGATTCAGAACGATGCCTTGGGAGCGTCGGTGCAGATCGGCAGCCCTGCCGCGAGTTGAACCCGCGCCTTAGACTCGTATGAGGAGGCCCCTATGTGTTACAGCGCCCAGGTCGAAGCCGATTTCCGCCGCTACACGCGCGAATGGGGCGCCTCGTTGAGCATCGACGAGTTCGTCAAGCTCTTCTGGTGGAAGTGGGACCCGGACGAGATCCGTCGGCACGGCAAGCCGAAGATCCCCAAAGCCCTGGAGCGTGCTTTTCTCAAAGCGCCCCGCACCGACGATGAGGTCCGGATCGCGCGCTACATCACGCTGGCCAACGGCCGGCAGGCGACTGAGTGGCAGCAGGAACTGTTTGCCCAGCGCGCTCGGCTGGTAAACGCCGAGCACCAGCTCGCGGTCAAACCCACCAAAAAGGCGGCAGACGACCAGCGCATCGCGACGAAGAAGATGGCCAGTCTCAAAGGTTGGCTCGACGATCTCCAGCGCACGGAGGCCCTGGACAGGGATTCGCGCATCTTCCCCGGTTGGTACGCACCGGTCATGGTGGTCGAGGGCGGACGCCGCGTCGTGAAGCCGATGCGCTACCAATGCAGGCCGCCAGGCGCACCCGCCGCCTACGATCAGCGCTACCCGGGCACCTACAACGCCAGGCGCGACAACCTTCAGGGTCCGTTCTGGCGGTCGGTTTTTGGCTATACGCACGGCGTGATGCTGGTCGACCGCTTTTATGAGAACGTCGACCGGGACGGCAGCAACGTGGTGCTGGAGTTCGTGCCTGCTGACCGCCGGCCGATGCTCGTGGCGTGTCTCTGGTCGAAGTGGGTAGGCGCGGACGGCGACAAGCTGCTCTCGTTCGCGGCGATCACCGATGAGCCACCACCGGAGGTGGCGGCGGCAGGGCACGATCGGTGCATCGTGCCGATCAAGGCCGAGTACCTGGACCTCTGGCTCAACCCGCAGGGCACCGACCCAGCCACCCTCGACGCGATCCTCGAGGACCGCGAGCGGCCGTACTACGAGCACCGCCTTGCGGCGTAGCCAAACCTTGGACGCACTGGGCTGCGCGACTCCCAGCGCACCCGTGCGTGCCGCTTGCCAGCACGAGACGCCCTGCGTGAGAATTTTGGAGCAAGCTGCTGATGGGCGACGACTTGCTCGATAAGCGACGCCGTGTGCCGGCTCAATGGGCGACCCTGATCGGCCTCATCATCGCCGCGGCCTCCCTCGTGCTGACAACCCTCTTTGCTTGGCTGGCCCTTCGTGAAACGCGATTGACCCGGCAGGAGCAGTCGCAATACTTCGCCGCCGAAAAGCCGCCGCGCATCACGCTCAAGAGCGTTGAATATGACGGACGCACGATGAAGCTCATCCTGCAGAACCAAGGCGAGTCCGCTGCCTTCGGCGTGCACATGACGCTCTTCATTCACGGGAAGCTGGACCCCCGCCGAGGGCCGGATGCCACCGCATTGGCAGGCGTGAAGATCATCGACAACGTCCCGCAAGGGCAGCGGATGGTGCACTCAAGCGCCCCGGATTTCCAGGAGGCTCCCTCGTTTGAGATGATGGAGCCAAGATGAGAAGTTCGAAGTATTCCCCCGAGGTCCGTGAACGCGCGGTGC
>NZ_JAZIBG010000052.1:0-51137 GCF_036621135.1 Aquincola agrisoli
CCGCGCGGCGGCTGATGCAGGCCATCGAGCAGGTGACCGCCAACCCGGCGCTGCACACGCGCGACCTCGGCGGCAAGGCCACCACCGCGCAGGTGACCGAGGCCGTGTGCCAGGCCCTGGCCGCGTCGGCCGGCCAGCGGCTGGCCGCCTGATTCCCCCGCACCGGCGTTCCGCCTGCCAGGCGGAGCCGCTGCATGCCCGACAAGACAACGGAGACAAGCCATGAAGTTCACCGCCACCGTGCTCGCCACGCTCGCGTTCGCCGCTGCCGCCCCCGCCGCGCTGGCCCAGGCCTGGCCGGCCAAGCCCGTCACGCTCGTCGTGCCGTTCCCGCCGGGCGGCACCACCGACGTGCTGGCCCGTGCGCTCGGCGAGCGGCTGCAGCAGGCCCTCGGCCAGACCGTCATCATCGAGAGCAAACCCGGCGCCGGCGCCACGCTGGGCGCCGACCACGTCGCCAAGTCCCGGCCCGACGGCTACACGCTGCTGGTGGGCGCGGTCCACCACACCATCGCCACCAGCGTCTACAAGAAGCTGCCGTACGACTTCCAGAAGGACTTCGCACCCATCAGCACGGTGGCGCTGGTGCCCAACGTGCTGACGATCAGCGCCACCACGCATGCCACCGACGTGAAGTCGCTGGTGGCGCTGGCCAAGGCCGCGCCCAACCCGTTCACCTACGGCTCCAACGGCAACGGCACCGCGCAGCACCTGATCGGCACGCAGTTCGCCGAGATGAACGGCATCCCGCTGCTGCACATCCCCTACAAGGGCAGCGGCCCGCTGACCACCGACCTGATCGGCGGCCAGGTCCAGATGTCGTTCGACACCGTCACGCCGGTGCTGCCGCACATCAAGGCCGGCAAGCTCAAGGCGCTGGCGGTGACCACGGCCAAGCGCTCCTCGGCGCTGCCCGACGTGCCCACGCTCGACGAGGCCGGCATGAAGGGTTTCGACCTCGGCACCTGGTTCGGCGTGCTCGCGCCCGCCGCGACGCCGAAGGACGTGGTGGCCAGGCTCAGTGCGGAGATGGTCAAGGTGATCCATTCGCCCGAGTTCCGCCAGCGGATGCTGGAGATCGGCGCCGAGCCGATCGGCAACACGCCCGACGAGATGGCGCGCCAGATCAAGGACGACACCGAGAAGTACGCGCGGCTCGTCAAGAACGCCAAGGTGTCGATCGAGTGACGCGCGGCGAGGGATGAGGTACCCGGCCGTCGCGCGCCCGACGTACACCGCGCGCGGCCGGCAGGTGGAAGGTGTACTGCAACCACAGGAGGCAAGCGTGAGACAAGTACTGGACGACATGAGGCCCGCATCGGGCCGCCCGATGGGACGGGCGACCCGCCATGCGGTGGCGCTGGCCGCCGCCACGCTGCTGTCGACGGCCGCGCAGGCGGCCCTCGTCAACGGCAGCTTCGAGAGCGGCCTGCAAGGCTGGACCGTCGGCAACTTCTTCGCCGAGGACTACGACTACGGCATCGACGCCCTGGCCCATTCGGGTCAGGCCGCGTTCTTCGGGGGTGGCATCGGCGCGGCGGGCACGCTGTCGCAGACCGTCGCGACCACGCCCAGCCAGGCCTACGTGCTGAGCTTCTGGCTGGCCGGCGACGGCTTCATGCCCAACGAGTTCACGGTGCTCGCCAACGGGGCGCCGCTCTTCCAGCTGAGCGACGCCGCGTTCCTGTCCAACACCTACCAGCAGTTCAAGGTGTTCCTGAGCCCGGCGACGGCGTCGACCTCGCTGTCGTTCGCGTTCCGCAGCGACAGCGGCGCCTTCCACTTCGACGACGTGGCGCTGGCACCGGTGCCCGAGCCGACGACCACGCTGCTGTTCGGCGCCGGCATCGCCGCCCTGCTGGCTGCGCGCAAGTTGCGCGGCAGGCCGAGCCGGTAACCCACCCCCACCGACAACGAGGAGACAACATGATGAAGTTCGCACAGCTCGCCCGCACCGTCGTCGCCACGGCCGCGGTGCTCGCCACCACGGGCGCGATGGCCCAGGTGACGACGCCCGACATGATCAAGGCCCGGCAGAAGGTCTTCGGCGTCGAGAACGTCAACGCTTCCACCGGCGCGCTGAAGAAGGACCTGGTGATCTTTTCCTGGCTGGGCCACAACACCGGTGCGGTGTCGATGCACGGCCGCATCTTCCTGATCGACTCCTATATCGCGCGCCTCGAGACCACGCCCGGCCGCACCCCGTTCGTGATCAAGGACATCGTCGACCTCAAGCCCGAGGGCATCTTCGTCGGCCATGGCCACGGCGACCACGCCGACAACGCGGCGTTCATCGCGGCCAAGGCGGGCACCAAGCTCTACATGTCGCCCGAAGCCTGCGGTACCGCGCAGACGGCGCTCACGCGGATGAAGAACGATCCGTTCATGAAGGCCGACCCGTGGTTCGCGATCCCCGAGAGCACGACCATCGAATGCAACGGCATGACGACCGCCGGCTCCGTGCCGGCAACCGAAGTGGCACGCGTGCGCCAGTTCGATCCGCAGGTCTGCGTGCTCGCGTACCGCGCCCTGCACTCCACGAGCGTCGCCACCGATCCCGATTGGGGCTACCGCCCGGTGATCGACACCCCCGACCCCAACGACGCGAAGTGGTTCCCGGTCGGCACCCGGCTCACGCCCAGCAACCCGCGGCTGGCGGGCCAGCAGGATATCCGCCAGGGCAGCGGCCCCGGCGGTGTCGACCAGATCAACTACGTCTTCGTCTCGCGGCTCGGCTACAACTTCACCATCCACGCCAACGTGTCGATCGGCGCGCTCAAGGAAGGCATCGGCAGCAACTTCCGCAACGGCACCCCGGCGGACGGGCAGCGCCTGCTGACGCTGGCCGGGCAGCAGTTGCCCAAGACCGACCTGCTGTTCACGACGCTCGACTCGGGCAACATCGAGAACAACGGGTGGCGCGACCATGTGATCTGGACGGAGGCGATCCGCCCGAAGGTGCTCAGCACCGGCCACGTGCCCGTCGCGACCGCGATGCAGTACTTCTCGGGCTTCAAGGACCAGCTGGCGTTCATGGAGCAGCCGCGCAACAACTGGCCCGGCTTCCCGATGAAGGACTGGCCGCGGATCCACAACCACACCGACCCGACGGACATCCTGAAGCCGCAGATCTACAACTCGGGCGATCCCGCCTGGGCGGATCCGCAGAAGGCGGGCCGCATCGCGCAGTACTGCTCGTAAGGGTGGCCAGTCGATCCCGGTCGGGCCACGGGGCGCGGCCGGGATCGATGCCGACGATGTGACACGCGATGCCCAAGGAGTTCTCGATGCGCAAGCACGCATGGCTGCACGCGGCGCTCGCCGGGACCGCTGCCGCGTTCGCCGCCGTCGCCCAGGCGCACGAGCCGGCGGACCCCAAGTACGGAGGGCAGGTCGTCGTGGCGGCGCACCTCGATTTCGAGATCGTTCAACGGGACAACGACCTGGTCTTCTACATCGAGGACCACAGCGAGCTGGTGCCGACCGAAGGGGCGCAGGGGAAAGTCGCGATCGCTGCCGATGGCGAAGGGGCCGCGGTCGAACTGAAGCCGCTGGCGCCCAACATGCTGGTGGCTTCCGGCGTCAGCCTGAAGCCGGGGGACCAGGTCGCCGTCTCGCTCCTGCTGCAGCGGCCGGCGGACATCACCTTCCACTTCTCGCTGGGGGCGGACGGACAGACGATGCGGCGTGTCGCGATGCCGGGGATGCTGCCGGCGGAGTTCCCGCGGTTCCGATAGCAAGCCGGAGGGCATGCCACCGAACGCATGAGCAGCACCTCGCCCTCCGAGCTGGCCTTCTTCGCCACGCTGGCCTCGTGCGGCAGCCTCACGGCGGCCGCACGCGACCTCGGCATCACCAAGCCGGCCGTCAGCAAGCGGCTGGCGCAGATGGAGGCGCGGCTCGGGTTGCCGCTGGTCAACCGGACCACGCGGCGCATGAGCCTCACGCCCGAAGGCGAGGTGTACCTGCAGCATGCGCGCCGCATCCTGGCCGACATTGCCGACCTCGACCAGCTGCTGGGCGCCTCCCGCGGCCGGCCCGCGGGGCTGCTGCGCGTCAACGCCACGCTGGGCTTCGGCCGCAGCCATGTGGCACCGGTCATCTCCCGCTTCGTGCGCGAGCATCCGGAGGTCGAGGTGCAGCTCCAGCTCTCGGCGAACCCGCCGGCGCTGACCGACGACCGCTTCGACGTCTGCGTGCGCTTCGGCGAGCCGCCCGACGCCCGCGTGCTGGCGCGCAAGTTGGCACCCAACCGGCGCATCCTCTGCGCCGCGCCGGCCTACCTGGCGGCGCATGGCACGCCGCGCACGCCAGCCGAACTGGCGCGCCACAACTGCATCGGCATCCGCCAGGGCGACGAGGCCTACGGCCTGTGGCGGCTCACCTGCGGACGCGGCGACGCGCAGCACACCGAGCCCGTGCGCATCCGCGGCACGCTCACCACCAACGACGGCGAGATCGCGGTGAACTGGGCGCTCGACGGCCACGGCATCCTGATGCGGGCCGAGTGGGACGTGGCGCGCTACCTGCGCAGCGGCCGGCTGGTGCCGGTGCTGCCGCAGTACCGCACGCCCGAGGCCGACGTCTACGCGGTGTTCCCGCAGCGGCACCAGCTCTCGGCGCGGGTGCGGGCCTTCGTCGATTTCTTGGCCAGTGCGTTCGCGGCGGGTACGCCGGCGTACTGAGCGGGGCTCGACGCGCGCAACGCGCTGGAGTGTGCGGAGTGGACCTCACGCCCTGGCTGGGCCTGTGTCCGGGCACCAAGATCACCGGCGGCAAGGTCATGAGCGGCAAGACCAAGCGGTGTGCCAATCGGGCAGCACAGGCCCTGCGGCTGGCAGCTGCCGCGCTGCGGGTGAGCCAGTCCGCGCTGGGCGCCTACTACCGACGGCTTTGCGCTCGCATGGACAAGGGCAAGGCCGTCACGGCCGCCGCGCACAAGCTCGCCAGGCTGATCTACGCGATGCTGACCAAAGGCGCGGAATACACCGAGCGGACCAGGCGGCTCGGCATGCAGATCAACTACTTGGGAGTTGTTTTTTGAGAGGCATCACTGCGGAAGCGCAAACGCGGGTAGCCGAAGATTGAAGGCGATGGCTGTTAACCGGACACCCAATACGGACACGAAACCGGCGGCCAGCGCAAACCCGGTAGGGACCCTAGCGGCTCGCATGAGCAAATAAACACCTATGCCAGCGATGGCGGCCGATGCATATATGTCTTGGCGAAGGATCAACGGCACCTTTGCAGACAGAAGGTCGCGGACAACGCCACCTCCGGCACCTGTGAGGGTACCCATAAGAACAATCACGGGTGCGCGGCACCCTCGGCTCTCTGCGATTCGAGCGCCAGACATTGCAAACAACGATAAACCGAAGGCGTCTGCGATGAGCAAAGCGTTCGTTGGGACAGCGATAGAGTGAACCCAAATCAGAGTCAGCGTTGTTGCGGCGAAGATGGAGAAGACTGGCCAAGGATCTTCGATCCAGAAGATGGGGTATCGATTCAAGAGCAGGTCGCGAATCGTTCCACCGCCGACCGCTGTGACGGACGCAAGAACGAGGATTCCGAGCAAGTCGAGCTGCGCTCCTATGCCGGCGAGTGCACCGCTGACTGCGAAAACGGCTACGCCAAGAAGATCAAGGACGCGCAACAGCACGATATTGTGTTCTGGTGATGTCTAACGTGCGCGGTCAACGGACCAGCCAGCGTAGCTGGCGCAGGTCCGCTTGAATGGTTAGCCGCCGTCACGCTCCCGTGGCTCGGTAAGATTAAGCACCCGGACAAGTCCGTCATGTACGCGGTACTCGTCAGATTCGACGAAGCCCTGGGATGGATAAAAGCACTTGTACTTCCACTCAGTCGAAGCCCCAATTTTTATCCCGATGACGGAGTTGTCAAAGAGAAACCTAAGATGTCTATTGGTATCGCTGACGCTGTACCTCGAATCAATCTTGATGAGCTCCCGTGTCAAAGCATCCTGCGTGATGCTCGTCGATCCATTATTTTGCAACGCATCAAGCAATGCTCGAATTTCAGGGCGCTGGACGCCCCACTCGTCAATGATTTCCTGCTTTAGCCACTCCGAGTACCCCGGCTCTGCGGCGTATATCGATTCACATTCAATATGCTGAAACTCCTGAACACCATCCGCAAACGGATCTTCTGACTTTTCCCGCATCGAACTAACCGTGCGACTAAGCAAGGAAATTATATCTCTTGGTCGCATCATCGTTCGGCGAATTAGATAGTTAATTGGCTTTGCTCTTTGGCGCATCTCCGACTTGTCAAATAGATTGTCGATTTCCACCATGACGGGTGCACCCTTCTGCTTAGCGAAGTAGTTAACGCGCCTAAGCAGCATATTGATTAGAGACGGCTTATTCCAATGCAGAAGAGCGCCGCAGTCTTCGCGCAGCTTGTTTGCATCATTAATGCTCAGGACGTCAAATATGTCTTCCCGTAGGAAAACCAACGGGCGGATCTTGCCCTTGTAGCTGGCGTTTATGGAATCGGCGGCGGAGACGAGTCCGGCTATTACGCGCTTAGATGTTTCATAGGAAACAGAGTCCCACGCTTCATCGACCCTATCGAAGCAAACAAACACGGTCGGCCACTTTTCGTCGGCCTCTGAAAGAGCCCGCTCAAGAATAGAAATCAGGTTTTCGATATTTTCTGAAAGCGCGCCCTTAAGCCCTGCATCTTGCCGAACCTGTTCGAACGATATTTCGCCCGACTCCACATTGATGGAATCAAGCTCCCCGCCTTCCAGATCAACCCCCCCGCCGGGCAGCTTAATCCTTGAAAGTGACAGTAGCTTCCTGCCGACAATCTGATATATGGACGGAATAGGGGAATCAAAGAGCTTTTCGAGAAGTCGTTCTGCTGCTTCGATTTTCTTTGGGACTGCCCTCCCTTTGCCCTTAAACCATTCGCTATATGCCTTAACGCATTCGACGAGTATTACAAAGCGCCAAGACTGCTTATAGAGTAACGACTCCGCCTTCGCCTCGTTTGTCAAGATCGCATGTATGCTCCAGTTGTAGTCCTCAAACGAGAGAGGAATCAGAATCTCCCCATTGGTAAGAATTGTTCCTCTATTGTCGCGAAGAAATTGAAAAACAGCGGTCTTCCCTGCGCCTTTTCGCCCCAGTATGAGAAAAGATGATGGGCTGGAAATTACCGAGGAAAGCACCTGATTGTCATAGAAGTACTGCGACAAAAGATCGTCTCGCTCAGCAGACACCTTTCCAAAATCAATCCATTCAAGAATATTCACTTCAATCCCTCCATTCTTTCGATAGCAACAACTGCTGACACGGCGGCTGCCTAGATTTAGACATCACGATGCTAGACGCCACATGCGGCCTAAGTCAACGAGGTGCGGTCGCAACGCTCCTCGTGACCTCATCAACATGGAGGATGGCCGGGCTGCGTTAGGCCGCCTAAATTTTTGCGGATGGAAACCGCTTCTTCCGTGTTTGCAAGCGCCACCCTCCCAGCCACGCTCAGTGAACCAAAGCTGTTCGATCAGGTACGCGCACGCATTCGCACGCTGCACTATTCCATTCGCACCGAAGAAGCCTACACGGGCTGGATACGTCGCTTCATCCTCTTCGATGGGAACAGGCACCCTCGTGACATGAGCGCGCCCGAGGTCGAAGGTTTTCTTTCCTCGCTGGCCACTCTGAACAACGTTTCCGCTTCTACGCAGAATCGAGCCAAGGCGGCTATTTTGTTCCTCGATAAGGAAATACTGAAGATCGATCTTCCCTGGCTAGAAGGCATTACCGCCGCTCGCGTTCCGCGCCGTCTGCCCGTGGTTTTGACGCCCCATGCGCGAGGTCGTAGTCCGTGAAGGCAAGGGCAACAAAGATCGGGTAACCGTATTGCCGGAGAACCTTATCACTCCACTTCAGCGGCAACTGGAGAAGACACAGGCGCCGCACGACGCCGATCTGGCCCAGGGCCTGGGCCTGGTGTACCTGCCCAATGCGTTGGCCGTGAAGTACCCCAACGCTGCGAGAGCTTGGGGCTGGCAGTACGTGTTTCCCAGCAGCGCCGCCGTCACCACCTGCTGAAACAGACGGTGCAACGCGCCGTTTCCGTCGCAGCCCGGCGGGCCGGTATCGACAAGCCCTGCACGCCGCACGTGCTGCGGCACAGCTTCGCTAAGCACTTGCTGCAGGTCGGGACGCGGGGGCAGTGCCGCGCGCCGAACCATGGCTTTTGCAGGGCATGTCCCTGCCCGGCTTCAGTCTTCCCGGAAGGCGGCGCCGCTGGCCATGTGGCGCATCGTGCGCACGGTGATCCACGCGACGATGAGGCTGGCCGTGGTGAGCGCCACCACCGCGATGGCGGCGGTGTACGCAGAAGGCCGCGCCTGGTAGTAGCCGATGGACGCACCCGCCCAGCCGTCGGCCGGGAAGGTTATCGCCCACCAGCTCATGAAGAACGGCCCGTGCGCCACGTAGCGGCCCAGGCTGGCCAGCAGCATCGCGATGAAGAGCGCCAGGCAGTAGAAGATGTCGCCGAGCGCACCCGCCTGCCCGCCGGTGAAGGCGAGGTAGGCGCTGAGGCCGATCGACGGCGGTGCCAGCAGGATGAACAGCGTGGGCATGCTGCGCTGGCTCATCGCCGGCACGAACAGCACGCGGTGCAGCACGATGGTGAAAAACGCCAGCCAGAACACCAGCCCCACCGAGAAGAAGAACCAGCTGATCTCCACGTAGCCCAGCGGCACGCCGCCCACCGGCACCAGGATGTTGCCCACGACCGGGATGAACCATGCGGGCGTGAGCACGCTTTCGTCCTGCGCATGCAGTATCCAGCGGCGGATCAGCGTGATCGCGAAGGCCAGGTGCATCGCGGCACCGACCCACCACAGCGCGTGGGCCACCTCCGGCACATAGGCGCGCGTGCCGATCGACAGCACGATCATGGCCACCGACACCGCGGGAAAGAAGTTCGAGCGCACCGGGTGCATGAACTCCTCGGCCACCTCGGCGAAGCAGAAGCCCAGCTTGGCCAGGTGCGCCACCACCAGCACCCCGAAGCTCAGCACGGCCACCACCAGCAGCACCTGGCTGACGACGAGCGGCACGCCGAACGCGCGGTGGGCGATGGCCCAGGCGTTCGACAGGCCGCCGATGCCCATCACCGTCGAGAACATCGCGATCGACAGGCGCGCGAGCAGCGGCTTCTCCGCTGCGATGGCTCCGCTCATGGCCGTCCGTCCTTCAGGTCGAGCGCCAGGAAGTGGTGCACCACCGGCTTCTCGGGCCCGACGTGGAAGCGCAAGGCCGCGGCCTGCATGTCGGCATCGGCCTTCGACACGCGCTGGTGCTGGCGCAGGTGCTCGGCCCACGACTCGACCATGAACCACTCGATCACGCGCCCCGGCTCGCCGGTGTGCTCGGCCACGCCCCAGGCGTAGGCGCCGTCGCGCCGGCGCTCCTGCGCCACCTGCTTCATCGCATGCAGGAACGCGGGGATGTCGTGCTTGCGGATGCGGTATTCCACCTGGACCACCACCGGGCCGCGATCGTGCGCCACCGGCTCGGTCAGCATCGGCTCGGGCCAGTGGTTCGAGGCCTGCAGGTCGGCTTCGCCGGTGGGCAGCTTGGCGCGGTGGAAGAGGAGCGCGACGACCACAAGCCCCGCGCCGCCTGCCAGCAGCGTGCCGGGGACGCCCGCTTCCTGCGCGATGAGGCCCCAGCCCAGGCTGCCGCCGGCCATCGCGCCGTTGAACACCATCAGGTAGATGGCCAGCCCGCGGCCGCGCACCCAGTTGGGCAGCACCGCCTGCGCCACCCCGTTCAACGTGGTCAGCGCGATGATCCAGCCCGTGCCCAGCACCAGCATCAGCGCGACGGCCACCCACTGCGGCGGGGCCATCGCCAGCGCCGCCATCACGCCGGCGCTGAGCAGCGATGCCAGCAGCACCAGGCCGTCGGCGGTGAGCCGCTGCCGCAGCCGGGGCAGCAGCAGCGCACCGACGATGGCGCCGGCGCCCACGGCGCCGAGCATCACGCCGTAGAAGCTGGCGGTGCCGCCCAGCATCTTGCGCGCGACCAGCGGCAGCAGCGCCCACACCGAACTGGCGAACAGGAAGAACACCGCCGCCCGCAGCAGCACGCGGTGCAGCTCGCGGCTGGCGCGGGCATAGCGCAGGCCCGCGCGGAAGGCGCCGAAGAACTGCTCCGACAGGCCGCTGTCGACCGTGGCCGGGCGGCGCCACCAGAGGAGGGCGGCGATCACGAACACGTAGCTCAGCACGTCGGCCCCGTAGGCCGCGGCGGCGCCGAAGCTCGCCAGCAGCAGGCCGCCCGCGGCGGGCCCCAGCGCGCGGGCGATGTTGATGCCCAGCGAGTTGAGCGCCACGGCGTTCTTCAGGTCGCTGCGCGGCACCAGCTCGGGCACGATCGACTGCCACGTGGGCCCCATCAGCGCGGCGCCGATGCCGCCGACGAAGGTGAGCGCGACGAGGTACTCGACCGTCAGCGTGTTCGTCTTGGCCAGCAGCAGCAGGCTGCCGCTGACCAGCGCCAGCAGGATCTGCACGCCGATCAGGAAGCGGCGGCGGTCGAGGATGTCGGACAGCACGCCGGCCGGGATGGCCAGCAGGAAGATCGGCAGCGTGGCCGCCGTCTGGATCAGCGCCACCGCGGCCGGGCTGGCCGACAGCTCGGTGACCATCCACGAGCTGGCCACGTCGCGCATGAAGCTGCCGATGTTGCCCAGCACGGTGGCCGTCCACAGCACGGCGAAGACCGGCTGGCGCAGCGGCGCGAAGCTGCCGCCGGAGGAGGCCGGCACAGGCGCGGGCGTGGGCGCTGCCGCGTGGTGATGTTCGTGGTCAGACGCCAAGATGGCCTCCCAGGTCGTGCCAGGCGACGAGCATGAACCCGCCCGCCAGGCCCCAGTGTTCGAAGAATGTGTTGGTCATCGGGCCGCGCTGCGCCTTCGGCGCTGTCCAGAAGCGGCCCGCCATGAAGTTGGCCGCGACCGTGAACGCGGCCAGCATCAGCGCCCCGAGCCAGCGGTGCCAGCCGCTGAGGATCAACCCCGACGCGGCCAGCTCCAGCCCGATGACGGCCACCGCCCAGGGCGCCGCGGGCGCGAGCCCGAAGCGCCGCATCTCGGCGACGGCACCGCCGAAATCGCGCAGCTTGTCGAAGGCGCCCTGCAGGTAGGCGCTGCACAGCAGCAGCAGCGCCAGCCAGTGCACCCCCGGCGACACGAAGGCGTGGCGCGCGCCATCGATCAAGCCGTGCGTCGCCTCGCCCATCAGACCGCCCAGCACGCGCAGCCCAGCGCGCCCCAGAAGCCCTTGAGGTCGGCGATCGGCAGCTGGCTGCTCCACGCGGTGGCGTGCTGGTGGCCGTGCAGGTTGCAGTCGTTCGCGCAGGCGCAGGCCGCGGCCGCGTTGCGCAGCACCGATTGCCGCACGGCCGCCTGCAGCGGCGCGCCGTCCTGCTCGCCCCAGCGGCCGTAGCCGCCGAAGCGCCGCACCGGCGACCAGTCGGGCATGGCCAGCGGCGGCGCGCTGTCGTCGTGCGCGGCGAAGTCACCGGCGCCGTACACCACCTTGCCGCCGACCACGGTCAGCAGCGCGCTGGTGTCGGCGATCTCCGATTCGGCGCAGGCGAAGAAGTCGCGGTCGGGCACCACCAGATCGGCGAACTGGCCCACCTCGATGCGGCCCTTCTTGCCCACCTCGTTGCTGAACCAGGTGACGTTCTCGGTCCACAGGCGCAGCGCGGTCTCGCGGTCGAGGCAGTTGCGTTGCGGGGTGAGCTGCATGCCGCCCACCGTCTTGCCGGTGACGAGCCATGACAGCGACACCCACGGGTTGTACGAGGCGACGCGTGTGGCATCGGTGCCGGCCGACACCTTGGCGCCCCTCTCCAGCATCTTCTTCACCGGCGGCGTGGCTTCGGCGGCACCGTGGCCGTAGCGCTCGACGAAGTACTCGCCCTGGTAGGCCATCCGGTGCTGCACGGCGATGCCGCCGCCCAGCGCGGCGATGCGGTCGATCGACTGCTCGGAGATGGTTTCGCAGTGGTCGAAGAACCAGTTCAGGCCCTGCAGCGGCACGTCCTGGTTCACGCGCTCGAAGACGTCGAGCGCGCGGCTGATGGTCTCGTCGTAGGTGGCGTGCAGGCGCCAGGGCCAACGGTTCTGCGCCAGGATGCGCACCACTTCTTCCAGCTCGCCTTCCATCTCGGGCGCCATGTCGGGCCGCGGCTGGCGGAAGTCCTCGAAGTCGGCCGCCGAGAACACCAGCATCTCGCCGGCGCCGTTGTGGCGGAAGTAGTCGCTGCCCTGCTTGTAGCGCGAGGTGGCCGTCCAGTTCAGGAAGTCTTCCTTCTCCTGCTTCGGCTTCTGCGTGAAGAGGTTGTAGGCCAGGCGGAGGGTGAGCTGCCCGGCATCGGCCAGCTCCTGGATCACCTGGTAGTCGTCGGGGTAGTTCTGGAAGCCGCCGCCCGCATCGATGGCGCCGGTGACGCCCAGCCGGTTCAGCTCGCGCATGAAGTGGCGCGTGGAGTTCACCTGGTACGCGTGCGGCAGCTTCGGGCCCTTGGCCAGCGTGGCGTAGAGGATGGACGCGTTGGGCTTGGCCAGCAGCAGGCCGGTCGGGTTGCCGGCCGCGTCGCGCACGATCTCGCCGCCGGGCGGGGCCGGCGTGTCTTTGGTGTAGCCCACGGCGCGCAGCGCGGCGCCGTTGAGCAGCGCGCGGTCGTACAGGTGCAGGATGAACACCGGCGTGTCGGGTGCCACCGCATTCAGCTCGTCGATCGTCGGCAGCCGCTTCTCGATGAACTGGTGCTCGGTGAAGCCGCCCACCACCCGCACCCACTGCGGCGCGGGCGTGATGGCGACCTGGCGCTTGAGCATGCCCATCGCGTCGGCCAGGCTCTTCACGCCGTCCCAGCGCAGTTCGAGGTTGAAGTTGAGCCCGCCGCGGATGATGTGCAGGTGGTTGTCGATCAGCCCGGGCAGCACGCGCCGGCCGCGCAGGTCGATCACCTTCGTGCCGGGGCCGGCGAGTGCCATCACCTCGTGGTCACCGCCGACGCGGACGAACAGGCCGTCCTGGATCGCGACCGCGCTGGCCGTGGGATTGGCGCGGTCCAGCGTCGTGAAGAGGCCGCGGTGGAGGATCAGGTCGGGGTGCTTGCGTTCGGCCATCGCGGCGTCTCCTGGTTGCGGTGGGAAGCTCAGCCTTCGTGCGCGCCGAACATCGTCTTGGCGTAGGTGATGCCGATGCCGTAGCCGCCGCCGAACTTCTTCGCGATGCCGGTGGTCATGTCGTAGGTGTCGGTGCGTGCCCAGTCGCGCTGCATCTCCAGCAGGTACTGCAGCGAGGTGATCGGCTGCGCGCCGGCCTGGACCATGCGTTCCATCGCGCGGTTGTGCGCCTCGGTGGAGATGTCGCCGCAGGCGTCGGCGATCACATAGACCTCGAAGCCCTGGTCCAGCGCCGACAGCGCCGGCCCGACGATGCACACGCTGGTCCACAGCCCGGCCAGCACGATGCGCGACTTGCCGATCTCGTTGATGCGGGCGATGACGGCGGCGTCTTCCCAGGTGTTCATCGAGGTGCGGTCGAGCAGCTTCTGGCCCGGGAAGGGGGCGGTGACTTCCTCGAACATCGGGCCCGAGAAACTCTTCTCGGCCACGGTCGTGAGGATGGTCGAGGCGCCGAAGCCCGCGGCGGCGCTGGCCACCAGGCCGGCGTTGGAGCGCAGCTGCACCGGATCGATCGAGTGGGTGGCGAAGGCCATCTGCGACTGGAAGTCGATCATGACCAGCGTGTGATCGTGCGGGGTCAGCAGTTTGGCGCCGGGGGTGGGGGTGGCGGTGACGGTCATCGGGGTGCTCCTGTGGGGCGGTGGTGGGGAAAGAGGGATGCAGGGACCGGGCCCGCGAGGGGCCCGGCCGGTTCAGGCAGCGGAATCGACGAGCACGAGCTCGGCGTCGGACAGCGCGGTGACGCGGATCGTGTCGACGTCGCTGATGGCCGCGCCGTCGCGGGCCTGCAGCGTCACGCCGTCCACCTCGACCTCGCCGCTGGCCGGCACCAGGTAGCCGCGGCGGTCCGCGCCCAGGCGGTACTCGGTGCTCTCGCCGGCCTTCAGCGTCGCGCCCAGCACCCGGGCGTCGGTGCGGATCGGCAGCGCGTCGGTGTCACCGGGCAGGCCGCTGGCCAGCGCCACGAAGCTGCCCGAGCGCTCGCCCTTCGGGAAGGGCTTGGCGCCCCAGGACGGCGGCTCGCCCCGGCCGTCGGGCAGGATCCAGATCTGGAAGATCTGCGTCACGCCCGGCTCCATGTTGTATTCGGCGTGGCGGATGCCGGTGCCCGCGCTCATCACCTGCACGTCGCCCGCTTCGGTGCGGCCCTTGTTGCCCAGGTTGTCCTGGTGCGTGATGGCGCCCTGGCGAACGTAGGTGATGATCTCCATGTTGGCGTGGGCATGCGGCGGGAAGCCGGTGCCGGGGGCGATGGTGTCGTCGTTCCACACCCGCAGGGCGCCCCAGCCCATGCGGGCGGGGTCGTGGTAGTCGGCAAAAGAGAAGTGGTGCTTGGCGTCGAGCCAACCGTGGTTGGCGCCGCCGAGTGCATCGAAGGGTCTGCGGTCGATCATGGTGTTTCTCCAAGGCGTTGCGTGTTGCGATGGAGAGACTTTAGGATTTGGAGATCGATAAGAGAATAGAAAAGATGGAAAACCATCGATTCCAAAAGCTTCATGAGCAAACTGCCTGACCTGGAAGCCTGGGCGATCTTCGCGAAGGTGGCGGAGACGGGCTCCTTCGCCAAGGCGGCGGCCGACCTGGCGATCTCCCAGCCCACCGTCTCCAAGGCCATCACGCGGCTCGAAGGGCGGCTGAAGACGACGCTGTTCCACCGCACGTCGCGGCGCATGTCGCTCAGCGCCAGCGGCGAGGCCTCGCTGGAGCGCGCGGCGCGCATCCTGGCCGAGGGCGAGGCGGTGGAGGCCGAGGTGACCGAGCAGTCGAAGCACCTGCGCGGCACCATCCGCATCGCCGCGCCGATGTCGTTCGGCATCACGCACCTCGGGCCGGCGCTGCCGGCCTTCATGGCGCAGCACCCCGAGGTGGTGCTGGACTTGCATTTCAGCGACGAGCTGATCGACGTGGTGGCGCAGGGTTTCGACGTGGCGCTGCGCATCTCGGCATTGCCCGATTCGAGCCTGCTCGCGCGGCGGCTGTGCGCGGTGCGCATCCTGCTGGTGGGGGCGCCGGCGTACTTCGAGGCGCATGGGCGGCCCACGCATCCGCGCGAGCTGGCCTCGCACCGGGCGCTGCGCTACGTGCACACGCGCGTCGGCGAGGCTTGGCGCTTCAGGCACGCCAGGCGCGGCGAGTTCGCGCAGGTGGTGCCTGCGGCGCTGCGCGTCAACAACGCCGAGGCGCTGGCCCCTGCGCTGCGCGCCGGCATGGGCCTGGCTTTGCAGCCCGAGTTCCTGGCCTGGGAAGACCTGCAGTCGGGCGCGCTGGAAGAAGCGATGCCCGACTGGCAGGTGCCGCCGATCGCGCTGCACATCGTCACCCCGCCGGGCCGCGACCGGCCGGCGCGCGTGCAGGTGCTGATCGAGTACCTGGCGGCGTATTTCGCGCGGGCGCCTTGGGCGGTCAATCCAGAGAGACCTTCGCGCGCTTGATCACGTCGGCGTACTTGGCCGATTCGGCCGCGATGAACGTGTTGAACTGCTCGCGTGTCGCGGGGAAGGCGTCGTAGCCGAAGGTGGCGAAGCGCTCCTTCATGTCCGGCTCGGCCAGCGCGGCCTCGATGTCCTTCTGGATCCTGTCGGCCAGCGCCTTGGGCAGCCCCCGGGGCGCGGCGATCGCCGTCCAGCCCGACATCTCGTAGCCTGCCGGGCCGCCCGACTCGGCCACCGTGGGCACGTCGGGGAAGGCGGCCTGGCGCTTCGGCGCCGTGATGGCGATGAAGCGCAGCTTGCCGGCGCGCTGCAGCGGGCCGGCGGTGGCCAGCGTGCCGAGCGACCAGTTCAGTTCGCCGTTGGCCACGCCGGCATACAGCATCGAGGTCTCCTTGTAGATGACGTGCTGCATCTGCGTTTGGGTGCTGGCCTCCAGCAGCGCCGAGCCCAGGTGCACCGGGTTGCCCACCGACCACGAGCCGTAGTTCAGCGTGCCCGGGTTGGCGCGTGCATCGGCCACGATGTCGCCCACCGTCTTGTAGCTGCTGGCCGCCGGCACCGCCATGAAGAACCAGGTGCGGAACAGCGGCGCCAGCACGTCGAAGTCCTTGGCCGGGTCGTAGGGCAGCTTCTTGAACAGGTGCGGGTAGGCGGCCAGGTGCACGTTGTCGAGCTGGACCAGGTCGTGCCCGTCCGTCGCGCCGCGCTTGAAGGTGTCGATCGCGATGAAGCCGTTGGCACCCGGCTTGTTCTCGACGATCACCGGCTTGCCCCACTTCTTCTGCAGCTTCTCGGCCAGCACGCGCAGCACGCCCTCGGGCCCGGCGCCGGCCGGGAACGGGGTGAGGATGCGCACGGGCCTGGTGGGGAAGTCGTCGGCGGCGTGGGCGGCGCCCGTGGTGAACAGGGCGAAGGCGGCCAGCAGGCCGGCCAGTCGGGTCGGGGTCATGGTTGTCTCCTCGGTGGGGGTGGAAAGGGAAAGGCGTGCCCGATGTGCGTTCAGGCCGCGGGCGCCATGCCGTGGCATCGCTTGGTGTCGGCCGTGGCGTCTGAGGCGAGGAAGGCGAGCGCCTGCAGCATCGCTTCGCGTAGCGCCTGCTCGGTGTCGATGCGCGGACGTGGCGCTCCCGCGCGCACCGCGACGGCCATTGGCGAATCGGCCGGCGGCGGCAAGCGCGTCCATCGCGTCGCGGGCCAGCACGACGAGGTCGAACGCCTCGGGGCCAAGGCGTCCAGCAGCAGGCGGGTGGCCATCGAGGAAATGCCGTTCAGCACGATGTTCACGGTGGACGTGTCCTGCAAGGGAGGGCGTTCAGAACGCGTGGCGGACGCCGAGCGCGAAGCCGCTCTGCGACTTGCCGGCGGCCGGGCCGTTGCCCGCGGCCGCGTTGCTGACCGACAGCGCCAGCGTGCCGTCGTTGCCGATGTGGCCGGCCGTGGCGTACACGGCGGTGCGCTTGGACAGGCTGTAGGTGGCCCGCAAGGCCAGCAGCTGCGCCTCGTTGGCGCTGTCCTGGTAGTCGAGCTGGAAGTACTGGGCGTCGATCGCCAGCGCCGGCGTGACGCCGTAGGACGCCCCGAGGTACCACAGGCGGCTGCGCGGCGTGGCGGCGCTGCCGTCGTTGCGGCGGGCGATGAGGCCGGCGCCGAGCTTCAGCGCATCGAACTTCATCCAGCCCGCAGCGGTGGTGCGGCGGTCCTTCAGCGTGCTGGCCGTGAGCCCGGCGAACGCGCCGGTGCCGCCGCGGATCTCGTCGACCGCCAGCGCCAGCCCCCAGGTGGCCGCGTCGTACTTGGCCAATGCCGACCACTGACGGCAGGCCTTGCTGTCGTCGGCGTTCTCGCCGGCGCAGTTGGTGCCCGAGGGGCTGGGACCGGCATTGACCGCGTCGCGGCCGAAGCTGTAGGTGGCGCCCACGGTGAGGCCGCTGAATGTGCCGCGGTACGCGATCGAGTTGTCGACCCGCGCATTGGGCAGGTAGCTGTCGAGCGAGCCGGAGCCGTAGGCGTTGGGGCCGAGGACGTCGGCGTCGAGCTGCGACCAGAACAGCATCGAGTACTGGCGGCCGAACGTGAGGCTGCCCCAGGGGCCGCTGAGGCCGACGAAGGCCTGGCGCCCCCAGGAGCGGCCGCCCTGGTTCAGGGTGCCGCTGTCGGGGCCCAGGCCCTGCTCGAGCGTGAAGACGGCGCGCAGGCCGTTGCCGAGGTCCTCGGTGCCGCGCAAGCCGATGCGCGAGGGCACGCTGCCGGTGAGGCCGGGCATGCGGGTGAGGCTGCTGCCGCTGGCGCCCACGTGGGTCAGGTGCTCGACCGCGGTGTCCAGCAGGCCGTAGATCGTCACGTTCTGCGCATGGGCGGTGGCGCAGGCGGCGGTCAGCAGCCCGCAGGCGAACAGGGTGGGTTTCAACTTGAATGTCTCCTGGGGGTGGGTTTGTTGTTGGGGAGGCCGGTCAGCGCCCGGCGGCCGGCGGCCGGCCGTCCCAGCCGAGCGCGCCGGCCTCCTTGCCGGCGACCGAATACAGCGCGTTCGGCGCATTGCGTGTCTGCTGGAAGGCCTCCAGCGCTTCGCCGCGCATCGCGGCGTAGATGTGCAGGTTGGACACGCCGATGACCGCGCCCAGCTTCTCCAGCATGAAGAAGATGGCGCCGTAGTGCATCAGCCCGCGCCAGTCGCGGCGGCGCACGAGGTCGCGCTCGGTGTCGCTCAGGTCGGCCTCGCGCAGGCAGGCCTCCTCGTCGCAGAGGAAGCGCTGGCGGTGCGACGGATGCACCAGGGCGTGCAGGAAGCGGTTCAGCCGGAAGGCCTTGACGCTGCGCTCCAGCGTGAACGGGTACGTGCCCTCCAGGGCCTCGGCGCCGGCCAGTTCCCGGGCCATGTGCGCACGGTGGCGTTCGGCCGCCGCGGCCGGCATGCCCTGCTCGACCGGCTCGTAGATCGCCGTCGCGATGCCCGTCATCGACGGCAGGTAGTAGCTGCGGTGCCGGCAGGTCACCTGCGAGGCGAGGGCGCCGCGCATCACCAGCCACATGATGACCTCGGCGCCTTCGAGGCCACCCAGCGTCGCGTACTCCGCCTGCGTCATCGCCGCGAGCTGTTCCGGGTCGCGCTCGAGCAGGTCGAGGAAGCGCGCGTCCCACGGCGGGTTGTTGAAGCCCGCGCGCTCGCCATGCACCTGGTGCGACAGGCCGCCGGTGGCGACGACGGCAACGCGCAGGTCCTCCGGGTAGCTCTCGATGGCGCGGCGCAGCGCCTGGCCCAGCTTGTAGCAGCGCCGAGCACTGGGGATGGGGAACTGCAGCACGCCCATCTGCAGCGGGACGATGCGCACCGGCCAGGCCGGCGCGTGCGGGCACATCACCGACAGCGGCGAGAAGCAGCCGTGGTCGAGCGCACGCTCCTGGAAGAACGACAGGTCGAACTCGTCGGCCATCAGCGAGCGGCCGATGTGCGCGGCCAGCGCGGGGTGCCCGCCCACCGGCGGCAGGTCGCGCGCACCGCCGCCTTCGTCGGCCACCGTCCAGCGCTCGCCCACGCCGAGCGAGAACGCCGAGTAGTGGTCGAAGAAGAACGAGGTGACGTGGTCGTTGTAGATGAAGAGCAGCACGTCGGGCCGTTGCTCCGCGATCCACTGTTGCATCGGTGCGAAGGCCTCGAAGATCGGCGCCCAGACGGGGTCGTCCTGCTTGTCACGGTCGAACGCGAAGCCGATCGTGGGGGTGTGGGAGGCGGCGAGGCCGCCGATGATCTTGGCCATGGGTCTGTCGTTTCGCGGGTCGGGAAGCGCGGCCACTCAGAGCGGTGCGGCGGCGTAGGGGCTGAAGAAGTCGATGCCGGCCCAGTCGGGCGTCGGGGTGGTGTAGAGCGCCGCGCCGCGGGTGTAGCTCGATGCCGCGGCCGGGTCGCCCTTGCCGTCGTACCGGGCGACCTCGGGGTAGGGGTACATCGGCCGCGACGCGGTGACGTTGCCGGCGGCGTCGGTGCGTACGGTGTGGATGGCGTCAGGCGCCTTGCCGCCTTCCACCCAGTTCACCAGCGCGGTCACCAGGTCCATGTTCGGCAGGCCCTCGCCGCTGCCGCAGTGGCCGACGCCAGGTGCCAGGTACATGCGCATGAACGTGTCCATGCTGGCCTGGCCCATCGTCTTCTGCATGGCCTCGTGGTAGGCGATCGTATTGATCGGCGAGATGTGCTGGTCGGCCCAGCCGTGCCACAGGATCAGCTTGCCGCCGGCATCCTTGAAGGCCGAGAGGTCGGGGTTGGTCGCATCGTTGAGCGGGTGGCGCGTGCGCAGCCGGCCGTAGAAGGCTTCGGTGAACTCCAGCTCGTCCAGCGTCGGCGGCGTGGCGTCGTCGAAGATCACGTAGCGGGCGCCGTTGACGAAGTTGTCGCTGCCCACGCGGTTGGTCACGGTGTCGTTGGCGGGCACGAACACGCCGGCCCAGTTCAGCTCGGAGCCGTACTGCGGGCCGCCCACCAGGATGCGCCGGTTGGAGGAAGGATCGCGTGGGCCGTTGTAGAACTTGCTCACGGTCGCGACCTCGGTGGCCGTCAGGCAGGCACGGGTGTCGGCGGCGCCTGCGGGGCACTGCAGGGTGGCCGGGTCGAAGCTGCAGGTGCGCGGGTCGGTCAGCAGCCCGTCGGCCTGCCCGTCGAGCGGGTCGCAGGCCGCCACCACGGCGGCGTGCAGCATCGCTGCCTTGGCGGGGTAGAGCACCACGTTGCCGGTCGACAGGCCGTTGTCGCGGTTCGAGCGCGCCATCCAGCCGTGGTGCAGCGAGTTCTGCACGTTGAAGAGGAAGGCCGGCGCGCCGGCGACGATGCCGTCGTAGTCGTCGGCATGACGCTGAGCGGCCATGAGGCCTTCGCGGCCGCCGTCGGAGCAGCCGACGAAGTACGCGTACCTCTCCTTCTGGCCGTAATAGGCCTGGGTCAGCTTCTTGGCAGCCAGCGTCGTGGCGTGCACGCCGCGGTAGGCGAAGTCGACGCGCTTCTGCGCGTCCTGCGACCAGTTGGCATCCGCGCCGGTGTGGCCCATGTTGGTCGACGACAGCACGAAGCCGCCCGACTGCACCAGCGGGCAGCCGTACGACGTGCCGGGCTCGACCGAGGCGCTGATGCTGCCGCACAGACCGCCGCAGCCGATGTGCAGCACGCGCTGCGTCCAGGTGTCGATGGGCAGGCGCACGCGAAAGCCGATGGCGGGCGCGAGCGTGCCTTCGACGGTGCAGAACTTCACGTCTGCGCCGTTGACCGCCACGGTGCCTTCGGTGGCCGAGGTGACGGCGCTGCCGACGCCGCCGATGTCGGTCAGGTCGACCGAGGCCAGGCTGGTGCATGCCGAGGCCGGCTTCACGATGCCCAGCGTCGTGGCGGCCGGGGCGGCATCGCCGCCTCCGTCGCCGCCGCAGGCCGTCAGCAGGGCGCCGACGACGACCGCCATGGCGGCCAGAAAGCGTCTTGTGTTCACGTTGTCTCCTTGGAAATTGGGCCGCGAACGCTGCGCGGCAGGATCGGCAGTGCCGGCGGCAGTCTAGGAATTCGCCGGCCGCCGCGGAAGCATCCGCGCCGGCCGGCGCGATAACGGATCGTTATCATCCAGGCCATGAAGCTCACCAGCCTCCGTGCCCTTGTTGCCGCCGTCGAGGAAGGCAGCCTGCGGTCGGCGGCACGGCGCCTGGGTGTCTCGCAGCCGGCGCTCACCAAGCTGGTACGCGAGCTCGAACGCGAGCTGTCGACCACGCTGCTGGTACGGTCGACAACGGGCGTGCTCGCCACTGCCCAGGGCATGGTGATGTACGAGCGTGCGGTGGCTGCGGACCGGGAGCTCGGGCAGGCCGTCGACCAGATCCGCCAGCTCGAAGGGCGCATGACGGGCTCGCTGGCCATCGGTGCGGTGCCGCTGGCTGTGATGCTGCTGGTGCCCGAGACGTTGCGCACCTTCGGGCAGGCGTTCCCGGAGATCCAGCTCCGGATCATCGAGGAGCTCTACATCGCGCAGCTCACCCGCCTGCGCAAGGGCGAAGTCGACATCGCACTCGGCCCGCTGCCGACGGAGCTGCCGCCCGGCGAGTTCGTGGTCGAGACGCTGATGCCGATCGCGATGGTGGTGGTGGCGCGCAGGGGCAATCCGCTGGCGCGGGCACGCAGCCTCGCCGACTTGGCGCAGGTGCCCTGGGTGTACACGGGCGCGACGCCCGATTCGGGCTACGCGAAGACGCTGTTCGAGCGCCACGGCATGAAGCCGCCGCCGGCCGGTGCGGTCGTCAACTCGACGCTGGGGCTGCTGTCGATCATCGCGAGCGGCAACTGCATCGGCCTGCTGCCGCAGCAGATTGCGCTGCATCCCTTCGCGACGCAGTACCTTGACGTCGTCGCGTTGGCGGAGGGGCCGCTGATGCTGACGCTCGGCGCCCTGGCGCGGACCGACACGCACCTCAAGCCCAGCGTGCGCCACTTCATGGCGCACCTGCATCGTGCCGCGCACCAGTTGGCGCAGCCCGGGCCCTGAGGGGGACGGTTATTCGGGCTGGATCTTCGCGTCGCGGATCACGGCGCCCCAGCGCTGCACGTCGCGCGCCAGCAGTTCGCGCGCCTGGGCGGGCGTGCTGGCCTGCAGGCGCATGCCCAGGCCTTCCAGCCGCGTGCGCACCGACGGGTCGGCCACCGCGCCGGCGATGGCGCGCTGCAGCGCATCCACGGTTGCCGGCGGTGTGCCCGCCGGTGCCGCGATCGCATTCCACGAGGTGACGTCGTAGGCCGGCAGCCCGGCCTGCTGCACCGTCGGCACGTCGGGCAGCGCCGCGTTGCGCTGGGCCCCGGTGACGGCCAGTGCACGGATCTGGCCCGACTGCAGTTGTGACAGCATGGGCCCGACGATCTCCATGGCCACCTCGATCTCGCCGCTGCGCAGCGCCATCAGCACGGCCGGCGAGCCCTTGTAGGGCACCGTCAGCAGCGAGATGCCGGCGACCGTTTCGAAGAGCTTGGCCGAGAGGTGCTGCGTACTGCCCACGGCGATGGTGCCCGTCTTCAGTTCGCCGGGGTGGGCCTTGGCGTGCCGCAGCAGCTCGGGCAGCGTCTTGAAGGGCGACGAGGCGGGCACGACGATGCCGAGGTCGAAGGTGCCGAGCGTGGAGATCGGCTGCAGGTCTTTCAGCGTGTCGTAGGGCAGCTTCTTGAACAGTCCCACGCTCACCGCGTTGGCGTTGGTCATCAGCAGCAGCGTGTGGCCGTCGGGCCGGGCGCTGGCGACGGCCTGCGACGCGACGATGCTGCCGGCGCTGGGCCGGTTGTCCACCACCACGGTCTGGCCGAGCGTCTTGCCCATCGCTTCGGCGACGGCGCGGGCGGTCACGTCCGCGATGCCGCCCGGCGCGAAGGGGACGATCAGCGTGATCGGCTTGGCGGGAAATCGCTCCTGCGCGCTGGCGGCGAGGGCGGCCGCCGCCAGCAGCAGGCCGCTCATGAAGGTCTTGGTCATGCTCGCTCCTTCGGAGGCTGGCCGGGGGGTCAGAACTTGTGGCGCAGCGCCAGCGTATAGGCCGTCTGGCTGCCCAGGGTGCCCATGAAGGCGGGCTTGGCATAGCCGCCTTCGACGCGGTTGTGGTCGATCACCGCATAGACGTCGCTGCGCTTCGAGAAGGCATAGCTGGCACTGACGTAGCCGACGCGCCGCTTGCCCTGCAGGGCCGCGCTGCCGCCCTGCTTGTCGTGCAGGTAGGCCGCGGTCAGCGTCACCCTCGGCAGCACCGCGTAGTTGGCGCCCAGCGTCCATACCTGGTTGGTCTGCGGGCTCGCTTCGTTGGTGCGGCGCATCGCGCCGGCGAACAACGTTGCCTTGTCCGCCAGCGTGTAGTTGCCGCCCAGGCCGACGATCTTGCGCTGCTCGGTGTCGGCCAGGTTCTTCAGCCGCTGCACATAGCCGCCCACCGACACCGGACCGGCGGTGTAGCCCGCGGAGACCGCCCAGGCGTCGCTGCCATGGCTGCCGGCTGCTTCGCCCAGCGTGCGGGAAGCCGCCAGCTCGATGCCGGCCACCTTCACGTCGAACTTCAGCACGTTGTCCTGCCGCGCGATGTGGTGGCTGCTGAACACCGACAGCGCCAGGTTGTTGGGGTTGCCCTGCGGCTGGAAGCGCCCGGCCATCTGGTGCGCCAGGGTGTACTGGCGGCCGAGCGTGAGGCCCCAGCCGGCGCTGCTGCGCAGGCCGATGTGGATGTCGCGGCCCCAGAAGCGCGTGGCGGCGGCGACCTGGCCAAAGTCGGCCGTGGGGCTCGCCTGGGAGGAGGTGCCGCTGCTCGGGTCGAAGCCCGATTCCATCGTGACCAGCGTGCTGAGCCCGCCGCCCAGGTCCTCGCGGACCCGGAAGCCCAGGCGGCTGCCGGTGAAGATGCCGTCTTCCAGCGTCACGCGGGAAGCGCCGTCCGGGCCGGCGTTGCTGGCGCGACGGGCCGCGGCATCGACGATGCCGTAGACGGTGACGTTGCTGGCCTGCGCGGCGCACAGCATCGGCAGCAGCGCGCCGCCGAGGCAGGTGGCCTGCCGCACGGTGCGGCTGAGGGTTCGATGGGTCATGGGTGTCTCCTGGTGTTGTGGAAAATGCATGCAGCGGCCCGGCCCGGGGCATGTGGCGCCAGGCCGGTCGTGTTGCGTGGGGAATCAGTCGGGCTTGACCTTGCCGGCCCTGACCACCTCGGCCCAGCGCGGCAGCTCACGGACGATCAGGTCCCCGAAGGCCTTGGGCGTGCCCGGCGTGGGAATGGCGCCCTCGCCGGCCAGCTGCTGTGCCACGTCGGGCGCCTGCAGCGCCTTGTTGATCTCGGCGTTGAGCCGTGCCAGCACCGGGGCCGGCGTGCCGGCGGGCGCGACGAAGCCATACCACTGGTCGGCATCGAAGCCGGGGTAGCCGCTCTCGGCCACCGTGGGCACGTCGGGCAGCGAAGCCAGCCGCTGCGGGCTCGACACCGCCAGCGCACGCAGCCGGCCCGCCCGCACGTGCGGCAGCACCACCGGCGCGCCGGTGAAGGTGGCATCCACCTGGCCACCCATCAGGTCGTTGATCGAGGGCGCCGTCCCCCGGTAGGGGATGTGAAGCACGAAGAAGTTGCCGCGCAGCTTCAGGTACTCGAACGCGATGTGGGCCGCGCTGCCGTTGCCGCCCGACGAGTAGGTCATGCGGCCCGGCTGGGCCTTGGCGCGCTCGATGAACTGCGCCAGCGTCCTGATCGGCGAGGCGGCGTTCACCACCAGGATGTTGGGCACCCGCGCCACCATCGCCACCGGGTCGAAGCTCTTCAGCGGGTCGTAGGGCAGCTTGGGGTACAGCGCCGGGTTGACCGCCAGCGTGCCGATGTGTCCCATCAGCAGCGTGTTGCCATCGGGCTCCGCCCGCGCCGCCTCGCCAGCGCCCAGCGAGCCACCGGCCCCGGCCTTGTTGTCGACCAGCACCGTCTGCCCCAGCGCCACGCCCAGGCGATTGCCGACGGCGCGCGCGAGGATGTCGGTGGAGCCGCCCGGCGGAAAGGGCACGATCACGCGCAGCGTGCGCGCCGGCTGCGCCATCAGGGCCGGGCAGGCGGCCAGGCTTGCCGCGCCGATCAGCAGGCTGCGCCGGCGGTGGGATCCAGGCAGGTGGGCCATTGTTTGTCTCCTCGTTGGAATGATGGAACGCGCGGGCGGTGTCAGCGCCGCTCGGGATCGGTGGTGCCGCGCAGGCCGGCGCGTGCCGCGGCGTCCTGCACCAGCGTGCGGGTGGCGGCATCGGCGACGAAGGCCTGCAGGAAGGCGGCGCCGGCCGCCCGCCCGGGGGGCACGGCCAGGGCCAGCGACTCCAGGCCCCAGCGGCCGTCGAGCACCCGCGCACCGGGCAGGCCGTCGGCCATCTGGAACAGGATGCCCTTGTTGGTGGCAAAGGCGTCGATGCGGCCGTCCTTCAGCATCGCAGCCGCCGCGCCCAGCGAATCGGCCGGGACCAGGGCCGCATGGCGGAACTGCTTGCCCAGGGCCGCCTGCGAGCTGCTGCCCTGGCTGACGCCCACGCGCACCTTGGGCAGATCGAC
Organism: Aquincola agrisoli; assembly: GCF_036621135.1. Classification (NCBI taxonomy): domain Bacteria; kingdom Pseudomonadati; phylum Pseudomonadota; class Betaproteobacteria; order Burkholderiales; family Sphaerotilaceae; genus Aquincola; species Aquincola agrisoli. The sequence goes on from NZ_JAZIBG010000052.1 coordinate 25,749, forward strand.
CGCGTCCACGGACGTCACAGCCGATCCCGGCAGCACCAGGTAGCCCAGTTCGAGGCCCACCACCGGTGGCGTGAAATCGACCAGCCTGGCCCGGGCCGGCGTGGCGTTGGTGATGGTCATGTCGGCCTGGCCGGCCTGCAGCGCTTCCACCACCAGCGCGACCCGGTCGAACACCACCAGCTCCGCCGGCACGCCGAGCCGGCGGGCCAGCGCGCGGCCCACTTCCACGGTGAGGCCGCGGGCCTCGCCATCGCTGCCGGCGCGCAGCATCGACGTGGGGCTGCCGGGGTAGACCGCGATGCGCAGCCTGCCGGTGGGCGCGAGCGCCTGCCGCACGTCGGCGGTGGCCGCCACGGGTGCGGTGGGCGCCGCGCCCGGCTGCAGTGGCTGCGCACAGCCGGCGACGACGCCGGCGGCCAGGCCGGCCAGGAGCCAGCGACGAAGGACTTGTCTGGACATGCTGGGCCGCTCAGTCGGGCTGGATGCGGGCTTCGCGGATCAGCTTCTCGTAGCGCTGCTTCTCGCTGGCCAACAGTGCCGCGAACATCGCGGTGCTGCCGGGCGTGACTTCGCCGCCCGCCGCGGTCAGCCGCTCGCGGACCTCGGCGGTGCCCAGGGCCTTCTGCACCTCCTGGTGCAGCCGCGCCACCACCGCGGGCGGCACGCCGGCCGGCCCCACCAGCCCATACCACACCGAGGCCTCGAAGCCAGGGAAGCCCGACTCGGCGATCGTCGGCGCGTCGGGGAAGATCGGCGAGCGCTGGGCGCTCAACGCCGCCAGCACCTTGAGCCTGCCGGTCTTCACGTGGGCCTGCACCTCCAGCGCGTTGACCGCCACGAGCTGCACATGGCCGGCCACCACGTCGTTCATCGCCTGCGAGCCGCCCTTGTAGGGCACGTGCGTCAGCTGCACGCCGGCGGCGCGGGCGAAGAGCTCGATCGCCAGGTGGGGCGTGGAGCCGTTGCCCGGCGTGCCGTAGTTGATCGAGCCCGGCTCGGCCTTGAGCTTGGCGATCAACGCCTTGAGGGAGCCGATGCCGGCCTGCGCATTGGCCGCCAGCACCACCGGCACGCGGCCCACCTGGGCGATCGGCGTGATGTCGCGCTGCAGGTCGAACGGCGCCGGCTGGTACAGCGACACGTTGGCCGCCAGCGCATTGGCCGCCAGCATCAGCGTGTGGCCGTCGGGCGGGCTGTCGAGCAGCGTCTTGATCGCGATGTTGGTGCCGCCGCCGGGCTTGTTCTCGACGATCACCTGCTGGCCCAGGCCGCCGGCGATCTGCTGGCTCACGGCACGCGCGACGATGTCCACCGCGCCGCCGGGGCTGTAGCCCACCAGCACGCGCACCAGCTTCGAAGGGTAGGCGCCGCCCTGCGCACGGGCGGGCCCGAACACAGGCGTGCAGAGCAGGCCGGCCAGCCCGGCGAGGGCCTGGCGGCGGTGGATCTCGGTCATCGGATGTCTCCTCGGGAACGACAGGGGAAGGGGGCGGCGTCAGGCGGCCTCGGGCCAGTACAGGCGCATCGGGTTGGTGACGAGCAGTGCCTGACGCTGCTGCGCGGTGGGTGCGATGCCGGCGATGAAGTCGACCAGCAGGCCGTCGTCGGGCATGTGGTCCTTGAGGTTGGGGTGCGGCCAGTCGGTGCCCCAGAGCACGCGGTCGGGGAAGGTCTCGACCAGCCGGCGCGCGAAGGGCAGCACGTCGCGGTACGGCGCAGCCTCGCCGTTCAAGGCCGGCGGGCCGGCCACGCTCAAGCGCTCGGGGCAGCTCACCTTCGACCACACGTTGGGGTGCTCGGCCATCAGGCGGATGAAGCGGCTGAATTCGGGGCCGTCCACCGGCTGCCGCACGTCGGGCCGGCCCATGTGGTCGACGACCACCGGCGTGGGCAGCGCGGTGAAGAAGTCCCACAGGTCGGGCAGGTCCGCCGCCTCGAAATACACCACCACATGCCAGCCGAGCCGGTGGATGCGGCCGGCGATCTCCATCAGCTCGTCCTTGGGCGTGAAGTCGACCAGCCGGCGCACGAAGTTGAAGCGCACGCCGCGCACGCCCAGCGCGTGCATGCGCTCCAGTTCGGCATCGCTGACGCTGCGCCGCACGGTCGCCACGCCGCGGGCCCGGCCGTCGGAATGCGCCAGGGCGTCCAGCAGCGCGCTGTTGTCGGCGCCGTGGCAGGTGGCCTGCACGATCACGTTGCGCGCGAAGCCGAGGTGGTCGCGCAGCGCGAAGAGCTGCTCGTGGCTGGCGTCGCAGGGCGTGTACTTGCGCTCGGGCGCATACGGGAAGCGGCCGCCGGGGCCGAACACGTGGCAATGCGCGTCCACCGCCCCGGCGGGCAGTTGCAGCCGGGGCTTGCTGGGGCCGGCGTACCAGTCGAGCCAGCCGGGCGTCTTGTCAAAGTTGCTCATGCCATGCGCTCCTTCGCCACCTGCGCCAGCAGGCGGTCAGCCTCGGTGCGCCAGTCGGCGCTGCGCGCGAAGCCCGGCTCGCCGCGTGTGCCAAAGAGGCCTGCATCGGCCAGGTCGGCCACCCAGGCCTGCCGCTCGGCGGTGCCCGAGGCGCTCCACGGCGCCAGGCCGGCCTCGCGCACGGTGCGGGCCACTTCGCGGACCTCTTCTGCGCGGCGGCGGCCGTGTTCGATCACGCGCTGGAAGAAGTAGGCGGCCTGCTTCTCCCAGTCGATGCCCGGGAAGGTCTCGTCCAGCGAGGCGACGACCGCATCCTCCACGCCGTAGTGGCGGGCGGTGGCCAGGCTCTCGATCACCATCGCCTCCAGGCCCTTGATCATCACGCTGCGGCACATCTTGGTGGCCGAGGCGATGCCCAGCCGCTCGTCGGCCACGCGCGCCGCGAAGCCGAGCGCGTTCAGCGGCGCCACCACCGCGGCCGCATCGGGCCCGCCCAGCAGCAGCGGCACCTTGATGCGGTAGGGCGGCACGCTCGTCATCACCGCGCCTTCCACGTAGCGGCCGCCCGCTGCGTTGACGGCCCGGGCAGCCTCGATCTTGGCGCCCGGCGAGGCGGAGTTCATGTCGAGGAACACGGCACCGTGCTGCAGGTGCGGCGCGGCCGCTTCGGCCACCGCCACGGCCTGGCTGGCCGTCACCGCGCTGATCACCAGGCCGGCCTGCGCCACGGCCTCGGCCGGCTGCGCATGCAGGCGCACGCCCTGCGCCTCGGCATGCGCCAGCAGCGCGGTGCGGCTGCCGGGCCGCTGCAGCTGGATGTCGTGTGCGTCGACGGGCAGGCCCTGCGCACGCAGGTCCTCGGCCAGGATGCGGCCGACCTCGCCGTAGCCGATGAGCGCGATCCGTGCGAAGGTCGTCGTGGTGCCGGCCATGGTCAATCCACGTAGCGCAGGCCGGCCTGGGCCAGCGGCTCGCGCATCTGGTACATGTCCAGGCCCAGCACGCCGCTGGCCAGCTTGGCGCGCTTGGCACCTTCGTTGGCCTCGCGGGCGGCCGCGGCTTCCACCGTGGCGCCGGCCCGGGCCGCGGGCACGCACACCACGCCGTCGTCGTCGGCCACGATCACGTCGCCCGGCGTCACCAGCATGCCGGCGCACACCACGGGGATGTTCACCGAGCCGAGCGTGGCCTTGATGCAGCCCTTGGCCGAGATGGCCCGGCTCCACACCGGGAAGCCCATCTCGCCCAGCGTCTTCACGTCGCGCACGCCGGCGTCGATGACCAGCGCCCGCGCGCCGCGTGCCATGAAGCTGGTGGCCAGCAGGTCGCCGAAGTAGCCGTCGGTGCACTCGGAGGTGACCGCCGCGACGACGATGTCACCCGGCTGGACCTGCTCGGCCGCCACGTGCAGCATCCAGTTGTCGCCCGGCTGCAGCAGCACGGTGACTGCGGTGCCCGACACCTGCGAACCCGCGTGGATCGGCCGTATGCAGGGCTTGAGCAGGCCCACGCGGCCCATGGCCTCGTGCACGGTGGCGGCGCCGAAGGCGGCCAGCCGGTCGGCGGCCGCGCGGTCGGCACGGGTGATGTTGCGGTAGACGACGCCCAGTTCGTACATGTCGGTGGTCCTGTTCAGCGGGTTGCGGCGGGGTCAGCGGCCCTGGGCCTTCAGTGCGGCATCGAGCCGCGGGAAGACGCGGCGCGCGTTGCCCTCGTAGATCTTGAAGCGCTGCTCGGGGCCGATGGCGGCCGCGTCGATGTAGCGCCGGGTGTCGTCGTAGGGGTGGCCCGTCTGCGGGTCGATGCCGCGCACCGCGCCGATCATTTCGCTGGCGAACAGGATGTTGTCCACCGGAATCACCTTCGTCAGCAGGTCGATGCCCGGCTGGTGGTACACGCAGGTGTCGAAGAAGATGTTTTGCAGCAGGTGCTCGGAGAGCAGCGGCTTCTTCATCTCTTGCGCCAGCCCGCGGAAGCGGCCCCAGTGGTAGGGCACCGCGCCGCCGCCGTGCGGGATCAGGAACTTCAGCGTCGGGAAGTCCTTGAACAAGTCGCCCGCCAGGCACTGCATGAAGGCGGTGGTGTCGGCGTTCAGGTAGTGCGCGCCGGTGGTGTGGAAGCAGGCGTTGCAGCTCGTGCTGACGTGGATCATCGCCGGCACCTCCAGCTCCACCATCTTCTCGTAGAGCGGGTACCAGTGGCGGTCGGTCAGCGGCGGGCTCGTCCAGTGCCCGCCCGAAGGATCGGGGTTCAGGTTGAGGCCGACGAAGCCGTAGTCCCGCACGCAGCGCTCCAGCTCGGGGATGCAGCTGCGCGGGTCGACGCCGGGCGACTGCGGCAGCATCGCCGCGCCGATGAAGTGCTCGGGGAACAGCCGGCTGACGCGGTGGCAGAGCTCGTTGCAGATCGCCGCCCACGCGGCCGAGGTCTCGAAGCCGCCGACGTGGTGCGCCATGAAGCTGGCGCGCGGGCTGAAGATCGTGAGATCGCTGCCGCGCTCCTGCATCTTCCGGAGCTGGTTGGTCTCGATCGACTCGCGCAGCTCGTCGTCGCTGATCTTCAGGTCCGACGGCCTGGGCGCCCGGGCCGGGTCGGCCAGGCCCGCGATCTGCAGGTCGCGCCAGGCGCCCAGCGCGGCCGGTGCCGTGGTGTAGTGGCCGTGCACGTCGATGATCATTGGCAGCGTCCTCCGGGTCGTTCGGCAACCCTGTTGCAGCCCGTCATTCTGGAAGGGGCTCCCGCCCCGGCCTAGCGGGCGCGGCCGCTAGCTGCTATGCCGGTTCGGCATGGGAGCAGCCGGCTCCGGCACAATCCGCGGGTGGACATCAAGCAGGTCGAGTACTTCGTCCAGGTGGCGCAGACGGGCAGCTTCAGCCGTGCGGCCGAGTTGCTGGGCATGACGCAGCCGGCGCTGAGCCGGCAGGTGCGTGCGCTGGAGGTCGAGCTTCGGGAAACCCTGCTGCTGCGCAACGGCCGCGGCGTGGCGCTCACCGAGCCCGGGCGGCGGTTGCTGGCGCGGGGACGCGAGATCCTGCAACTGATGCAGACCACCCAGCAGGAGCTGGGCGCCATGCGCGGCGAGCCGGAAGGCCGGATCGTGCTGGGCCTGCCGCCCAGCCTGGCGCGGCACATCACCGTCGCGCTGGTGGAACGTTTCCAGGCCGAGCTGCCGCGCGCGCGGGTGGCCATCGTCGAGGGCTTTTCGTCGCACATCACCGAGTGGCTGAGCACGGGCCGCGTGGACATGGGGCTGGTCTACAACCCCGAGCCGTTGCCCAACCTGGAGCAGGAGCCGGTGCTGCGCGAGGAGCTGTGCCTGATCGGCCCGCCCGGTGCGCCGCAGCGGGCCGGGATCAGCCTGGCCGAGGTGGGCCGGCTGCCGCTGGTGCTGCCGCAGCGTGGGCACAGCTTCCGCCGGCTGATGGAGTACGAGGCGCTGCAGGCCGGCGTGAAGCTGCAGGTGGCGTGGGAGGTGTCGAGCGTGCCGACCATCCTCGACATGGTGCGCCGGGGGCATGGCTTCGCGGCGCTGACGGCCAGCGCGGTCAACGAGGGCAGCGGCCCCGATGCGCTCACCCGCACCACCATCGTGGAGCCGCGCATCCGCAGCACGATGTGCATTGCCTGGAGCGCGGCGACGCGGCGGGATGCGCTGCAGCTGCGCACCGCCGAACTACTCAAGCAACTGGCCCGCAGCTTCGCGGCCTGAGGGGCCGGTCGCCGTCAGGCGTCCGGTGCAGCCATGCCGTGACGCCGCTTGGCGTCGAGCGCAGCAGGGGAGGCCAGGAAGTCCAGCGCCTGCTGCGCCAGCGCGGGCCGGGTGCTGCGTGCGCCGACGGCGCCGCTGAAGACCGTGATGATCTCCAGCCCGGGCGGCATGGGGCCGAGCAGCGTGAGGCCCGGGACATGCAGCAGTTCGCTCAGCTGCTGAAAGCCCAGGTCCGCCGCACCTTCGGCGACCAGCGAACCCACGGGCACGCCCGGCCTGGCCTGCACGAGCCGGCCCTGCAGCACCTCGGTGAGGCCCCATCGCTCGAACAGGGCCATCAGCGCCGTGCCGCTGGGGCCGGTGGAGTAGCCGATCCGCGGTGCGGCCAGCACCGCCGTGCGCAAGGCCTCGGCCGAGTGCACGTCGGGCGCGGGCGCGCCGGCCCGCGACGCGATCGCCATGGGCGACGCCGCGAGCGGCGCGAGGCTGCCCGGCAGCAGGTGGCCTGCGGACGCCAGCCGGGCCATCGCCTCGGCAGCCAGCACCACGAGGTCGAAGGCCTCGCCGTCGGCCACACGGCGCAAGGCCTCCACGCCGCCGGTCGATTCGATCTGCCACTCGACGTCGCCGAGCGGGTGGCGCCGGGCCAGGTCGGCCAGCAGCTGGCGCGTGGCCATCGACGAAATTCCTGTGATCACTTCAGTCACGTCCGTTCTCCTTCGCGGGGCGCGAGTGTGCAGGATCCCGGGGCGGTTATGGTGCCTTCCCATGCGCCACGACCTCGTCACCCTGCGGATCTTCGTCACCGTCGCGGAATGCGGCAACCTGACCCGCGCGGCCGCTCGGGAGCACCTGGCCGTGTCGGCGATCAGCAAGCGCATCGCCGAACTGGAGGCGCTGGTCGGCACGCCGCTGCTGCAGCGCTACCACCGCGGCGTGGGGCTCACGCCCGCCGGCCAGGCCCTGCTGCAGCATGCGCGCCAGATGCTGCAGCTCATCGACCGCATGGACCTGGAGCTGGGTGAGTTCGTCGCGGGCGCCAAGGGCCATGTGCACGTGCACGCGGTGGCGTCGGCGCTGATCCAGCACCTGCCCGACGAGATCGAATCGTTCCTGACACGCTACCCCGGCGTGCGCATCTCGCTGGAGGAGCGCACCGGCAAGGCCGTGGTGCTGGCCGTCGCCGACGGCTCGGCCGAGGTGGGCGTGGTGGCCGACCCGACGCCCGTGTACGGCCTGAGCTCGGTGCCCTACCGCAGCGACCGGCTCGCGATCGGCGTGCCCACCGGGCACCCGCTGGCACGGCGCAAGTCCATCCGCTTCGCGCAGGCGCTGGACTACGCCTTCGTCGGCCCCCACGGCGACAGCTCGCTGGCGGTGCTGATGGCCGAAGCCGCGGCGGCCTGCGGCAAGCCGCTGGAGCAGCGCGTGCAGGCCAGCAGCTTCGAGGCCATGTGCCGCCTGGTGGAAACGCGCCTGGGCATCACGATGCTGCCCGAAGGCGTGCTGGCGCCGTACGCGGCGCAGGGCCGCATCCGCATCGTCGGCCTGAAGGAGCCGTGGGCGCAGCGGCAGATGCACCTGGTGGTGCGTGATCCGCGGCAGCTCAGCCACATCGCCCGCACACTGATCGAGCACCTGCAGCGCTCGGCCGCACCGGCCTGACGTGTACCGGCTTTGCGTTCTCCTTCGGGAAACGCAGCCATGGCAAGAGATCAATTTCCAAGTCGGCAGGGCGCTCCTACGATGCCCTGCAGAGCCGAACCCATCGGCTGACCAGGAGACACCTCGTGCCCCATCCCGTCGGAATCCGGCGTGCCCTCTGCATGGCCACGCTCGCCGCCCTGCTGCCTGTCGCGAGCCACGCGCAGGAAGCGGCCTACCCCGCCAAGCCCCTGACGATCATCGTGCCCTTTTCGGCCGGTGGCGGCGTCGACGTGATGGCCCGCCTGCTGGCCGAGGAGCTGCGCGCGGCGATGGGCCAGACGGTCAACGTCGAGAACAAGGCCGGCGGCAGCGGCATGATCGGCACCGTGGCCGCGGTGCGCGCGCCCGCCGACGGCTACACGCTGCTGATGGCCACGGCCGGCGAGACGGCGATCAACCCGCACGTCTACAAGGCCAAGATGCAGTACGCACCGGAGAAGGATCTGGCGCCCATCTCGCTGGTGGTGAAGGTCCCCAACGTCGTCGTCGTGAACCCCAAGCTGCCGGTGAAGACGATGGCCGAGCTGCTGGCCTACGCCAAGGCCAACCCGGGCAAGGTCAGCTACGGCACCAGCGGCATCGGCAACCCGCAGCACCTGGCCGGCGAGCTGCTCGCCCAGCTGTCGGGCACCACGCTCACCCACATCCCGTACCGCGGCGCCTCGAACCAGCTCACCGACACGGCCGGCGGCAGCATCGACATGACCTTCGTCAGCCTGACGGGTGCGCGGCCCTTCATGAAGGACCAGCGGGTGCGCGCGATCGCGATGACCTCGCCGGCCCGCTCGGCCCTGGCGCCCGAGCTGCCGGCGGTCGCCGAGACCCCCGGCCTGGAGAAGTACACGCTGGAGAACTGGTTCGGCCTCTTCGCGCCCGCCGCCACGCCGCCTGCCATCGTGCAGAAGCTCAACGCGGCGGTGGTGCAGGCGCTGAAGGACCCCGAGCTGGCGCGGCGCCTGAACGAGCTGGGCGGCGAGCCAGCGCCGATGGCACCCGCGCAGTTCAAGGCCTTCGTCCAGGCCGAGTCCGTGCGCTTCGCGAAGATCGTCGACGACGCCAAGATCACCCCCGAGAACTGAACCATGTGGGCCTATGTCGGCAGCCGCACGACGCGCGAGCGCAATGCGCGGGGGGAAGGCATCAGCGTGTTCGAGGTGGCCGAGGACACGGGCGCGCTGCAGCGCACCCAGCTCGTCGGCGGCCTCGTGAATCCGTCGTACCTGGCGGCGTCGCGCGACGGCCGCCACCTGTATGCCGTGCACGGCGACCGCAGCGAGGCCAGCGCCTTCACGGTCGAGCCGCGCACCGGCCGCCTGCGCCTGCTGAACCAGCAGAGCACGGAAGGGCGCAACCCGGTGCATCTGGCGCTGGACGCCAGCGGCCGCTTCCTCGTCGTCACCAACCACATCGGCGCGAGCCTGGTGGTGCTGCCCGTCGGCGACGACGGCGCGCTGGGGCCGCTGGCCCAGCACGTGCCGTTCGAAGGGCCCGTGGGGCCGCACCGCATCGAGCAGCAACAGGCCAAGCCGCACTTCAACCCCTTCGACCCGAGCGGGCGCTGGCTCGTGGTGCCCGACAAGGGGCTCGACCGCGTGTTCAGCTTCCGCTTCGAGCACGGCCGCCTGCAGCCGGCGGAACCCGCGTTCGTGGCCACCCGCGAAGGCGCCGGCCCGCGCAGCGCGGTGTTCCACCCGCGGCTGCCGCTGGCCTACGTGGTGAACGAGCTGGACTCCACCGTCACCACCTACCGGTTCGATGCCGACCGTGGCGCACTGGTGCCGCTGCACCTGCTGGCCACGCTGCCCGCCCGCTTCACCGGCAACAGCCGCGCGGCGGGCATCGCGATCGACGGCACAGGCCGCACGCTCTACACATCGAACCGCGGGCACGACAGCGTCGCGGTGTTCCGGCTCGATGCCGAGACCGGCCTGCCGGCCTTCGTGGACGCGGTGCCTTCCGGCGGCCGCACGCCGCGCTTCTTCACGCTGTCGCCCGACGGCCGGCTCCTGTACGTGCTCAACGAAGACAGCGACAGCATCGTCGCGTTCGACGTCGACGCGGCGAGCGGCCGGCTCTCCGATGCCCGCCAGGTGGCCGCCTGCGGCAGCCCGGTGTGCATGGTGTTCATCGACGAGGCCGCACCATGAATGCGCTTTACGACGCGCCCGGCGAACTGGTGTTCGATGGCCAAGCCGCCCGCATCGTCGACCTGCCGGCGCTGTTCGGCGAACGGCTGGCGCGCCTGCCCGTGGTGCTGCGGCTGCTGCTGGAGAACGTGGTGCGCTGCATGCGCGGCGACGAGCGCGACGCCGCGGTGGCGGCGCTGTTCGGCTGGCTCGACAGCGGCACGAGCGAGGCGGAGATCGAGTTCCAGCCCGGCCGGGTGCTGATGCACGACACCACCAGCACGCCGGCGCTGGTCGACATCGCCGCGATGCGCGACGCGCTGGCCGAACACGGCGTCGACCCGTCGCGGCTCCACCCGGTGCTGCCGGTGGACGTGTCGGTCGACCATTCGCTGGCGGTCGAGGCCTTCGCGCAGCCCGATGCGCCGGCCGTCAACCTCGGCCACGAGATGCGTCGCAACCGCGAGCGCTACACCTTCCTGCGATGGGCCTCGCAGGCCCTGAAGGGCGTGCACGTCAACCCGCCGGGCACCGGCATCATGCACACCATCAACCTGGAGCAGCTGGCCACGGTGGTGACCACCGAGACGCGCGACGGCCACGACTGGCTGGTGCCCGACATGATGATCGGCACCGACAGCCACACGCCCATGGTCAACGGCATCGGCGTGCTGGGCTGGGGCGTCGGCGGGCTGGAGGCGCAGACGGTGATGTTCGGCATGCCGACGATGCTGCGCATCCCCGAGGTGATCGGCGTGCGGCTCACCGGCGCGCTGCGGCCCGGCACGCTCGCCACCGACCTGGCCCTGACCGTGACGCAACGGCTGCGCGCCATCGGCGTGGCCGGCGAGTTCGTCGAGTTCTTCGGCCCCGGCGTGGCCGCGCTCGCCGCCGGCGAACGCAGCGTGGTGGCCAACATGGCGCCCGAGTACGGCGCCACCACCGGCTACTTCGCGATCGACGACCGCACGCTGGCCTACCTGCGCGCCACGGGGCGCAGCGACGCGCACGTGCGGCGGGTGGCGGCCTACGCGCAGCGCACCGGCCTGTGGTTCGACCCCGACGCCACGCCCCGTTACAGCCGCACGATCGAGATCGACCTCTCGGCCGTCGGCATGCACATCGCCGGCCCCCGCCGCCCGCAGGACCTGCTGGACTATCGGCATGCCGGCGCGACGCTGGCGGCGCTGCGGTTCGAGCGGCAGCAGGCCGATGCCTTGACGCCGAAGTACCCCTGGCCGCGCCACCCCATCGCGGTTGCGGCCATCACCAGCTGCACCAACACCTCCGACCCCGCCCTGCTGATCGCCGCCGGGCTGCTGGCGCGCAAGGCCCGCCAGCGGGGGCTGAAGGTGCCGCCGTGGGTGAAGACCTCGCTGGCCCCGGGATCGCCCGCGGCCGCGGACTACCTGGCGCGTGCCGGGCTCGTCGACGACCTGTCGGCCATGGGCTTCGACATCGTCGGCTACGGCTGCACCACTTGCATAGGCAACCCCGGGCCCTTGCCCGAGGCCATCCGCGTGGCACGGGACGCCGGCGCCATCCACCCGGTGGCGGTGCTGTCCGGCAACCGCAACTTCCCCGGCCGCATCCACCCGGACCTGGACCTGGGCTTCCTGATGTCGCCGCCGCTGGTGATCGCGTTCGCGCTGGCCGGCAACGCGGAGGTCGACCTCGGCGCCGAGCCGGTGCAGTTGGACGCGGCGGGCCGCGCGGTGCACCTGCACGAGCTGTGGCCGACGCACGAGGAGATCGCCGCCGCCACGGCGCAGGGCACCGATGCCGCGGACTTCAAGCGCGCCTTCGCCATCGCCAGCCGCAACCCCGCCTGGCATGCGCTGCAGGTGCCTGACAGCGCACGCTTCCCATGGAACCCCGCATCGACCGCGCTGCGCCGGCCGCCCTTCGCGGCGGTCGACCCCGGCTCGCAGCTCGGCCGCTACACCGCCTACCCGTTGCTGGTGGTGGGCGACGACGTCACCACCGACCACATCTCGCCGGCCAGCGCGATCCCGCCCGACAGCCTGGTGGCCGACTTCCTGGTGGCGCGCGGCGACGACCGGCACGACCTGAACGTCTTCGCGTCCCGCCGCGGCAACTGGGAGGTGATGATGCGCGCCGCCTTCCACAGCAAGACGCTGGTGAACCGGCTGCGGCCCGGCATGCCGGTGGCGCACACGCTGCACGTGCCCAGCGGCGAGGTCGCGCCGATCTGGGAGGTGGCCGACCGCTACCGCCGCGACGGCGACGCGGTGGTGCTGGTCGCGGGTGACCGCTACGGCACCGGCTCGTCGCGCGACTGGGCCGCCAAGGGCCAGCGGCTGCTGGGCATCCGCGCGGTGCTGGCCGCGAGTTTCGAGCGCATCCACCGCTCGAACCTGGTGGGCATGGGCATCCTGCCGCTGCGCTGGCCGGCCGGCGTGCACCCCGATGCGCTGCGGCTGCAGGCCGGCGACCGCATCGAGATCGACGCGCCCGACGCCGCCCTGTCGCCGCGCTGCGCGGTGCCCGTGCGTGTGCTGCGGGCCGACGGCACGGTAGAGTGCCACGAGGCCGTCGCCGCCGTCGAAACGCAGCTCGAAGTGACGCTGCTGCGCGCGGGCGGCGTCATTCCATCCATCCTGAAGAAGACCCTCGCCGAGGAAGCCGCATGACCGTCACGCCAGAACTTGTAGCCGCGTTCGCGCCCACGGGCGTGCTGCGCGCATCGATCAACCTGGGCAACCCGATCCTCGCCCACGCCGACCCCGCCACCGGCCAGCCCGGCGGCGTGTCGGTCGACCTGGCGAACGCGCTGGCGCAGCGCCTGGGCGTCGGCATCGCCCTGGTGGTGTTCGACACCGCGGGCAAGTCGGTGCAGGCGGTGACGGACGAACGCGCCGACGTCGGCTTTTTCGCCGTCGATCCGCTGCGCGGCGCGGGCATCGCCTTCACGGCGCCCTACGTGCTGATCGAGGGCTGCTACCTCGTGCGCGAGGGCTCGCCGATCCAGGCCAACGACGAGGTGGACCGGGACGGCCGCACCGTGATGGTGGGCCAGGGCAGCGCCTACGACCTGTTCCTCAGCCGCGAGCTGAAGCACGCCACGGTGCTGCGTGCGCCCAGTTCGCCGGCCGTCGTCGACACCTTCGTGGCCCAGGGCGCCGAGGTGGCCGCCGGCGTGAAGCAGCAGCTCGAGGCCGACGCCGCGCGCATCGGCGGCCTGCGCCTGCTGCCCGGGCGCTTCATGGTGATCCAGCAGGCGATGGGCCTGCCCAAGGGCCGGGGCGGCGAAGCGGCCGCCTTCCTCGCCCGCTTCGTGGAAGACATGAAGGCCGCCGGCTTCGTGGCCGAGGCGCTGGCCCGGCACCGCATCCAGGGCGCCTCGGTGGCGCCTGCGCAGGCCGCGGCCTGACGCCGCCCGGGCCGGGCCTACAGCGTGGGCACGATGCGCTGCAGGTGCTCGGCGAACGCGACGGCCAGCGCCGGCGGGCGTGCCAGGCCGAACCTCAGCACCAGCCCCACCGCGGGCAGGCCCGGCAGGCGTCCGCCGGGGGCGAGCACCTGCAGGTCGTCCGGCACGGCGGCCTGCGTCAGCACTGCGATGGCCTGGCCGGAGCGCACCACCGCGAGCAGGCCCGAGATGCTGCCGCTGGCGTAGGCCACGCGGTAGGGCCGGCCGGCCGCGTCGAGCCGCTCGCAGGCCGCCCGGTGGTCCAGCGTGTCGGGGTCGGAGAGCGCGAGCTGCAGCGGCTCGCGCGCTGCCGCGTCGTCATGCCGGTTGCCGACCCACACCAGCGGCTCGCGGCGCAGGACGGCGGCCGTGTCGCCGGCCTCGGGGGTCGAGACCAGCGCCAGGTCGAGCGCGTGCTTCGCGAGCTGCGCCTGCAGCCGCGGCGTGGGCGCGCACACCACCTCGACGAAGACCTGCGGATGCCGGCCCGCGAAGCTGCGCAGGATGTGCGGCAGGAAGGCCGCCGCGTAGTCGTCCGGGCAGCCGAAGCGCAGCGTGCCCACGAGGCCCGCGCCCGAGAGGTCGGCCACCGCCGCGTCGTGCTGCCGCAGGATCGCGCGCGCATGGTCGAGCAGGCGTTCGCCGTGCAGCGTGAGCGCGACGCCGCGGCCGGTGCGGTTCAGCAGCGGCTGGTCCAACATCGCCTCGAGCTTCTTGACCTGCATGCTCACCGCGGCCTGCGTGCGGCCGATCCGGCCGGCGGCGCGGCCCAGGGTGCGCGTGTCGGCGATCGCGACGAAGGTGCGCAGCAGGTCGATGTCGAGGGCAGGGCTCAAGGGATCAGCCTGTCTGATAGCTGGGTTCAGGATTATTGGCTTGGCTCGCGGTGCGGCAGTCCGTACGCTCGCCCGGTCGATCCGCGACCGAAGCAAGGAACCCCGATGTCCCGCAACGCCGACCCCGCCTTCTGGCACCACGCCCGCCGCCACCTGATCCGCTACGGCGGCACCTTCGAGCCGATGATCATCGAGCGGGCGCAGGGCAGCTTCGTCTATGACGCCGACGGCCGCGCGATCCTCGACTTCACCTCGGGCCAGATGAGCGCACTGCTGGGCCATGGGCACCTGGAGGTCGCCGCGGTGGTCGCCGAGCACGCGCGTTCGCTCGACCACCTGTTCAGCGGCATGCTGAGCCGCCCGGTGGTCGAGCTCGCCACCCGGCTCGCCGAGGTCACCCCGCCGGGGCTCGACCGCGCGCTGCTGCTGAGCACCGGCGCCGAGGCCAACGAGGCCGCCCTCAAGATGGCCAAGCTCTACACCGGCAAGTACGAGGTGGTGAGCTTCGCGCAGTCGTGGCACGGCATGACGGGCGGCGCCGCCTCGGCCACCTACAGCGCCGGCCGCAAGGGCTACGGGCCGGCGGCGGTGGGCTCGTTCGCGATCCCCGCGCCGTACCCCTACCGGCCGCGCTTCGAGCGCGACGGCCGCTTCGACTGGCAGGCCGAGCTCGACTACGCCTTCGACCTGATCGACCGCCAATCGAGCGGCAACCTCGCGGCCTTCATCGCCGAGCCCATCCTGAGCTCTGGCGGCCTGATCGACCTGCCGCCGGGCTACCTGGCCGCGCTGAAGGCCAAGTGCGCCGAGCGCGGCATGCTGCTGATCCTGGACGAGGCGCAGACCGGCGTGGGCCGCACGGGCCTGATGCTGGCCTGCGAGCGCGACGGCGTGGTGCCGGACATCCTCACGCTGTCGAAGACGCTGGGCGCCGGCCTGCCGCTGGCGGCGGTGCTGACCTCCGAGGCGATCGAGGACGAATGCCACGCCCGCGGCTTCCTTTTCTACACGACCCACGTCTCCGACCCGCTGCCCGCGGCGGTGGGGCTGAAGGTGCTGGAGGTGGTGCAGCGCGACGGGCTGGTGGAACGCGCGCGTGTCGCCGGCCAGCGGCTGGAGCGCGGCCTGCGCGCGCTGCAGGAACGCGTCGACTGCATCGGCGACGTGCGCGGCCGCGGGCTGCTGCTGGGCATCGAGATCGTGAAGAGCCGGGCCGGCAGGCAGGCCGCGCCCGACCTGGGCACTGCCATCACCCGCGAGTGCATGAAGCTCGGCCTGAGCATGAACATCGTGCAGCTGCCCGGCATGGGCGGCGTGTTCCGCATCGCGCCGCCGCTGACGGTGAGCGACGCGGAGATCGACCTGGGCCTGGACCTGCTGGCGCAGGCCATCGACAAGGTCGCCTGAGGCCGGCGGCCCCTCGCGGCTGCTGCATGGTCCTAAATGGGTGAACGCGGCCCGCACGCGCGGGAAAGGCGCCGCGCGACGCTGGCGCCGGCCTGTTCCCCTCGCCAGAATCGCGCCTCTTCCAAAGGCAGTACGAGGGACAGACCCATGAACCGATCCATCGCCACGCTCGCGCTGATGGCCGCGGCCACCGCTGCGGCACAGGCGCAGACCACCATCGCGGCCGGCGGCACCGTCAGCGGCGCCGTCACCGCCAACACGTCGATCTACCAGATCTTCGGCCATTCGGGCAGCCAGCCCAGCGCCGCGGCGGATGCGCCGTACCTGGCCTTCGCGCCCGGCGCGGACCGCGTCTTCACCTTCACCGCGATGAGCGGCGGCGTCACGTGCTGCGGCCCCGCGACGTGGTATGGGCTCGACGGCGGCGGCGGGACGACGCGGGTCAACGGGATCAACGGCCTGTCGGGCGTGCAGGCCAACACGGCGCTGCCGCTGGTCGCGGTGTTCACCACCGATGCCGACCCGTTCGGCGGCGCGGCGCCCGCCAACCTGCCGGCGTGGACCGCCGCGGGCGCAGCCTCGGTCGCGCCGGCGCTGCACCAGGTGTTCGTCATCGGCGACGGCCGTGCCGGCGTCAACAACGCGGCCGGCGCACTGCTCAGCTACACCGCGCCGGAGGGCGCCACGCGCCTGTACCTCGGCTTCGCCGACAGCTGGTCGTTCCAGGGCAACCCCGGCTACTACGCCGACAACCTCGGCGGCGTGAACTACACGGTCGCGCTGGCGCCGGTGCCCGAGCCGGCGTCGGTGGCGCTGATGGCCGCGGGCGGCCTGCTGCTGGGCGCCGTGCGCCGCCGCCGCAGCCGCTGAGCCGTGCCGCGGCCCGGTGCGGCTGACTGGGCGGCGCGACCCTATCATCGCGCCCGATGTCCGCCCCCACGCCGCGCCTGCGCCACCGGCTGCTGCAGCCGTCCGACTTCGAAGAGGCCCTCGGCCTGCTGCCCCCGTGGCTGGGGCTGCCCGATGCCACCCGCGCGGCGCTACCGGCGCTGTGGGCCGAACTGCTGCACCAGCCCGGCTTCAACGCCGACGTGATCGAGGATGTGCTGCAGCCGCCCGGCCGGCGCCTGCAGGCGCTGGGGGTGGCCGTGGTGCTCGACGACCCGTGGTGCCGCCGGCTGGCCGAGGCGCCGCCGGCCTATGCGGCGCGCCACCTCTACGGCGAGATGCTGGCGGGCCGCTTCCGCCCGCCGTCCGATGCGGCGCTCGCCCGCGCCAACGCCGGCGAGGGGGTCGAGTTCCTGGTGCTGCACTACTGGCAGCGGCACGCCGGCCTCGACGATCCCCTCGCGCACGCGCTGTGGTCCGTCGCGATGACGGCGTTCCGGCTGGCCCATGCCGGCCACCGCGTGCAGGGCATCCACCAGGAGGCCTGGGGCGATGAGTGCGAGGTGATGCGCAGCATGGGGATGTTCCAGCGCACGCGCCGCACCGGCACGCCCGGCAACGCGCCGCTGCCCGAGCTGTTCGGGATGCGCCGGGCCGAGGCCCTGCGCATGCTGCCGGGCGCGCACCTGCGCGACGTGTTCGAGCACCACCGGCCGGTCTTCGGGTTCAGCCCGGCGGAGCGCCGGCTGCTGCGCCGCGCGGTGTACGACGAGACCGACGAGGAGATCGCCCGCCACCTCGACACGACCGTCCACACGCTGAAGAAGCAGTGGCGCTCGGTCTATGCCCGCGTGTCGGCGCGCATGCCCGCCTTCTTCGGCGACGGTGCGCTGGGCGAGGAGGGCGGGCGCGGCCCGGAGAAGCGGCGGCTGCTCGTGAGCTACCTGCGCCAGCATCCCGAGGAACTGCGGCCGTTCGCGGCCTGAGGCACTGCGCGACCCGGGGTGAAGCGATGCCGTGATGGCAACGCAGGGGTCGCGAAAAAGCACGAAGCGGCGACGATCGCTGGCACGCCGGCTGCGTGCGGGAGGGCGCGGCGGGTGATCCGCACCCGCCATGCACCAATTCGATCCAAGGACGCCGATGACACCCCTGTTCCTCCGCCGCGCCGTGCTGGCCGCGGCCGCTGCACTGCCCCTCGCGATGGCTCCGCTGGCTTCGGCGGCGCAAGAGACGACCGCCATCAAGTTCGTGCTCGACTGGAAGCTGCAGGGCGTGCATGCGTGGTACTTCCTCGCGCAGGACCGCGGCTACTTCGCGCAGGAGAAGATCGACCTGACGATCGACCAGGGCGACGGCTCGGCCACCGCCGTCACCAAGGTGATGGCCGGCACCTACCAGGCCGCGTTCGGCGACATCAACGCCATCGTGCAGAACGCCGCGGCGCGGCCGGGGCAGGCGCCGGTGATGGTCTACATGGTCTACAACCGCGCGCCCTTCGCCTTGATGACCAAGGCGGGCAGCGGCATCAAGACGCTGAAGGACCTGGAAGGCAAGACGCTGGGCTCGCCCGCCGGCGGCGCGGCGATGAAGATGTTCCCGCTGCTGGCGGAGAAGAACGGCGTCGACGCCGCCAAGGTGAAGTGGACCAACATGGCGCCCAACCTGCAGGAGCAGATGCTGCTGCAGGGGCAGGTGGACGCCTCGGCGGTGTTCTCGGTCACCAGCTACATGAACCTCGCCGCGCAGCGGCTCGACCCCGACAAGGACATCCGCTGGTTCCACTACGCCGACCTCGGCATCGACCTCTACGGCAACGGCGTGATGGTGTCGCCGCAGCTGCTGAAGGACAGGCCGCAGGCCGTGGCCGGCCTCGTGCGCGCGGTGAACAAGGGCCTGCGCGATGCGGTGGCCGATCCGGATGCCGCCATCGAGGCGCTGGCCAAGCGCGAGCCGCTGGTCAACAAGGAGATGGAGAAGCGCCGGCTCCTCTACGCGCTGCGCACGGTGGTGCTGACGCCCGAGGCGGCCGAGGCCGGCGTCGGCGACGTGAAGGACGAGCGGCTGCAGCGTGCGATCGACCAGCTCGACGCGGCCTTCGGCCTGCCGCGCAAGCCGGCGCCGGCCGAGGTGTTCGACCGCCGCTTCCTGCCGCCGGCGGCCGAGCGCAAGCTGGCGCTCAAGTGATGGTGCAGCATGCGGGCATGACGACACTCGACTGCGCATGGCTCCTCGCCGAGCCGGGCACGCTGGCCGCCCAGGCCGACGTGCGATTGACGATGGCCGACGGCCGCATCGCCGCCGTGGCGCCCGCGCCGGCGCCTGTCGCCGGGCCGCGCCGGCTCGCGCTGCCGGCGCTGAGCAACGCCCATGACCACGGCCGCTTCTTCCGCAGCGCCACGGTCGGGGCCTTCGAGCAGCCGCTGGAGAGCTGGCTGCCGTTCATCGGCATCCTCCCGGGCGCCGATCCGTACCTGAACGCGGCCGCGGCCTTCGCGCGCTCGGTGCGCCACGGCACGGCCAACCTGATGTGCCACTACACCCGCGTGCAGGGCGGCCTGCCCTACGTGGACGAGGCCCGCGCCATTGCGCGTGCCGCGAAGGACGTGGGCAACCGCATCGGGTTCGCGGTGGCGATGCGCGACCGTCACGGCATCGGCTACTGCGACGACGCGACGATGCTCGCGGCGCTGCGGCCCGGGATCCGCGACGCGGTGGGCGCGCGGCTCGCGGCCAGGCCGGTCGACATCGTGCAGCAGGTGGCGCTGGTGGACGACGTGGCCCGCATGGTGGAGGAGGGCGGCTTCGCCGGCCACGTGACCGTGCAGTACGGCCCCAACGGCGTGCAGTGGTGCAGCACGCCAATGCTCGAGGCGATCGCGCGGGCCTCGGCCGACACCGGCCGGCCGGTGCACATGCACCTGCTGGAAACGCGCTACCAGCGCGAATGGGCCGACAGGGCGCACCCCGAGGGCATCGTCCGCTTCCTCGACGGCATCGGCCTGCTGAGCCCGCGGCTCACGCTGGCGCACTGCGTGTGGGCGCGGCCCGACGATCTGGCGCTGCTGGCCGAGCGCGGCGTCACCATCGCGGTCAACACCAGCTCCAACCTGTACCTCAAGTCGGGCATCGCGCCGGTGCCCGAGATGCTGCGCCAGGGCTGCCGCATCGCGCTGGGGCTCGACGCCACCGGCGTCAACGAGGACGACGACCCGCTGCGCGAGATGCGCCTGGCCTACCAGCTGCACCGCGGCTGGGGCTACGACGTGACGATGGACCGCCCGCAGCTCTGGCGCTACGCCGCGTGCCACGGGCCACGCGCCGTCAACGGCGCGGCGCATCCGGCGCAGGCCGGCACGCTCGCCGTGGGTGCGCCGGCCGACGTGGTGGTGCTCGACTGGGACCGCCTCGACGACGACCACCTGCTGCCGACCGATCCGCTCGACCTGCTGCTGGCGCGCGGCAGCGGCCTGCACATCGACGACGTGTACGTCGGCGGGCGCCAGGTGGTGGCGCACGGCCGCGTGGTGGGCCTCGACGAGGCGGCGGTGCGGCAGGAGCTGGTCGCGCAGATGCGGGCACGCATCGCGGCCCAGCCCGAGGTGGCGGCCTGGCAGGGCACGGTGCGTGCGCTGGCGGAAGACCTGGGGCCGTTCTACCGGCGCAGCGCCTGGTCCGGCTGCTGCTGAAGGCGGGCGCGGCGCGGGCCGTGGCCCGCCCGCGATCAGCCCGGCTGCTTGACGATGCGCAGGTAGGGCTTGGGTGCCTTCCAGCCTTCGGGGAACAGCTTCTTCGCGTCGTCGTCGGAGACCGAGCCGGCGATGATCACGTCCTGCCCCTGCTGCCAGTTCACCGGCGTCGCCACCTTGTGCTTGGCGGTGAGCTGCATCGAATCGAGCACGCGCAGGATCTCGTCGAAGTTGCGGCCCGTGGTCATCGGGTAGGTCAGCATCAGCTTGATTTTCTTGTCGGGGCCGATGACGAAGACCGAGCGCACGGTGGCGTTGGTGGCGGCGGTGCGGCCGTCGGCGCTGCCCGGCTCTTCGGCCGGCAGCATGTTGTAGAGCTTGGCCACGTGGAGGTCGACGTCGCCGATCATCGGGTACTTGACGGCCGCGCCCTGGGTTTCCTCGATGTCGGCCACCCACTTGCCGTGGCTGTCCACCGGGTCGACCGACAGGCCGATCAGCTTGGTGTTGCGCTTGGTGAACTCCGGCTCGATGCGGGCCATGTAGCCGAGCTCGGTGGTGCACACGGGGGTGAAGTCCTTCGGGTGCGAGAAGAGGATCGCCCAGCTGTCGCCGATCCAGTCGTGGAAATCGATGACGCCTTGGGTGGTCTGCGCGGTGAAGTTCGGCGCGGTGTCGTTGATGCGGAGGGACATGGGAGGCTCCTGTAGGGAGGTGGAGAGCCTGCGGTGTCGAGCCACCGCCCGGCCCTGTCGGCGAGGACGTCGAGAACCCGGGTTCAACGGTCGATCGTAAGCCAGCGCGGGGCCGGCCGGCGCGGTAACCCTGTGCCCTTGGCGACACTGCCTGTCGGACGGCGCCTGCACACCGGCCCGCCGTTGGCGGGCAGACTTTCCGCCGCCCGTCCGGATGATGCGCGGCATACCGACAACCAAAAGATGGGGCCCGCATGGACGACCTGGACCGCTTCCCGTTCACGTTCGGCATCGAGGAGGAGTTCTTCCTCACGCACCCGCGCTCGCGGATGCTCGCGACCGTGGCGCCGCGCTCGCTGCTGCGCGCCTGCCAGCGGCGCTTCGGCGAGGCCGTGGCGCCCGAGCTGCTGCGCTCGCAGATCGAGCTGGTGTCGCCCGTGTTCGAGCGCTGCGGGCAGGCCCACGAGGAAATGACCCGCCTGCGCCGCGGCGTGGCCGAGATCGCCGCGGAGAAGGAGCTGCGCCTGACCGCCTGCGGCACCCATCCGCTGGCCGCGTGGGGCGAGCAGGTCGAGACGCCGAAGGACCGCTACCGCCAGCTGATGGACGACTTCCAGATCATCGGCCGCCGCAACGTGCTGTGCGGGCTGCACGTGCACGTCGCGATCCCGCCGGGCGTGGACCGCGTGGTGATCATGAACCGGGTGATGCCCTGGCTGCCCGCCCTGCTGGCGCTGAGCACCTCGTCGCCGTTCTGGCACCGCGCCGCCACCGGGCTGCTGAGCTACCGCCAGTCGGCCTATGACGAGTGGCCGCGCACCGGCATCCCCGACCATTTCCGCGACGAGGCGGAATATGGCGAGCTGGTGCAGCGCCTGGTGAGCGCCGGCGCGGTGAAGGATGCCGGCTACCTGTGGTGGGCGATCCGCCCCGCGCTGCGCTATCCGACGCTGGAGCTGCGCATCTGCGACGCCTGCACGCGGCTCGAAGACACGCTCGCCATCGCCGCGCTGTACCGCTGCCTCGTGCGGTGGATGGCCCGGCGGCCCGAGCTGGCGGCGCCGTGGTCGCCGTTCACGCGGCGGCTGATCGACGAGAACCGCTGGCGCGCCAAGCGCTTCGGCCTGGACGCCGAGTTCATCGCGCTGGACGGCGGCGAGCACCGCCCGTGCCGCGACGTGGTGCGCACGCTGCTCGACGACGTCGCCGAGGATGCGCGGCAGCTGGGCTGCGAAGCCGGGCTCGGCCACGTGCGCCGGCTGCTCGACGAAGGCACCAGCGCGCACCGCCAAATGGCGTTGTACGAGGAGGCGCGGCAGCGCGGCGAGACCCGCGCGAAGGCGCTGCACGCGGTGGTCGACTGGCTGATGGAGGCCAGCGTGCCGGCGGCGGCCTGACACGCGGGACGCCGCTTCATTCTGCGGCGGAATAGCTCTTATCGCCGGCCTGCGCTTCCCCCCGCGCCCCGGGCTGCGGATCATCGTCCCCATTCACAAGGAGACGATCATGGCCAAGATGAAAGCTGCGATGGCGGCGGTGCTGGTGATGGAGAAGGAGGGCATCACGCAGGCGTTCGGGGTGCCCGGCGCGGCGATCAACCCGCTGTATTCCTGCCTGCGCGAGCGGGCGTCCATCGCCCACGTGCTGGCGCGCCACGTGGAAGGCGCCTCGCACATGGCCGAGGGCTACACCCGGGCCAAGGCCGGCAACATCGGCGTGTGCATCGGCACCTCGGGGCCGGCGGGCACCGACATGATCACCGGCCTTTATTCGGCCATCGCCGACTCGATCCCCATCCTCTGCATCACCGGCCAGGCGCCGCGCGCGCGCCTGTACAAGGAGGATTTCCAGGCGGTCGACATCGAGTCGATCAGCAAGCCGGTGACGAAGTGGAGCGTCACCGTGCGCGAGCCGGCCCAGGTGCCGCGCGCGTTCCAGCAGGCCTTCCACCTGATGCGCTCGGGCCGCCCGGGCCCGGTGCTGATCGACCTGCCGTTCGACGTGCAGATGGCCGAGATCGAGTTCGACATCGACACCTACGAGCCGCTGCCGGTCTACAAGCCCGCAGCCACGCGCAAGCAGGTCGAGAAGGCCATCGCGATGATGCAGGCCGCCGAACGGCCGCTGATCGTCGCCGGCGGCGGCATCATCAACGCCGATGCGTCCGACCTGCTGGTGGAGTTCGCCGAGCTGACCCACGTGCCGGTGATCCCGACGCTGATGGGCTGGGGCACCATCCCCGACGACCACCCGCTGATGGCCGGCATGTGCGGCCTGCAGACCAGCCACCGCTACGGCAACGCGACGATGCTGGCGAGCGACTTCGTGCTGGGCATCGGCAACCGCTGGGCGAACCGCCACACCGGCTCGACCGAGGTCTACACCAAGGGCCGCACGTTCGTGCACGTCGACATCGAGCCGACGCAGATCGGCCGGGTGTTCATGCCCGACCTGGGCATCGTCTCCGACGCCAAGGCGGCGCTCGAGCTCTTCGTGGAGGTGGCGCGCGAGATGCGGGCCGCCGGCACGCTGAAGGACCGCACGCAGTGGGTGGCCGATTGCCGCGAGCGCAAGCGCACGATGCTGCGCAAGACGAATTTCGATGCGGTGCCGATGAAGCCGCAGCGTGTCTACCAGTGCATGAACAACAACTTCGACCGCGACACGACCTACGTGTCGACGATCGGCCTCTCGCAGATCGCCGGGGCGCAGTTCCTGCACGTGTACCACCCGCGGCACTGGATCAACTGCGGCCAGGCCGGCCCGCTGGGCTGGACGATCCCTGCCGCGCTGGGCGTGCGCGCGGCCGACCCCACGCGCAAGATCGTCGCCCTCTCGGGCGACTACGACTTCCAGTTCATGATCGAGGAGCTGGCCGTCGGGGCGCAGTTCAAGCTGCCGTACATCCACATGGTGGTGAACAACAGCTACCTCGGCCTGATCCGCCAGGCGCAGCGCGGCTTCAGCATGGACTACTGCGTGCAGCTCGGCTTCGAGAACATCAACCGGCCCGAGCTGGAGGGCTACGGCGTCGACCACATGGCGGTGGTGGAAGGGCTGGGCTGCAAGGCGATCCGCGTGCACAAGCAGGAAGAGATCAAGCCGGCGATCGAGCAGGCCGAGCGGTGGATGGCCGAGTTCCAGGTGCCGGTGGTGATCGAGGTGATGCTGGAGCGGGTGACCAACATCTCGATGGGCACCGAGATCGATGCGGTCAACGAGTTCGAGGAACTGGCGCTCGATCCCAGCGATGCGCCGACGGCCGTGGGCCTGCTGGACTAAGCTCCCCATCCTCCCGTTTTTTCCAGGAGCCAGACATGCCGAAGTTCGCAGCCAACCTCACCATGCTGTTCAACGAGGTGCCGTTCCTCGACCGTTTCGAGCGCGCCGCGAGGGCGGGTTTCGACGCCGTGGAGTTTCTCTTTCCGTATGCCTTCCCGGCCGCTGAGATCAAGCAGCGCCTCGACGCCAACGGCCTGAAGCTGGTGCTGCACAACCTGCCCGGCGGCGACTGGGACGCCGGCGAGCGCGGCATCGCCTGCCATCCCGAGCGTGTGGCCGAGTTCCGCGACGGCGTGGGCCGCGCGATCGACTACGCCACGACGCTGGGCACGCCACGGCTCAACTGCCTGGCCGGCAAGGCGATCGACGGCGTGGACCCGGCCGTGCTGCGCAGCACGCTGGTCGACAACCTGCGTTATGCGGCCGGCGAGCTGCAGAAGGCTGGCCTGAAGCTGCTGATCGAGCCGATCAACCCGTTCGACATCCCCGGCTTCTTCCTGAACCGCACCGACCAGGCGCTGGCGATCCTCGACGACGTGGGCGCGCCCAACGCCTACCTGCAGTACGACATCTACCACGCGCAGCGTGTGGAGGGCGAGATCGCGGCGACGCTGCAGAAGCACCTGGCCCGCATCGACCACATCCAGCTGGCCGACAACCCCGGCCGCAACGAGCCGGGCACGGGCGAGCTGAACTGGGCCTTCCTGTTCCGGCACATCGACCGCATCGGCTACACCGGCCACATCGGCTGCGAATACAAGCCGGCCACGAACACCGAGGCGGGCCTCGGGTGGCGGCAGCAACTGACACATTGAGGGCAAGCACATGAAACTCGGATTCATCGGCCTCGGCATCATGGGCGCGCCGATGGCGGGCCACCTGCTGGCGGCCGGCCACGACCTGTTCGTCCACACGCGCGGCGAGGTGCCCGCTTCGTTGAGCGCGGCTGTCGCCTGCGCCAACGCGAAGGAGGTGGCACAGAAGGCGGAGATCGTGTTCGTGATGGTGCCGGACACGCCGGACGTGCAGAAGGTGCTGTTCGGGGAGAACGGGGTCGCGTCCGGCCTGAGCCAGGGCCAGATCGTCGTCGACATGAGCAGCATCTCACCGATGGAGACGAAGGCGTTTGCCAGGCAGATCAACGAGCTGGGCTGCGACTACCTGGACGCGCCGGTGTCGGGCGGGGAAGTGGGCGCCAAGGCGG
>NZ_JAZIBG010000053.1:0-35001 GCF_036621135.1 Aquincola agrisoli
GCGGCTTGCCGCGCCATAAAGCCCCAGCGATGCGGTTTCGTAGCCGTTGAAGCCCTGCTTGAACGTCGTCGCGGCAGCGGCGCTGGCCATGGAGGGTGTGCCGGTCGGGTCGATGTCGACCGGCACCGTCCACGCCCCGTCGGTCGGGGTAAAGACACCGGAAAGCGCGGCCGCCGCGGTCAGGGTGCCGTTGGCGCCATCGGGCCGGATCTGCGGCACCACGTTCAGGTCGCGGCGGCGGTAGTTGTTGTTCGTCGGCGTCGAGGCCCAGTTGGCCACCGCCACCGTCACGCCGTCATCGACGATGTCGAAGCTACGGACCTGGCGGGTGTAGGTCCCCGAGCGCGTGGGCAGGTATTCGCCCACGAAGTTGTTGCCCATGATGAGCTGCATCCGGTTGTTCAGCTCAAGCATGTGGCCGCCGGTGACGGTCAACAACGGGTCGGCGGTCTGCCGCACGAACGGCGCCGCGGTGCCGGGCCCGCCCATCGCCCAGGCGAGCATGCCCGGCAGGCTGATCGCCGTCAGCGTGTTGAGCGTTCCGTTGGCGCCACTGACGATGCTGTACCCGCCAACGATGTAGAAGCGGTCGCCCTTCTGCGCCGATTGCGCGTGCGACGTGCTGAGCGCCGTGATCGCGGCGGCGCTCAGGCCGGACGTGCCATCGCTCAGGGAACGGCGCCACGTCTGCCGCGACACCGGGTCGATGACCCAGACGTCGAGGTTCTGCGACGACGCCGGGAAATTCAGCGCAGGGGTGGCGGTTTCGAAGCCATGCATGCCGTTCGTGCGGCCGCCGAACAGGATCCATTTGCCGTCGTATTCGGCGGCGGCGAACGAGTGCAGCGTGGGCAGCGCCATCGCGGCGGTCTCCAACCGCCGCACCTCTACACGGAACGGCAGGTCGCTGGCCGGTGCCAGCGGGGTGACGGTGCTCGTCTGATTCTGCGCGTGTGCAGCAGTGAGCGACGACCCTAGAACGAGCGCAGCCGCGCAGGCCAATGCCGTGCTGACGAATGTGCGTTGCATCATGTCGTGGATCCGCCTTCAGATGCCGCCACGGCGGGCGGCCGTCGGCGAGGCCAGATAGGCAGCCGCGAGCGCGACTTCTTCGGTGACCAGCGGGCCGCCGGCGGCCACCGGCCTGCCGGCGCTGCCGACCGCATGCATCCACCGCGAGTCGACCTGGCGCGACTGCAGCGTGGGGTTCGGCATGCCGCCACCCGTGCCTGCGTGGCACGAAGCGCAGGTTGCCTGCGCATGCGCGACCTGGGTCACGGCCACGCCGGCAGCCGGTTCTTGGGGAAGCGCGCCCGCATGTGCGAATGAGGCGAGCGCGCAGGCGGCGATTCCGCCCTGCAGAAGATGAATTGCCCTGAACACCAGATGTCTCCCTTGCATCGTCGTGCGTTAAGCCGCCGACGTTCTGCGCCGAGGATAAAAGGCTCCGCCCAAAATCAACCCTGGAGGTTTTTTTGGGTTCGCTTGCGGCTTGTGTCCAGCGACGCTGCGCGCACTAAGATTCGGCCCCCGTCATCGACTGCGGCGATCGATCCTCGTGAAGGGCGAGCCGGAACCCTTCATGAACTTGCGAATTGATCGGGGCGGCATGGCTTCGATGCTGTGCGCCGTGCTGCTGTGCGGCCTGTCCGCGTGCGCGACGAAAGAGACCACGCGGCCCGCTTGCCCCAACCCTGCAGAGATCGCGGCCGGCTTCACCGAGCCGCTGGCGACGGTCCGCTACCTGGCGGACGATGCGCTGGAAGGACGGATGTCCGGGTCCGACGGAGAGCATTGCGCGGGCGAGTTCATCGCGGCGCGCATGGCATCGATTGGGCTGCGCGGCGCGGGCGAGGACGGCTCGTATTTCCAGCACGTCCCGCTGGCATCGACGCTGCAGCCGCACGCGCCACAGGGAACCGGGCGCAACGTGGTCGGGCTGCTGGAGGGTAGCGACCCGTCGCTGAAACACGAGATCATCGTGGTCGGCGCGCACTACGACCATCTCGGGTGGGGCGCGTTCAGTTCGCTCGACAACACACGTGCCGTCCACAACGGCGCCGACGACAACGCCTCGGGCATCTCCGCCATGCTGCGCGTGGCGGCCCTGCTCGCGCAGGGGCAGCGGCCGGCGCGTTCGGTGCTCTTCACGGCGTTCACCGGCGAGGAACTCGGGCTGCTGGGCTCGGCGTACTTCGTACGGTCGCCCACGATCCCGCTGCGCCATGCGCGCGCGATGATCAACATGGACATGGTCGGGCGCCTGGGCGATGACGAACTGATCGTGTACGGCGTCGGGACGGCGCGGGAGTGGCAGGCCCTGCTGCAATACCAGGCCCGTGCCGCCGGTGTCCGGTTGGCGGAACATCCCGAAGGCTACGGCTTCAGCGACCACACCTCGTTCTACGCGCAGGGCGTGCCCGTGCTCCACCTGTTCACGAACGTGCATGCCGACTACCACAAGGCCACCGACGACTGGCAGAAGATCGACGCGGCGGGCATCGACAAGGTGGCCGCGATGGTGACCGGCCTCGCTCGCACGCTCGGCGATCCGGCAGCGCGGCTCACGTTCGTGCCGGGCGAGGAGAAGCCGGCGCGCCTGTCGAACGACGGCACGCGGGCGTACCTGGGGACGGTGCCTGACTTCTCCCCGGTGCCGCGCGGCGTGCTGCTCAGCGGCGTCACGCCGGGCTCGCCGGGTGACCGCGCGGGCATGCGGCGCGGAGACGTCCTCATCCGCCTGGGCGGGCAGGACATCCGCGATCTGCAGGGCTTCACCAACGCTTTGCAGGCTCACCGCCCAGGCGACGAGGTGGATGTGGGCTTGCTGAGGCAGGGCCAGGAGATCACCCTGCGCGCCGTGCTGGGGCGGCGGGGCGGTTGAGCTGCCGCACTGATGGCTGCGGGGGCCGCGGGGCTCGGCGCCACCGGCTCGATGCGGCTTACAGCGACGCGTAGCCCGTCGTCGCGACGAAGTCAGGCCGCACCGCGGCGGGCATCCACTCGACGTCGCCGCAGACGATCATGCGCTCGCCGCCGCGTTCGTAGCTCACCGACAGCGTCACGCACATGCGCAGGCTCTGCACCGTCATGTACGGCCGCGTCACCTGCACCTGGCCGGGCGACTCGGCCGCGCGGCGGAAGTAGGGGCGGCGCGACCAGCGTGCCTGCGACGAGTCGCGCAGCGGCGCGAATGGATCGGCCTGCGCGTCGCCCACCGCCCGCGGGCGCCAGGAGAGGTTGGCGCCGCACTGGCGGCCGTCGCTGTGCAGCAGGTAGCAGACGTCGGCCTCGGCCAGCGCAAGAAAGGCCGCGCAGGCCGCCTCGGCAGGTGCGCCCGCCGCCAGCGCCGCGCCGGCCGCGCCGATCGCCTCGACGTAGGGGCGCAGGCGGTCGTCGTAGTCCGCGCGCTGGCCGGACCAGCGCTCCTCGCACAGCGCCCACACCGCGTCGATGACCGGCCAGGCCTGCCCCGGCGGTGCCAGCGGGCCCGGTCGGGCGAAGTGGTAGCCCTGGACGAAGTCCGCGTCGGAATCGAGCGCGATCGCGGCCTCGTCGGCGCGCTCGATGCCCTCCATCACGACCAGCGCCCCGCACTCGTGCAGCAGCGAGACCACCTGCGTCGTCACGCGACGCACCGTCTCGCTGCGCGCCGCTCGCTTGACCACGCTGCGGTCGAGCTTGACGAAGGTCGGCTCGAGCGCGAAGACGCGGTCGAGGTTGGAATGGCCCGCGCCGAAGTCGTCGAGCGCGATCAGGAAGCCGCGGGCCTTGAGCCGCCGCACCGCCCGGAGCACGTCGACCCGGTCGGGGATCGCGTCCTCCAGCAGCTCCAGCACGACCTGCTGCGGCGGCACGCCCGCCGAGGTCACGGCGTCGAGCAGGGCGTCGCCGGCCGCCTCGCCGTCGCCGGCCACGAAAGCCGACGCATCGACGTTGACGAACAGCCACTCCGCCGGCCGGGGCCGCGCGGCGAAGGTCGCCACATGCAGGCGGCGGGCGTCCTCGTCGATCACCCGCGATTCGGCGGCCGAGCGGCAGCGGCGGAACAGCTCGCGCGGCGCCACGGCCGCGCCGCCGGCGTCGGTGGCCCGCAACAGGGCCTCGTGGCCCACCAGCCGGCGGTGGGCCAGGCTGAAGATGGGCTGGAAGGCCGACGACAGCGTGTACACCCCGCCCCCGACGACGCTCTCGTACTGCATGGGGTCATATCGGGCACCTGGCGGTGGATTTGAGCGTCGTTACGAGCTGCTGCATCCGGGGCTGCTTGCGCACCGTTACATCCCGCGCCGCACGCCCGGCGGGTTTTGCGGTCGTACCGCCGATGCATCGCCGCTTTGCCCCGTTCGCCGCCCGCCGCTTCGTCCGGTCCCTGGCACGCAGTGCCCTGGGCGCCTTGCCTGCCGTGGTGGTCCTGATGATGGCCGCGGCGCCGCGCGCGGGCGCCGCCCCCGCACCGGGCTGGACGCAGCGCCTGCAAGCCGAGCTGCAGCGCATCGAGCGCCAGCTCGAGGGCTCGCGGCGCAGCGCGGGCGTCGGCGTCTACGTGCGCGACCTGTCCTCCGGGGCCTCGGTGTCGCTGCATGGGCAGGAGCCCTGGTACCTCGCCTCGACGGTGAAGGTGCCCGTCGCAATCGCGGTGCTGCGCGGCGTGGAGCGCGGCGACTACACATTGGAGACCACCCTCACCCTGCGCGCGGGCGACTACGTCGACGGTGCCGGCGCCACCAACCGCCACGCCGCCGGCGAGGCGCTGACGATCCGCTACCTGCTGGAGCAGATGATCGTCTACAGCGACAACACCGCCAGCGACATGCTGATCGGGCTGGTCGGCATCCGCGAGGTCAATGCGCTGGTCGCGTCGCTCGTGCCAAAGGGCTTCGAGCGCATCACCAGCCTGGCCGACGTGCGCCGGCAGGCCTACGGCCAGCTCGACCCGGGCGCGGCGCACCTGTCGGGCCACGACTTCCTCGTGCTGAAGGCGCAGCGCACCGATGCCGACCGCATGAAGACGCTCGCCCTGCTGCTGCAGGTGCCGGCCTCGGGCTTCCGGCTGCGCAGCCTCGGCGAGGCCTACGACGCCTACTACGCGAGCGGCCTCAACTCCGGCCGGCTGGACGCCTACGGCGAACTGCTCGCGCTGCTGGTCGAGGGCAAGGCGCTCGGCGCCGCCTACACCGCCTACCTGCTGGGCGTGATGGACGGCGTGAAGACCGGCCCGCGCCGCATCCGCGCCGGGCTCCCCCCGCAAGTGAGGTTCGCGCACAAGACGGGCACGCAGCGTGCCCGTATCTGCGACTCCGGCGTCATCACCGTGCCGCGGCCCGGCCCCGACCAGCGCATCGTCGTGGCCGCCTGCGTGCGCGGCGAACCCTCGCTCGACCGCTCGGAACGTGTGTTGCGGCAGGTCGGCGAGGCGATCTGCGCCTCCGGCCTCCTTACCCACGGGAAACTCCATGACCCCTCTTGCCGCAGCCTTCCGAGCGTGTTGCCTGGCCCTGGCGCTGACGAGCGCTAGCCTGGCCCAGGAGGACGGCTGGGCCGGGCGGCTGCAGCAGCAGGTCGAGCGCATCGACCAGGCCGCGCCCGGCCGCCTCGGGCTCTACGTCAAGCGGCTCGACACAGGCGAGACGCTGTCCTACCAAGCGGACCGTCCGTGGTACCTGGCGTCGTCGGCCAAGCTGCCGATCGCCATCGCCGTGCTGCAGGAGGTCGAGGCCGGCCGCCGCCGGCTGGGCGACACGCTGCGCCTGCAGGAGACCGACAAGGTCGACGGCTCCGGGCCGCTGGTATGGCAGGGCGCAGGCACGGGCCACACGCTGCAGTCGCTGCTGCGCGGCATGCTGATGGCCAGCGACAACACCGCCGCCAACATGCTGGTGCGCAGCATCGGCGAGGAGCGGCTCAACGAGCGTGCCAAGGCAATGCTGGGCCGGGGCTTCGAGCGCCTGACCACCTTCACCCAGGTGCGCTACGACGTCTACGCCGAGCTGCACCCCGACGCCCGCCGGCTGCGCAACCGGCAACTGGTGGAGATCGCCGCGGCGCCGCTGGGCCCGCAGCGGGTCGAGGCGCTGCGCCGCGCGCTGGGCAAGGACAAGTCCGCGCTGCAGGTGCCCACGCTCGACGAGGCCTACCGCCGCTACTACGAGCGCGGGCTCAACGCCGCGACGCTGCAGGGCTACGGCGGCATGCTGGAGCAGCTGGTGCGCGGCAAGCTGCTGTCGCCCGCGCACACCGAGCGGCTGTTCACCGACCTGAAGATCGGCAGCTACGACGCCTACCGCCTCGAGGCGGGGCTGCCGCGCTCGGTGCGCTTCATCCACAAGACCGGCACGCAGTTCCGGCGTGCCTGCCACATGGGCGTGATCGAGCCGCAGGACGGCGGCCGCGCGGCGATCGTCGTGGCCGCCTGCGCGGAGGACCTCGACGAGCACAAGGACGCGGCGCGCCTGTTCGAGCAGGTGGGCCGCGCGATCACCGCGACGATGCTGCCGGGCCGCCAGCCCCGGCGCTGAGCCGCGGCGCCGGTCAGGCCGCGGCGGCGGCCAGCCCCATCGGCTGCCAGCGCCCGCGCAGCCAGCGGTGCAGCATGTAGGCGGACTTCAGCGTCTCCTCGACGATGAAGACGATCCACAGCGCGGCCACACCCATCCCGTGGTGCCGGGTCAGCACCCAGGCGAGCGGCAGCGCGACCAGCCACATCACGAGCTGGCTCGCGACCACCGGCGCAAGCACGTCGCCCGCGGCCTTCAGCGAGTTGAACAGCACCATGTTCAGCGCCGTCACCGGCTGCAGGAAGATGCTCAGCAGCAGCAGCTGCCGCGCCGAGGCGTGCACCTCCTCGTTGGCGGTGAACAGGCCGATCAGCGGCCGCGCGAACAGGTAGAGCACCACGGCGAGCGCGGTCGCCAGCACCGCCGCGATGGCCGCCGAGCGCAGCGCGCGCGCCCGCGCCGCGGCGGCGTCGCCGGCGCCGACGCGCCAGCCCACCATCACCTCGTTGCCCTGGCTGATGGTCATCACGATCAGCGACAGGAACGCGGTGAGCGACAGGGTGTACGAGCGGCCCAGCACCGCGCTGACGCCCAGGCCGGCGATGAAGCCGACGAAGATGAGCTGGCAGAACGCGTAGGCCATGTTGTCGAGCACGCTGGGGTACGAGAGCATGAAGAGCCGCCGCACCAGCGCTGCCCAGGCCCGCGCCGCCAGCCCGCTGCGGCGCTGCAGCTGCAGCCGCCGCGCGAGGATCCACACCAGCAGCAGCACGCCGGTGACCCGCACCGCCAGCGTCGCCAGAGCGGAGCCGAACACGCCCAGGCTGGGCACCGGCCCCCAGCCGTGGATCAGCGCGTACTCCAGCCCGATGTAGAGCACGTTGGCGAACACGCCCAGCAGCAGGATCGCCTTCACGTGGCCGAACGCCCGCAGCACCGCCACCGCCGCCGACAAGAAGCCGTTGAAGACCATCGCCGCGGCGATCACGTGGATGTAGACCCGTGCATCGCCGACGATCTCCGGCGGCGTGTTGATCATCGACAGCACCAGCGGCCCCGCGGGCACCAGCACCAGCGCGATGAGCAGGCTCAGCGCCGCGTTGGCGACGATCGCGACGTTGGCGATCTGGCGCGCCCGCGCCTCGTCGCCGGCGCCCAGGCTGCGCGCGACGAGGATGACGCCGCCCACCGCCAGCAGCCCCGACAGGTCGTAGGCGACGCCCAGCACCTGGTTGGCGATGCTGATGGCCGCGGCCGCCGCATCGGAGTAGCTGCTGATGATCATCTGGTCGGCCAGCGTGACCGCCAGCGACAGGAAGCCGTTCAGGAAGAGCGGATAGCAGAGCTGGAACAGCGTCTTGGTGCCGTGTCGGTTCATGGGGTCAGCGGCCGGAAAGGGAGTACTGCACGCGCAGTTGTTGTTCGAGTTGCACGAGCAGCGCGGCGGCCTGCGCCTCGTCCGCGGACTGGCCGCCGGCGACGAAGGCGCGGCGCAGCCAGGCGCGCACGTCGTCGCCCATGCTGGTGTGGCCGATCACCACGGTGTCGCCGCCTTCGCGGAAGTGGGCGTCGAAGCGCGCGGCCTCGGCCTGCAGCACGTCCTGCACGCGGCAGCGGCCGTGCAGGTGCACGTTGGGCGGCACGTTGGGCGGCAGGTCGCCGGCCGGCGGCGCGTCGGCGCGCGACAGCGCGATGTCGAGCCGCAGCGCGGGGTGGGCCGCGGCGTGCTCGAGCAGCCGCCGCGTGAAGGGCTGGCCGGCGTCGAACTGCCGCAGCCCGCACACCAGCCACACCGGCCCCTGCGGCGGCCGGTGCCGCAGCTCGAACAGCGGGCCCGCGGCGGCGATGCCGGTGGCCACGACGAGCAGCGGCGCCGCCGGCCGCGGCTGCAGCGCCAGCGGGAACGCCAGCGGCCAGCCGTGCAGCTCGTCGATGCCCGGCCGCAGCCGGGCCAGGTGGCCGCTGCAGCGGCCCGGCCAGGTGGCGGCGCTGCCGTCGACCGAGCGCAGCGTCTGCTCGACCGTGCTGACCAGGATCTCGACGACCTCGCCCTGCGGCGCCGGCGCGATGCCGCTGACCGAGTAGCTGCGCGGCTGCAGGCGTGGCCACGCGCCCAGCACCCCGGGCGGCTGCCCCGGCACCGCCTGCACCGCGCCCAGTTCGAGCGCGGCGCGGAAGTCGACGATCTCGCGCAGCGCGGTCGCCACGTCGACGGTGCGCCGCCGCCCCGGCGCGAAGGCCGAGCTGGCGGTGCGCAGGCGCACCGGCTCGTCGCCGCGCCAGCCCATCGTCCGCAGCATCGCCTGCACCTCGTCGTCGGCATTGCGCCAGCGCACGAGCAGCGTGTCGCCCCCGCGGTGCCGCACGCCCGGCGGCGCCTGCAGCCGGTAGGCCTGCACGCCCCGCGCCACCGGCTGCGCATCCACCAGCCGGTAGGCGACGCCCTCGGGGTGGGCGCGGTGGCGGCGCAGGAAGTCGAGCCGGTAGGCCACGAGCAGCCGCTCGTAGCCGCAGCGCGCCAGCCGGCGGCGCAGGCGCAGCGTCAGCGGCAATACGCAGTGCACCGCATGGTGGGCGGCGATCGTCGCCATCTCGCGCAGCGGGCCGCGCGGGGGCTGCATCCTGGCTTCCGTCATGTTGTAAAGCGAACCTTATTCAAAACTCACCTGCGCCAGCGCGGCGGCCAGGTCGCCGCCGTCGGCCTCGACCACCGTCGCCTCCAGCAGGACGCCGATCTCGCCGGCGAACCGGTCGGCCACCGCCGACATCGCCGCCTCGCCGAGGTGCCGGCCTGCGTACTGCCAGGCCAGCGTCCAGCAGCCGTCCTCGATCCAGCAGTTGGCCTCGATCAGGTGCGGGCTGCGGTTGGCCGGCGCCTGCAGCGGGCCGGGCACCGCCTCGCGCCGCCAGGGCAGGCCGCCGCCGTCCGCGGCGCCGCCGGGCAGCTGGCCGAGGTAGTTGAAGGCGATCTGCGGCTGCGCGGCCAGCGCCGCGTGGCCACCCAGCCAGCGCAGCAGGCCCCAGCTGCGGCCCTGGCCGGGCACGGCCCGGCATTGTCGGGCCACGGCGTCCAGCGCCTCGCGGGTGCCGCCGGGCGCACCGAGCTGCAGCCGCAGCGGGTGCAGGGCAGTGAACCAGCCGACGCTGCCGGCAAAGCCCTCGGCCTCGTCGCGGCCGTGCGACTCCAGCGCCAGCAGCGCCTCGCGGGCGCCGGTCCACGGGGCCAGCGCCCGCAGCAGCGCGGCGAGCATCAGCGGCACCGGCTGCGGGTGCTGCAGCAGCCGCTGCGTCGGGCCCGGCGCCAGGCGCCGGCGCAGCACCCGCGCATCGGCCTGCAGCGCGTCGTCGCAGGCCGAGGCCGGCCCGTCGAGCGGCAGCACCGGCCCTGCCCCGCCCTCGGCCTGCGCCTGCCAGAACGGCAGGTCCGCCTGCGCGGCAGCGAGCTGGGCGGGCAGCCGCGCGGCCCAGGCCTGGGGCCCGGGCGGGCGCGGGCCGAGCGCCGGCACACCGCCCAGCGCGGCCTGCTGGAAAGCCTGCCGCCACTCGGCCAGGAGCACGCGCCACGACACGCCGTCGACCACCAGGTGGTGCACGACGGCCAGCAGCCGCAGCCCGCGCGGCCCGAGGTCGAAGGCCGCGACGCGCAGCAGCGGGCCGCGGCCGATGTCGAGCCCCGCCTGCAGGGCCGCACCGGCCTGCTCGAAGGCGGCGTCCTGCGCGGCGGGCGCCAGCGGCGTGAGGTCGCTCCATTCGATCGGCGCCTGCGCATCGTGCTCGGCCAGCCGCGCCCGCCAGCCTTCGCCGGCCTGCGAGAAGCGCAGCCGCAGGGCGTCGTGCCGGGCGGCCACGGCGTCAAGCGCGGCCTGCAGCGCGGCGCGGTCCACGCCCGCCGGCAGGGCCATGCACACCGCCTGGTTGAAGTGCGACGGGTTCGCCGGCCGCTGCGCGAAGAACCAGTGCTGGATCGGCGTCAGCGGCACCTCGCCCTCCCCGCGTGGCGCATCGGGCGGCGCCAGCGCGGCGGCCTCGGCCCGCCGGGCGTCGATCACCGCGGCGAGCGCGGTGATCGTCGGGTGCTCGAACACCTGCGCCGGCGACAGCGGCAGGCCCGCGGCGCTGGCGCGCGCGGCGATCTGCATCGCGATGATCGAGTCGCCGCCCAGGTCGAAGAAGTTGTCGTCCAGCCCCGGCACGCGGTCGTGCAGCAGCGTGCGCCACAGCGCCTGCAGCCGCAGCGCGGTGCGGCCGGCGGCCGGCGCCTGCGGTGCTTGCGCCACGGCGTCGACGGCCTCGTCACCCTCGGCGTCCTCGGCCGGCGCCGCGGCGGGCCACGGCGCGGGCAGCGCGGCGCGGTCGACCTTGCCGTTGGGCGTGAGCGGCAGCGCGTCGACCCAGACGAAGCGCGCCGGCACGCAGGGCTCGGGCAGCGCCTGCCCCACCCATTGCCGCAGTGCCGCGGCACCCACCCGCTGCCGCGGGCTCAGCACCGGCTGCCCGACGAGCCAGGCCGCCAGCCGCTGGCGGCCCTGCGCATCGAGCACGGGCTGCACCACCGCTTCCAGCACGGCCGGGTGCTGCACGAGGCGCTGCTCGATCTCGGCCGGCTCGATGCGGAAGCCGCGCAGCTTGACCTGCCGGTCGTTGCGGCCGAGGAACTCCAGCACGCCGTCGGCGCGCCAGCGCACCAGGTCGCCGGTGCGGTAGAGCACCTGCGCGGCCTCGCCGCCATCGGCGTCCTCCAGGCCGCAGGCCGGGTCGGGCACGAAGGCCTCGGCCGTGGCGGCGGGCCGCCCGAGGTAGCCGCGCGCCACGCCGGCGCCGCCGATGTGCAGCTCGCCCGGCAGGCCCACGGGCACCGGCAGGCCCGCCTCGTCGAGCACCTGCACGCGGGTGTGGACGATCGGCCGGCCGATCGGAATGCGGCCCGAGGCCGCGTCGGCCGCGGTCACCTCGTGGCAGCAGGCGAAAGTGGTGGTCTCGGTCGGCCCGTAGCCGTTGACCAGCCGCAGCCCCGGCCAGGCGGCCAGCAGCCGGGCCACGTGGGGCGCGGAGAGCACGTCGCCGCCCGCGAGCAGCTGGCGCACGCCTTCCAGCGCCTGGAGCCGCTCGTCCACCAGGAGCTGCAGCAACCCCGCGGTGAGCCACATCGTGGAGACGCGGTGGCGGCGGATCAGGCCCTCCAGCGCATCGAGCGTCGCGAACGGCGCCACCACCAGCGTGCCGCCGTGCAGCAGCGCGGACCAGACCTCGAAGGTGGCCGCATCGAAGGCAAGCGGCGCGGCCTGCAGCAGGACCTCGCCGGCACCGAGCCGCACGTAGCCGGGCGACTGCACCAGCCGCAGGACGCCGCGGTGCGGCGTGCCCACGGCCTTGGGGCCGCCGGTGGTGCCGGAGGTCAGCATCACGTAGGCCAGGCGCTCGGCCGCCGCCCGCGGGGGCAGCGACGGCGCACGGTCGGCGGGCCCGTCCGGCGCCGCGAGGGCGTCGAGGTCGACCACCCATTCGCGCAGCGGCGGCGTGCCGCGGCCGCCCTGCTCGGCCTGCAGCGCGGCGGCGCAGCCGGCCCGCGGCGACAGCACCCAGGCCAGCCCGGTCTGGGCGGCCAGCGCCGCCAGCCGCGGCGCGGGCGCCTGCGGATCGAAAGGCACATAGGCGCCGCCGGCCTGCAGGATCGCCAGCATGCCGACGATGGCCTCGGCCGAGCGCTCGCCCCACAGCCCGACGAAGCCGCCGGCCTGCGCGCCCTCGGCCTGCAACTGCGCCGCCAGCCGGCCGGAGGCCGCGGCCAGCTCGGCGTAGCGCCACTGCCGCTCGCCGTCGATCAGCGCGACGGCGAGCGGCGTGGCGGCCGCCTGGCGCAGGAAGGCAGCCTCCAGCGTGCCCTCGGGCAGCACCGGCGGCGGCCCCGCGTCGGGCAGCGGGCGGCTCCACGCCGCGATCTGCGCGGCCTCGGCCGGGGTCAGCAGGCCCAGCGCGGCGACCGGCTGCGCGGGGTCGCGTGCCATCTGCGAGAGCAGCTCGGCCCAGTGGCCGGCCATGCGCTCGACGGCCGCGGGCTCGAAGCGCGCGGCATCGAACTCCCAGGCCGCGATCCAGGCGCCGGGGTCGCCGCCCTCCCCGTCCTCGCCCGGCACCGCCGGCCGCAGCGCCAGGCCCAGCGGGAACTTGGCCTCCTGCACGGGCACCGGCTGCGGCTGCCACACGAGGCCGCCGTGCAGCACCGCCGCGGGCAGCACGCCGTGCGCGTTCTGCACGCTGAACATCACGTCGAACAGGCCCTCCTGCCGCCGCGCGGCGGGCAGCGCGTCGAGCATCTGCTCGAAGGGCAGGTCCTGGTGCTCCCAGGCGTCGAGCGTGCTGCGGCGCACGCGCGCGAGCAGCGCCGCCACCGTCGGCCGGCCGCCCAGCGCCAGGCGCAGCGGCAGGGTGTTGACGAACATGCCCACGAGCTCGTCGACCGCCGCCTGGCCGGTGCGGGGGCGGCCCGCGACGGGGCTGCCGACGACCAGGTCGTCGCCCGCGCCGTAGCGCTGCAGCAGCACGGCCAGGCCGGCGAGCATCACCATGTAGGGCGTGGCCCCGTGGGCCTGCGCCAGCGCCTGCAGCGCTTGCATGTGTTGCGCAGGCAGGCGCTGCAGGTGGCGGCCCGCGGCGCCGGGCGCGGGCGCCTGCGCCGCCGCCGCGGCAGGCGCGCCCTGCCGCTCGATCGCCAGGCGCTGCGGCGCGGGCGCGTCGTGCAGCAGCGCGTGCCAGTGGGCACGCTGCGACGAGAGATCGAGCCCGCGCTGCCAGGCCGCCACGTCGCGGCAGCGCAGCGCGGGTGCGGGTGCGGGGGCGGGTGCATCGGCGGCGCTGCCGCTGCGGCGGGCGCCGTAGGCCGCCGCCAGCTCGCGCGCCAGCACGCCGATGGAGGCATCGTCGGCCACGATGTGGTGCAGCGCGAGCAGCAGCACGTGCCGCTCGGCCGCGGTGCGCAGCAGCGTCGCGCGCAGCAGCGGCGGCCGGCCCAGGTCGAAGGGCCGCGCCAGCTCGGCCCGCACGGCATCGTCGAGCGCCTGCGGCGCGCCGCCGGCCAGGTCGATGCGCTGCAGCGGCAGCGGCAGCGCCGGCCACACGGTGGCGGCCAGTTGGCCGTCGTCGGCCGAGAAGCCGGTACGCAGCGCCTCGTGGCGGTCGACCAGCGACTGCAGCGCGCCCTGCAGCGCGGCCTCGTCGAGCGCGCCCTGCAGCACGACCTGCAGGCCGATGGTGTAGGCGCGGCTCGCCGGCGCGAACTGCGCGACCAGCCACTGCCGGTGCTGCGACGGCAGCGGCAGCACCGGGGCATCGTCGGCGCCGCGCTCCACAGGCGGCAGCACCGTGCCGCCCTGCGCCTGCCGCAGCGCGGCGACGAAGTCGGCCAGCCGCGGATGCTCGAACAGCAGCCGCAGCGGCACCGCCGGCCCGCCGGGGCGCAGCGCCTGCAGCCGGGCGGCGGCGCGCGTGGCGGTGAGCGAATGGCCGCCCAGCGCGAAGAAGTCGTCCTGCGCGCCGGGCGGCAGCGGCCGGCCCAGCACCTCGGCCCACACGCCGGCCACCAGCGCCTGCAGCGGATCGTCCGCGCCGGCGGCCCCGGCGGGCGACGGCGGTGACGCCGCCGTGTCGGGCAGCGGCAGCGCGCGGCGGTCGACCTTGCCGTTGGGCGTCAGCGGCAGCTGCGGCAGCAGCTGCCAGTGCGCCGGCAGCATGTAGGCCGGCAGGCGCGCCTGCAGCGCGGCGCGCAGCACGGCCGGGTCCGGCGGCGCCGCGGGCCCGGCCGCCGGGCGCAGGTAGGCGACCAGCCCGGGCCCGCCCGGCAGGTCGCGGCGCAGCAGCACGGCGGCCTGCGCGACGCCCGGCTGCTGCGACAGCAGCGCTTCGATCTCGCCCAGCTCGATGCGGTGGCCGCGCAGCTTGACCTGGTGGTCGGCGCGGCCGAGGAAGTCCAGCAGCCCATCGGTACGCCAGCGCACCAGATCGCCGGTGCGGTACAACCGGCCGCCCTGCCCGGCGGCATCCGGAACGAAGGCCTGCGCGGTCAGCCCCGGCTGGTCCGCATAGCCTTCGGCCACGCCCGCGCCGCCGATCAGCAGCTCGCCGGGCAGGCCCACCGGGGCCGGCTGGCCGTGCGCGTCGTGCACCACCAGCCGCGTGTCGGCGATCGGGCCGCCGATCGGCACCGCCTCGCCGGGCGCGAGCAGCGCCGGCTGCAGCCGCAGCGCGGTCGACCAGATCGTCGTCTCCGTCGGGCCGTAGAGGTTCCAGACCGCCGCACAGCGGCCGAGCAGCCAGCGGGCCAGGGCCGCTTCCAGCGCCTCGCCGCCGACCCAGGCGCGCAGCCCCGGCGCCCCCGGCCAGGCGGCGTCGCGCAGCAGCTGCCAGGTGGCCGGCGTGGCCTGCATCACATCGATCCGGTGGCGCTCGATCTGCCGCGCAAGCTGCGCCGCATCGCGCGCCACCTCGGCCGAGGCGAGCACCAGCCGGCCGCCCTGCACCAGCGGCAGCCACAGCTCGAGGCCGGCGATGTCGAAGGCCACGGTGGTCAGCGCCAGCAGGCGTTGGCCGGCCTGGAGCCCGGGCGCCGCGGCCATGCTGGCCAGGTGGTTGGCCAGCGCGCCGTGGCTGACCGCCACGCCCTTGGGCGTGCCGGTGCTGCCGCTGGTGAACATCAGGTAGGCCGGGTCCCGTAGGCCCAGCGGCACGCGGGGATCGTCCGCCTGCCACGCGGCGATGGCGCCGGCCTCGGCGTCGAGGTCGGTCACCGGCACGCCGGCGGCATCGTCCGCGGCTTGCACCCCGCCCGCGACCACCAGCCGCGCCAGCCCCGCGCGCGACGCGACGAGGGCGCGCCGCGCCGGCGGGTGCAGCGGATCGAGCGGCACGTAGGCCGCGCCCGCCTTCCACACCGCGAGCAACGCCACCACGAGTTGCGGCGAGCGCGG
The DNA here is from genome assembly GCF_036621135.1 of Aquincola agrisoli. NCBI lineage: Bacteria > Pseudomonadati > Pseudomonadota > Betaproteobacteria > Burkholderiales > Sphaerotilaceae > Aquincola > Aquincola agrisoli. The sequence goes on from NZ_JAZIBG010000053.1 coordinate 15,458, forward strand.
CACGCACACGCCCACGCGCGCGCCGCGGCCCACGCCCTGCGCACGCAGGTGACGCGCCAGGCGGTTGGCCGCTGCCTCCAGCGCGCTGTAGGTCCAGGCGCCGTGCGCACCGCCCGCGGCGGCGGTGCCTTCGCCGGACCCCGGTTCGAAGACGAGCGCGATGCCCTCGCCATCGGCCGCGGCGCGCGCGGCGATCGATGCGTGCACGCAGCGCAGCGCCGGGGCGGGCAGTGGGCCCGTGCCCGCCGCTGCCAGCGCGGCGGCGGCTTCGGCGTCCAACGCCGGCAGGTCGGCCAGCCGGCGCACGCCGGGCCGCGCCAGGCCGCGCAGCAGTGCGGCGACCTGCCGCAGCAGGTGGCCGGCCATCGGCCCCGGCAGCCGGTGCGTGTCGTGCCGCAGCACCAGCGTCAACCGCTCGCCGGGCAGCACCATCAGCGCGAGCGGGTAGTGGGTGCGCTCGAAGCCGCCCACGCCGTGCAGGCGCAGCGTGCCGGTGGCGGACGCGAGCGCGGCCGCGCTCGACAGCGGGTAGTTCTCGAACACCAGCACGCTGTCGAACAGCGGCGTGCCGCCCGGCACGGGCGTCAGCCGCTGCACCTCGGCCAGGCCCAGGTGGGCGTGCTGCTCGTGCGCCCGCAGGCCGGCCTGCAGCGCCTGCAGCCACGGCAGCGGCGCCGCCTGCGGCGGCACGGCCACGGGCACCGGCACCGTGGCGATGAACAGGCCGATGCGGCGCTCGGTGTCGGCCAGCGTGGGCGGGCGGCCGGCCACGGCGGCGCCGAAGAGCACCTCCGCCTGGCCGCTCGCGCGGGCCAGCAGCAGCGCCCACGCGCCCTGCACCAGCGTGTTGAGCGTGAGCCGCTGGTCGCGCGCAAAGGCCTCCAGCGCGGCCGTGTCATCCGCCGGCAGCACCAGCGTCGCCTCGCCGGGCGGGCCACCGGCGCCCGGTGCCGCGGCCCGCAGCCACGGCAGCGGCGTCGGGGCCTGGACGGCGCCGAGCGCCTCGCGCCAGTGGTGCTCGGCGGCGCCACGGTCCTGGCGCTGCAGCCACGCGATGTGCTCGCGGTACGGCCGCGCGGGCGGCAGGCTCGGCGCCTCGCCGCGCCGCAGCGCCTCGTAGCGCGCCAGCACCTCGGCGATCACCAGCGCGTTCGACCAGCCGTCCATCAGCAGGTGGTGGTAGCTCCAGACGAAGCGGTGCCGCTGCGGCCCGAGCACGGCCAGCGTGCAGCGCATCAGCGGCGGCGCGTCGGGCACGAAGCCGCGCGCCCGGTCGTCGGCGACCAGCGTGTCGAAGGCGGCGGCCTGCGCGGCGTCGTCGAGGGCCTGCCAGTCGAGCACCGCCCACGGCAGCACCGCGCCGGCCGCCGGCTGCTGGAACGGCGCCTCGCCGTCGCGCCAGACGAAGCCGCTGCGCAGCGCCTCGTGCGCATCGAGCACCTGTTGCCAGGCGGCCTGGAACGCCGCCGCATCGAGCGGACCGTCGATCGCGCACCAGCGCTGCTCGAAGTACAGCGGCTCGCCGGGCGAGAGCAGCGCATGGAAAAGCAGCCCCTGCTGCGCGGGTGACAGCGCGTAGCGCGCGCCCGCCCCGGCGGCAGGCACCACGCCCTGCGGGCGGTCGGGCCGCTGCGGGGGCGGTGCGTTGGAGGCGGACGTCGGCGTCGAGGGCGGCATGGCAGCGGGCATCGGGGAAGGGTCAGGCCGGCGCGAGCGCCAGCAGGGATTGCAGGTGGGCCGCGGTGCGGCGCGCGAGCGCATCGACCGTGGCCGGGGCGAGGCGGCCGTCGTGCCGCCAGAGCCAGACGAGGCGGCCGTCGCGCTGCAGCGTGACGACCTCGAGCAGGTGGCTGCGCAGCGCGGCCGGGTCGCGCTGGGCCGGGACGGGCTCGGGCGCCAGGCCCTGCAGCGGCCCCAGCCCGCCGGCATCGGCCGCGCCGAGGTGGTTGAAGCTCACCTCCGCCGGCGACGCCGGCACGCGGCCGTGCTGGCGCAGCACGCCGAAGCCCAGGCCGTTCTGCGGCACCTCGGCGAGCGCTTCGGCGACCGCGTCGAGCTGGCGCTGGGGCGCGCCGGCCGGCAGCGCCAGCCGCAGCGGCCATTGCGCGGTGAACCAGCCGACGGTGCGGGCCAGCGCGGCCGCGGCCTGGGCCTGCGCGGCATCGGCCGGGGCCGCGGCTTCTCCGCCGGCCTCGATCGCCAGGCCGTCGAGGCCGCGGCCATGGCGCTCGACATCGATCACCAGCGCGCTGCCGCGTGTCCACTGCTGCAGCGTCTGCGCGAGGGCCGCGAGCAGCAGCGTGTCGGGTCGCCGGCCGAGCGCCAGCGCCGCGCCGGCCAGGCGCCGGGTGTCGTCCGGGTCCATGACGACCCGGCGCTCGGCGGCCTCCGACTCGCGCGCCGCCGCGGGCGCGCCGGCCGCGCGGGGCAGCGGCGTGCCGGGCTCGGCGGCGGCCGCCCAGTGCGCGGCCTCGCGCTCGAAGCGGCCGCGCTGCGCCTGCAGCGCCGCCGTCCAGCGCGCGAAGGCCGGCGCGGGGGCATCGCCGGCGGGCGCATCGGCGGCCAGGGCCTGCGCCAGGTCGGCCAGCAGCAGCCGCCACGACAGGCCGTCGACCACGAGGTGGTGCATCACGAGCAGCAGCCGGTGCCCGCCGCCGTCGGCGAGCCGGTACAGCCAGGCGCGCAGCAGCGGGCCCTCGGCCAGCCGCAGCGTGCGCTGCGCCTCGGCCAGCGCGTGCGGCAGCGCATCGGGGGCGAGGTCGACGACCTCCAGCGGCACCGGCGTGTCGGCCGCGGCCGCATGCCAGGCGCGCCAGCCTCCGCCATCGGCCGGCTCGAAGCGCAGGCGCAGTGCGGCATGGCGCGCCGGCAGCGCCTGGAGCGCGGCCCGCAGGCGCGACGGGTCGACCGACGGCGCGAGGTCGAGCAGCAGGCTCTGGTTCCAGTGCGCCGGCACGGCGATCTCGCCGCGATCGACACGATCGAAGAAGGCCCATTGCGCGGGCGCGAGCACGGCGGCCTCGCCGTCGGCGACGGGGGCCTCCGGCGCCTCGACGCCGGCCGGCCGCGCGGCCAGCGCCTGCGAGGCCAGCGTCTGGTGCGTGAAGACGGCGGCCGGCGTCAGCACCAGGCCGGCCTGGTGCGCACGGGCGACGATCTGCATCGCCGCGACCGAATCGCCGCCGAGGTCGAAGAAGTTGTCGTCGGGGCCGATGGCCTCGCGCCGCAGCACCTGGCACCAGATGCCGTGCAGCGTGGCAAACGCGGTGCCGCCCTCGCCCGCGGCGTCGGCGCCTCGCGCGGCCCCCGGCGCGGTGGCGGCTGGCGCCGGCTGCGGCACCGGCAGCGCCGCGCGGTCGACCTTGCCGTTGGGCGTGAGCGGCATCGTGTCCAGCACGAGGACGTGCGACGGCACCATGTAGGTCGGCAGCCAGGCGGCCAGCGACTGGCGCAGCGCGGGGATGTCGAGTGCTGCCGTCGAGGCCGCATCGCGCCGCACCCAGGCCACGAGCGCGGGCACGGTGCCGACGGTCAGCACGTCCACCACCGCCTCGGCGATGCCGGGCTGGCGCACCAGCGCCGATTCGACCTCGCCGGCCTCGATGCGGTGGCCGCGCAGCTTCAGCTGCTGGTCGGCGCGACCGAGGTAGGCGATGCTGCCGTCGGCCCGCCACATGGCCAGGTCGCCGGTGCGGTACAGGGTCGCGCCGGGCGCGCCGTCGAACGGATCGGGCAGGAAGCGCTCGGCCGTCAGCGCCGGGCGGCCCAGGTAGCCGCGCGCCATGCCGGCGCCGCCGATGCAGACCTCGCCCACCGCGCCGGCGGGCACGGGGTTCAGCTCGGCGTCGAGCAGGTACATCGCCGCGCCGGTGATGGGCCGGCCGATCGGCATCGCGCCGCGGTCTTCGGGCTGCACCTCGTGCACGCAGCAGCCGACGACGGTCTCGGTGGGGCCGTATTCATTGAGCAGCGCGATGCCGGGGAAGCGCTCGCGCCAGGTGTTGACGTGCACCTCGGTCAGCGATTCGCCGCCGATCACGAAGGCCTTGGGCAGCGACGCGGCATCGGGCGCCGGCCGGGCTTCCATCAGCGGCGCCAGCGCGTTCATGTGCGCCGGCGTGAGCTTCACCAGGCTGTGGCCGGCGGCCATCGTGTCGGCCAGCGCGGCGAGCGGATCGGCCTCGGGCAGCAGGGTGACGGTGCCGCCCACCAGCAGCGGCGCGAAGAGGCCGGTGATCGTGGCGTCGAAGCCGATCGACGAGTTGACCGGTGCGCCGCGGCCTTCGTGCAGCGGGTAGCGTTCCAGGCACCAGTCGAGGTAGTGCATCAGCCCGCCGTGCGGCAGCAGCGTGCCCTTGGGACGGCCGGTGGAGCCGGAGGTGTAGAGCACGTAGGCGAGCTGGGTGGGGCTGAGAACCTTCCGGCCCGCCTGCGGGCTGCGGGCCGCACCCGCTCCCCTGCCCTCCGCCAGAGGCAGAGGGAGCCATGCCGCCTGCTCCCCCTGCGAATGGCCCGGCGCCGCCAGGCGCTCGATGTCCGCCGGCAGCGCCAGCACCAGCGCCGCGCCGGAATCGCGCACCATGTAGCGCAGGCGTTCTGCCGGCAGCACCGGGTCGAGCGCCAGCCAGGCGCCGCCGGCCTTCCACACCGCGAGCATCGCGACCATCAGCACCGGCACGCGCGGCAGGCACACGCCGACGATGCTTTCAGGCCCCACGCCTCGCGCACGCAGCTCGGCGGCCAGCGCGTCGGCGGCTTCATCGAGCGCGCGATAGGTCAGTGCGTCCGCCTTGCCGCCGGGCACGTCGACCGCGATGGCCTCCGGCGCGCGCGCGGCCTGCGCCTCGAAGCGGTCGATGAAGCTGCGCCACGACGACGCGGGCTCCCGACGCGGCCCGAACTGCCAGCCGCCGATGCGGCCGAGCTCGTCCGCCGACAGCATCGGCACCCTGCCCAGCGGCTGCGTCGGATCGGCCAGCACGCCGTCGAGCAGGCGCGCGAAGTGGTCGATGAAGCGGCCGATGCGCTCTTCGTCGAACAGCGCACTGCGGTACTCCACCGCCAGCAGCAGGCCGCCGTCGCGTTCGATGGCATGCCACGTGAGGTCGAACTTGGTGTGTGCGAGGTCGATGGGCGCCTGCGCGAGCGCCAGCGCACCCAGCCGCGGCGCCGCGGTGTTCTGCGCGCCGTAGCCCGCGCCCTGGTACTGGAACATCAGCTCGACCAGCGGTGCGCGGCCCGGCTCGCGCGGCGCGCCGACGGCATCGATCACGCGCGCGAGCGGCAGCTCGGCATGGTCGAACGCATCGGCCACGCTGCGCTTCACCGCATCGACCCAGTCGGCCACGCGACCGCCTTCCGGGCCCTGGCTGCGCACCACCAGCGTGTTGACGAAGAAGCCGATCAGGCCCGCCGTCTCCGGCCCGCTGCGGCCGGCCACGGGGACGCCCACGGCCAGGTCGCGCCGCCCCGTCCAGCGGTAGAGCATCAGCTTGAAAACGGTGAGCAGCAGCATGAACGGCGTGGCGCCGCAGGCCGACGCCGCCGCGGCGATGCGGGGCGTCAGGCCGGGCAGCCAGCGCTGCACGGTGCGGCTGTGCCAACCGGCTTCGGGCGTGTGCGGGCGGTCGGTGGGCAGCGCCAGCGGGGCCAGGCCGGCCAGCTGGTGGCGCCACCACGCGCCCTGCTCGGTGGCTGCCGGCGAGGCCAGCCACTGGTCCTGCGACAGCAGGTGGTCGGCGTAGCGGGTCGGCAGCGGCGGCAGGCGCAGCGGCTGGCCGACCGCGGCCGCGGCATACAGCGCCGACAGCTCGCGCAGCAGCACGCCGCGCGACCAGCCATCGGCCACCAGGTGGTGCAGCACCCACACCAGCACGTGCCGGTCGTCGGCGCATTGCAGCAGGTGGGCGCGCAGCAGCGGGGCCTCGGCCAGGTCGAACGGCTTCCGCGCCAGCGTGCGCAGGTGGGTGTCGAGCGCGTCGGCCTCGGTGGCCGTCGGCTGGCCGCGCAGGTCGGCACGCAGCAGGAGGCACGCCACCCGGGCCAGCACGCGCTGCTGCGGCAGGCCGTCGGGGCCGGCCTGGAAGGTGGCCCGGAGGGCGCCGTGGCGATCGACCAGCGCCTGCAGGGCAGCGCCCAGTGCGTCGGCATCGAGCGCGCCGTCGATGGTCCACGAGAAAGCGATGTGGTACGCCGAGCTGTCGGGCTGCAGTTGCTGCACGACCCAGAGCTGCTGCTGCGCGGGGGTGAGCGGCAGGGGTTCGTCGGCCGGTGCTTCGGGCAGCAGGCGGCCGCGGGCGGCGAGTTCGCGTTCGAGGAGGGCGCGCTGCTCTGGGGAGAGGGCAGCGAGGCGGGCTTGGAGGGCGGTGGTCATGGGTGTTCTTGTTGTTGTGCGCTTGCAAGGGCTCGGGCAGGGGCCTGGGGGCGTGCGACTTCCGCGGTCGGCGCTGCGCGCCGACTGCCCTGCGATGCTCGGCCGGCTGGCGTGCCGCAGAACTCACTTCGCTCACTGCGTTCGCTGCGTTCAAACAGGCTGCGGCAAGTCAGTGGCTGAAGCGCGCTGCGCGCGCCGCCAACCGGCCTGCGCTTCTCGGCGCTCCACACGCACGCCCCCAGGCCCCTGCCCGAGCCCTTGCCCCCCACCGCCGTGGGTGTGGAAAGGAGCGCCAAAAGGTCCGACCCCGGGGGTCGGACCTTTTGGTTCACCCCCACCCCAACGTTGGAGCGGTGTTCGCGGAGCCGGGGGTGGGTGGCTGCGCTCGCGCTTCTGCGGCGTCGAGCAGCGCAGGGCGGTCGGCCCGCGCGCGCAGCGCGCTTCGTCATCTGACTTGCCGCAGCCTGTTTGAACGCAGCGAACGCCAGTGAGCGAAGTGAGTTCTGCGGCAGGGCCGGCCGACCGAGCAGCGCAGAGCAGTCGGCGCTTTGCGCCGACCGCCGCAGCAGCGCGAGCGCAGCCACCCACCCCCGGCGCAGCAGGCACAGCCTCATCATCACGCTCACCCCGACAGCGCCTCGCGCCCAACCAGCGACTTCAACCGCGCCAACGGCCCCAACCCCCCCATCACACTGTCATAGTCCTGCACAAAATCGATCAGGCAGCAGATCTCGTCCACTCCCGCCGCCGACAGCTCCCGGATGAACGGCAGGCAACTCTCCGGCGTGCCGATCAACGAGCGGCCCTGCATGAACCCATCGACGCCGAAGCGCAGCAGGCTGTCGAGGTCGTCTTCCGAGAAGTCCTTCAGGCTGACGTTCAGCCCCATGCCCTTGGCCAGGTTCTCGAGCAGGCCGTAGTGCGTGCGCAGGTAGGCGCTGAAGGGCTCGCGCACCTCGTCCTTCACCGTCGCCAGGTCTTCGCCGATGAAGGTGTGCAGCATCATCGACACCTTGCGCGTGGACGGGTCGTGGCCCGCGCGGGCCAGCGATTCGCGGTAGCGCGTGATCTTGGCGGCCACCTGCTCCACCGTATCGCCCAACAGCGAGGTCAGCGCGTTCACGCCGCGCCGGCCCGCCTCGACGAAGGTCTCGGGCGAGGTGCAGGCCACCCACACCGGCAGCTCAGGCTGCTGCGGGCGCGGCAGCGTCTTGACTTCCACTTCACGGCCATCGGCATCCTCGAAGCTCACCGCTTCGCCGCGCCACAGGCGCTGCACCGCATCGAGCGTGCGCCACATCACGCCGCGGCGCGCGCCGTGCGGCTCGCGGGCCAGCACGAACTCGTCCATCGTCCAGCCCGAGGCCGCGCCCAGCGCCACGCGGCCGCCCGAGAGGCGGTCGATCACCGCCCAGTCCTCGGCCACGCGCACCGCATGGTGCAGCGGCAGCACCACGCTGCCGGCACGCAGCTGGATGCGCTTCGTCACCATCGCCAGCGCGGTGGCGGTGAGCGCGGGGTTGGGGTACAGGCCGCCGAAGGCGTGGAAGTGCCGCTCGGGCGTCCACACCGCGGTGAAGCCGTGCTCGTCGGCGAAGCGCGCGCTGTCGATCAGCAGGCGGTAAGGCTGCGCCTCGGCGCTGGTGCCGTCGCCGTCGAAGTAGAAAAGGCTGAATTGCATGGCGGGATGTCGGTGTTCGTGGGCGATGGAAGCGGGCGGCGTCACAGCCGGCGCGCGGCCTCTTCGGGGCTGAGCTGCTCGACCTGGGCCAGCAGCTCGGCCAGCGCGGGGTCGTCGGCAAGGTGCGCCAGGTCGGCGGGAGCGACCGGCGGGGTGGCCGGGGCTTCAGCTTGTCCAGACAAGTCGATTCCCCCGGCTGCTCGCTGCGAGTCGATCAGCGCCGCCAGCCCGGCCGCGGTGCGGGCCTCGAACAGCAGCGCGCGCATCGGCAGCTCGACGCTGTATTCCTTGCGCAGCCGCGTCACCGCCTGGATCGCCAGCAGCGACTGCCCGCCGAGCGCGAAGAAGTCGTCGTCGACGCCCACCTCGTCGATGCCCAGCAGCTCGCCCATCGCCTGCACGACGAAGCGCTCGGTGGGCGTGCGGGGCGCCACGTAGGGCGTGTCCAGCGCGGGGCGGCCATGGCCGGCGGTGGGCGCCGACGCCGCAGCGGCCAGCGCGTCAGCCACGGGCTTCGGCGCCGGATCGAAGGCCTCGGCCAGCCGCGCCGGCAGGCTGCGCTTGGACAGCACCACCCGCGTGAAACGGGGCTGCGCCAGCAGGCGCAGCGTGGCCTGCCAGGCCTCGTCGGGCAGGAAGGCGCCGGCCATCAGGCGCGACGAGGCCAGCTCGGCCGCGGTGGGCGCGTCGTCGGCCAGGTGGCAGGCGTCCCAGTCCATCGTGAGCCAGCGGGTGCGCACACCGTGGTGCCGTGCCTGCGCCGACCGTGCCTCGGCCAGCGTGTCGATCTGCAGGCTGGCGGCCGCATAGGCCGCGAAGCCGGCACCGCCGACCACCGCCGACAGCGACGACTGCAGCACCACCACGTCGACCGGCGGCAAGGCGTCGAGCGCCTCGGCCAGGGCCTGCACCGCCTGCACCTTGTGGCCGTGCAGGCGCGCCAGGTCGGCCGCGCCGGTCTGCAGCAGCGGGCAGCTTGCCTCGCCGCCCATCGCACCGGCGTGGAACACGCCGTTCAGGCCGCCCCAGGCGTCGGCAGCACCGGCCAGCGTGGCCGCCAGCCAGTGCGCGTCGGCGATGGGCCCGCTGACGAATTGCAGCGCCGTGCCGCCGGCGCACAGCCCTTGCAGCTGCTGGATCAGCCGGCTCACCGGATGGCGCATGCCGTGCGTGGCGAGCCAGGCTTCCCAGGCGCCGGCTTCGGGCAGGCCGTCACGGCCGACCAACAGCAGCCGCGCATCCGCGTCGCGCGCCAGTGCACGCGCCCAGACCATGCCCAGGCCGTCGACCAGATCGCCGACCACCGCGTAGACGCCGCCGCGGCGCAGCAGCGGGGGCAGCGTCTGCGCAACCGCGGGCAGCGCCAACGGCTGCAGCGACTGCACCCAGCGCTGGCCACCACGCAACGCCAGCAGCCGGTGCGAAACGGCCCAGGGCTCGGCCAGCGTGCGCAGCAGTTCGTCGAGCTGGGCCTCGTCGGCATCGGCCGCCGCGGGCAGGTCGATCAGCCGCGGCAGCAGCGCGGGCGCTTCCTGCCCGGCCACCTGCAGCAGGCCTGCCGCCGCCACCGCCTCGGGCTGCAGCGTGTCGGCCGGCAGCACGCGCTGCGCCTGCGTGGTGAGCAGGTTCAGCGTGACGCGTGAAGTGCCCGGCTCGGCCGCCCAGGCCTGCGCCAGCGCGAGGGCGGACGGCAGCGTGGCCGCCCTGCCCTGCAGCACGATCTGATCGGGCACGAAGCCTTCGGCCGCCAGGGCCGTGCGCAGCGCGCGCTGCTGGTCCGCGGAGGCGGCATCGAAACCGTCGGCCGCCTGCCAGCGCACGTCCACGCCGGCCAACCGGGGGGACAGTGATGCACGCCAGGGCTCGTCGGCCAGCACCAGCCACCGTTGGCCGGCCACGGCACCTTCCGCCGCGACCGGCGCGGGCTGCCACTGCGGCAGCCAGAACCATTGCGAAGGATCGGTGGCGATGGCATCGGCGTCGGACGCCACGGCCGCGGGACGATCGGAAGCCGCCACAGGCGCCCCAGCGGCCAGCGCCGCCGCACCACCGATGCGGTAGCGCTGCCGCTCGAACGGATAACCCGGCAGCGCCACGCGCCGCGCGGGCCGGCCGCGTTGCACCGCGGCCCAGTCGATCACCGCGCCGGCCGTCCACAGCGCGGCCAGCGCCTGCGCTGCACCGCGCTCAGCCTGCGCCGGCTGGGCCAGCGCCGAAACCGCGGCGCCACCGTGCTGACGCGCAAGCTGCGCCAGCGCGCTGCCGGGGCCCAGTTCCAGCAGCAACGGATCGTCGGCCGCACGCAGCGTGGCGAGCCCATCGCCGAAGCGTACCGTCTGCCGCAACTGCCGCACCCAATACGCCGGGTCGGTGGCCTCCGAAGCAGAAAGCCAGCCGCCCGTTACGTTCGACAGCATCGGGATGCGCGGCGCCGCCAGGTTCACGCGGCCCAGCGCCTGGCCGAACTCGGCCAGCACCGGCGCCATCGACGCGCTGTGAAAGGCGTGCGACGTGGCCAGCGGATGGCACACCACGCCTTCGGATTCGAGCGCGTGCTGCAGCGCCTGCACCGCATCGGCCGGGCCGGCGACCACGCACTGCCGCGGCCCGTTGACCACGGCGATGTCGAGCGACGCGCGCAAGCCCTGCGTCTCCGCCTGCGCCGCGGCGGCGGCCAGCCGCTCGCGCACGGCGGCTTCCGGCAGCATCACCGCCACCATGCGGCCGGGGGCGCAGCGCTGCATCAGCGCGCCGCGCAGCGTGACGATGCGCAGCGCGTCGTCGAGGCTGAACACGCCTGCCACGCAAGCCGCGGCGTATTCGCCGATGCTGTGGCCCAGCAGTGCCTGCGGCTGCACGCCCCAGTGCATCCACAGGTGCGCCAGGGCATGGCCCACCACGAAGAGCGCGGGCTGCGCGTTTGCGGTGTCGCGCAGGCGTTCGGCCCGCGTGGGGTCGGCCGCCTCGGCTGCATCGGCCAGCAGCAGCCCGCGCAGGCGCGGCGCCAGGCCGGCGGCCGCGAGGCTGGTGCCGTCGGCCTCCTGCTGCGCCAACTTGTCCAGACAAGCATCGAGCGCGTCGCGGAACACCGGCTCGGCGTCGTACAACACACGCGCCATGCCGGGCTGCTGGCTGCCCTGCCCCGGGAACGCGAAGGCCACCGGCCGCTCGGCACCGGCCTGGCCGGCCAGCCGCTGCGGGCCATCGCCGGGGGTGGCGAGCAGGTCGATCGCCTCGGCGCCGGTGCGTGCCACCACCGCCAGGCGGTGCGGCCACGCGCGGCGGCCGGTCTGCAGCGTCAGCGCCGCGTCGGCCAGGGCCGGCGCGGCATCGGCGCCCAGCCGCGCGGCGAGCAGCGCCGCCTGCGCCTGCAGCGCGGTGGCGGTGCGCGCGGCCAGCGGCAGCACCTGCCAACGGCGCGGCGGCAGCGCGGCGCCTTCGGCCGCGGCCCGCAGCGGCGCTTCTTCCAGCACCACGTGCGCGTTGGTGCCGCCCATGCCGAACGAGCTGACCCCGATGCGCCGCGGCGCACCCGCCTGGCGCGGCCACGCGCGCAGCGCGGTGTTGACGGCCAGCGGCCCGGCGGCGAAATCGATCTCCGGATTCGCACGGCTGAAGTTCAGGCTCGGCGGCAGCGCCTCGTGTTCGAGCGACATCACCGCCTTCACCAGCCCGGCCATGCCGGCGGCGGCGTCGAGGTGGCCGACGTTGGTCTTCACCGAGCCGATAGCCACCGTACCACTGCCCTTGCCGACGCCCGACAGCGCCCGGTGCAGCGCCGCCACTTCCACCGGGTCGCCCAGCGGCGTGCCGGTGCCGTGCGCCTCGATCGCCCCCAACGTCGCGGCATCTACGCCGGCGGCCGACAGCGCATCGCGGATCACCGCGGCCTGCCCGCCGACGCTGGGCGCCAGCAGGCCCACCTTGCCGGCGCCGTCGTTGTTGACGGCCGAGCCCAGCACGACCGCGCGGATCGGGTCGCCGTCGGCCAGCGCGGCATCCAGCCGCTTGAGCACCACCACGCCCACGCCGCTGCCGAACACCGTGCCCTGCCCTTCGGCATCGAAGGCGCGGCACAGGCCGTCGGGCGAGGCGATGCCGCCGGGCTGGTGGACGCGGCCGCGCGCATCGAGCGAGGCGACCGTCACCGCACCTGCCAGCGCCACGTCGCAATCGCCGGCCAGCAGGCTGCGGCAGGCGCCGTGCAGCGCGACAAGCGAGGTGGAGCAGCCGGTCTGCACGCCCACGCTGGGGCCGGTGAGGTCGAGGTGGTACGACACGCGCGTGGGCATCAGCCCCAGCACGTTGCCCACCACCACCTGCACCGGGTCGTCGGCCTCGCGCAGCGCGGCATCGGCGTTCAGCTCGATCAGGTAGCGGCTGAGCGCGGCCCCCGCAAACACGCCGATGCGCCGGCCGCCGGCCCGCGCGGGGTCGATGGCTGCATCCTCCAACGCGAGCCAGGCTGTCTCCAGGAACACCCGGTGCTGCGGGTCGAGGACCTCGGCCTCCCGCGGGGCGTAGCCGAAGAAGGCGGCGTCGAAGCCGTCGGGTTCGCTGATGCCGGCATGGGCCCGCACGTAGTCGGGTCGGCCGAAGCGCTCGGCCGGCTCGCCCGCGGCCCGCAGCTCCTCGTCCGACAGCATGCGGATGCCGCTGCGGCCCTCGCGCAGCATCTGCCAGAAGGCGTCCAGGTCGTCGGCCCCGGGGAAACGGCCGGCCATGCCGATGATGGCGATGCGCGGGTCCTGCGCACGCGCGCGTGCAGCTTCCAGCGCCTCGATGCGTTGGCGCGCATCGCGCAGGGCGGTCAGCACGCGGTCTTGGTTGAGCGGGTCGTTCATCGTGTGCAACTGCTGTTCTGCGGGAGGCGGGTGGGCTTGCTTTTCTTCTTGCTGTTCTCTTGGGGGAACGGCCGTGCTTCCTTGCGGCAGGCGCTGCTTGGCCAAGGCCGCGGGGCATCCGACTCCGCGAATGCCCAGGGCTGGCGCCCTGGGCGCTCGCCAGGCACAAACAGTCCACTGGACTGTTTGTGTCCGGGCTCTCTCCTGCGGGCCGGCAAGCCGGCCCTCCCCCTCTTATTTCGCTGCGTCGGACACCCCACGCCCTTGGCAGGCGGGACGAGGGTTCCTTGGTTCGGAACACCCGCGGCGCCGCTCGAGCGGGACGGCGGGGCACTGTGCGCAGCGAAATAAAAGGAGGAGGGCCGGTCACGGCCCGGGGGACATTCGCGGAGCACAGTGCCCCGCTGGCCCGCGGCCGCACCAAGCCGCGCGTTGGGGTCGGGCTGTTGAAGCAAGACCATCACAGCGCCCGTCATGGCTTCGACAGCAACGCATCGAGCGCTGCCAGTTCGGCCGCCAAGGCGTCCTGCTCCGCATCTGTCGCATCGACACTCTGCACCGCTGGCATTGGAGGCGCGACAACGGGTGCGCAGGCGGTGGCCGCTGCCGGCCAAAGCTGTTCGTCCAGGTGCCCCGCCAACGCATGGATCGTCGGGTGCTCGAAGATGCCGGCGGCCGACAACTGCACGCCCGACAGCTTCACGAGCCGGTTGCGCAACTCCACGGCCATCAGCGAATCGAGGCCCATCTCGAAGAAGCCGAGCGACGGATCGGGCGGCTGGCCGCCGGCCAGGCCCAGGACCGCGGCCACCTCGGCCTGCAGGCGCCGCACCAGCGCGCTGCGGCGCTGTATGGGTGGCAGCGGGTCGAGTTGGCGGCGCAGGCCGTCCATGTCGTCGAGGCTCGCCGATGCGGCGGGCCTGGCGCCAGCGGCGGCGGTGACCGACACCGGTTGTCCTGCCGCCGCCCGCTGCGCTGCAAAGCCGGCCAGCAGCGGATCGCCCAGGCCGGCGAGGCCGAGCCGCGCACCATCGACCGAGACCACGCCGACCACCGCGCGCACCTCGGCGCCCCGCAGCAGACGGCCGAGCAGCGCGCGCCCTTCGGCGGGCGAAAAGGGCCGCACGCCCCGTGCGCGCATTGAGGCCAGCGTGGCCTCGTCGGCGGCGGAGCCGATCTCGGCCCAGGGACCCCATTGCACGCTGGTGGCCGGCAGGCCGCGAGCCTGGCGGTAGGCGGCCAGCGCATCGAGCCCGCTGTTGGCGGCCACGTGTGCGCCCTGCCCCGGCGATCCGAACAGCGCGGCGGCCGACGAATACAGCACGAACCAGTCGAGCGGCAGGCCGGCCGTGAGGTGGTGCAGGTGCCATGCGCCGCGCAGCTTGGGTGCGAATACGGCCGAGAGCTTGTCCGCCCGCAGCCCGCGCAGCACGCCGTCGGTGAGCCGGCCGGCCGCGTGGAACACGCCGCGCAGCGGCGGCATGTGGCGCGCGACCTGGGCCAGCGCGGCCTGCAACCGGGTGGCATCGGCCACGTCGGCTTCGAGGCACAGCACCTGCACGCCTTCGGCCCGCAGCGCGGGCGGCAGCGTGGCGGGGCGGGCCTGGCGGCCGAGCAGCGCGATGTGGCGCGCGCCCTGGTCCACCAGCCATTCGGCCGTCGCGAGTCCCAGGCCGCCGAAGCCGCCGGTGACCAGGTAGGCGGCGTCGGCACGCACGCGCGGCGCCGGCGGTTCGGCCTGCAGCACCAGCTTGCCGACGTGCGCGGCGCGCTGCATCGTGCGCACCGCGTCGGCGGCCTGCGCCATCGGGAACACGCGGTGCGGGAGCGGCGGCAACGCGCCGCTGTGCCAGCGCGGGCCCAGGGCCGCGAATAACGCGTGGATGCGCGCCGGCTCGGCCTGCGCCAGCGACATCAGGTCGACGCAGTGGTAGTGCACGTCCGGGCGCACGGCGCGCACCTGCTCGGCCGTCCAGATGCCGCGCTTGCCGATCTCGATGAAGCGGCCGCCGGGTTTCAGGCAGGCCAGGCTGGCGGGGATGAAATCGCCCGACAGCGCGTTGAGCACCACGTGCACGCCGGGCTCGGCGTCGCCGGCGGTCGCGGCCAGCACCTGGTCGCGGAAGTCGAGCGTGCGCGAATGCAGCGCCTGCTCGACGCCCAGCGCCTGCAAGGCCGCCCACTTGCCGGGGCTGGCGGTGGCGTGCACACGCGCGCCCAGGTGGCGGGCCACGCTGGCGGCGGCCCAGCCGGTGCCGCCGGCCGCGGCGTGCACCAGCACACGCTCGCCGGGCTGCAGCGCGGCCACTTCGGCCAGCGCGTGCCAGGCGGTGAGGCTGGCGGCCGGCAGCGCAGCGGCCGCCGCATCGCTGAAGCCTGCGGGCCGCGGCGCGACCCATTCGGCCGGCACGGTGACGCTGCTGCGCCAGCAGCCGGGCGCGAGGGCGACGACGGCATCGCCGGGCGCGAAGCGGTCGACGCCCTCGCCCACCGCGATCACCTCGCCTGCGCATTCCACGCCCAGGCCGCCGCGCTCGAAGGGCAGCACGCCCAGCGTATCCAGCACGTCGATCAGGTTGACGCCGGCGGCCCGCACGCCGATCTGCACCTCGCCCGGGCCGGGCGGCTGCGCAGCCAGCGGCACGCGGCGCAGGCCGTCGGGTGTGCCGCGTTCGGCGAGCACGAGCTGCCAGTCGGCGGTGGGGTGGGCGGGATGGCCGGCCTCAGCCAGCGCGGCGGCCGGCAGCCGCTGCAGCCGCGGCGCCAGGCGGTGGCCCTGGTGCCATGCGACGGTGGGCTCGGCCCACGCATCGGGCGTGTCTTCGGCCTGCAGGCAGGCATGCTGTTCCTCGGGCGAGGCGATCGGGTCGAGATCGACGCGGCGGCAGCGCAGCTCGGGGTGTTCGAGCGCGATCACACGCGCCAACCCCCAGGCTGCGGCGGCCTGCGGCTGCACGAGGTCGCCACGGGCCGATGTCGCGCCGGTGGCCACGACCGTGAGTCGGGGTGCCGGGAGAGCCGAGCTTTCAGCGGCCTGCAACACGCCCTGGGCCAGGTGCAGCAGGCCGGTGGCCGCCGCCTCGGCCTGCGCGCCCGGTTCGCAGACGGCCCCGGCTGTCGAGGCCTGCGCGGCGGTGCCGGCTGCGCCGGACAGCGCGGCCGGTGCGAACCACCGCACCTGCCGGGGCCACCGGCCGGCAGCGGCTTCGGCGGCCAGGAGCTCGGCCCAGGCGCCGGCAGCGCGCGGGGCAGTCTCGCCTTCACGGACCACCAGCGCCTGCGTGGAGGCCAAAGCGCGCGTGGCCGCGAACACGCCGAAGGCCGGTGCATCCGCCACGTCATCGCCTGACGCCGTCAACAGCGCCTGCTCGGCGCAGCCCGCCTGCTGCAGCAGGTCCCGCCAGCGGTCCGCCGGCAGCAGCGGATGGTCGGTGCGCAGGCCGCTGGCGGCATCGCCCTGGGCGAAGCGCCACCAGCCGTCGGTGAGGCCGAAGATCAGGTCGAGCCAGGCCAGCGGGCGCGTCAGCTCCAGCAGCAGCAGCAGCCCGCCGGGCGCCAGCAGCGCAGCGGCGTGCTGCAGGCTGCGGCGCACGTCGGCGGTGGCGTGCAGCACGTTGGCCGCCAGCACGATGTCGAACGTGCCTTCGGCCACGCCCTGCGGCGCCGGCGGCTGCTCGATGTCGAGGCGGCGGTAGTGCAGCGTGTCGCCGAAGCGGGCCTGCGCGCCGGCCAGCAGCGTGGGCGACAGGTCGGTGAAGTGGTAGTCGAGGCCGGGCGCCACGGCCTGCAGGCGCGGCAGCACGTGCGCGGTGGTGCCGCCGGTGCCGCCGCCGATCTCCAGCACGCGCAGCGGGCGGCGCGCCGTCGACGCACCGCCCCAGGGCGCCGCATAGGCCGCGGCTGCATCGGCGGCCAGCGTGTTGGCCAGGCGCGCGCCCGGCGAATCGCCATACAGCGCCTGCAGCTGCTGTGCGCGCCCCTCGGCGAACAGCAGCGCCATCGGCTCCTGCGCACCGCGCAGCACCGCGGGCAGGCCGCGGGCGCAATGGCGCAGCAGGTCGAGCTCGGCGGCCGCCTGCGGGTGCAGCGCGGAGAGGCGGACGTGCTCGGCCTCGGCCGCTGCGCGCAGCGATACGGCATCGGCCCCCTGCACGGCGGCGGCCAGCAGGTGCACGCGGCGATGCAGCGCGGCGAGCGCGGGCCGCGAAGGCACGGCCGCGGGGTGGCCGGCCAGTTCCGCAACGGCGGCCGCGGCCCAGGTGGCGGCCAGCGCATCGAGTGCGGGCAGCAGCGCCTGGTAGGCCTGCATCGCCGGTTGCGCCAGCGCGTCGGCCAGCGGCCGAGCGACGCTCGCTTGCAGCGCGGCCGCACCGACCGATGGCATGGCTAAGGGCGCAGCCAGCGGCGCGGGGACCCAGTCGATGCCGAACAGCGGCGAGGCGTCGGCCGCCCCGGCCGCCCCGGCCGGCGACGGCGCCTGGCGCAGCCGCGCCACGTCGGCCGGGCGCAGCGCCAGGGCCTCCACCGTCGCCAGCAGCCGGCCGGCATCGTCGTAGAGCGCGAAGTCGGCGCCCAGCGCCTGCTGCCCGGTGCCGGCGCCTTCCGGCGCCGCGCGGTGGCGCAGATGGCCCACGCACCAGCAGGCGGCCGGCACCGGCGCATGCAGCGTCAGCCGCTCGATGGCGGCGGGCAGCCAGGCCTGGCCCTGCGCGCCAGGCACGTCGACGAACAGCGCGGCGAGGCTTTGCAGCGCGGCGTCGAGCAGCACGGGGTGCAGTTGCCACGCAGTGGCGGGCTGCTGGTCATGCGGCGCGTCGTGGTCGTGCGAGGCGGGCAACGCCAGCCTCGCCACCACCTGCTGCGGCCCGCAGGCCACCTCGCGCAGCGCCTCGAACGCCGGCCCGTAGGCCACGCCCTGGGCCGACAGCCGCGCGAGGCAATCCGCAGGCGCCACGGCCCGCGTGCAGGCGGCGCGCGCCTCGGCCAGCGCAGGCCGGGCCGAGGCCGCCGCGCGGACGAGCCGCGCACTGGCGTGGTGGACCCACGGCGCGTCCGCCGCGCCCTCGTCGTCGTCCACGTCGGCACTGCTGTGGATCTCGATCCGCGCGCCCTCGCCGTCGTCCGGGAACAGCAGCGTCTGCACGCGACGGGATTCATCCAGACGCAGCGCCTGGCGGAACTGCAGCCCTTGCACGGCCCAGGGCCCGCCGGGCTGCAGTGCGGCCAGCGCCAGCGCCATCTCCGCCAGCCCGGCGGCCGGCAGCACGACGTGGCCGAAGACGGTGTGGTCGGCAATCCAGTCAGGGGACAGCGGTGACAGCAGCGCTTCATGGCGCCGCACCGCATCGCCCGCCGTGCGCACCCGCCGGCCGAGCAGCGGATGCGCAGGACGCGGCCTGACTTGCTCAAGCGGCAGCCGCGGATCCGGCTCCGCCGGTCCGCCGGCTGCGCCCCCTCGAGGGGGTGCGCCGAAGGCGCTACGGGGGTGGGCCAGTTCCACCCAATGCCGCTGCCGCTGGAACGGGTAGGCCGGCAGCGCCACGCGCGGGCGCCGCGGCCCGGTCGCCTGCAGGTCGATGCCGTCGGCATGCAACGCCGCGAGCGCGTCGGCGACCACCGGGCGGTCGTCGGCGCCCCGCCGCAGGCTCGGCAGCCAGCGCCTGCCCGGCGCATCGAGCCACGTGCGGCCCAGGGCGATCAGTTGCGGCTGCGGTCCCAGCTCGACCAGGTGCGTGCAGCCCTGCGCGACCAGCCGCTCCAGCGCCGCAGCGAAGCGCACGGGCTCGACGATCTGCGCCGACCAATAGGTGGGCCAGTCGGTGCCCTCGCCCAGCGGCTCGGCGGTGCGGCTGGAGATCCAGCCCAGCCGCGGCGCCGCATGGTGCAAGCCGGCCGCCACGCCGGCCAGTTGCGCCGCGGCGGGCGCCATCTGCGGCGAATGGAAGGCGTGCGACACGGCGAGCGGCGCGCACGCGAGGCCGCGCGCGGCGCCCTGGGTGCACAGGCGTTCGACCTGCGCCCGCGGGCCGGCGACGACCGTGCTATCGGGCGCGTTGGTCGCCGCGATCACCACGCGGCCGTGCGGTGCGCCTGCCACGGCTGCATCGGCATCGATCAGCGCCTGCACCTCGGCCGCAGGCGCCTGGATCGCCGCCATCGCGCCGTCGCCCGGTTGCGCCTGCATCCACCGGCCGCGCTCGGCGACCAGCCGGGCGGCCGAGTCGAGATCGAGCACACCGGCCACGACGGCGGCCGCGAGTTCACCGACGCTGTGGCCCAGCACGGCCGCGGGCTCGACACCGGCCGCGCGCCACCACGCGGCCAGCGCCACGCCGAGGGCGAAGATCGCGGGCTGCGCGTGCTCGGTGCGGTTCAGGCGCTCGGCCGCCGCGGCGTCGGCCACGGCGGGCCAGACGACGGACTTCAGGTCGATGCCGGCCACGGCCTCGAGCCGCGCGCACACCTCGTCGAAGGCGTCGCGGAAGACCGGCTCGGCCCCGTACAGCGTGCGGCCCATGTCCAGCGCCTGCGCACCCTGGCCGGTGAAGAGGAAGGCGATGCGCGGGCGGCGGTGCGGCGCGGTGCCGGCGTGCACGCCCGCGGGCGCGGCGGCCGGCGCCGCGGCCCAGGCGGCCAGCCGGTCCGC